>NZ_JBHVOI010000002.1:0-1046131 GCF_042887885.1 Streptomyces sp. NPDC057900
GTTGATAGGCCAGATGTGGAAGCCCGGTAACGGGTGGAGCTGACTGGTACTAATAGGCCGAGGGCTTGTCCTCAGTTGCTCGCGTCCACTGTGTTAGTTCTGAAATAACGAACGGCCGTGTTGTGTTCCGGTGTTGGTTAATTTCATAGTGTTTCGGTGGTCATTGCGTTAGGGAAACGCCCGGTTACATTCCGAACCCGGAAGCTAAGCCTTTCAGCGCCGATGGTACTGCAGGGGGGACCCTGTGGGAGAGTAGGACGCCGCCGAACTCCTTTTAATAGTTAAGCCCCGTGCCCTTGTGGCACGGGGCTTTTCTGCGTTCCCGACCAGGACAAAGGGCCCCCTTCTCTCTGGGCATCTCGCGGCCCGCCTCCCTCAGCCGGCGGTGACCAGGTGGGTGTCGTACGCCAGGATCACTGCCTGGACGCGGTCCCTGGCACCGGTTTTCGCGAGGATGCGGGAGACATGGGTCTTGACCGTTGATTCGGCCAGGTGCAGTCGCTCGGCGATCTCGGAGTTGGTCCAGCCCTGTCCGATGACGGTGAGGATCTCCCGTTCCCGGCCGGTGAGGGTCCCGATGCGCGGGTCCGGCGTCGCGGCTTCGCCGGGGGTGGTCGTCGGCAGGTGCTGGACGTACGCGTCCAGGAGGCGGCGGGTCAGGCTGGGGGCGACCACCGCGTCGCCGCTCGCGACCGCACGGATGCCGGACAGCAGCTCCTCGGGCATCGCGTCCTTGATGAGGAAGCCGCTCGCGCCGGCCCGCAGGCCGTCGTACGCGTACCGGTCCAGGTCGAACGTCGTGACGATGAGGACGCGGGTGCGGGAACCCGTCCTGATGATGCGGCGGGTCGCCTCGATGCCGTCGAGCAGGGGCATGCGGATGTCCATCAGGGCGACGTCCGGCTGGTGCCGGGCGATGAGTTGGAGGGCCTCGTGGCCGTTGGCGGCCTCGCCGACGACCGTCATGTCGTCCTGGCTCTCCAACAGCATGCGGAATCCGAAGCGTTGCATCGGCTGGTCGTCCGCGATGAGCACGGTCGTCACGAGGGGGAGTCCTCCAGAGGGAGTCGGAGCCGTACCCGCCAGCCCGTGCCGGTGGGCCGGCCCGTTTCTACGGTGCCGTCGTACAGGGAAGCGCGTTCACGCATGCCCGTGATGCCCTGCCCGGTGCCGTCGGGTGCGGCGGCGGCGCCGGGAGCAGGTGTTCCGTTGTCGGTGATCACGGCCTCCAGCTCGTCGGGCCGGTAGACCAGGGTTACCTCGGCGGCCAGGGAGGAGTGTCCGCCCCCGTGCTTCAGCGTATTGGTCAGCGCCTCCTGCACCACCCGGTAGACCGTCAACTGCCGCCCCGCGGTGGGCGGGACGGCCGGCGGGGTGCCATGGGTGCTGAGACGTACGGGAAGACCTGCCGTCCGTACGCCGGTGAGGAGGGTTTCCATGTCGTCGAGGGTCGGTTGCGGGGTGCGGGCGGCGCTGTCGGGGGGATCGCGCAGGACTCCGAGCAGGCGGCGGAGTTCGGCGAGGGCCTGGCGGCTGGTGGTGCCGATCGCGTCGAGGGCCTGGGCCGCCCGTTCCGGGCGCTTGGCTGCGGCGTACGCACCGCCGTCGGCCAACCCCGTGATGACGGACAGGTTGTGGCCGATGATGTCGTGCATCTCCCGGGCGATGCGGGTCCGTTCGGCGATGGCGGCCAGCTGGGCCTGCTGGTCCCTTTCGAGTTCGAGCCGGTTCGCGCGGTCGACGAGGGCCTCCGTGTACTCCTTGCGGGTCCGGAACACGATGCCGAGCAGGGCGGCGAACACGAACGCGTACACGTGGGGGGCCAAGAGCTGGTTCCAGTGCTGCGGGAAGTGGGCCGCGCCGATCGCGAGCGGGGCGAGCACGATCCCGCCGGACAGAGCCAAGGTGCGCAGGGGCAGCCGGAGCGCGATGTTGAACACCACGATCTCCTGGAGGAAGGCGGCCTGGATGACCGCCCCCGTCCAGACGTTGACCAGTGCGAACGGCGTCATGAACAGCAGGACGGCCAGGGGGTGGACGCGGCGCCACGCCAGTGGTGCGGAGAAGGTGGCGCTCAGCAGCAGCACCAGCTGGGGGGACACGTCCGGGTCGACGGCGACGGTGCGCCAGCCGCCCGAGGAGACGTCGAGCACGGCGAACAGGATCCAGAAGGCGGTGAGCAGCCCGTCCCAGACGGCCGGCCTGCGCCGGTCGGCCGCGCGGATGCGCTGGAGCTGCCGCTGAATGTGCCCGGTGAGCGGGCTGGGACGGGGACCGGGGCGGGGGTTGGGGTGCGGTGTTCCTGCCCGGTCGTTGCCGTCGTCCCCGTAGCCCGTCATGTGTGCGTCCCCCCGGTCGTTCTTCGTCTCTTCCGAGCGATCCTCGCACCCTCGTCTCGGGCGGCCGTTCGCGTCATGCGTCGCGGCGGCGCAGGAGGGCGGCTGCCGCGAGGAGTGCGGCGGCTGCCCAGAGCAGGAGGGCGAGCAGGGCGGCGCCGTTGGAGGCGGCGTCGGGGAGCGGGGTGGCGGAGCCCAGTACGCCGGCGGCCTGGGTCGGGAAATAGCGGACGGCGGTCTCCACCGCGTCGTAGGGAAGCATGGAGAGCACCTCAGGAAGGACCAGCACACCCCCGATGAACGCTCCGATGGCGCCGGGAACCGAGCGGAGCAGGGCGCCGAGGCCCAGCGCGATCAGGCTGAGGAGCGTGGTCCCGGCGGCGTTGCCCGCCACGGCGCGCAGGACGCCGGGATCGGTGAGGGTGGCGGCCTGGTCGGTGTCGTCGAGGAAGAACTGCGCGACGGCGAAGGTGACCAGCGAGGTGGCGAGCATGGCGGTGAACACGGTGGCCGCGAAGACCGCGGCCTTCGCCCACAGGACCGGGAGCCGTCGGGGAACGGCGGTGAGTGAGGCGCGGATCAGGCCCGTCGAGTACTCGCCGGCCGTGACCAGGATGCCCAGCACGACCGTGCAGAGCGTGCCGAGCGTGGAGCCGTAGAGAACCATGACGACCGTGTCGATGTCCGAGTCGCCGCCCCCGGACGTATAGGTCGTGCCCATGAGGATGCCGACGGCGAGGACGAGAGCGGCGGCCGATCCCAGCGTGATCCAGGTCGAGCGCAGGGACCGGAGTTTGTGCCACTCGGAGCGCAGCACCCGGGCCGGGGTGACGCGGTACGGGTGCGGGGTGACGGCCACGGTGGTCATGCGGGGGCTCCGGTCGGTTCGGGGGCGGTGGTCCGGTACTCGACCGACTCCTGGGTGAGGTCCATGAAGGCCTGCTCCAGTGAGGCGGTGCGGGGCGTGAGCTCGTACAGCGGGATGGCGTGTGCGGCCGCGACGCGGCCGATGTGGGCGGCGTCGGCGCCGCGGACCTCCAGTGCGTCGGTGTCGGTAGTGCCCGTGCTGGTGGGACCGGTGATGTCTGTGCCGGGGCCCTGGAGGAGGGCGCGGAGGGCGGGGGCCTGTGGGGTGCGGACGTGGACCGAGGCGCCGCCGGCCATGGCGACGAAGTCGTCGACGGTGGTGTCCGCGAGGAGGCGGCCGCGTCCGATGATGACGAGGTGGTCGGCGGTCAGCGCCATCTCGCTCATCAGGTGCGAGGAGACGAGGACCGTGCGGCCTTCCGCGGCGAGGGATCTGAGCAGGTTGCGGATCCACAGGACGCCCTCGGGATCGAGGCCGTTGACCGGTTCGTCGAGTATGAGGACGGCCGGGTCGCCGAGCAGCGCGGCGGCGATCCCGAGGCGCTGGCCCATGCCGAGCGAGAATCCTTTGACCCGCTTCCCGGCGACCGCCGTCAGCCCGGCCAGGTCGAGGACGTGCTCGACGCGGCTGCGGGGGATGCCGTGGGTGTGGGCGAGGGCCATCAGGTGGTGGAAGGCGGTGCGGCCGGGGTGGACGGAGCGGGCCTCCAGCAGGGCGCCGACTTCGGTCAGCGGTGCGCTGTGGGTGGCGTACGCGCGTCCGCCGATCGTCGAACGGCCCCGGGTGGGCGCGTCCAGGCCGAGCAGCATGCGCATGGTGGTTGATTTCCCGGCGCCGTTCGGGCCGAGGAAGCCGGTCACGGTGCCGGGGCGGACCGTGAAGTCGAGGTCCTGGACGACGGTGGTGTCCCCGTACCGTTTGGTGAGTTCGTATGCCCTGATCATGTGGTCGACGCTACGGAGCGGGCGGGCGTGGGACGTCGGACCGGGGGTGGCAGGTGGCGGCGCGCGTAGTACCGGGGTACGACGCCGGGGCCGGGGTGCGAACTCGTTTGCACGGCCGGGGGCGGCGGGTGAGGATCGGCGCATGGACTACGTGATACGGCCGGTGCGGGCCGAGGAATGGCAGCTGGTGAAGGAACTCCGGCTGGCCGCGCTGCGGGATCCGGTGGCGCCGCTGGCGTTCCGGGATACGTACGAGAAGGCGGTGCGGCAGCCCGACGCGCTCTGGAAGGAGTGGGCGGCCGGTTCTGCCGGGCCGGGCGACGGTGAGAAGCGGCAGTTCGTCGCGGTGGCGCCGGACGGAAGCTGGGCGGGTTCGGTGACCGTGCTGGTCGAGCGCCCGGACGGGGAGGGGCCGTTCGGTGCGGCGGGCGACATCCACCAGGCGCACGTGGTCGGGGTGTTCGTGCGCCCCGAGGCGCGGGGCGGCGGAGTTGCCGGGGAACTGTTCCGGGCCGGTCTGGACTGGGCGTGGTCGCTGGGCGGGCCGAGGATCGAACGCGTGCGGCTGTATGTGCACGAGGACAACCTGCGGGCGGCGGCGTTCTACCGCCGGATCGGGTTCGTGCCGACCGGGGAGACGGTGCCGGTCCACGGCGATCCGACGGCTCGCGATCTGGAGTACGCGGTGGCCCGGCCGTAGTTGCGGCGTGTGGTGTGGTGCGGTGGGTCGGGCAGGGCGTCAGGGGGTGCTTGGCGTCCGGAGTTGCTCGATCCAGCGGGCGCGGCCCTGTTCGGGGGAGCGGAGCAGGGCGACGGTGGGCAGGCCCAGGTTGTTGCCGGTCGCCAGCAGCTCGGGCAGCCGGGGCAGCGGTGCGACGGCCGCGATGTCGTCGAGGACGAGCGTCATTGGTGGGTCGAGCCGACCGTCGGATGACCGTGCGGCCATGCGGCGGCCGTGCTCGACCACGTCTGAGGCGAGCGCCGTGAGCAGGGGCATGGCTCCCGGGCCCGATCGCGGATTCTCGATGGGTTCACCCACCACATAAAGAGTGCCCCCTTCGTCCGCGAAAGATTCCAGCGCGAGCGCATCGGCCCGATTGGGGGTGCAGGTGTCGCGGACATGGACCGAGGAGAGCGCGCCGAAGGCCCGGACCGTCAGTTCCTGCGCCATCTCGCGGCGTTCGGGGTGCGCGGTGAGTGCGGACTCCAGCAGCCCGGCGAGTCCGGACGCGGCCTTGGGGTGCGTACGCAGCAGCCGCACCGGTTCGTGGGCGGCGCCGCCCAGGGCCCAGCGGTGGACCTGGCGGAAGGGGCGGCCGTCGATGGCTGCGGCGTGCAGCCAGCACTGGAGGAGCGTCTCCGCGGTGTCGGCCGTCGCCGCGTCGATGCGGGCCTGCGGGCGGACCGGGGCGAGGAGGGCGGCGGCGCGGGCGGCCGCCCGCTCCGGCTGTTCGCAGCCGGCGGTGGGGGCCCAGTGGAGCCGGGCCGGGGTGTCGCAGAGGTGGCCGGGGTCGTAGATGAGGACGGGGCCCAGTTTGGCGCGGGCGTCCTTGGTCTCGGCCCAGACGCTGGGGTCGGAGGTGACGACGAGCACGGGCCCGTCGGCTTCGCCGATGGCCTGGACGACGGTGGGCCTGCGGGTGGCGGCGGGGCCGTAGACGACGAGGGGGGCGCGGGGGGAGGGCACGGTGAGCGGGGCGGCGGTCGCGAGGAGCTCGGTGGTGGCGGCCGGGGCGGCTGAGTACTGTTGTTGTTGTTGCTGTTGCTGCGTTTCGGGGAGATGTTCCGTGGGGGCCGGGGCCGGGGCCGGGGCCGGGGCTGTTCCTGTGGCCGGTGTTGATGCTGGTGCCTGGGACCGGTGTTCGTGTTCCTGGTCCTTCTCGGCTCGTTTCGGTCGCCGTTCCTCCAGCCGGTCGATCCGGTCCAGCCGTTGGGCGCGCTGACGGGCCCGTACGCCACGCCAGCGTGCCACCACGCCCATGACGAAGATGGTCAGGACGACGAGCACCATCAGCTCACCGATGAACAGGCCCCAGAACAGCCCGTATCCGGAGAGCGCCCCCGCCGGTGTGGTCGGCCAGGCGGCCGGCAGGTCGTGCGGGGCCTCCACCAGGCGTCGTATGGCCAGTGGGGTCTCGGCGAGGGTGACGCCGTGCGGCCAGGCGCCGTGCGCGAGGAGCCCGGACAGCCCGGTGGCCGTCCAGGCCAGCAGCGTCAGCCCGAGCAGGAAGGCCAGCAGGCCGATCAGCAGTCCGTCGGGGATGCCGCCGGTGCCGCCCGTGCTGCCGCCGGACCGTGCCTCGCCGCGCCCTGCCATGTCATGCCACCGTTGACTCGGACGACTCGTTGAGCCGCTGCTGGTTCTCGATCCGGGCCGCGCGCTGTTCCGCCTCCAGTTCGGCGGCGCGTACGTCCTCCGGAAGCAGGTCGATGGCGGAGGACTCGGTCATGGCGCGGTCGGTGAAGACGAGGGGGCGTTCGGCCTCGGTGATCAGGTGTTTGACGACCTGTACGTTCCCGTTGACGTCCCAGACGGCGATGCCGGGGGTGAGCGTGGGGATGATCTCGACCGCCCATCGGGGCAGCCCGAGCACCCGGCCGGTGGCTCTGGCCTCGTCGGCCTTCTGGGCGTAGATCGTGCGGGTCGAGGCCATCTTGAGGATGGCCGCCGCTTCCCGCGCGGCGGCTCCGTCGACGACATCGCTGAGGTGGTGGACGACGGCGACGAAGGACAGCCCGAGCCGTCGGCCGAACTTCAGCAGGCGCTGGAAGAGCTGGGCGACGAAGGGGGAGTTGATGATGTGCCAGGCCTCCTCGACCAGGAAGATGCGTTTCTTCCGGTCGGGCCTGATCCAGGTGTGCTCCAGCCAGACGCCGACGATCGCCATCAGGATCGGCATGGCGATCGAGTTGCGGTCGATGTGGGAGAGGTCGAAGACGATCAGTGGGGCGTCCAGGTCGATGTCGGCGGACGTCGGCCCGTCGAACATGCCGCGCAGGTCGCCGTCGACGAGCCGGTCCAGGACGAGTGCGACGTCCAGGCCCCAGGCCCGTACGTCGTCTATGTCGACGTTCATCGCCTGGGCGGACTCGGGTTCCGGGTGGCGCAGCTGGTCGACGATGTCCATCAGGACGGGCTGGCGGTCGGTCGTCGTCTCGTTCACGAAGGCGTGGGCGACCTTGAGCGCGAAGCCGGACCGTTCGTCGAGGCCGTGGCCCATGGCGACTTCGATGATCGTGCGGAGCAGGGCGAGCTGCCCGGTCGTGGTGATCGCGGGGTCGAGCGGGTTGAGCCGGATGCCGCCGTTGAGCGCGGAGGTGGGGTCGAGGCGGATGGGGGTCAGGCCCAGTTCCTGAGCGATGAGGTTCCATTCGCCGACGCCGTCCTCGCCCTGTGCGTCCAGGACGACGACCTGGCGGTCGCGGAAGCGGAGCTGGCGGAGCACGTACGTCTTCTCCAGCGCTGACTTGCCGTTGCCGGACTCGCCGAGCACCAGCCAGTGCGGGGCGGGGAGCTGCTGCCCGTACAGCTGGAAGGGGTCGTAGATGTAGCCCTTGCCGGAGTACACCTCGCGGCCGATGATCACGCCGGAGTCGCCGAGGCCGGGGGCGGCGGTGGGCAGGTAGACCGCCTGCGCCTGTCCGGTGGAGGTGCGGACGGGCAGCCGGGTCGTCTCCACCTTCCCGAAGAGGAAGGCGGTAAAGGCGTCCGACAACGCGGACAGCGGATCTCGCATGGCGTGACCGACCTCCCTTTCGTCTCTCTCGGTGCTCTCTGTGCGTTCGGTGTGTTCCGTGTGTTCGGTGTGTTCGGTGCTCTGGGGCGTGTACGGCTAGCGGCGGATGCCGGTGGCGAACGGCAGGGTGTTCACGAACGCGCGGTGGTGCTCGCGGTCGCACCACTCCAGCTTCAGGTACGACTTGCCGGCCGAGGCCCGGATCGTCCGCTTGTCGCGGGCGAGCGACTCGGGGGAACGGGACGACACGGTGATGTACCCCACCAGGTTCACCCCTGCCGCGCCGCTCGCGAGATCTTCACCCCGCTGGTCGAGCCGGCCGTGGGCGGCGATGTCGCGGGGGTCGACGGTGCGGTTCATCTTGGCCTGGCGGCTGGCCTCGGCATCGTCGTTGGTCTTCTCGGTGAGCATCCGCTCGATGGCGATCTCGGTGGGTTCGAGGTCCATGCAGACCGCGACCGTACGGATCACATCGGGTGTGTGGACCAGGAGCGGGGCCAGGAAGTTGACGCCGACGGGCGTCATCGGCCACTCCTTGACCCAGGCCGTGGAGTGGCACCAGGGGGCGCGGGTGGACGATTCGCGGGTCTTGGCCTGGAGGAACGTCGGCTCGACCGCGTCCAGTTCGGCGGGCCAGGCGTTGCGCTTGGTCATGGCCTGGATGTGGTCGATGGGGTGGTCGGGGTCGTACATCGAGTGGACGAGCGAGGCCAGGCGGCTCTGGCCGAGCGGCTGGCGTACCCGGATGTCGGCCTCGGCGAGGCGGGCGCAGATGTCGGTGAGCTCGCGCGCCATGACGACGGCGAGTCCGGCGTCCCGGTCGAGCTTCCGGCCGCCGTGGGGGCGGGCGGCGCGGGCCATGGCGTTGGCCTCCGCGGCGAGCTCGCGGTCGAACTCCATGCAGGCGACGAGGTAGGCGCGGTGCTGCTCGCTGGAGGTGGAGACCATCGACTGGAGCTGCTCGTAGGACTCCTGGAGCCAGCCGGGGGAGGCCTTGTCGCCGCGCTGGGCGACGTCCTTGGCGTGTGCGTCGGGGTCGGCGGGCAGGGTGCGGGCGAGCATCTGGATGCGGGTCACGAAGCCGTCGCCGTTGGCGACGTGCTTGAGGAGGGTGCCGAAGCGGTCGACGAGCGCTTCCTGGTCCTCGCTGTCGCGCAGGCCGACGCCGGGCCCCTCGATCTCGATCGCCGCGGTGACGGTGCGGCGGTCGGCGTGCAGCAGTACGGCGATCTCGTCGGGGCCGAAGGGGGCGGCCAGCCAGTTGATCCGGCCGATGCCGGGGGGCGGTCCGATCTCGACCTCGCGGCCGTCGGCGCTGGTGCCCGCTTCCATGGCGCCGGACTGGTAGGTGGCGCCTCTGCGCAGGGAGCGCTTGTAGCTGCGGTTGATCTCGAACCACTTGTAGAACGTCCGGTGCTTGTACGGGACGTAGACGATCGCCAGGGCGAGCAGCGGGAAGCCGGTGAGCAGCACGATCCGCATGGACAGGACCGGTACGAGCAGGCCGCTCATCATGCCGAGGAACGCCCCGCCGATGATCAGGGCGATCTCGCCGGTCTCGCGGTTCTTGCCGACCATGGCGTTGGGCCGGGCCCGGCCGATGAGATACGTACGGCGGGGCGTGATCGGATGGGACTGCGTGCTCAACGCCCGCCACCTCCTGTGCTGCTGTTACCTGAACTTCCTGATCCGCGGCGCGGGCCGCGGCTGCTGTGCGGGGTGCCGGAGGTGGGGCCGGAGCCGCTGCGGGGCGGAGGTGCGGCGGAGGGGACAGATCCGCCGCCGACCCCGCTCCCGGAGTTGCGGGAGCTGTGGGCGGCGACTCCGCCGCTGACCGGGTTGGCGGGGCGTCCGCCGCCGCTGTTGCCGCCGCCGTTGTCCTGGCCGCCGCCGCGGCTGCTGTGGGTCTTGATGCCCTGGGAGACGAGAGCGGCGGGCGAGCTGATCATCGCGGCGGCCTGGGAGCCGTCGGTGGCCTGCTTGCGGTTGGTACGGGCGCCCTGGATCTCGTCGCCGAAGCCGGGGACGAAGCGGTAGATCATGCCGGAGGCGAAGATCGCGAGCAGGATGATCGCCAGTCCGGAGACGACGGCGGAGAACGCGTTCGGTCCGTCGTCGGAGGACAGCGCGCCGGCCAGGCCGAGCACGATGACGATGACGGGTTTCACCATGATCACGGCGATCATGATGCCCGCCCAGCGGCGTACGTGCCCCCACATGTTCTTGTCGACGAGCCCCGCGTACACGGCGGTTCCGAGCAGGGCGCCGACGTAGAGGAGGGCGGCCCGGATCACGAGTTCCAGCCAGAGGATGCCTGCGGCGAGGATCGACACCAGCGACACGACGATCAGCATGATCGGTCCGCCGCCGATGTCGGAGTCCTTCTTGAGCGCGTCCGCGAACGACCCGAAGAAGACGTCCGTCTGCCCGCCGGAGGACGAGGCGACGACGTCGGTGACGGCGTCGGTGGCGGAGACGATCGTGTAGAGGATCAGTGGGGTGAACGCGGAGGCCAGGACTGTCAGCCACAGGAACCCGATGGCCTCGGAGATGGCGGTGGTGAGCGGCACCCCGCGGATGGCGCGCTTGGCGACGGCGAGCAGCCACAGGACGAGCGTCAGCACGGTGGAGGCCGCGAAGACGATCGCGTACTGCTGGAGGAAGCGGGTGTTCGTGAAGTCGACGTTCGCGGTGCTCTTGACGGCGTCGCTGAGCTTGCCGACGATCCAGGCGGCGGCGTCGGCACAGCCGCGGCCCAGGGAGGTCAGGGGGTCCAGGGCGGGGTCGGTGCTTTTGGGGGCATTGGACCTGGAGGTGCCCGCATCGCCGTCGCAGTACTGCTTGGCGGGGCCGATGAGTAGGTCGCAGGCCTTGTTGGATGGACTCGGTGAGGGCGAGGGAGTGGGCGCAGCAACGGCACGTGCAGACAGGAGGACAATGGCTGTTTGCGTTGCCACCAGCGCGGTGATGACGGAGCGGACGGGAAGCCGAGGGCTACCGGGCATAAGTGAAACCTCCGTACTCCTCGACAGCCTTGCTGATCTCGTCCGAGCTGGAAGCCGCAACGTCCCCGGGTACTGGGGCCGGTCCGTCCTTCTGGGAGTCGCTTACCGCCTTCCAGTCCTTGTTCGCCCAAGTGAGTTCAACGGTCCAGGTCTTCCAGGAGGTGCGTACGGGGTCGGTGGAACCGGGGCCGGACATCCCGATCAGGCCCATGTACCAGACTGAGACCTTGGCCGTGCCGGCGTCGAAGGACTCCAGCTTGGTGCCCACCGGGACTGTGCGCGATACGAATGTGTTGCCCTGCGGCGCGTTGCCGTTGGCGTCGAGCCCGAGCTTGTCGAGAAAGGTCGGAGAGTAGGCGGCATCCTGCGGGGCTCTGAGCTTTCCCGCTGCCTCAGGTGTGTAGACACTGTCCACGATTGCGTGACGAGTGTCCTTCTTGAACATCTCCACAGAACCGAGTGCCACCGCGAAGTTGGACGCCGCGCTCTGCGCCCCCTGCTCGTCATGCGCGAACCCCGAGGGAATCGAGCCGTTCTTCCCCGTCACCGGCTTCGTCCCGGTGGCCGCTGTCGGTGCCGAGCCGGGCTTCTTGGCGTCGCTTCCCCGCGCACCGCTGCCGCCGTTGTCCCCGTCGCCTCCGCCCATGTTCGCGAAGGCGATGGCGGCCAGGAGCAGGACCACCACGCCGAGGACGGTGAGGAGCGAGCGGGACTTGCGGGCGGGGCGGCGGGGGCCGTAGCCGTCGCCGCCCTGGGCGTCGGGGAGGCGGGTGCGGGTCTGGCGCGTGCCGCCGAGGGTGCTGTAGGCGTCGTTGGAGCGGCCGGAGTCGTTGCCGTAGCCGTCATCGTCGGGACTCATGCCGCGTACGCCCCCTCAACCGTTGCCTGGACCGCGTCGTAGTACGACGGTAGCCGTGCTGGTTCCCGCGCGGGCGCGGTGTGGTGACTCGACATCAGGGAGACGCAACCTCTGCCGGTGGGCACGACGGGCGGATGGTGGGGATGGGGCGGGAGTGCCCCCGGACGCGGGCTGACGGTCGGTTAGACAGCCATCCCGTAGACGATGGTGAACAGGGTTCCCAGCGATCCGATGATGAACACACCGGTGAGACCGGCGACGATCAGCCCCTTGCCCTGCTCCGCGCTGAACGTGTCTCGCAGAGCCGTCGCGCCGATCCGCTGTTTGGCCGCGCCCCAGATCGCGATGCCGAGACAGAGCAGGATGGCGATCGCCATCACCACTTCGATCATGACGCGGGCCTCGTTGCCCAAGGTCCCGAACGGCCCCCAGTTCGGGGCGATTCCGCCGATGATGGTGGTGATGTCGCCCTTTTCGGCTGCCAGGATCATTTAAGTCACCGCCCTTGCTGGGTAGTTCGGTGCCCGCACCGCACGGCACGAGTCACCCTCTATCTTCGCTGATGAAACTGCGTTCGCACGACGACTTGGCGGCTCTCTTTACCCGGATCTCGCACATTTGACCGGTCTGACCGCCCTGACCTGCGGCTCGAATCGATGTGTGAGCGAATTACATATCGTTACTCTGTGTATCACGGAGCGTGACGCCGGGCAATGATCGCCATCGCGCCACCCTGGCCGAGACCGGCATCCGTACGCGAACCCGCACCTATCGGCGCACGTGTGGCGAGGTGGGGGCGTGCATCGTTCAGAGGAGTGAGCGGCGGGGCTTGGCCGGGCGGGGTGGTGTCGTCCAGGCCGAAGGTGGCCTGAAATCGCACCAGGAGCCATCGAAGGGAAACGTTCCGGCCTCGGCGAGCCGTGCCACCGCGTCTCCTTCGGACCGGATGGCCACCGCTTCCTCGGCGGTCCAGTACGCGGGGTGGCCGGTCTTCTCCGCGAAGGACTGCTCGTCCTTCCATCGCCAGGTGCGGTCCGGCGCCACGTTGAGGTCCAGTTCGTGGTCCGCGATGTCGATGGCGTCGCCGTGGTGGAGCCGGCGTTCCAGATTGACGTACCAGCCACGGAACTTCTGTCTGCGTCCGAACAGCCACAGGACGGAGTGGGCCGCGCCGGTCGGCTGGTAGAAGAGGGCGTTGCCCATCGGCCATCGGCCGGGGACCACGGGGTAGCCCTCCGCGGGGCGTTCGTGCGGGGCGATGTCCCGCAGATGCGTGGTGCCGCGCGGCAGGGCGGTCCGCCACATCGGCGTGCCGGTCTCCATCCACAGCAGCTGACCGGCGGTCGTACGTTCGACGAGGCGGACGGGAACGGAGGCGCTCAGGTGCCCGCCTATGAAGAAGTTCCATTGCAGGACCTGCCCCGGCCTATTGCTCGTGCCGGTGGTCCCACTCGTACTCGTGTCGAGCCTCGTGCCGTTGTTCGCGACGTCCCTCTTGCCCGCTTTCATGCGATTGATCATGCCCGCCGTGAGGTCTTCGGACACGTGCCCGGACCCGTCAGGCACTCGCGCTCGCGGAGGAAGCCCGAATCCGGTGGCGTTCGCGGGCGGCGGTCACCTGGGGAGGTGCCTGCGGACGAACGGCGCCGTCCCCAGTACGAGCACCGTGAAAGCGGTGAGCCGTTGCAGACCGGGCTGCGCGGTGAAGTGGCTGTGCTGGATGCCGTGGACCGCGTACCAGTTGGCGGCGAGGTCGGTCGCCATGACGGCGCAGGCGAGGTCCACCCCCGCGCGCTTTCCCCGGAGCAGGAGGAGCGCCGCGAGCGTGTCCAGGAGGGCCAGCGAGGTCCAGTACAGATTCAGCCAGCGAGGGGCCCAGTCGTAGGGGCGAAGGCCGTGCTGGAGGAGGCCGGCGATGTGGGCGACCGACCCCACGAGGAGGAGGCCGGTCGCATACGCGCAGACCAGCGCTACCGCGTGGCGTGGGGTCCGGGACATCCATCCGGTCATGACGCCCGCCCTATCCGTCTGCCGCCTCGGCGAAGTGGTCGAACTCGCCGGCCCGGACGCCCGTGGTGGAGGCCTGTCACTCGATGCGGGCGGTCGTGACCACGTCCTCGGGGTCGCTGGTCTCGCGCGGGTGGACGGGGCCGCCCGGCCCGAGGGCGGCCTCGATCGTAGCGCCGCCCCGGACGTACACCCCCACCTCCCGCAGGGCCCCGGCCCCCCTGGGGTCCGCATGAGTTCCGTACGCACGGAGTGCTGGGTGCGTACCCGATGCACGGTGCAGGACAGGGCGCGGCAGGGCCACACGCGGCGGGATCAGGCCGTGATGTCCGGCGATCCCGCGCGGAGTCTTGCGTGTTGAGTGATTCCGTCTAATGGTGGTGGTTCTTGTTGCCTTCCGTTCGGAGTCGCTTCATGAGCGCATACCGTCCGAGCCGTCGTTCCGTCCTTTCGACCGGGGCAGCCCTCGCGGGCTGGGCCGTCTTCTCCGCGCAGAGACAGGCTTTCGCCGCGGAGGCCCCCGAGTGGGACGCGCAGCCGAGAGTGTTCCAGGTCGGCAGAGAGGCGGCACGGGCCCGGCTGGTCCCGTACGCGAGCGGCTCCGACGCACTGCGCGGCAACATGGAGAAGTCGCCCTACTACCGGTCGCTGAACGGGACCTGGCGTTTCAAGTGGTCCAAGAACCCCGACGCCCGGCCCACCGGCTTCGAGGCGCCCGGCTACGACGACGGCGGCTGGGACCGGATCCCCGTACCGTCGAACTGGGAGATCGAGGGCTACCCGGAGCCGATCTACCTCAACATCCGCTACCCGTGGGTCGGCTACGAGACCCCCGAGCCGCCCGCCGTTCCGCACGAATTCAATCCGGTCGGCTCCTACCGCCGCACCTTCACCGTGCCGCGCGACTGGTCGGGCCGGCGCACCCTGATCTCGTTCCAGGGCGTGAAGTCGGCGTTCTTCCTCTGGGTCAACGGCGAGCGGGTCGGCTACAGCGAGGACAGCTACACCCCCGCCGAGTTCGACATCACCGAGCACGTGCGGCCGGGCGACAACACCCTGGCCGTCGAGGTCTACCGCTGGTCCGACGGCAGTTGGCTGGAGGACCAGGACATGATCGACCTGTCCGGGATCTTCCGGGACGTCTATCTGTACGCGGTCGCGCCGGTCCACGTGCAGGACCTGTTCGTACGGACCGAGCTGGACGACGCGTACCGCGACGCGGTCCTCACCGTCACCGCGACCGTGCGCGACCGGGGCGGCGCCGGTGCGGCCGGGCACCGGATCGAGGCGGTGCTGTACGACGGCCGGGGGCGCCGGGTCGGCCGTCCGCTCACCGGGGACGTCGAGCCGAAGGGCTCGGGCGGGGACGCCGAGGTGACGCTGAAGGCGGACGTCTCCGCGCCCGCGCTCTGGTCGGCCGAGGACCCGAACCTCTACACCGTGGTCGTCACGCTCACCGACGGTTCCGGGCGGACGGTCGACGTCCAGCGCACCCGTACCGGCTTCCGCGAGGTCGAGTACGGGCCCGGGAAGTTCACCGTGAACGGCCGGCCCGTGATGTTCCGGGGCACCAACCGCCACGAGTCCGACCCCGACCACGGCCAGGCGGTCCGCGAGCCGCGGATGCTCCAGGACATCCTGCTGATGAAGCAGCACAACATCAACGCGGTGCGCACCTCGCACTACCCGAACAATCCGCGCTGGCTGGAGCTGTGCGACGAGTACGGCCTGTACGTCATCGGCGAGACGAACCTGGAGACCCACGGCGTCCGTGACACCGTGCCGGCCTCCCTGCCGGAATGGACCGACGCCTGCGTCGACCGGATCCGCTCCATGGTCGAGCGCGACAAGAACCACCCGAGCATCGTGGTCTGGTCGCTGGGCAACGAGGCCGGCGGCGGGTCCAACTTCCGGTCGATGGCCGACTGGGTGCACGCCAGGGACGCCTCCCGGCCCGTGCACTACGAAGGCATGAACGAGGTCGCCGACCTGCACAGCGAGATGTACACCAAGCCGGCGGACGTGGAGGCGTACGGCAAGTCGGGCAAGGACACGCCCTTCATCCTGTGCGAGTACGCGCACGCCATGGGCAACAGCAGCGGCAACCTCAAGGAGTACTGGGACATCTTCGAGCGCTACCCGAATCTGCACGGCGGGTTCGTGTGGGACTGGGTGGACCAGGCGATCCGGCTCCCGGTGCCGGGCGACGCCAAGCACACCTACCTGTCGTACGGCGGGGACTGGAAGGACGGGTACCCGACCGACGGGATCTTCAGCTGTGACGGTCTGGTCGCCGCGGACCGTACGCCGCACCCCGGTCTGCTGGAGGTCAAGAAGGTCTACCAGCCGGTCGCGGTCGCCGCTTCGGACCTCGCGGCCGGGGAGGTGACGGTACGGAACAAGCACCTGTTCAGCGGCCTGGACGCGTACGAGCTGCGCTGGGACGTGACCTGCGACGGGCGGAGCGTGCAGCACGGCGGGCTCGCGGCGCCGAAGGTGGCGCCCGGCGGCGAGGGGACTGTACGCATCCCGTACCGGAAGCCGGCCAAGCCCGAGCCGGGCGCCGAGTACTGGCTGAACGTCTCCTTCGTACTGAAGGCCAGGGCCACGTGGGCGGAGGCAGGGCACACCGTGGCCGCCGAGCAGCTCGCGCTGGACTGGCACACCCCCGCGCCCGCGGACCCGGCCCCGGACACGCTGCCCGCCCTCACCCTCGACGAGACCGACGGCGGGCGCGTACGGATCAGCGGGCGCGACGTGGAGGTGGTCCTGGACAGGTCCACCGGGACGCTGGCCTCGTACCGGGTGAAGGGCCGGCTGCTGCTGGCCGGCGGCCCGGTGCCGAACTTCTGGCGCGGGCCCACCGACAACGACACCGGCCGAGGCGCCCAGAACTCGCTGCGGACCTGGCGCGACGCCGGTACGGACCGCGAGGTGACCTCCGTCAGGACTGCCCAGCCGTCGCCCGGAGTCGTCACCGTCGAGGTGGCGTGCACCCTGCCCACCTCCCCGGCCACGTCCACCTGGACCACCGTGTTCACCGTGCGCGGGGACGGCGAGATCCGGGTCCGGCACACCCTGGAGGCCGCCGCCGGGCTGCCCGATCTGCCCATGGTGGGCGCGCTGCTGACCGTCCCGGAGGGCTTCGAGCAGATCGACTGGTACGGGCGCGGCCCGCAGGAGAACTACTGGGACCGGCACTCCGGCGCGTTCGTGGGCCGCTACCGCTCCACCGTCGACGATCAGGTCGCGCCCTACGCCCGCCCCCAGCAGACCGGCAACATGACCGGCGTGCGCACGCTGTCGGTGACGGACCGCTCGGGTACCGGACTGCTGGTACGGGCCGACCCAGGCGAGGGCGAACCCATGCTGGAGACGAGCGTCCTGCACTACACGCCGTTCGACCTGGAGGGCCCGAAGCACCCCTACGAGCTGAAGCGGCGCGACGAGACCGTCCTGGGCGTCAACCACCGGCAGATGGGCGTCGGCGGCAACGACTCCTGGGGCGCCCCGCCGCTCGCGGAGTACCTGCTGCACGCCGGTCGCACGTACACCTACGCCTACCGGTTGAGGTCCGCGTAGCAGGGCCGGACATCCGCCGGCCCGGGACCTGGGCGATGTCCCCGGCCGGCGGGTGTCCGGCCGCCTTCGTGGCAACGCGCGGGCGGATACCGTTCTCTCCTGGTCCCGGACGCCGGTGGCGTCCGCCCGTGTCCTCGGCGGCTGCCCCGCGTTAGGAGAGATGTGCCCAAGACTGTCATCTCGCAAGAGACCGCCACCTCTTCGCCCGTCGAACCCGTCCTGCCGCCCTTTCTGCTGACGAACCGGCAGGGGGAGGCGGCACGCGCGCTCCTGTCGTACGTGGCCGGGCTGCCGCTCGCGTCCGTCGACGCGCAGTTCCTCGCCGTCGTCGTGGCCATCCGGGCCGCACGGGGTGGTGTCGGCAACGTCACCGGCACCGACGTGCGCTCGTTGCGGCTGGAGGACCCGCACCGGGCCGTGACCGGTCTGGAGGCCGCCGGCTGGGAGGTGCCCGGTCCGCTGGTCGACGGGGACCAGGACGTCCCGGTGGGGATCAGGGTCCCGGAGATGGGCCGGGAGACGGGCCACCCGCTGCCCCTGGGCAAGGGCACACGGTCGCGGGTGTCGGGATGGGCCATGCGCGCGCGGATCGCGAAGCCGGTCAAGAAGGCGTCACCGGCCATCCGGCTGGCCGCCCTGTTCCTGGCCGCCCACAGCACCTCCGAGCTGCACGGCCGGATCCCCGGCCAACTGCCGGAGGCCTGCCGCGCCGCCGTGCCCGAACTCGCCGCCAAGGGGTTCCTCGCGGACCTCTCCGGTGACACCTACCGCCTCGACCCGGCCGTACGCCACCTCGCGGGCAGGTTCCGTACCCCCGAGGAGATCGCGGAGGAGGCGCGCGTCGAGGCGAGCCGCCCGCCCGCGGAGCCCGACCCGGATCAGATCACCCCGGCCGCGTGGGACGCGTGGAAGTCCGGTACGAGTCCGGCTCTGCGGCGGCACGTGGAGGCGGTCGAGCACTGCCCGCTGTGCCGGTTCCCCATGGGCCGGGTGGCGAAGGCGTTCATGTACCCGCCGGCCGACGTCCCGGCCGCCCGGTCCGTGCTCACCGCCTACGAGGCCTGGGAGGACGGGCATCCCGACCGCGGCCCGCAGGCCGCCGCCCTCGCCGCCGCCTTCCGCGCGGAACACGGGCACGGCCCCTCGTACGGGCAGCTGTGCAAGGGCCTCGGCTGGAAGCTGTCACGCTCGCTGCGCGGCTTCGTCGTGCACCGCATCGTCGCGGAGGACTGGCTGACCGACACCTCACCGGTGCCGTGGACGCTGCGCCCGGGGCGGGTCGCCCAGGCCCACGGGATCGCCCTGCCGGGGCAGGCGGTGCGCGGCAATCGCTGATCGTCGGTCAGAGGTCAGAGGTCAGGGGTTGAGCGGGGCGGATGGCGTCGTCCTGGCGGCGCGGGCGGAGAGCGTCAGCCTCACCGCGATGAGGAGCGCGGCGAGGATGCCCGTGACGAGGACGGGCGAGGGCGCGAACGTCGCGGCGAGGATGGCGGCGACCGCGACCGGGTGCACGAGGTCGGCGGCGTCGATCCGCACCGGGGTGGGGTGGTGCAGCAGCCACACGAGGGTGACGAAGAGCGCGACCGGAACGGTGTAGACCGAGGCCGCCGCGTGGTCGGAGAGCCGGCCGTGGCCCGTGGCGTGGGCGACGTTGAGCGCGAGGCCCGCGCCGACGGCGGCCGCCGAGGCGAAGACGAAGTAGTGCCCGTAGCCCCAGAGGAGCGCGACGCGGAGAGTGGTGAGCCGCTGGGGCGCGCTCTGCGCGAAGTACAGCCACCACAGGGCGAACACGGTCAGGATCCCACCGACGACGAGCGCGGCGAGGTCACCGAGCCCCGCGTGGGTGTCGAGGGAGACGCGTACGGCACCGGTCGCGGCAGTGATCGACTCACCGAGCACGATCAGCGTGAACAGCCCGTACCGCTCCGCGATGTGGTGCGGGTGCCAGGTGGTGGTGGCCGCCCGCTCGGCCCAGACGGGGACGGCGATCTCCGCGACCACGAGGACCGCGAACGTCGCGAGTCCGCTGCCTTCCGGCAGGGCGAGGCGTACGACCCAGCCGGCCTGCACCACGAGGATCCCCACGGCGTAGCGCAGGCAGCTGCGGCGCCGTTCGGGATCGGCACGGGCGGCGCGCAGCCACTGGGCGACCATCGCCAGCCGCATGATGACGTAGCCCCAGGTGATGACCGCGAAGTCCTCGTGCCGAACCGCCTCGGTCGCGCCGGCGGCCAGGACGAGTGCGCCGGTGATCTGCAGGAGGGTGAGCAGCCGGTACGGCACGTCGTCGGTGTCGTACGCGGAGGCGAACCACGTGAAGTTCATCCAGGCCCACCAGATCGCGAAGAACACCATCGCGTAGCCGAGTACGCCGTGGCCGACGCGCCCCTCCGCCAGTTCGTGTTCGAACGCCGTCGCCGCCTGGGCGACCGCGGTGACGAAGCAGAGGTCGAAGAAGAGCTCCAGCATGGTCGCGGTGCGGTGCCGCTCGTCGGCCGGGCGGGCGACCATCGGGCGGAGCCACGCGGACTCGTTGCGGGCGGGGTGCGAATGGCTCATGGGGGCGCATTCTTCCGGCTGGGGGTGGCGGGGGCGTACAGCCACGCCCCGGCCGCCGGACGCGCGTGCTGCGGTGACGGCCCGTCATGAGGCTTGGTACATGGTCATGGTGTCTTCACCGTTGGGCCACAGGCGCTCGACCGATCTTCACGGCCGGGCCGGACGGTGGCTAGCGTCCGACCCCGAAGGCATCGGGTGGGCCGGGATGGCCCGTCGTCCCACCCGGTGCGCAACCCGGAGAGAAGGAGGATGCACATGCGTGCCGTTTCTCGCAGGACGCAGGCGCTGGTCACAGCCGTGGGGATGACCGCCGCGACGCTCTCGCTGGCCGTCGCCACGAGTGCCCCGGCGCAGGCGGCCGTCGTGGTCTGCAACAGCACGGTCCTGAAGTACACCGGAAACTACGAGTACGTCAGAGTGCCGACCAACTCAAGCAGCGGGATCGGCTGCAACCTGAGCCTCGGCAAGGGTTCCAAGGCCACGGTCAAGGCGTTGCAGGACGCGATCGTGACCTGTTACTCCTCAAGCGCGGCGGCCCGGCTGATCCAGGAGAGCGGCGGCATCGACGGCTCCTACGGCCCGGGGACCGTGAAGGCCGTCAAGTCCCTTCAGAAGAACCAGCTGCACTTCACCGGGAGCAACGTCGACGGCGTGTACGGGCCGAAGACGCGCAACGCCATGATGTGGCAGGTACTCGGCAGCAAGGGCGCGCCGTTCTACCCGTGGATGTGCAAGAACCCGACGCAGGTGTGACGCACCGCGCGGTGGTGTGAACCGGTCCACCATTCGGGTGATCCGTGAGTGGCGCGACCGGACCGGGAGGCCCGGGGAGCAGGGGATTTCCCGCTCCCCGGGCCTCTGTGCGCCGCCCGGCCCGGCGTGTCGCGGTCGCCCGCTTTGGCACAGTGCCGCTCCACGATCAAGGAACGGGGTGAGCGGTGTGAGTGGCATGGCCGTGGTGGGGCAGCCCGGGGGGCGGCAGAGGCTGAGCGACCTGGTCGGCGGGTCGGGTGGGTCGGGTGAGGTTGGCGGATCCGCTGGGGATCGGCTTCGGCATGGCGGCGGGGTGTGGGGCCGGGCCGCCGGGGGTGCGGAGGGGATGGCCGTGCACCTCGGGCCGGTGAAGGCGGAGCTCGCGTCGGCGCACGAGGGCCTGCTCGCCGGTACGGCCGGGCTGAGCGCCCTCGCGGAGCTGGGCAGCGTGCGGGAGTCGTGGGAGCGGCGCTTCGAGTCCGCGCGCCGGGAGTGCGGGTCCCTGGCGGGGAACCTGCGGGGCGTCGCACGGGCCCTGGGCGAGACGAACGAGACCGTGAGGTCGTCCTTCAACCCCGTGGCGAGGCCGGAGCGGGGAGTCGTACGGTGACGCCGCCGCCCCCTGCGTCCACGCTGACCTGGGCACAGTTACGGGACCTGAGGTGCGCCGAGCTGGAGGGTGCGGCCGACGGGTGGGGAAAGGCGAGCAACCGCGCCGATGCCGGTCGGGATCGTGTCGAGAAGCAACTGCTGAACGGCCTGCGCGAGACCCAGCGGGGCGCGGCGGCGGACGCGGCGGTCGGCAGGCTGCGGCAGCTGAGCCAGAACCTGCAGTACGTGTACACGGAGTGCGGTCTTGTCCGTACGGCGCTGAACAGCCTCGCCCACGAGATGAGGGCCCAGCAGCGGGCGTTGCGGGACGCGCTGGACGACGCGGAGGCGCTGAGGTTCACCGTCCACGCGGACGGCTCCGTGACGTACCCGGAGGCGGGGGAGGGCCTGGTCGACGGGAAGCCGTTGCCGGGCGGCAGGGCCTCGGTGACGGCGGCGCCGGGGCTCCTGCCGCCGTCGGGGCTCGTGGCGCCGAACCCGAACGCGGCCAAGGCGCAGGACATCGCGGACCGGGTGACGAAAGCCGTACGCACGGCGGCCGAGATCGACTGGCGGTTCGCCGGAATCCTGCGGGACCTGAAGGCCGAGGAGGGCCTGAAGGTCCCGGACCGCACGTGGACGGACGCGGCGGGGGACGCGGCATCGGTACGGGACGCGGCGCGCGGCTACCTGAAGTCGGGCATCCCGCTCGACGCGAACCCGGAGGCGCGCAAGGCGTGGTGGGCGGGCCTGACGGACGAACAGCGCGAGGAGTACCTCGCGGTGTACCCGGACCAGATCGGCAACCTGGACGGCATCCCGGCCCTGGTCCGCGACACGGCCAACCGCGACAACCTCCAACTGCTGATCGGCAAGCTGGAGGGGCAGGACGACGCGGACGCGGAGACGAAGCTGGCGGGCCTCCGCGAGATCGACCGGCAACTCAAGGAGGGCCGGCAACCGCCGATGTACCTCCTCGGCATCGGGGACGAGGGGAACGGCCGCGCGATTGTCTCGTACGGGAACCCGGATACGGCGCGGAATGTTTCGGCTTACGTGCCTGGGTTGAATACGTCGTTGGATGAGGATTTTGCGCGGAATGATCTCAAGCGGGCGCGGGATACGGCTAAGGGAGCCGGCAAGTACGACCATTCCAGTGCGGCTATTGTCTGGCTTGGCTATGATGCGCCGCAGACTCCAGATGGCTTGGATAGTCTCGACGTGATGGGAGATGAGCGAGCCGAGAAGGGCGGAAGTGCCTTCGGCCAATTCATGGGTGGGCTTTCGGCTACGAACGAGAATGAGGATCGGCACTTGACCGCAATTGGGCACTCCTACGGGTCACGTACGGTGGGAGCGGCCACACAACAAGGCGGAATCCCAGGAGTTGATGACATCATCTTCGTTGGAAGCCCTGGAGTTGGTGTGGATCGAGCAGAGGACCTCGGGGTGGGTAAGGAGCATGTCTTCGTCGGTGCAGCAGATAATGATGTTGTGACCAAACTTCCATCCAAGCAGCAGAGTGCTGTTGGTGCCGCTGCGTGGATGACGGGGCCAGCCGGTATGTATCTCCTCGGCGATCTCGCTGATCGGGGGGATGATGATCTCTGGTTCGGAAGAGACCCGGCGAGTGAGGCATTCGGTGCCAGGCGTTTTCAAGTGGATGACGGTCCTCGACTTGTTGGCGGCAGTGGAGTCTCTATCGATGCGCATTCTCGGTATTTCGATCCTCAACGAGACGCTATGTCGGCCGACAGTATCGCCATGATCACTGCTGGACGGGCCGACAAGGTCAAGATGGAGGCCTCTCGGTGAGGCGCCGCAAATTTGGCCGGAGTTGGGTGATGCTCTTTTGCTTGACTCTTTTGAGTTGCACGGAGAATCATGGTTCACCTGGTGGGGGCGGGCGCGCGAATATGGATATGCAGGAGGCGGCGATCCGAGCGGACGGGATCCTCGATGATGTTCTGCGGGCGGTCAAACCCGAAGTGCAGTGGGCTCACGGTCCGACTAGCACCGGGAGCTGCGACGTATCGAGGATGCGTGTCGTCCTGACAATTGTTTCCGATAGTCGGCGCGGTAGCCTTCTCGGTGTAGTGGACCGTTTCTGGCGAAAAAGTGGATACAGAATCAAAGCTGTCAACAAGGATGCGGACTTCCCCGCGATCTACGCTCAGACGAACGATGGATTCGGTGTCACTCTGAGCGTCGGAGGGCGCGGCCAAGCCTTCTTCGAGGTGGACAGTCCCTGCGTGGAGGAGTCCGAAGTGGCGGAGTCGACAACGCCGCCCAACGGTCCGTCCTACGAGGGTGTCTACCCGCTGCCCCGCCCCAACGTCCGCTCCGACTTCTGGTCCGCCGGAGCGCCCTGATGCTCCATCAGTGACCCCGATGACTCGCACACACCGTCGAAAACACCCATGAACCCCGCTCCGATGGGGGAAGGTTGAGGGGTGCGGAAATTCTGGTTGGTGGGTGGGATCGGCGTCGGGGCCGCCATGTGCTTCGTGGCGTTGCTCGTTGTCGGGACGTACTCCGCCGCAGCCGGCCTCGGGGGCGGCGGTGGTGGGGCTGTCGGGCTGGCCAAGGGGGCCGTGCCGGCCAAGTACCAGCCACTCGTGGAGAAGTGGGGCAACCTCTGTCCCGCCATCAACCCCGCCCTCCTCGCCGCCCAGCTGTACCAGGAGAGCGGCTGGGATCCGGGCGCCAAGAGTCCCGCCGCCGCGCAGGGCATCGCGCAGTTCATCCCCGGGACCTGGGCCGGACACGGCATCGACGGGGACAACGACGGCGACCGGGACGTCTGGGATCCCGCCGACGCGATTCCGTCCGCCGCGTCGTACGACTGCGAGCTGGCCGGGTACGTGAAGAAGGTTCCCGGGGACGCGACCGACAACATGCTGGCCGCCTACAACGCGGGCGCGTACCGGGTGATCAAGGCGGGCGGGGTCCCGGGCATCTCGGAGACCGAGAACTACGTCAAGATCATCCGGTCCCTGGAGAAGAGCTTCGCCAAGCCCGTGGGCCGGGTGCAGCCCTCTCAGCAGGCCGCGGGCGCCATCTACTTCGCGCAGAAGAAGCTCGGGACGAAGTATCTGTGGGGCGGCAATGGCACGGCGGCGCAGGGCGGGCGGTTCGACTGTTCGGGGCTGACGCAGGCCGCGTACCGGACGGTGGACATCGAGCTCCCCCGGGTGGCGAACGACCAGTACAACGCCGGACCGCACCCCTCGCGCGACGAGTTGCTCCCCGGTGACCTGGTGTTCTTCTCGGACGACCTGGCCAACTCGCGCGCCATCCACCACGTGGGCCTGTACGTTGGCGGCGGGTACATGATCAACGCGCCGTACACCGGTGCCGTGATCCGGTTCGACAAGATCGACTCGCCCGACTACTTCGGTGCGACACGCGTCACAAAGGACGGTGCCGCGGCCCTTCCGACCACGCGGCCGGCCGCCTGACCGGTGGGCGGCGGTGGCCGGAACTCTCTGTGAAGCCTGGGCCCTGAGCTGCGACGATGAGTCACTCTTCGATAACGTCATGGTGATCATTCGGTGGAGAGTGGAACGTACGCACGGAACGCGTCGTTCTCTGGTTGGACCGGGGCAGCGGCCACTGACCGAGCGTCGTCCCACGTACGTGATCGAAGCGAACACGGGGGTTCGTCAAAGCGGTGCACATGGGTGTGTGCCGGTATCAGCAGCAGACAAGGCAAGGGGCCGCGGCAGATGGCTGGACTCGCACTCGATGGGTCAAACCCCGACGTCAGCCTGCTCTACGACATCAACGGGCTCGCCAAGTCCGCTCCCACCTGGTTCGACAAGGTCATGGAGTTCATCGGCGAGTACGGGATCATGCTCGGCATGGTCCTGGTGGTCCTGTGGTGCTGGTGGAGTGCCCGTCGGCGCGGGACCCCCGAGGACTCGGTGACGGCTGTCTCCGGAATCGTGTGGGCACCGCTCGCCGCGGGCATCGCCCTGCTGATCAACATCCCGATCCGCGGATTCGTCGAACGGCCGCGCCCCTTCAAGGACCATCAGGGGCTCGAAGTCCTGGTGGACGGGAAGAACGACTTCTCCTTCGTGAGCGACCACGCCACCATGGCGATGGCCCTCGGCGTCGGGCTCTTCGTCGCCAACCGCAAGTTCGGCATCGCGGCGATCGGGCTCGCGCTGCTTGAGGGCTTCTGCCGGATCTACATGGGCGTTCACTACCCGACCGACGTCATCGGCGGATTCGCCCTCGGCACGGCCGCGGCGCTGCTGCTCGCGCCGCTCGCGATGATGCTGCTGGCCCCCCTGGTGGGTGCTGTCTCCCGGTCTCCCCGGGCGGGCAGGCTCGTACGGTCGCGCCGGGCGCTGTCCGCGGCGGCGGCCGGGAGCCGGGGCGACGCGCTCGGGATTCCCGAGCCGAGGCCCGGCTCCGGCGGCGGCGGTGACGGCGAGAAAGGGCTCGCGGCGTAGGAAGCCCATCTGTGACGCCCGTTCGTGACGCCCGTTCGTGACGCCCAGTCGGGACGCCCATTCGTGACGCCCAGTCGGGATATGGATGACGTGGAGTCGTCAGGGGCCCCGCCTGCCGCTCACAGCGACTGCGGGAACGTGAACACGCCGTCCGGGTCGTACCGCTTCTTCACCTCGGCCAGGCGGGCGGCGGCCGTGCCGTAGTAGGCGTTCCGCCAGTCCTTCAGTGCCGGGTCCGCGTAGTTCTGGTAGGCCGCTCCGGATGCGTACCGGCGCAGCGCGGAATGGGTGTCTTTCAGCCACTTCTGTTGTGGGCTGCCCGATGTGCCGGGGCGCCAGGCGCCGATGTACTGGGCGAGCACCCGTGAGTGCCGGTGGACGAACGCCGTGGCCTGCGGGTCCACCCGGTTGATGGCTCCGCCCAGCGCGGTGAGCGCGATCGATCCGCCGCCGCCCTGGTCCACGCCGAGCCGGGTGAAGGCCTCCGTCCGGTCGAGGAGGGCCTGGACGCCGGCCGGGGACAGCGCGTGGTCGTAGAAGTCGGACGCGGCCGCGTACGTCTCTCGCTGGAGCGTGCCCTGCGAGGTGCGGCCGGGCGTGGTGCCCGGCAGATGGCACTGGGCGTCCGTGATGCCCGAGCAGCCCGCGTACACGAGCATCGCCTCCTGGTAGCTGCGGCGGCGGAGCGAGACGGAGGAGGCGGGGGCGCCGATCCGGTCGGCGAGGCGGTCGACGGCGTTCTGCAGATCGCCGTACGTGCCGAGGCTGAACGCCGAGACCGTCACGGTCGGGTTTCCGCCGCCGGGGCCCGCCGCGAGGTGGGCGGAGGACCAGATCTCGTCCGGCTGGTCCGGTCCCCACTGCTGCCAGGCGGTGATGACGGACCGGGCGCGCGACCAGGGCCAGGACATGTACGCGGTGACGGTCCGCGGGGCCGGGCGGGTGCGGAAGCGGAGTTCGGTGACGACGCCGAAGTTGCCGTTGCCCGCGCCGCGCAGCGCCCAGAAGAGGTCGGGGTGGTGTTTGGCGTCGGCGGTGAGGGTCTTGCCGTCGGCGGTGACGATGGTCGCCGCGGTGAGGCTGTCGCAGGTCAGGCCGTATGCGCGGGCCGCGACTCCGTGGCCGCCGCCGAGGGTGAGGCCGGAGATCGCGACCGTGGGGCAGGAGCCGCCGGGGATCGTCACGCCGTGCGCGGCGAGGCCCTGGTAGACGTCGAGGAGCCGGGCGCCCGCGCCGATCGTGCCGTCCCCGTTGACGCGCGAGAGTGACGAGACGTCAATGACGAGCCTGCCGTCGCCGCTCGACCAGCCACCGTAGGAGTGGCCGCCGCTGCGGATGGCGACGGGCGTGGAGCTGCGCCGGGCGAAGGCCAGGCACTCGCGGATGTCGGCCTCGTGCCGGACGTAGGCGACCGCGGCCGGTTTCTGGTTGTCGTAGCGGGTGTTGTAGAGCTGACGGGCGGTCGGGTAGGACGCGTCGTCGGGGCGTACGACGGTGCCGTCCAGGCTCTTGGCCAGCGCGGGCCAGTCCGCCGGTCCTGAGGGTGCGCTCGTCGACGGGGACGCGGAGCTGCCCGTGGGCGTCGGCCCGCCCGTCGTCGTGGCCGGGGTCGAGCCGCCGGTGGGCTTGGAGGATCCGGTGTCGTCGCAGGCGGTGGCGGTGACGCCGGTGAGCGCGGCGGCGGCGCCCGCGGTCAGGACGGTGCGCCGGTTCGGCAGGTTCATCGGACCTCCGGAGTGGGGGGAACGGGTGCGGCCGGTGGTCCGGTCAGGGGGCGGTGGGCGTCGGCGTCGGCGCGGGCCCGGTCGCGGGATCTGCGGGCCGGCCCGGACCAGCCGCAGCCGCATCGGGCGGTGCAGAACGAGCCGCGTTCGACGGTGGTGGGTTCGTGGGCGGACCGGGCCGGTGGGACGGCCGGTGGAACCTCTGCGGTGTGTTGGTCATACACGCGTCCACGGTACTGGGCGGGGCCGTCCGGCGGTGAGGGGTGGGCGGGCGGCGTTACGGGGGACTGGGGCTGTCGTTATCCGGAACGGGTGGGGGCTCGGGCAAGCGGTACGGCGTTGGGGGTTGGCAGGCGATGGTGGTGCGGCAGCACAGATCCGGAGGCGGGGCGCGCGCTGTGTGCGCCCTCGCCGCGATGGGCGTGATGGCGGCGGCCGCCGGTTGCTCCGGCGGTGGCGGCGACCGGGCCGCGGCCGACGACCGGGCCGGGCCCGGCGCCGTCGAGGCGGTACGGCAGGCGGCCGCGGTGCTCACGGGGACGGACGCCTACGGCGCGTCCCCCACCGGTGGGCCGGCCGGTGAGCCGACGGGGAATCCAACAGGGTCCCCGGCCGGGAAGCCTGCCCGGTCCCATGCCGGGGCGGCCGCGGGCGCGGAGG
This sequence comes from Streptomyces sp. NPDC057900, assembly GCF_042887885.1. Classification (NCBI taxonomy): domain Bacteria; kingdom Bacillati; phylum Actinomycetota; class Actinomycetes; order Kitasatosporales; family Streptomycetaceae; genus Streptomyces; species Streptomyces sp. NPDC057900. Next base: position 28,089 of record NZ_JBHVOI010000002.1, read on the forward strand.
CCGGGGCGGGCACCACCGCCAAGGTGAGTACGTCGATGGAGACGGCGGCGGGCGGTACCCGGGTGACGATCAGGGGCCGGGGGACGTACGACTTCCGCAGCCGGTCCGGCCGGCTCAAGGTGGTCCTGCCGCAGGACGCCGTGGGCAAGGAGGAGCACCTGCCCATCACGGAGCTGCTGGCCCCCGGCGCGCTCTACATGATGAACCGGGGCGCCGGGGTGCCCAAGGACAAATGGGTCCGGATCGACACGACGGCCCTGGCCGACGGCAATCTGGTGTCCGGCGGGGCGACCGATCCGGTGGCCGCGGCCGAGCTGCTGCTCGGGGCCCGTGCGGTGACGTACCTGGGCGAGAGCGATCTGGCCGGAGTGACGGTGCGGCACTACCGGGGGACCACCGACATCGGGCGGGCCGCGCGGCAGGTGCCGGCCGCCTCACGGGGTGCGCTGACGGCGGCCGCGAAGGGGTTCCGTACGGACACCGTGCCGTTCGACGCGTATCTGGACGAGCAGGGGCGGCTGCGCAAGGTGCGCCACCGGTTCAGCTTCGCCAACGAGGGGCCCGCGGTGGAGGTGGTGTCGACGACCTTGCTGTACGGGTTCGGGGTCCCGGTGTCCGTGACGATTCCGGCCGGGCGCGACATCTACACCGGTGAGATCCGGCAGGGGCAGCAGCCGTGACCGCCACGGACCGGGTCGGTCAGGGGCTGTGCCGTAGGCATCTCGCTGAGGCGAAATGGTCCGTCCGTGCCATGCGCGGTGTGTGGTGCGCTCCCTACCCTAGGAAGTCGGCGACGGCAGTGAGAGGTGAGTGACGTGGTGACGCTCAGCGCACGGACCGTATCGGACCATGTGGCACTCGCCGAGATCGAGCTGTGCGGGGAGCTGATGATCGCGGCGTCGGCGGCGATCGGGGAACGCCTCAGTGCGGACCGTATCGACGAGGTGCTCGATGTGAAGGTGATCACTGAACGCACCACCGTCCCCCGGCAGGGAGAGCACCGGGGCTGACGGGGGCGGGCAGGGCGGGGGTGCGGGGCGGCACCCCGCGCGGGAGTGAGCAGCGGCTGATCAGGTGCGCAGCAGGCGGGCGATGGCCTTGGTGGCCTCCTCGACCTTCGCGTCGATCTCCTCGCCGCCCTTGACGGCCGCGTCCGCGACGCAGTGCCGCAGGTGTTCCTCCAGCAGCTGGAGCGCGAAGGACTGGAGCGCCTTCGTGGACGCGGAGACCTGGGTGAGTATGTCGATGCAGTAGACGTCCTCGTCGACCATGCGCTGGAGGCCCCGGATCTGGCCCTCGATGCGCCGCAGGCGCTTGAGGTGCTCCGCCTTCTGGTGGTGGTAGCCGTGTATGCCCCGGTCGTGATCGGTGACGATCTCGACTGCCGGAATGGCGGCCTCCGCCGGGCTCGTGGCGTCCGCGGTGTCCGGCGACCGGTCCGCCCCGGCGGCCTCGGTGGTGGTCATTACTGCCTCCCGTTTTCCCTTTACCCTGCCGTTTATATACCCCTGGTGGGTATATCCTAACGAATTCAGCTGAAACGTGACCGGGGTCCCGTGCTGATCACTGTGCCTGATGCGCGACACTGAAGAATGCCGGTTAGCCGTGGCCGGATGATGCGCCTAGCATCAGCCTGACCGAATCCAAAGCATCCCGAGGACCCCACGTGCGCTTTCGTCTGACCCCCAGGGAGACGAGCTTCTACGACATGTTCTCCGCGTCTGCGGACAACATCGTCACGGGCTCGAAACTCCTGATGGAACTGCTCGGGGCGGATTCTGCCTCCCGAGTCGAGATCGCGGAGCGTATGCGGGCAGCGGAGCACGCGGGGGATGACGCCACCCACGCGATCTTCCACCAGCTGAACTCCTCCTTCATTACGCCGTTCGACCGCGAGGACATTTACAATCTCGCGTCGTCGCTCGACGACATCATGGACTTCATGGAGGAAGCGGTCGACCTGGTCGTGCTGTACCAGGTCGATGAGCTCCCGAAGGGTGTCGAGCAGCAGGTCGAGGTGCTGGCGCGGGCGGCGGAACTGACCGCCGCGGCCATGCCGAACCTGCGGACCATGGACAACCTCACCGAGTACTGGATCGAGGTCAACCGCCTGGAGAACCAGGCCGACCAGATTCACCGCAAGCTGCTCGCCCAGCTCTTCAACGGCAAGTACGACGCCATAGAGGTGCTGAAGCTGAAGCAGATCGTGGACGTACTGGAAGAGGCTGCCGACGCGTTCGAGCACGTCGCGAACACGGTGGAGACCATCGCGGTCAAGGAGTCCTGAACCACGTGGACACCTTTGTACTGATCGTGACGATCGGCGTCGCGCTCGGCTTCACGTACACGAACGGCTTCCACGACTCGGCGAACGCCATCGCCACTTCGGTCTCCACCCGGGCGCTCACCCCGCGTGCGGCACTGGCCATGGCGGCGGTGATGAACCTCGCCGGCGCGTTCCTCGGCAGCGGGGTCGCGAAGACCGTCAGTGAGGGCCTGATCGCCACGCCAGAGGGCGACAAGGGGATGGGAATCCTCTTCGCCGCGCTGGTCGGCGCGATCATCTGGAACCTGGTCACCTGGTACTTCGGCCTGCCGTCGTCGTCCTCCCATGCCCTGTTCGGTGGCATGGTCGGCGCGGCGCTCGCGGGCGGGACGCTGGTGCACTGGATGGGCGTGCTCGACAAGGTCGTCATCCCGATGTTCATCTCGCCGGTGATCGGCCTGGTGGTCGGCTATCTGGTGATGGTCGCCATCATGTGGATGTTCCGGAAGTCCAATCCGCACAAGGCCAAGCGCGGTTTCCGGATCGCGCAGACGGTGTCGGCCGCGGGCATGGCGCTCGGTCACGGTCTCCAGGACGCGCAGAAGACGATGGGCATCGTGGTGATGGCCCTGGTCATCTCCGGCCACGAGACGTACAGCGACCCGATCCCGGTCTGGGTCAAGCTCGTCTGCGCGCTGATGCTGTCGCTCGGTACGTACGCGGGTGGCTGGCGCATCATGCGTACGCTCGGCCGCAAGATCATCGAGCTGGACCCGCCGCAGGGCTTCGCCGCGGAGACGACGGGGGCGTCGATCATGTTCGGCTCGGCGTTCCTGTTCCACGCGCCGATCTCGACGACGCACGTCATCACCTCGGCGATCATGGGTGTGGGCGCCACGAAGCGGGTGAACGCGGTGCGGTGGGGTGTCGCGAAGAACATCATCCTGGGTTGGTTCATCACGATGCCTGCCGCGGCGCTCGTCGCCGGCGCCAGCTACGGGGTCGTGTTCCTGCTCTTCGGGTGACGGGCCCCGCGGACCGGGCGCCCGCCCGGCTCGGTACGGCTTGATCATGTGGGTCCGCCCCGCTCTCTTGTGGAGAGCGGGGCGGACCCTTCGCCTTGTGGTGGCACCGCCATGCAGCACCCCAAGGCCGTCTGTGGGAGTGGTGGTCCGGCTCAGCCGAAGCGGCCGGAGATGTAGTCCTCCGTGGCCTGGACCGACGGGTTGGAGAAGATCCGCTCCGTCTCGTCTATCTCGATCAGCTTGCCGGGCATGCCGACCGCCGCGAGGTTGAAGAACGCGGTGCGGTCCGAGACCCGGGCCGCCTGCTGCATGTTGTGCGTCACGATGACGATCGTGAAGCGCTCCTTCAGCTCACCGATCAGGTCCTCGATGGCGAGGGTGGAGATCGGGTCGAGGGCGGAGCACGGCTCGTCCATCAGCAGCACGTCCGGTTCGACCGCGATCGCGCGGGCGATGCACAGCCGCTGCTGCTGACCGCCGGAGAGACCGGAGCCGGGCTTGTTGAGCCGGTCCTTGACCTCGTTCCAGAGGTTCGCGCCGCGCAGCGACTTCTCCACGATGTCGTTCAGGGCGCTCTTGCGGTAGTTGCCGTTCAGCCGCAGGCCCGCCGCGACGTTGTCGAAGATCGACATGGTGGGGAACGGGTTCGGGCGCTGGAAGACCATGCCGACCGTGCGGCGCACGGTGACCGGGTCGACGTTCGCCCCGTACAGGTTCTCGTCGTCCAGCAGCACCTTGCCCTCGACGCGGCCGCCGGGGGTGACCTCGTGCATCCGGTTCAGGGTGCGCAGGAAGGTGGACTTGCCGCAGCCGGACGGGCCGATGAAGGCGGTCACGGAGCGGGGTTCCACGGTCATCGAGATGTCGTCGATCGCCTTGTGGCTGCCGTAGTAGGCCGAGAGGCCACTGATGTCGATGCGCTTGGCCATCTGAATCACTGCTTTCTGCTGGCCTCAGCGGCCGGTCTTCGGGGCCTTCCAGCGGGCGATGCCGCGGGCCACCAGATTGAGGATCATGACGAAGGCGATCAGGACCAGGGCGGCGGCCCAGGCGCGGTCGTACGACGCGGTCTCACCGATCTTGTACTGCTCGTAGATGTAGAACGGCAGCGAGGACTGGGCGCCTTCGAAGGGGTTCGGGTTGATCAGCTGGCTGCCGAAGACCAGCAGGATGATCGGGGCGGTCTCGCCGGCGATCCGGGCGATGGCGAGCATGACGCCGGTGGCGATTCCGCCGATCGCGGTCGGCAGGACCACCTTCAGGATGGTGCGCCACTTCGGGATGCCGAGGGCGAGGGAGGCCTCGCGGAGCTCGTTCGGTACGAGCTTCAGCATCTCCTCCGTGGAGCGGACCACGACCGGGATCATCAGGATCGTCAGGGCCAGCGCGCCCATCAGGCCGGAGGGCTCAAGGCCCGCGATCAGCATGATCGAGAGGATGAACAGGCCGGCCACGATGGACGGGATGCCCGTCATCACGTCGACGAAGAAGGTGACGGCCCTGGCGAGCGGGCCCTTGCCGTACTCCACCAGGTAGACCGCGGTGAGCAGGCCGAGCGGGGCGGAGATCACCGTGGCGATGCCGACCTGTTCCAGCGTGCCGATCAACGCGTGGTAGACGCCGCCGCTGTCCTCGGAGCCGAGCACACCGGCCATCGAGTGGGTCAGGAAGTAGATGTCCAGGCGTCCGGAGCCGCGGCTGACGGTCGTCCAGAGCAGCGAGGCCAGCGGGACGACGGCGATCAGGAAGCAGACCCACACCAGGCTGGTGGCGAGGCGGTCCTTGGCCTGTCGCCGGTTCTCCACGACGCTGGTCGCGACGTACGAGATCACCAGGAAGAACAGCGCGGAGATCAGGCCCCACTGGACGCGGCTGTGCCAGCCGGCGGCCGCGCCGAGGCCGACGCCCAGGGCGATCGAGACGGCGGCGAAGCCGAGCGGTGCCAGGCGGGGCAGCGTGCGGCTGCTGAGGCTGTTGTGCCGGGCGGGCGGTATCGGCGTCGGACGGTCCTGGACGCTGGTGGATGCGTGGCTCATGCGTTGGCCCCCGAGTACTCCTTGCGGCGGGCGATGATGAGCCGCGCGGCGCCGTTGACCAGCAGGGTGAGGACGAAGAGGACCAGACCGGAGGCGATCAGGGCGTCACGCCCGAACGCGTCGGCCTCGCCGAACTTCGCGGCGATGTTCTGGGCGAACGTCCCGCCGCCCGGGTTGAGCACGTGCAGCGAGATGAGGAAGTTCGGGGACAGCACCGTGGCGACGGCCATCGTCTCGCCGAGTGCGCGGCCCAGGCCCAGCATCGACGCGGAGATCACGCCGGAGCGGCCGAAGGGCAGCACCGAGAGGCGGATGACCTCCCAGCGGGTGGCGCCGAGGGCGAGCGCGGCTTCCTCGTTCATCTTCGGGACCTGGAGGAAGACCTCGCGGCTGACGCTGGTCACGATCGGCAGGATCATGATCGCGAGCAGGATGCCGACGGTGAAGAGCGAGCGGGCGACGCCGACCTCGGTCTTCTCGAAGATGTACGTCCAGCCGAAGAACTGGTCGAGCCAGAGGTTCAGGCCTTCGAGGTACGGCACCAGGACGAGCGCGCCCCAGATGCCGTAGACGATGCTGGGCACCGCGGCGAGCAGATCGACGACGTACGCGATCGGGCCGGCCAGCTTGCGCGGCGCGTAGTGCGAGATGAAGAGGGCGATGCCGACAGCGATCGGAACCGCGATGACCATCGCGATGATCGAGCTGACGACGGTCCCGAAGAGCAGGACCGCGATGCCGAAGACGGGGGGACTGCCGGCCGGGTTCCAGTCGAAGGTGGTGAAGAAGTTGCCTTCGTCCTTGGAGATGGCGATGGCGGCGCGGTAGCTGAGGAACACGGCGATCGACGCCATGAGCACGAGCAGCAGGATGCCGGAGCCCTGTGACAGGCCCAGGAATATCCGGTCGCCGAGGCGCCCGGCGGGCCGGGGGCGGGATCGCCCGCCCGGCCGGGCCGGTGGTGTCTCTGTCTGAGTGGTGGAAGCCATGGTCTTTCCGGTCTGTGTGGGGGAGCGGGGCGCTCCCCTGGCGGCGGTGCACCGGATGGGGGTGGTGGTGGCCGCCGGTCCGGAGGGGTGTGCCGGACCGGCCGCCTGTTACGTGTCGTGCGTCGTGCGTCGTGCGGGTTACGAGAGGCCGGCGACCGTCTCGCGGACCTTGGTGTTGATCGCCTCGGGGATCGGGGCGTAGCCGGCCTCGGTGAGGAGCTGCTGGCCCTCGGTGGAGGCGGTGTAGGTCAGGAAGGACTTGACGGTGCCGAGGGTGTCGGCCTTGTTGCCGGTGTCGCAGACGACCTCGTAGGTCACCAGGACCAGCGGGTAGGCGCCCTCGGCCTTGGTGGTGTAGTCGAGGTCGAGCGCCAGGTCCTTGCCGGTGCCCGTGACCTTGGCGGCGGCGATGGCCTTGGAGGCGTTCTCCGAGGAGGCCTTGACCGGGGCGGCGCCGCCGGTGTTGATGTCGACCGTGGTGATCTTCTGCGAGGCGGCGTAGGAAAGCTCGAAGTAGCCGATCGCCCCGTCGACGGCCTTCACCTGGGTGGCGACGCCGGAGGAGCCGGACGCGGCCTGGCCACCGGGGGCCGGCCACTTCTTCTCGGCCTCGTACTTCCAGTCGCTCGGGGCGGTGGCGGCGAGGTACTTGCCCAGGTTCTGGGTGGTGCCGGAGTCCTCGGAGCGGTGGAAGGGCTGGATGGCCTTGTCCGGGAGCTTGGCGCCGGGGTTGAGCTTGGTGATCGCCGGGTCGTTCCACTTCTTGATCTTCGTGTCGAAGATCTTGGCGAGGGTGGGGGCGTCCAGCGTCAGGCTGTCGACACCTTCGAGGTGGAAGCCGACCGCGATCGGGCCGCCGACCATCGGGAGGTTGATGCCCTGGCCGGTCTTGCAGATCTTCTTCGAGTCGGCGACCTCTTCGGGCTTCAGCGCCGAGTCGGAGCCGGCGAAGCCCACGGTGCCCTGGTTGAAGGCGACGATGCCCTCGCCGGACGAGGAGGAGTTGTAGTTGATCTCCACGCCGGAACAGGCGGCCATGTAGTCCTTGACCCACAGGTCCATGGCGTTCTTCTGGGCGCTGGAGCCGGAGGCGCGCAGCTGGCCCTTGGCGCCGTCGCACTTGACGTTCGAGGCGGCCTTCGTCTTGCCGCCGCTGCCGCCGGTGTCGCCGCCGCTGTTGTTGTCCGAACCGCACGCCGTGAGGACCAGGGCGCCGGAGACGGCGAGGGCACCGAGCGCGGTGGCACGAAGCCGGTTCTTGCGCTGAAGCTTCACTTTCGGGTGTTCCTTCCAGGAGCCGCCGCGATTGATTTCGTTCTACGACGGCGTGCGAGGTGATGGGTCGTGCGGAAGTCATTGCCGGTGCGGTCTGTGCCTCGCACCGTGTACTGCCGAAATTAGGCAGAACAGGTGAAGCGGTTTGCGGGGGTGAGTGAACGGAAGGTGAACCGTGTCGGGCGGCCTGGTTCCGCCGTCGGGACTGGCCGGATCGGCCCGGTCACGCGTTGGGCCGAGCCACGCGGCGTTCGGCCGGGTCACGCGTGGGGAAGAGCTACGCGTCCGGAACGGTCACGCGTTGGGTCACGCGTTCGGCAGGGTGCGCAGGGACTGGGCCGTGTCCAGCAGGGCGCGGTCGCGCGGGTGGGTCAGCCGGGCGCGGGCGGCCTCCGGCGCGAGCCACAGCACGGCGTCCACCTCACGGTTCGGGACGAAGGAGCCCGCGGTCGCCTCGGCGGACCAGTACGTGACCTCCTTCGGGCGCCCGTTCGCGACGTACCGGACCACGGGCAGCACGGCGCCCGGCACGCAGTGGTGGCCCGTCTCCTCCAGTACCTCGCGCAGCGCGGCGTCCCGCGGGGACTCGCCGCGCTTCAGCTTGCCCTTGGGGAAGGACCAGTCGTCGTACCGCGGCCTGTGTACGAGACAGAGCTCGACACCGGCTCCGGGCACGGTGGCTCCCGGCACGGTGGCCGGGGCCGGGCGGCGCCAGAGCACGCAGCCCGCCGCCCGGACCGTGCCGATCACCGGGCGGTCACGGCCGCCGCGTACGGCCAGGTCTCCCGGAACACCGCGCGCGCCGCCTCCACCTCGTGGCGCTGGTCGGCGTGGAGCACGCCCAGGGCGTACGCGGTCGCCGGTGCGATGCGTGGCGTACGGGCGGCGGAGGCCGCCGCCGAGGCCGCCTCCGCCGCGTCCCGGTGCAGGTCGAGGGCGTGCCCCGGGCCGGCCAGGACCGGGTCGGGGGCGCCGCGCACCACCTCGTGGGCGTACCGGTGCAGGCGCAGCAGCAGCCGGGTCCGGTGCCAGGACGCGTCCTGCGCCTCGTTGTACGGCTCGGCCGCGGTGTCGGCGGCGAGGGCGGCCACCGCGCCGAGCAGCCGCTGTTCGGCCCGGTCGGCGGGCTCGGCCAGCAGTTCGGCGGCGGGTGCGGAGGCCGTGGGGGCGAGCGGGACCTCGGAGGCGAGCAGCGCGACCGCGTCGGCCACCGCGTGGAAGCGGGAGGAGCCGAGGGCCTGGAGCGCGGCGGAGTGCGCGCGGGTCCGGGCGAGGGTCAGCTGGCGTTCCAGCAGTGCGCCGGCGCGCGCCGCACCGACGCCGAGGCCGGCGCGCTCCTTCGCGGCGCCGTTGCCGGATGAGGTGCGGGCCGCGGGCAGGGGCGTCCCGGACAGTCCGTGCAGCGCGTCCAGGAGCCGGTTCAGCCGGTCCGCGTACGCGTGCTCGCGGGCCAGGGTGCCGGACAGCCAGGCCAGTTCGGTGCGCAGCTGCTCGGCCCAGAGCGGGTCGAGCGCGGCGCGGAAGGTATGCAGGGTGCCGCCGATCCGGCGGGACGAGCGGCGCAGCGCGGCGGCGGCCTGCTCCGCGGCCTGCGGACCGGCGTCCGTGGGGGCACTGTTCTCGCGGTGCAGGCGCAGACTCCGCAGGAAGTCCGCTGCCTGCGCCCGGAGATACGGTGCGAGCACCGCCCCCGCGGTCACGTCCGTCTGGGTCTGCTGGTCAGGGCGTCGCACGCCGGCGCCTCCGGGCGTCAATGAGCATTTCCTGTACGTGCCGCAGCGGCCGGCCCTCCGCGTCCGTGGCGTGCCGGGTCCAGTTCCCGTCGGGGCCCAGGTGCCAGGAGGAGGTGGTGTCGGCCATGCCCGTCTCCAGGAGGCGGCTGAGCGCGGCCCGGTGGGCGGGGTCGGTGACCCTGACGAGGGCCTCGATGCGGCGGTCGAGGTTGCGGTGCATCATGTCGGCGCTGCCGAACCAGACTTCGGGTTCGCCGCCGTTGCCGAAGGAGAACACCCGGGAGTGTTCGAGGAAGCGGCCGAGTATCGAGCGGACCCGGATGTTCTCGGAGAGTCCGGTGACGCCGGGGCGGATCGCGCAGATGCCGCGTACCCAGATGTCGACCGGGACGCCTGCCTGCGCGGCCCGGTAGCAGGCGTCGATGATCGCTTCGTCGACCATCGAGTTGACCTTGATGCGTACGTAGGCGGTGCGGCCGGCCCGCTGGTGCGCGATCTCCTTGTTGATCCGGGCGATCAGTCCGTCGCGCAGCGACTTGGGGGCGACCAGCAGCCGCCGGTAGGTCTCGCGGCGGGAGTAGCCGGACAGCCGGTTGAAGAGGTCGGAGAGGTCCGCGCCGACCTGCGGGTCGGCGGTGAGCAGGCCGAGGTCCTCGTACAGCCGCGCCGTCTTGGGGTGGTAGTTGCCGGTGCCGACGTGTGAGTAGCGGCGCAGGGTGTCGCTCTCCTGGCGGACGACGAGCGAGAGCTTGCAGTGTGTCTTGAGGCCGACGAGCCCGTAGACGACGTGGCAGCCCGCCTCCTCCAGCTTGCGCGCCCACTTGATGTTGGCCTGCTCGTCGAAGCGGGCCTTGATCTCGACGAGTACGAGGACCTGCTTGCCGGACTCGGCGGCGTCGATGAGGGCGTCCACTATCGGGGAGTCGCCCGAGGTGCGGTACAGGGTCTGCTTGATCGCGAGGACGTCCGGGTCGCCCGCCGCCTGTTCCAGGAAGGCCTGGACGGAGGTGGAGAAGGAGTCGTACGGGTGGTGCAGCAGGACGTCGCGTTCGCGCAGGGCGGCGAAGATGTCGGGCGCGGAGGCGGACTCCACCTCGGCGAGGTCGCGGTGGGTGCCGGCGATGAACTTGGGGAACTTCAGCTCGGGACGGTCCAGCGACGCTATGCCGAAGAGGCCGGTGAGGTCGAGCGGTCCGGGCAGCGGGTAGACCTCGGCGTCGGACACCTTCAGCTCGCGGACCAGCAGGTCCAGTACGTACGGGTCGATGGACTCCTCGACCTCCAGCCGGACCGGCGGGCCGAAGCGGCGGCGCATCAGCTCCTTCTCCAGGGCCTGGAGGAGGTTCTCCGCGTCGTCCTCCTCGACTTCCAGGTCCTCGTTCCTGGTGACCCGGAACATGTGGTGCGCGAGCACCTCCATGCCCGGGAAGAGCTCCTCCAGGTGGGCGGCGATGACGTCCTCGATGGGGACGTAGCGCTGCGGGGAGGCCTCCAGGAAGCGGGTCAGCAGCGGCGGGACCTTGACCCGGGCGAAGTGGCGGTGGCCGCTGACCGGGTTGCGTACGACGACGGCGAGGTTGAGCGAGAGCCCGGAGATGTACGGGAAGGGGTGCGCCGGGTCGACCGCCAGGGGGGTCAGTACGGGGAAGACGCGCTGCCGGAAGAAGGTGAACAGGCGGGCCTGCTCCTTCTCGGTCAGCTCGGGCCAGCGGATCAGCTGGATGCCCTCGTCGGACAGGGCGGGGGCGACGTCCTGCTGGTAGCAGGCGGCGTGCCGGGCCATGAGTTCGCGCGAGCGGGTCCAGATCAGGTCGAGGACCTCGCGGGGCTGGAGACCGGACGCGGAACGGGTGGCGACCCCGGTCGCGATGCGGCGTTTCAGGCCCGCCACCCGGACCATGAAGAACTCGTCCAGGTTCGAGGCGAAGATGGCGAGGAAATTAGCCCGTTCGAGGAGGGGGGTCGAGGGGTCCTCGGCCAGTTCCAGAACGCGTTCGTTGAATGCGAGCCAGCTGCGTTCGCGGTCCAGGAACCGGCCCTGGGGCAGCTCGTCCCCGTCGACATCGGGCTCGTACGCGTCGGCGTCGGCGTCGATATCGGGGTCCAGATCGGCCGCTGTGGACAGGGTGGAGCCGGAGTGCGCGGGGGCGGCGACGGCGTGCGGCCGGTGTGCGGCGAGGGAGCCGACGGACGGCTGAGCGGCGGGCTGGACCGGGACCTCGGAGCTGGGCTGCTGGCTCATGGGCCCATTCTTCCGCGCGGAGTGCTCCGGGGGCGCGTCGGAGGGGGGTGAGATCGCGGAGATCGCACGGTCGGCGCGTTCTCTGCCGGGAATTCTCCCGTTGCGGGGGGACGGCACAGCTGGCTGCATCCTGAGAGGGTCGCAAGGGCGTCTGAATGCCCGGTAACGGCGACATGACATGCAGGAAGCGGTCCGGCCGTGTCCGGGGGGCGGATCGGGCCCCCGGACACGGCCGCACCTCGGGCGGGCTCAGCCGTGGCTGCGGCGCAGGACCCGGAACGCGACGGCGACGGCGGCGGCCGCGAGGACCAGCAGGATGCCGGTCTCGACCAGCTGGAGCGGCCAGAAGTGCGCGGCGGGGTGGTAATCGATGTACTGCGAGGTCGCCCCGTGCCGGGCCATGCACGCGTCGACGTCAGCGGCGCCGGAACAGGTGGTGTCGCCCAGCCGGGTGCCGCCGCCGGTCATCCAGCCGACGGAGACGTCGGAGGCGGCCGACGGATACCGGATCTCCCGTCCGAGGGCCGTGGTGTCCGTGCGCATCGGCCACAGACCGCCGCGTACGGAGTTCATGACGAGGACCACGACGGCGTAGGCGGCCGCGGTGACGGCCATCGCGGGCAGTGTGCGCCTGACCAGTACGGCGGCGAGGGCGCCGAGCGCCAGGCAGAGCAGGGCGTAGCCCACCGGGGCGGGGCCCATCGCCCCGTACACCTGGGGCTCGTACCACTGGACCGGGTAGTTCGTGCCGCGCGCCCGGGACCAGGCCCAGCCGTACACGGCGGACAGCACGGAGACGCCGGCGACGGTGAGGACGGCGGGGACGGCGAGCTTCGCGGTCAGCCAGCGGGCGGGGCTGACGGACTGGCTCCAGGCGAGCCGGTAGGTGCCGTCCTCCAGCTCCCGGCCGATCATCGGCCCGGCGACGAACACGCCGAACGCCGCGGGCAGCACCATCATGGCGACGCCCGCGTACCCGAGCAGGTGGTTGAAGTACAGCTCGACGCCGAGGAAGTGGCGGACGGCGATGCCGCAGCCGCGGACCGTGTGCCGTACCGAGCAGCCGGTGTCGTCGAAGGTGGTGGCGGCGGCCGACGTCACCCACCAGGCCACGCCCATCAGCACGATCCCGGCGAACGCGAGCGCGCCGGTGATCCACAGGGTGCGGCGGTGCTGGAGTACGACGACGCGGGCCGGGCCGCGCAGGGCGAGGGCGCTCATGCGGCGCTCACCGCCGCCCGGGTTGTGGCGGCCGCGCTCGGCGTGAGCAGCGGGGGTGCCTCGGGGGAGCGGAGGTGTGCCAGCAGCAGTTCCTCCAGTGACGGTTGGGCGGTCTCCCAGTCGGCGGTGTCCACCGGGCCCTCCTTCCGGACGAGTGCGGTCAGCCGCCGTCCCGTGGTGCGTGACTCGACGACGGTGTGCGGGGCGAGGTCCCCCGCCGGGCCGGTGAGCAGGGTGTGCGCGGTGAGCAGCTCGTCGGTCTCGCCGCCGAGGCGGACGCGGCCGCCGTCGACGAGCAGCAGGTAGTCGCAGGCGCCCTCCAGCTCGGCCAGGATGTGCGAGGACATCACGATGGTGGTGGAGCGCTCGGCGGCCTCGGCCATCAGGGCGCCCATCAGCTGGTGCCGGCCGAGCGGGTCGAGGTCGGCCATGGGCTCGTCCAGGAGCAGCAGTTCGGGCCGCTTGCCGAGGGCGAGGGCCAGGGCGAGCCGGGTGCGCTGGCCGCCGGACAGGGCGCGGACCCTGGCGTCGGCGGGGAGCGGTTCCGTGATGCGCTCCGCGACGTCCTGGTCCCAGGTGCCGTGGTTCAGCTCGGCGCCCGCCCACAGGGTCTCGGTGACCGTCAGCTGCGGGTACAGCGGTTTGTCCTGGGCCACGAAGGCCATGCGGCGGCGGGCGTCGCCGGGCGCGGAGCCCAGTACCCGTACCGTCCCCTCGGCCGGCCGCAGGAACCCCGCCGCCAGGCTCAACAGCGTGGACTTCCCCGCACCGTTGGGGCCGACGAGCGCGCATATGCGCCCGACGGGCAGCCGGAAGGAGCAGTCGCGCAGCGCCCAGCCCCCGCCCCTGCCCCGGTACTTCATGCCGAGGCCATCGGCCTCGATCGCAGCGCCTGTCATCCGGGCTGTTCTCCCTCGAAGGTCTTGTTCAGTACGGCGGTGAAGAGCGCGTTCACGTCGTCCTTGTCCAGTCCGGCCGCGCGGGCGCGGCGGGCCCAGTCGGTGAGTTCGGCGCGCAGCGGGGCGTCGTCGGCGGCGGCCGCGCCGCCCAGGGTGCGGGTGACGAAGGTGCCGAGCCCGCGCCGTGCCTCGACCAGCCCTTCGCGCTCCAGCTCGCGGTAGGCCTTGAGCACGGTGTTCGGGTTGATGGCGGTGGCCTCCACGACCTCGCGGGCGGTGGGCAGCCGGTCGCCCGGCTTCAGCAGGTTCAGGCGCAGGGCCTGCTTGGTCTGCTGGACGATCTGGAGGTACGTGGCGATGCCGCTGCGCCGGTCGATGCGGTATTCGACCGCTGCGGACTGTGCCATGTTCACCCCTTTCACTAATTGAGTAGTGAAAGGGTGGCGTAAAACTGGGGCGACGTCAAACGACGCCGCCCCGGGGGAGGTTGTGCTCGTGGTCGTGACCGGTCTCAGGACTCCGTGCGGTACATCAGGTCCACCTCGTGGGTGGTGAAGCCCATGCGCTCGTAGACCGTCACGGCCGCGGTGTTGTCCGCGTCGACGTAGAGCATCGCGGTGGGCAGCCCCTCGGCGGCGAGGTGGCGCAGCCCGATCGCGGTGAGCGCCTTGCCCAGGCCGCCGCCCTGCGCGTCGGGCCGGATGCCGACGACGTACACCTCGCCGAGCTGCTCCTCCGCGTGCACCTTCGTCCAGTGGAAGCCGATCAGCTCGGCGGTGCCGGTGCCGTCATCGGTGGTGCGCTCGGCGAGGAAGAAGCCCTTCGGGTCGAACCAGGGCTCGGCCTTGCGGTCGTCGAGGTCGCGCTGCGTCAGCGAGCCCTGCTCGGGGTGGTGGGCGAAGGCGGCGCGGTTCACGGCCAGCCAGGCGGCGTCGTCCTGGCCGGGGACGAACGCGCGGACGGTCACGCCCGGCGGCAGGGCCGGCTCCGCGATGTTCAGCGGGCTCAACGGGCGCCGCAGCTGCCGCAGTTCACGGAAGAGCGAGAGGCCGAGGACCTGTGCGAGGTGGCGCGCCGCGGACCGGCCGCCGTGCGCCCAGACCCGCAGCCGCTTCCCGGTGGCGGCCAGCAGCGCCGCCCCGAGCGCCCGCCCGTGCCCGTGCCCCCGGTGCGAGGGGTGCACGACCAGCTCGGCGGCCGGCGCCTCCACGGGGTCGGTGTCCTCCAGCTGCGCGTACCCGACGAGCACGCCCCCGGCGGTCAGCAGGAAGTGCCGCACGCCCTCCCGGTGCCCGCCGCGCAACTGCAGCCGCCCCTGCTCGGACACGGCCTGCCTGCCATCGGACCTGGCCGCCTCCGCGAGCAGCCCGGACACGGCCTCGGCCTGCTCGGGGTCGAGGACGTCGAGCGTCCGGATCTCGCGGCCGGGGGCGGGGAGGGGTACGTCAGTCGTCATGCGTACGAGCGTACGTGGCCCTTGGGCGGGGGGGCGGCGGGGTTCCTCGGCGTTGCCCTGGTCCGGCGATTGCGGACGGAACCCCGCGCCCCGGACCTGGGTGCCATATGGGTGAATGGCCCCCTTCCGACCGCACGGCAACCAGTTCGTAACCCCGAACACCTGTCGCGCTACGCGCGTTGACTCTAGGCTGCGGCACGCAGTCTCCAGACTCGTCACCACTCTCAGACCTCCGCTGAACTCACAAGGGGACCGATGTCAGCGACACCGCAGAAGAACCGCGCGTCCCGGCGGGTGCTCGCCGCCGCTGCCGGCCTTGCCACCGTCGGAGCGCTCGTCGCGGCCATGCCGGCCGGCGCACAGGAGCGCGGCCACGGCCACGGACACGGGCACGGCAAGGACCACGGCCATCACGCGCCGGACCGGACCGTGGACGTACAACTGCTGTCCTTCAACGACCTGCACGGCAACCTGGAGCCGCCGGCCGGCTCGGCCGGTACGGTCAACGAGACGCAGGCCGACGGCACGGTGAAGGCCGTTCCGGCCGGCGGCGTGGAGTACCTGGCCTCCTCGCTGCGCACCGCGCGCAAGGGCCACCCGTACTCGATCACCGCAGCCGGCGGCGACATGGTGGGCGCGAGCCCGCTGCTGTCGGGGCTCTTCCACGACGAGCCGACCATCGAGGCGCTCAACAAGATCGACCTCGACGTGACGAGCGTCGGCAACCACGAGTTCGACGAGGGCGCCACGGAGCTGGCCCGCCTCCAGAACGGCGGCTGCCACCCGGTCGAGGGGTGCTACGAGAAGGGCAAGAAGTTCAAGGGTGCCGACTTCCCCTACCTCGCCGCCAACGTGACGAGCGAGAAGACCGGCAAGCCGATTCTGAAGCCGTACACGGTGTGGAAGAAGAACGGCGTGAAGATCGGCTTCATCGGAGTGACCCTGGAGGGCACCCCGAACATCGTGACGGCCAACGGCGTCAAGGGCCTGAAGTTCCACGACGAGATCGAGACGGTCAACAAGTACGCCAAGGAGCTGGACCGGCAGGGCGTCAAGTCCATCGTCGCGCTGATCCACGAGGGCGGCGCCCCCGCCTCGTCGTCGTACAACTACGACTGCGACAGCCCGGGTGCCGGTGACGGCATCTCCGGGCCGATCACCGACATCGCCAAGGGCATCTCGCCCAAGGTCGACGCGCTGGTGACGGGCCACACCCACCAGGCGTACGTGTGCACCGTCCCGGACCCGGCGGGCAACCCGCGCCTGGTCACCTCGGCCTCGTCGTTCGGCAAGCTGTACACGGACACGACGCTCACCTACGACCGCCGCACCAACGACATCGTGCGCACGGCGGTGAAGGGCTCGGGCGCCTCCTCCAAGCACCACCCCAAGCCCGCGAACCCGGTCTCCGCCAACCACATCGTGGACAGGGACCAGGCCCCGGCGAACGACATGACGGCCCTCATCGCGCGCTGGAACACCCTCGCGGCGCCGATCGCGAACCGGCCGCAGGGCTACATCTCCGCCGACATCAACGGCCGCGGCTCCACGGCCCCGGAGAAGCCGCTCGGCAACCTGATCGCGGACGCGCAGCTGGAGGGCCTGGCCCCGGCGGACAAGGGCGGGGCGGTCGTCGCCTTCATGAACCCGGGCGGCATCCGCGCGGACCTGGTGTACAAGGCGTCGGGCAGTGAGGGCGACGGCGTGGTGACGTACGGCGAGTCGTTCACCGTGCAGCCGTTCACCAACATGATGAACGTCGTCGACCTGACCGGCGCGCAGCTCGTCAGCGCCCTCCAGCAGCAGGTCAGCGGCTCCAACGAGGCCAGCCCGAAGATTCTCCAGGTCTCCAAGGGCCTCACCTACACGCTGGACATGACGAAGTCCGGCGCGGCCCGCGTAGTCACGGACACGATCAAGCTGAACGGCGAGGCGATCGACCCCGCCAAGACGTACCGCGTCGCGATGAACGAGTTCCTGGCGGGCGGCGGCGACGGCTTCGCGGCGCTCGGTGAGGGCACCAACAAGCTGGTCGGCGCCTCCGACCTGGACCTGTTCAACGACTACCTGGCCGCACACTCCACGGCCACCGCACCGCTGGCCCCGCCGGCGACGGACCGGATCACGGTCGTTCAGTAGGACGTACGTACCTGCCATGGGCGCGGGGGCGGTGGGCCGGACGGCCTGCCGCCCCCGCGCGCGTTTCAGCACAGCGCCGCGGCGAGCTCGCGCCAGGCGGTGCGGGCGAAGAGGCTCCGGTGGGCGGTGACGACCTGGAGTGCGATGTGGTCGGCCCCGGCAGCGGCGTGCTTGGTGATCCGAGCGGCGATCTCCTCGGGCGTGCCGTGGGCGAACAGGGCGTCGACGAGCCGGTCGCTGCCGCCGTGGGCCAGATCGCGGGGGTCGAAGCCCATGCGCCGCCAGGCCTCGCGGTAGTTGGCGAGTCTCAGGTACGGGGCGAGCATCGTCCGGGCCTGGTTCCGGGCGGTCTCGGGTTCGGTGCTCAGGATGACCGTCTGTTCCGTGGCCAGCAGGGATGCGGGGTCCAGCTCGTAGCGGGCCCGGGCGGTGTGGCTGACGTCGACGAGGTAGGGGTGCACTCCGAGGGTCCTGGCCGCGGCGAGGCGGGTCATCCGGGGGCCGTGGGCGCCGACGATCCGGGCGGCGGCGGGCAGGGGCGGTGAGGCCGCGTCCAGCTCGTCCAGGTAGCCGGCGAGTGCCGCGTAGGGGCGTTGGTAGCGGTCGACGCACTCGGCGTGGCTGACGCCGAGGCCGACGAGCAGCCGGGCCCGCTGGTGGGCGGGCAGTGCGTGGTACGAGGCGGCGAGCCGCGCGGCGGGCCGTTCCCAGATGGACACGCATCCGGTCGCCACGGTGACCCGGTCGGTCGCGTCCAGCACATCGGCGGCGGTGGCCAGGTCCCCACTGGGGTTGCCGCCCGGATTGCCGCCGAGCCAGAGCGTGCCGTACCCCAGTTC
Source organism: Streptomyces sp. NPDC057900 (assembly GCF_042887885.1). Lineage (NCBI taxonomy): Bacteria > Bacillati > Actinomycetota > Actinomycetes > Kitasatosporales > Streptomycetaceae > Streptomyces > Streptomyces sp. NPDC057900. Next base: position 46,209 of record NZ_JBHVOI010000002.1, read on the forward strand.
CTCCAGCTCGGCCGCGGCCTCCCTGGCCTCCCCGCGGTCCCCGTGTGTGAACGCCAGGCTCCATACGCCGATCGTTCCGAGGTTCATCAGCGGCTCCTCCGGTGTGGGAGCTCTGTTCTAACTCCGCGTCGGAGGCCCGTTCGTGGTGCTCGCGCCACTCTGTCCGGAACCGGTCCACCGGTGTCCGGATGCCCCGGGAGGGCCTCTTCCTGCCGTGACGTGCACCCGACATAATCCATGGGCCCGTCCGTACACACTTCGCACGCTGACCCCACACGGCACCCGGAGGCGTCCCCGCATGAGCCCGTACACAGCCAACCGCCGGAACTTCCTGGCCGGCGCACTGGCCGTTTCCGCCACCGCCGTCCTGGGCACGGCACCCGCCCGCGCCTCGGCCCGCCGGGCCCTCACCAACCAGGACTGGATGAGCGGCATCGCGGACGGAACGGAGCTTCGACGGCTCACCATCCCCGGCTCGCACGACTCCGGCGCCCGCTACGGCGGACCCTGGACCGAGTGCCAGAACACGACGATCGCGGAACAGCTGAACAGCGGGCTGCGCTTCCTCGACGTACGGTGCCGGATCACGGGCGGCTCCTTCGCGATCCACCACGGAGCCTCGTACCAGAACCTGATGTTCGGCGATGTGCTGGGCGCCTGCTGGGACTTCCTGGCCGAGCGGCCCACCGAGACGGTACTGATGCGGGTCAAGCAGGAGTACTCGGAGGAGAGCGACGCGGCGTTCCGGGCGGTCTTCGACGACTACCTCGACGTCAGGGGCTGGCGGCCGCTGTTCCACATCGGCTCCGCGCTTCCCGCGCTGGGCGAGGCGCGCGGCAAGGTGGTGCTGCTGGCCGACAACGGGGGCCTGCCGGGCGTGCGTTACGCCGATCCGGACCTCTTCGACATCCAGGACGACTACATGGCGGAGCCGTTCGCCAAGTACCCGAAGATAGAAGCCCAGTTCCGCAAGGCGGCCGGGCAGCCGGGCAAGCTCTTCATGAACTACGTCTCGACCGCCGCCCTCCTGCCGCCCCGTGGAAACGCGGACCGGCTCAACCCGCAGGTCCAGTCGTTCCTGGACGGCTCGGAGGCGTCCGGCTGGACCGGCCTCGGCATCGTCCCGCTGGACTTCCCGGCGACCCGGTCCGGGCTGGTGGAGTCCCTGATCCGGCACAACCCGGCGTCCTGAGCCGCCGGGACCGATGCGGTGCCTACGACGCGGAGGTACGCGACCCGAAGGCGTCGGCACCCGGGTGGGTGGCGGGCCGACCGGCCCGCCACCCACCCTCTCGGCAGGGACTGATCAGATCCGGGAACCCGTCCGGCGGCGGCGGGCGGTGAACATCGCCGCCGCGCCGAGCGCCACGGCCGCGCCGCTCGCGAGGGCGAGCTGCGGGGTGGTGGAGGACGAGCCCGTCGAGGCGAGGCTGCCGCCGGTGGTCACCGGGTTGCTCGACGCCGTGCCCTGGGCCGACGGGTTGGAGCCGCCCGAGGTGCCGGTGGTGCCGGTGCCGGTCGTGCCCGTGCCGGTGGTGCCGGTCGTGCCCGTGGTGCCGGGGTCGGTCTTGCCGGGCTTCGGCTTCGCGGCCTTGAGGACACCGAAGTCGTACATGTCGATGTCCGGGTTGCCCCCGCAGGAGCCGTTCTCGTTGATGTAGTCGGCCGACACGAAGGCGGCGCCGTTGCCGGCCGGGGCCGACGCGTCGATGGTGAGGCGGAGCTTGATGTCGGCGTGGGCGCCGTCCTTCAGCGGGCCGATGGCGTCGATCAGGTGGTCACCGCCGATGCTGTGCCACTTCGGGGAGGACGCCGTGGACCACTGGAGGTGCAGGAGCCGGTCGGTCTCCTTGAGGCCGCTCGTGTCGGTGGCGTGCGTGAAGGCGTAGGCGAGGACGTTGTCCATGGCCTTGCCCGAACGGTTGCTCACCCGGAGCGTGAGAGCGGTGGTCGTACCGGCGGTGATCGAGTCCGGGACGCCGGTCAGGACGGTGGTGAGACCGGGCTCGGGCACGCAGTCCTGGTTCTCGTTCTCCTCCTCCTCGCGGGCCTTGGCCAGCGCGTCAGCGGCGGCGGTCTTCGCGTCGAGAGCGTCGTTGAGGGCCTTCTGCGCCACGGAGTAGGCGCGGAGCGCGGCGACCCTCGCGTCGTCGCGGGCCGTGTAGGCCTCCGTGGCCTTCGCGTCGGCGGCCGTCTTGGCGGCGGCGGCGGTCGCGGCGGTGGCCTCGGCACCGGTGAGGGCGGTCTCGGCGGCGGTCCGCTCGTCCTCCGTGGCCGTCTCGGGCAGCGCGTCGAGGGCGGCCTTCGCGTCGGTGACGGCCTGGTCGGCGGCGGTCTTGGCGGCGCCCGCGTCGTCCGCGGCCTTCTTGGCGGCGTCGGCGGCCACGGCGAGAGGCGCGGTGTCGGACATCGCGTCCTGCACCACCTGGTAGGCGGCGGTCTTCGCGGCGAGGGCCTTGTCGTAGACCTCCTGTGCCTCGGCCGCGGCCTTTTCGAGCTCCTCCAGGGTCGGCTTGGCCTGCGTACGTGCGCTCGGCGCGGCGTCCGCGAACGCGGGCGTGACGGAGAGCAGCACGGCGGGTGTGGTCACGGCGACGGCCACGGCCGTGGCGAGAATGCGGCGAATCTTCACATGAGCCCTTGGGTCCGGATCCGAAAAGGAAAGAAATGGGGATGAACGGCTGCCACAGCGGCTGGATCACGCGGGCGGCTGTGAAGATGCTATGGCGGTCGTCGGACACGGTGGCGGGATTTTTTCGGTGTCCAGGCCCGGCCCGGGGTCCAGCTCGCGGACAGACGTCACGAAAGGGCGCAGTTGCTCTCAGCTGGGTGCCTTTCGCTGTGACGAAAGGCACAGGGGTGTTGCTCCGGGTTCTGGCTGAGCTGGGCGTTTCTGTTCCGGCGCCGGACGCGGGCCCGCTCAGCTCCGGGGTGTCTCCGGTGGCGGCTGCGGGGGCCGCGCCGGCGATTCCGGTGTCGCTGTCAGTGCCCGGACACTGCCGAGATCGCGAGCGCGAGCGGTACGGCTTGAAGGGGGGCGCGGACGTTGCGTTTCTTTCGAATTGTGCGATGCTTGGTTCATCTTCAAAGGAGAGAAAGCCATGCACAGCACCGCTGAAGACCGAACTCTGCTACCTGAGCACCGTGCGGAGATCGCGGAGCTCTGCGCGTTCCTGGACAGGACCCCACAGGCAGTGGAACCAGCCTTGCTGCGGGGCCCGGACGGCTCGACGAAGACGTTGCCCCCGGAGGTCTACGAAGCGCTGATGGTGGTCGTCCGCGCGCTGTCTGAAGGCAAGGCGGTCACGGTCGCCCCGGTGAACACAACGCTGACCACACAGGAAGCCGCAGACCTGCTGGGTGTCAGCCGACCGACATTCGTCAAGATTCTGGACGAGGGCGAGGTGCCCTATTCCCGGCCGGGCCGTCACCGCAGAGTGCTGCTGGCTGATGTGCTCCAGTACAAGGAGAGGCGTCGCACCCGGAGGAGCCGAGGGCTCGACAAGCTGATCGAGCAGACGGAGGACGCCGGACTGTACGGCAACTGAATCCCGACAGGACACCTGAGTCACCTGGAGCGATGTGCAGCGCGTGGTCCTGGACACCTGCGTTCTCGCAACATTGCCGACAGGTGTCTGCCGAGAAGGCCAAGGCTCTGGTCGAGACGATGGCAGGGGCATTTCCCGACAGCCTCGTGGCGGGGTACAGCAAGCTGATCCCGGCGATGACCAACGATCCGAAGGACCGTCATGTGCTGGCTGCGGCAGTCCGCGGCCAGGCGCATGCACTGGTCACGCTGAATGTAAGGGACTTTCCGGCGGATTCGGCAGACCCGTACGAGATCGAGGTGCTGAGGCCCGACGATTTTCTGCTGGATCTGCTCGACCTCGCTCCGGTGGACGTGCTCGCGGTCCTGGGAGCTCAGGCGCAGAGCTATCGGCGCGAACCGCGCGATGTGCACGGGCTGCTGGACCGCCTGTCCGCCGGAGGAGCTCCGCAGTTCGCGGCGGAGTTCCGGCGCCGCCTCTGAATTTTCGCCCGCTCAGCTCCGGGGTGTCTCCGGTGGCGGCTGCGGGGCTCCCGGCAGCCGGATCGTGGCCACCGTGCCGTCGCCGTCGTCCGCCGGGCGCAGGGCGATCTCGCCGCCCGCCTGCTGGACCGTGCGCGCGACGATCGACAGGCCGAGGCCCGAGCCGGGGAGCTGGCGGGCGGACGGGGAGCGCCAGAAGCGCTCGAAGACGTGCGGGAGTTCGTCGGCGGGGATGCCGGGGCCCCGGTCGCGGACCGTCAGTTCGCCCCGGTGCAGGACCACATCGATCGTGCCGCGTGGCGGGCTGAACTTCACCGCGTTGTCCAGGACGTTGACGACCGCCCGCTCCAGGGCCGCCGGTTCTGCCCGTACGTACCAGGGGGCCAGCTCCGCCGTGACGGTCAGCTCGGGGCCGCGCAGCCGGGCGCGGTCCAGGGCGGTGCGGGTGATGTCGTGCAGGGCCACCACCTGGAGCGGGCCGGGCTGGGCGGCGTCCGGGCGGGCCAGTTCCTGGAGGTCGCCGATGAGCGAGGCGAGCTCGGTCATCTGGGCCTTGACCGAGGACATCAGCGCCTTGCGGTCGTCCGGCGGGATCGCCCGGCCGGTCTCGTCGCTGCGGGCGAGCAGCTCCACGTTGGTGCGCAGGGAGGTCAGCGGGGTGCGCAGCTCGTGGCCCGCGTCCGCGATCAGCTGGGCCTGGCGGTCCCTGGAGGTGGCGAGGGAAGCCGTCATCGAGTTGAAGGACCGGGAGAGCCGGGCGATCTCGTCCTCGCCCTCGACCGGGATGCGGACGGTGAGGTCCTCGGTGCGGGCCACGTGCTCGACGGCCTCGGTGAGCTCGTCGACCGGGCGCAGTCCGGACCGGGCGACCCAGAGTCCGGCGGCGCCCGCGCCGATGACGCCGATGCCGGAGACGGCGAGGAGGACCCAGGCGAGGGTGGAGAGGGGTGCGTCGATCTCGCTCAGCGGGCGGGCCACGGAGACGCCGAGGGTGAGGTCGGCGGGCGGCAGGCCGGGCCCGCGCGACACCGTCACCGTCACCGCGTAGGTGAAGACGCGCATCTTCACCCCGTCGGCATCGGCCTCTGTGTGAAGCGCTCCGCTGCGCTCGCCGTTGACCACCGCGAGGTCGGCCCGGGTCACCGGGAGCTTCGACGAGTCGGGGGCGATGCAGACCGTGCCCTGGGCGTCGATGAGCTGGACGGTGAAGCCCGTGTAGGGCGGGGGCGGCAGCTTGGTGGCGCTGGTGCAGTACCTGTACAAATCGCCCAGGTAGTCCTTGTCGACCTTGGCGGCGCGCAGCGTCGCATCCGCCTGCTGCTCCAGCTGTGCCCGCGTCACGAACCAGCAAGCCGCCGCCACGGCCGCCACCGCCACCGCGACCGCCACCGCGACCAGCAGCGCGAGCCGGGAGCGGAGCGGCAGGGCGCGGAAGCGGCGCAGGGGCCCCGTCACCCCTCGCCCCCGCCCGCCCGCAGTGCGTATCCGACACCGCGCACCGTGTGGACCAGCCGCGGTTCGCCGCCCGCCTCGGTCTTGCGGCGCAGGTACATCACGTACACGTCCAGGGAGTTGGAGCTCGGCTCGAAGTCGAAGCCCCAGACCGCCTTGAGGATCTGTTCGCGGGTCAGCACCTGGCGCGGGTGCGCGAGGAACATCTCCAGCAGGGTGAACTCGGTACGGGTCAGCTCGACGCGGCGGGTGCCCCGGGTGACCTCGCGGGTGGCGAGGTCCATCCGGAGGTCCGCGAAGGCCAGCGCGTTGTTGTCGGGGAGGTCGGCGCCGGAGGCGGCCGCGTACGAGCTGCGGCGCAGCAGGGCCCGGATGCGGGCGAACAGCTCGTCCAGCTCGAAGGGCTTGACCAGGTAGTCGTCGGCGCCCGCGTCGAGTCCGGTGACCCGGTCCCCGACGGTGTCGCGGGCGGTGAGCATGAGGATGGGCGTGGTGGTCCCGGTGGCCCGGATGCGGCGGGCTGCGGTCAGCCCGTCCATCCGGGGCATCTGGATGTCGAGGACGATGAGGTCGGGGGCGTACGACTCGGCCTTGGTGAGGGCGTCGAGACCGTCGACGGCGACCTCGGTGCCGTATCCCTCGAACGCGAGGCTGCGCTGCAGGGCCTCACGCACGGCGGGCTCGTCGTCGACGATCAGGATGCGCTGCGGATCGTCTTCGGCGGGGCTCATCGCTGCTTCGTCCTCTTCTCGATCCGTACGGGGCGGGGCGCTGCCCTCCAGTTTCCCAGCCTCGCACGGCCCGGCCGCGGCGGCGCGGGTCAGGAGCTGTCGCCGGCCCGCAGGGTGTTCAGGTCTGCCTTGAGGGTGTTCACCGGGATGGCGAAGCCGAGGCCGACGCTGCCCGCGCCGGAACTGCCCGAGCCCTGGGCCGAACTCGCGGAGTACATCGCGGAGTTGATGCCGATGATCTCACCGTTCATGTTGATCAGCGCGCCCCCGGAGTTGCCCGGGTTGAGCGAGGCGTCGGTCTGGAGCGCCTTGTACGTGGTGGTGGAGTCGCCGGTGTCGCCGTTGAACTGCTGACCGCCGAACTCGAACGGCCACTGCTGCCCGCCGCCCTGGCCGCCCTGCCCCTGTCCCTGTCCCTGCCCCTGGCTGCTGTCGCCCTCCTTGGCGACCGTGACGTCCCGGTCGAGCGCGGAGACGATGCCGCTGGTGACGGTGCCGGTGAGGCCCTCGGGCGAGCCGATCGCGACGACCTGGTCGCCGACGGCCACCTTGGAGGAGTCACCGAGCGTCGCCGTCTTCAGCCCGCTCGCGCCCTGGAGCTTGATCAGCGCGAGGTCCTTGTCCGGGTCGGTCCCGACGACGTCGGCGGTGTACGTCTTGCCGGTGCTGAGCGTCACCTTGACCGAGGAGGACCCCGCGACGACGTGGTTGTTGGTGACGATCTCGCCGTCGGACGTGATGACCACACCGGAGCCGGTGGACTGGCCCGCGTTCGAGGTCGCGCTGATCTCGACGATGGTCGGTGACAGGGCGGCGGCCACGCCCGAGACGGTGCCCTTGCTGCTCTGCGAGACCGTGGTGCCCGGGATGACGCCGCTGCCGGTGCTGCCGGTGCCGTGGTCGGTGAGCTGCCCGATCACCGTGGCGGTGCCGCCGCCGACGATCGCCGCCGCGATGGCGACCGCCGCGAGGAGCGCGACCGGACGGCGGGCCCGGCGCCGGGGCGCGGACGGCTCGGGCGCCGGCTCCTGCTGTCCGGGCGCGGGCCACACGGGGCCGCCGCCGCCGGAACCCGCCGGCTGCGGGGGCTGGTATGACGGCGGCGGCGGGTAGGCCGCGTCGCCGTTGCCGTACGAGGGGTACATCGGGTACTCGCCGCTCGGGCGCTGGCTCTCTGTCATGTCTAGAAGAGTGTCCAGCGAAGATGAGAGGAGCGTGAGTACGCCCTGAGAAGCCCGGCAGAACCTCGTATGCCCGATATAAGGGCCGCACCCGGACGAGGACGCCGGACGGCGCTCGGCTACGCGGGCGCCGTCCGGGCCGCCGGGGGCTCACCGCAGCCGCAGGACCGCCGGACCACCAGCGCGGAGGGGAACTGCTTCAGCCGCTCCCGCCGCGAGCCCGACACCCGGAGCGAGTCGTCGAGCACCAGGTCCACCGCCGCCCGTGCCATCGCCGGGCGGTCGGAGAAGACCGTGGTGAGCGGCGGATCGGTGAGCCCGGCCTCCTTCACGTCGTCGAAGCCCGCCACCGCCAGCTCGCCCGGCACGTCGATCCGCAGCTCGCGGGCGGCCCGCAGTACGCCGATGGCCTGGTCGTCCGTGGCGCAGAAGATCGCCGGGGGCCGGTCCGGGCCCGCGAGGAGCTCCAGCGCCACGCGATAGGCGTCGTAACGGTTGTACGGGGCCTGGAAGAGCCGGCCCTCCGTCGTACGGCCCGACTCGTGCATCGCCCGGCGCCAGCCCTCGACATGGTCGGCCACCGGGTCACCGACCGCCGGGGTCGACTCGACACCGCCGAGGCAGGCCACGTACGCGTTGCCGTGCTCCAGCAGATGACGGGTGGCGAGCTGGGCGCCGCCGACGTCGTCCGTGACGACCGCGACGTCGTCGATGGCCTCGGGCCGCTCGTGCAGCAGCACGACCCGGGCGTCCCACGCCTCTATCTCCGCCGCCGCCCGCTCGCTGGGACCCTGGCTGACCAGGATCAGCCCGGAGACCCGCATGCCGAGGAAGGCCCGCAGATAGTGGACCTCGCGCTCGTCGCGGTAGTCGGAGTTGCCGACGAGCACCATTTTTCCGCGCTCGGCGGCGGCCTGTTCGACCGCGTGCGCCATCTCCGCGAAGAACGGCTGCCGCGCGTCCGGCACGATCATCCCTATGAGATCGGTCCGCCGCGAGGCCATCGCCTGGGCGACCCGGTCGGGCCGGTAGCCCAGCTCCTTGATGGCGGCGAGTACCCGCTCGCGCGTGGCCGGGGCGACCGGCCTGGGTCCGTTGTTGATGACGTAGCTGACGACCGCGGTCGACGTCCCCGCCAGTCTCGCCACATCGTCCCGCGTCACCTTGGCCACGCGCGGCAGTCTACGCGGATATAACTACCTCTTGGCAGGCTGGACCGGGCCTTCTTCCCTCACCTCTGCGGCCTCCGGCTGCTCCGAACGGGTGAGGCTCTCGGAGGCCGCCTTCGCGGCCGCCGACTTGGCCTCCTCGGCCGCCCGCTCCACCTTCTCGGGTGCGACGAACCGGTAGCCCACGTTGCGGACGGTGCCGATCAGCGACTCGTGCTCGGGGCCGAGCTTGGCGCGCAGCCGACGGACGTGTACGTCGACCGTCCGGGTGCCGCCGAAGTAGTCGTAGCCCCAGACCTCCTGGAGCAGCTGGGCGCGGGTGAAGACCCGTCCCGGGTGCTGCGCCAGGTACTTGATCAGTTCGAATTCCTTGAAGGTCAGGTCCAGGACCCGGCCCTTGAGCTTGGCGCTGTACGTCGCCTCGTCGATCGACAGATCGCCGTTGCGGATCTCCATCGGGGAGTCGTCGGAGGTGATCTGCTGCCGGCCGGTGGCCAGCCGCAGCCGGGCCTCGACCTCGGCGGGGCCCGCCGTGTCCAGCAGTACGTCATCGATTCCCCAGTCCGCGGTGACGGCCGCGAGGCCGCCCTCCGTGACGACGAGGATCAGCGGGCAGCCGGGTCCGGTGGACCGCAGCAGCTGACAGAGGGAGCGGACCTGGGGCAGGTCGCGCCGTCCGTCGATGAGGATGACGTCGGCACCCGGGGTGTCGACGAGAGCGGGGCCTTCGGCGGGCGCCACCCGCACGCTGTGGAGCAGGAGGCCGAGGGCGGGAAGCACCTCCGTCGACGGTTGGAGGGCATTCGTCAGGAGCAGCAGTGAACTCATCGCCGCCCACCTGCCTGGGTCGTCGGTCGATGATCGTGCACGGTTGGCTCGCCCATTACGTCGGTCCTCCTCGTTCCCTGCGAGAGGGGCACTCCCGGGCCGGGCCCGGGGGAGTATGCGGCACTGCTTCGTACGCTTATTCGTGTTGTTCCGTACGACGTTTCGTCATACGGGTTTTACCGGTACGGCCCCGCGCCCAGGGCCGCTGAGCTTGTTGAAACGTCTCCGTAACAACGCGCGGAAAGCACAAAAGGACCCGGGGGCTGCATTGCCCGGATCCTCTTCCCAGCAGAATAGCCCACATGAGTTCTGTGTCCGAGGGGCGATTTCGGAGTTCCTCTGTTCCCTTGATCACGCGCCGGCCGTCGCGGACCACGTTGCGCGCCGATGACGGCGTCCTGATCGAGGCGGTGTACGACCCGTGTACGGCGGATGACGGCGCACTCGCGGGTGGCGGGGAGACCGGTACGGCGATCGTCGTCGCGCACGGTTTCACCGGTTCGGCCGACCGCCTCGCGGTGCGGCGCGCCGTGGAGGTGTTCTCCCAGCGTGCGGCCGTGATCACGTTCTCGTTCCGGGGGCACGGCGGCTCCGGTGGACGCTCCACGGTGGGCGACCGCGAGGTGCTGGATCTGGCCGCCGCGGTGGGCTGGGCGCGGTCGCTCGGACACCGGCGCGTCGTTACGGTCGGGTTCTCCATGGGCGGTTCCGTGGTGCTCCGGCACGGGGCGCTGTATACGGCTCCTGAGGCGGAGCGCGAGGGCGTCCGATCCGTTCCGGTGCGCGGGGGGCGCACGGAAGCGTGTTCGGGGGCGTACGCCGATGCGGTGGTTTCCGTGAGCTCCCCGGCGCGCTGGTACTACCGGGGTACGGCCCCGATGCGTCGGCTGCACTGGGTGGTGACGCGTCCGACCGGCCGGCTGGTCGGGCGGTACGGCTTCCGGACCCGGATCGCCCGCGACGACTGGGACCCGGTCCCGCTCTCCCCGGTCGCGGCGGTCCCGCTGATCGCCCCGACCCCGTTGCTGATCGTGCACGGCGACCGGGACCCGTACTTCCCGCTCGACCACCCCCGGATGCTGGCGGACGCGGCGGACGGGGCCGCTGAGCTGTGGCTGGAGCGCGGGATGGGGCACGCGGAGAACGCGGCGGACGCGGCCCTGCTCGGCCGCATCGCCGACTGGGCCGCGGACCGGTGACCCCGGTGCACGATGATGGACAGCCGGACCCGAGCCGACCCGAGACGAGAGGAGCCGCCGCCATGCCCGCGGGAACGATCCGTTACTGGGCAGCCGCCAAGGCCGCTGCCGGAACGGCGGAGGAGCCTTACACCGCCGCGACGCTCAAGGAGGCGCTCGACGCCGTACGCGGCCGGCACCCCGGTGAGCTGACCCGGGTGCTCCGGAGGTGCTCGTTCCTCATCGACGGTGACCCCGTCGGGACCCGGAGCCATGAGACCGTACGCCTTGCCGAGGGCGGCACGGTCGAGGTGCTCCCGCCGTTCGCAGGAGGGTGAACCGCAGAACATGACCAGCAGCGATCAGCAGCATCCGTACCCGGACCAGCCGTACGGGGACCAGCCGTACGGGAATCCGCCCGGAAACCAGCCGCAGCAGCCTTACGGGCAGGAGCCGCAGCCGTACGTGGACCAGTCGTACGGGGGCCAGGGCTACCCGGACCCCGCTTACGGGCAGCAGCCCTACGGTGAACCGTCCTACGGGCAGCAGGCCCCCTACGCGGGCGAAACCGCCCCGTACGCGCCTTACGCACCGCAGGGTACGTACCAGCCCCAGCAGGCGCACCAGCCCCAGCAGCCCCAGCAGGCGCACCAGCCCCAGCAGCCCCAGCAGGCGTACCAGGCCCAGCAGCCCTATCGGGATCCGCAGGCCGGGGAGCCGGCGGTCGCGCAGACCTGGGAGGGCCAGACCTGGGACACCCAGTACCAGCCCACCCTCCGACCGACGCAACAGCCGGCGCAGCCCGTGCAGCCCGCCCAGCCCGCCCAGCCCGTGCAGGGCGCTTCCGGTGCCTACCCGCTGCCGCCCGAGGTTCCGGCGGCGCCCGTGGCTCCCGAGCCGGTGGCCGCCTCCGTGGGCGCCGCGCAGGACGACGACGGGTACAGCGCGCCCACCACGCTGGGCAACAGCCGCATCACGGACGCCCAGCGGGCCCGCGCCGAGGGCCGCTCCCCGATCATCGCGCCGGGGATGCAGCCGGCCGCGATCACCGCGGGGCTCGGGCTGCTGCTCGCGCTCGGTGCGGCCATCGGCTCGTACGCCCTGGTGGTCCCGTTGGTGCTGCTCCAGGCGGTGACCGCGGCCGGATGGTTCCGGCTGAACGGCATGTGGCCGGCCCGGCAGGGCATCGCGCTCGCGTTCGCCGGCGGGCTCGTCGCCGATGTGGCGCTGCTGGCCGCGGGCCGGGAGAACGGTCCGGCCGCGATCCTCGGCACGCTCGGCGTCTGGGTGCTGCTCACCGTCGTGCTCCAGCTGCGCAGCCGGGCGGGCGCCGACGAGCGGATGGAGGGGCTGATGGCCACCGTCGCCTCCGCCTCGCTCGCGGTCCTGGCCGCCGGGCACCTCGCGGCGGTCCCGGACGCGGTGACGGTCGGCGGGATCGCGGTCGCCCTCACGGTGCTCGTACGGGCGCTTCCGCTGCCCGGGCCGGTCTCCGTGGTGGCGGCGCTGCTCGTCGCGGCGGCCGCGGGCGGGCTGGCCGGGGCCGTTACGGACCTGGGGGCGAAAAGTGCGCTGCTCGGCCTGGCCGCCGGTGGCTGCGCGCTGATCGGGCTGCGGGTGGCCAGCTACGACTACCCGTCGCGGTTCGTGCACATGACCGCGGGAGTGGCGCTGCCGCTCACCGCGGCCGCGCCCGCCGTGTATCTGATCGGCCGCGCGATCGGGTAGCCGGTCGCCCGCGACCCGTCACTCGTGACCGTCGCGCCTCACGCGTCACAGAGATGCCGAAGCCCTCCACGGGGAACCGATGGGGGGCTTCCGCTCGTCGATCACCCGGAGCGTGACGTGCGGCCGCAGTAGGCTCACGGTCGCCGAGCGGTCCGAACGGACGCCGGCGGGGGAGGACAAGGCATGCGTGCACTGCGAATACTGCTGGTCATAGTCGTGATTCTGGCCGGCGTGTTCATCGCCATCGACCGCGCGGCGGTGTATTTCGCCGAATCGCAGGTCGCGGAGCGGGTGCGGGTGCCCGGCGCGGAGATCGGCTCGACGGACGTATCGATCAAGGGCTTTCCGTTCCTGACGCAGCTCGCCGGCTCCGAGCTCGACGAGGTCGACGTGAAGATCACCGGCCTGGAGACCAGCGCGAACGGCCGCACCCTCCGGATCAGCGAGATGAACGCCGACCTGCACCAGGTCCGGCTGACCGACGGTTTCTCCGGGGCGGTCGCCGCACGGGCGGGCGGCACGGCCGTGGTCTCGTACGCGGACCTCACCAAGGCGGCCAGCGCGGACGTCGCGGTCGCGTACGGCGGCAACGGCAAGGTGAAGGTGACCGGCACGGTCCAGGTCCCCGGTCTCGGCCAGGAGATCTCGCGCAGCGTGCTGTCCAGCGTCACCCTGGTCGACGGCCACACCGTGCGGGTGCACGCCGACAAGGTGCCGGGCGAGGGCATCCCCGGACTTGAGGGCCTGGTGCGCAAGAAGACCGACTTCGAGCGCGAGGTCGGCGGGCTGCCCAAGGGCCTGAAGCTGGAGAAGATCCAGCCGACCGCGGAGGGCCTGGAGATCTCGGTGACCGGCACGGACGTCACGCTCGCCGGCTGACTCCGGCGGCGAGCCGCGGGCCGACAGCGGGCCTGCGCCACATACTGAGACGGCTGCGTCCGTTCCGCAGATGCCCGACGGGCGCCGCGCTCCCGGGAGCGGATGCGGAGCGGGCGCGAACTCCTTCTCGTCTCACCCTGCGGACGATCGCGTCTCAGTGGGCGACACAACGGTGACATGTCCGCCCGTACGTCCCTACGATCGGTCCCATGCAGTGCTCTATTAGCGGTCTCCCGCAGCGGGGACGGGCGGATCTCACGAAGCGGCGGGCAGTGGACCTGTGCCGCGTCGCCGCCATGCTCTGTCGCACTGTCTGAGCGGGAGCGTCGATTTCCCGCATTCCCGGCCTTCCGACCCTCTGTCGGGGCCATCCCGATGCCTCTGTGCACGTGCCGAATTCCGCGCTCCGTACATCCGCATCAGCACCCGCGTCCCGCACCACCTCGCATCATCTCGCCGCAGACTGCCCCGGAGGAGAACACAATGAGCCGCAGTGACGTCCTGGTAGACGCCGACTGGGTCGAGGCCCACATCGACGACCCGAAGGTTGCCATCGTCGAGGTCGACGAGGACACCGCCGCGTACGAGAAGAACCACATCAAGAACGCGATCCGGATCGACTGGACCAAGGACCTCCAGGACCCGGTCCGCCGTGACTTCATCGACCAGGCGGGCTTCGAGGAGCTGCTGTCCGGCAAGGGCATCGGCAACGACACCACGGTCGTCCTGTACGGCGGCAACAACAACTGGTTCGCGTCCTACGCGTTCTGGTACTTCAAGCTCTACGGCCACCAGGACGTGCGGCTGCTCGACGGCGGCCGCAAGAAGTGGGAGCTCGACTCCCGCGACCTGGTGGACGGCGACCAGATCCCGTCCCGCCCGGCCACCCAGTACAAGGCCAAGCCGCAGGACGAGTCGATCCGCGCCTACCGCGACGACGTCGTGAAGGCGATCGGCAGCCAGAACCTGGTCGACGTGCGTTCGCCCGACGAGTTCAGCGGCAAGCTGCTCGCCCCGGCCCACCTCCCGCAGGAGCAGTCGCAGCGCCCCGGCCACGTGCCGAGCGCCCGCAACATCCCGTGGTCGAAGAACGCCAACGACGACGGCACCTTCAAGTCGGACGACGAGCTCAAGGCCCTCTACGAGGCCGAGCAGGTCGACCTGTCGAAGGACACCATCGCGTACTGCCGCATCGGTGAGCGCTCCGCGCTCACCTGGTTCGTGCTGCACCAGCTCCTCGGCCAGGAGAACGTCAAGAACTACGACGGTTCGTGGACCGAGTACGGCTCCCTGGTGGGCGTGCCGATCGAGCTCGGCGCCAACAAGTAACTCCGCACCACCCGGACCGGCACGACCCCCGACGAGAAGGACAGAACACCATGTGTGGAGCAAAGGCCGGCGGCCCCGACGCTTCGACGATCAAGCCCGGTGAGACCACCATCCAGGGCAGCGTGACCCGCGACGGCGAGCCCGTCACCGGCTACGTCCGCCTGCTGGACTCGACCGGCGAGTTCACCGCGGAGGTCCCGACCTCCGCGACCGGACAGTTCCGCTTCTACGCGGCGGAGGGCACCTGGACGCTGCGCGCGCTCGTCCCGGGCGGCAGCGCCGACCGCACGGTCGTGGCGCAGACGGGCGGCCTCTCCGAGGTGGCCATCGCGGTCTAGCACCGGACACGAAGACCGGCCGAAGGGCCGTACCCCGGAGGGCTGGACGCCTTGCTGAACCGGGGTACGGCCCTTCGCGCCGTCCGGGTGAAGGTGCCCGTTCCCCAGGACCGGCTGGGCGGACGAATCAGGCCTACGCTGGACTTATGTACGCCCGACGCCGTCGCGCATATTTCCTGATGATGGGCGGATGTCTCGTCCTCTTCGTCTCGTCCTGGGCCTTCGTGAGACTCTGGTCGATTCCCGCCGCCATCAGCATGTGTGTGATCGCCATGGTCATCCCGCCCGTCGCGGCGATCGTGGCCAACCGGAAGGGCCCGGAGGACCGCTGGTGGGACGACCCGCCCCCGGATCCCCGGCAGCGGACGGACCGGACGGACCGGAATGACCGGCCGGACCCGCCGGGCCGGATGAACCGGATGGATCGGACGGGCAAAGGGAACCCCGCCGGCCGCACCGGCCCCGTCGGCCCCACCGGGGATCCGGAGTCGGACGAGTGGTGGGAAGAGCTCGACGGCAGGAAGCGCCGCCAGTAACGGGTTCCGTCAGTAGACGAGGGCCTGCACGCCGTCGGCCATGATCTCGCTGACGAAGACCTGCGCCCCGGCGATCCGTACCCCGTCCAGGACGTCCTGTTCGGTGATGTCGCGGCGGGCCGCGCACTGGGTGCAGAGCGTGATGAGACCGCCCGCCTGGATCGACTCGATCAGATCCGGCAGCGGCGCCGCGTGCGGCAGTTCGAACTCGGCGGCCCGTCCCGGCAGGGCGAACCAGGCGGATTCCCCGGTCAGCCAGAGCGAGACCTCCACGCCGCTGGCGACGGCGACCGCCGCCACTGTGAACGCCTGCGAGCAGCGCTCGGCGGAGTCGGCACCTGCGGTCACCTTGATCACGAGCTTCTTCGGCATATGCGGAACTGTAATCCTCGGGCGTACAACCTCGGCGGTGAGCAGCGGGTCAGTTGGTTGCGCGGATGACGGAATCCGCGCTTCAGCGCTTCAGGTCTTGTGGGGGGGGATCCCATTTTGATTCAGCCAGCCCCGGCCGGAGCAACGGCGGACAAGAAGCAGAACCAGCTGCTGGGCTGAGCCGCTCCGCGGGAAACCCCGAACCGACGGGCCGGGCCTCCACCCATTAGGCTGGGACCCGGCCCGTACTGCTGCCATACCGCTCGTTCAAGGAGCTCCCGTGCTTGAGGCATTCTTCACCACCCTGCTGGTCCTGGTCTGTGTCGGCACCCTCGCCTTCGCCGGTCTGACCGTGAAGAAGCTGTACCAGGGTCAGCGCTGACCCCTCAGCTCCACGCGCGCCCTCCCCGTTGTTCCGCCCGCCTCACAGATCGTCTGAGCCGCTCATGATCGAGATTCCGTCCGACCTCCACCCGGACCTCGTCCCGCTGGCCTTCCTCCTGGGCAACTGGGCGGGTGCGGGCGTGTCCGACTTCCCCGGTGCCGAGAAGTGCAACTTCGGCCAGGAAGTGACCTTCAGCCACGACGGCCGGGACTTCCTGGAGTACGTCTCGCACACCTGGGTGCTCGACGCCGAGGGCGAGAAGGTCCGGCCGCTGGAGTCGGAGTCCGGCTACTGGCGCATCGACAAGGACCGCAAGGTCGAGGTCGTGATGGTCCGCGACCAGGGCGTCATCGAGATCTGGTACGGCGAGCTGGCCCACCAGAAGCCGCAGATCGACCTGGTCACCGACGCGGTGGCCCGCACCGCGGCCTCCGGCCCGTACAACGGTGGCAAGCGGCTCTACGGCTATGTGAAGAGCGACCTGATGTGGGTCGGTGAGAAGTCCACGCCCGAGGTGGAGCTGCGGCCGTACATGTCGGCGCACCTCAAGAAGGTCGTCACCCCCGAAGACGTCGCCGCGATGGCGAAGAGCCTCGGTGACCTGCCGGACGACGGGATCGCGTTCTTCAAGTAGCCGGCCCTCCTTACCGCCCCCACCGATACGTGCTCCGATCCGCTGGGGGCGGCACCCGTGCGGACCTACACTGGGGCCTGTGGTGAGCACCGACTGGAAGACCGATCTTCGGCAGCGTGGCTACCGGCTGACGCCGCAGCGGCAGCTTGTCCTGGAAGCCGTGGACGCGCTGGAGCACGCGACGCCCGACGAGATCCTCTCCGAGGTCCGCCGGACGGCCTCCGGTGTGAACATCTCGACCGTCTACCGGACCCTGGAGCTCCTGGAGGAGCTGGGCCTGGTCAGCCACGCCCATCTGGGCCACGGCGCACCGACGTACCACCTGGCCGACCGCCATCACCACATCCACCTCGTCTGCCGGGACTGTGGGGACGTCATCGAGGCCGATGTCGGCGTCGTCGCGGAGTTCACCGAGAAGCTGCGCGGCGCGTTCGGGTTCGAGACGGACATGAAGCACTTCGCGATCTTCGGCCGCTGCGCGGACTGTGCGGGCTCCGCGGACTCCGCGTCGAAGGCGGCCGAGCGGCCAGGAGACCCGGTCTGAGGGGCCGAGTCGTACGCTGGTCGCATGAAGAGCCCCCTGCTGTCCCTGCCCGGTGCCGTCCCCGCCGAGGGCCGCGACGAAGGTGTCGCCGCGCACTACGGTGACCTGTTCCGCGAGCAGCGCGCCCTCGCCGACGGCTCCGGTCTCGTCGACCTCTCGCACCGCGGGGTGGTCACCGTCACCGGCCTCGACCGGCTGGCCTGGCTGCACCTGCTGATCACCCAGCACGTCACCGACCTCGCGCCCGGCCAGGCCACCGACTCCCTGATCCTCACGGCGAACGGGCACATCGAGCACGCCATGTATCTCGTCGACGACGGCGAGACCGTGTGGATGCACGTCGAGCCGGGCACCCAGGGCGAGCTGATCGCCTATCTGGAGTCGATGAAGTTCTTCTACCGGGTCGAAGTCGCCGACCGTACGGACGACTTCGCGGTCGTGTACCTGCCGGCCGGTTCGATCGCCCCGGCGCCGGAGGGCGGTGTCGTGCGCGAGACGCCGTACGGCCGCGACCTGTTCCTGCCGCGCGCCGCTCTGGAGGCGTACGCGGCCGAGCACGGCCCGGCCGCCGGGGTGCTGGCCTACGAGGCGCTGCGCGTCGAGGGCCACCGCCCGCGCCTCGGTTTCGAGACCGACCACCGCACCATCCCGCACGAGCTGGGCCTGATCGGCAGCGCCGTCCACCTCCAGAAGGGCTGCTACCGGGGCCAGGAGACCGTGGCCCGGGTGCAGAACCTGGGCAAGCCGCCCCGCCGACTGGTCTTCCTGCACCTGGACGGCAGCGAGGTGCTCCTCCCCGGGCACGGCACCCCGGTCCGGCTCGCCTCCGACGGCTCAGAGGGCCGTCAGCTCGGCTTCATCACCAGCTCCGCCCGCCACCACGAGCTCGGGCCGATCGCCCTGGCCCTGGTGAAGCGGAACGTGCCGGTGGACGCGGAGCTGCTGGCGGGGGAGAACACGGCCGCCGCCCAGGAGACGGTCGTCGAACCGTAGCCACGTTGCCCGGTCAGACCTCGACGACGAGGGTGAACGGGCCGTGGTTGGTGAGCGAGACCCGCATGTCCGCCCCGAACCGGCCCGTCTCCACCCGCGCCCCCAGCGCCCGCAGCTGCGCTACCACCTCGTCGACCAGCGGCTCGGCGGTGGCGCCGGGCGCGGCGGCGTTCCAGGTGGGCCGGCGGCCCTTGCGGGCGTCCCCGTAGAGAGTGAACTGCGAAATCACCAGAAGCGGCGCATTCACATCGGAGCAGGACTTCTCGCCCTCCAGGATGCGGACCGACCAGAGCTTCCGGGCGAGCTGCGCCGCCTTCTCCGGGGTGTCCGTGTGAGTGACTCCGACCAGCACACACAGGCCCTCGCCGATGATTTCCCCGACCACCGCGGGGCCGCTGCCCTCGCCGTCGGCGTCGGCCACTGTGACGGTCGCACCGTCGACCCTCTGTACCACTGCACGCATACAGACCAACCTATCTTGGGCTGAACGGGTACAGAGCACCTCCACCGGCACCCTTGGAGTGGCACGATGCACGGAGGCGGTGCGCCGACGCACCGGTCGAGGGGATGGACAAGCATGAGCACCCATGGAACCGGGCAATCCCCGGGTACCGTGCCGGTCACGCGTGCCGGCGTCAACAGCAGTGCGGGTACGAGCACGAGCACCATGCGCCCACCTGTGCAGCGGACCGGGCAGGGCTCCGACGACGGCCCGGCCGCGCCCCCGCCCGAACTGGGCACCCTGCGCCTGCCCGAGTTGCGCACACTGCGCCGCGACTCGCAGAGCGACGAGGCCGACCTGAGCTATGTGCGGCGGCTGGTCCAGGGACGCGTGGACATCCTGCGGGCCGAGCTGGCCCGGCGGCGGGACCCCGAGTCGCCGGTGGTGGACAGGCTCTCGGAGATCCTCGCGGACGCCCCGTCGCTGCACCGCTCCTCGGCCCGGCACGTCACGCTGAGCACCCCGCGCAGCGACGAGTACCGGCAGCTGGCGGCCGAGACGCTCGCGGAGGTCGAGCTGTCCGACCTCGACGCCCGTACGGACGAAGAGCTGCACACCGCGATGGGCCGTCTGGTCCGCTACGAGCAGCAGGTGTCCCGGCGCCGCCACCGGCTCCAGCGCACCGCGGACGACTGCAGCGCGGAGATCGCCCGCAGGTACCGTGACGGGGAAGCACAAGTAGACGACCTGCTCGCCTGAGGCAACCCCTCCGGGGGCGGGTCCCGCCCGTCCCCGGAAGGCCAACATGACCTCCAGCGCAGCCCCGTCCGCCGGTTCCGACGCCATATCCGACCCGGTACCCGCACCACCGGTGCTGGCCGAGATCGTGCGGTCCGGTTTCGTCGAGGGCCACCATCGCGGATCACTGGTCGTCCTGGCCGCCGACGGCAGCGTCGAACTGACCCTCGGCGATCCGGCGGCGCCGGTTTTCCCGCGCTCCTCGAACAAGCCGATGCAGGCCGCGGCCGTGCTGCGGGCCGGGCTCGACCTGTCGGGGGAGCGGCTGGCGCTGGCCGCCGCGAGCCACTCGGGCGAGGGCTTCCACCTCGATCTCGTACGCACGATGCTCACCGAGCACGGGCTGACGCCCGACGACCTCCAGACCCCGCCGGACCTGCCGCTGGATCCGGTCGAGGCGGAGGCGTACCTCGCCGCGGGCCACGTCCGGGAGCGGATCACCATGAACTGCTCGGGCAAGCACGCGGCGATGCTCGCGGTGTGCCTGCGCAACGGCTGGGACCCGGCCACCTATCTCGACCCGGCGCACCCGCTCCAGCAGCTCGTGCTCCAGGTGATCGAGGAGGCGGCGGGCGAACCGGTCGCCTCTGTCGGTACGGACGGCTGCGGGGCGCCGCTGATGGCCATCTCGCTGGTGGGCCTCGCGCGGGCGTTCCGTACGTTCGTCACGGCGGCGCCGGGCACGGCGGAGCGCCGGGTGGCGGACGCGATGCGGGCGCACCCGGAGTACGTGGCGGGCACCCGCCGCCCCGACACCTGGCTGATGCGCGAGCTGCCCGGCACGCTGTCCAAGATGGGCGCGGAGGCGGTCCAGGCGGTGGCGCTCGCGGACGGCAGGGCGCTGGCCTTCAAGATCGACGACGGCTCGACCCGGGCGCTGGGTCCGGTGCTGGCCCGCGCGCTCGGCCTGCTCGGGGTGGACGCCCCGGTGGTGTCCCGGATCGGCCGGGCCCCGCTGCTGGGCGGCGCG
Source organism: Streptomyces sp. NPDC057900 (assembly GCF_042887885.1). Lineage (NCBI taxonomy): Bacteria > Bacillati > Actinomycetota > Actinomycetes > Kitasatosporales > Streptomycetaceae > Streptomyces > Streptomyces sp. NPDC057900. Next base: position 66,726 of record NZ_JBHVOI010000002.1, read on the forward strand.
GCGGAGGTGGGCGAGATCCGGGCGGCGTTCTGAGCCCGTTCCCGTCCCACCCCACTCCACCCCGTCCCGCGCGCCGGAAAAGCGGGCGACATCCCGAACGGCCGTGTCTAGCGTGGAGCGCATGAACAGCCTTGAGGCCCGCACCGTCACCGAGTCCGAGTTCGCCGACTGGCTACGCGCCTTGAACACCGGATTCCTGCGCCCGCCGACCCCCTCGGACGAGGAGGTGGCCGGGAGGCTGCCCCATATGGATCTGGACCGCGTCCAGGGGGTGTTCGACGCCGGGCGGTGCGTGGCGACGTTCCGTTCGTTCGCGCAGGAGCTGACGGTCGTCGGGGGCGCGACGGTGCCCACCGACGCGGTCACCAACGTCACCGTGACGCCCACCCACCGCCGCCGCGGGCTGCTCACCCGGCTGATGGCGAACGACCTGGCGGCGGCCAGGGAGCGCGGCGAGGTGGCCGCGACCCTGATCGCCGCCGAGTACCCGATCTACGGGCGGTACGGCTTCGGCCCCGCGGCCTGGACCACCGAGTGGGAGATCGACATACCCCGGGCGGGCCTCGACCCCCGGCTGTCCGGGACGGCGGCGGCGGACGGCGGCCGGATCGACCTGGTGGACGCGCCGGAGGTGCGCAAGCTGGGCCCGGTCCTGCACGACCGGGTGCGGGCCCGGCAGCACGGGGCGGTGAGCCGCGGCGAACGCTGGTGGGACCTCGTCACCGGCGAGGCGCTCTACCCGAACGACACCTGGACCGAGCCGTTCTACGCCGTCCACCGCGACGCCGAAGGCACCGTGGACGGTCTGCTCATCTACCGCGCCGACGACCACTGGGGCGATGCCAAGCAGCCGCTCAACCGGGCGACGGTGCGCAGCATGATCGCGACGACCCCGGCGGCGGAGCGGGCGCTGTGGCACTTCCTCTGCTCGGTCGACTGGGTCACCACGATCCGCACCGGCAACCGCGCCCCCGACGACCTCCTCCCCCTGCTCCTCCCGGACCCCCGCGCGGCCCGTGTGGTGACGCACGCGGACTTCCTGTGGGTGCGCCTCCTGGACGTCGTACGCGCGCTGGAGGCCCGCACCTACGCGGTCCCCGGCTCCCTGGTCCTGGACGTCCACGACGCCACCGGCCTCACCGCCGGCCGCTTCCACCTGGACGCCTCGCCGTCCGGCGCCACGTGCACCCCCACCACGCGCACCGCGGATCTCGTGCTGGACGTGCGGGAGCTGGGGACGCTCTACCTGGGCGACGAGTCGGCCCTGCGGCTGGCGGCCCTGGACCGGATCGAGGAACTGACCCCGGGCGCGGCGGCGCTGGCGGACGGGGTGTTCCGGGCGGGGCGGCGGGCCTGGTGCCCGGATGTGTTCTAGTGCCCCTCCTGGTTTCGTGGGTCACCGCGTCCGCACCCTGAACAGCACGCCCGACAGGACCACGGCCGTCAGCAGGATCCCGGCGGCCCAGGTCAGCGCGATCCAGGGGGAATCGCCCACCGGCTGGTCCAGCAGGAGACCGCGAAGGGCTTCGATGGCCGGGGTGACGGGCTGGTGTTCGGCGAAGCCGTGGAGCCAGGTCGGCATCGAGTCGACCGGGACGAAGGCGCTGCTCGGGTAGGGCAGGAACAGCATCAGGAAGGTGAATCCGCCCGCCGCCTCCGGGGTTCTGGCGAGCAGGCCGATCGCGGCCGACAGCCAGGACAGCGCGACGAGGTACGCGATCAGGACGGCGAGGGCGAGGAGCCAGCCGGTGGCGGTGGCGGTGGGGCGGAAGCCGATCAGGAGGGCGATGCCCAGAACCAGGGCGGTGGAGACCAGGTTGCGGGCCGTGCTCGCGGCGACGTGGCCGGCCAGGATCGCCGCACCGCCGATGTCGAGGGTGCGGAAGCGGTCGATGATGCCGCCCTTCATGTCCTCGCTGACGGCCACCGCGGTGGTGGCGGCGCCGAACCCGGCGCACAGCAGCAGAACGCCGGGGACGACGTAGGTGACGTACGCAGTGTGCGGGATTCCGGTGTCGATCGCGCCGCCGAAGAAGTAGACGAAGATCAGCATCAGCATGACCGGCAGCATCAGCGAGGTGACCAGGGCGTCGGTGTTGCGCCGGCTGATGCGCAGCGAACGGGCTGCCATCGTGCCGGCCCGGCCGAGCGAGGTCAGGGGCGCGTGCGGCGAGGTGGTGGTGAGGGTCTCAGACATGGGCGGGCGGCACCTCCTTCGGGCCCGTATTCGGGTCCGTCTTCGGGTCTGTCCTCGGGTCCGTGTTCGCGTCCGTCGTGGTCAGGGCCAGGAAGACGTCGTCGAGCGTGGTGGTGTGCACGGTGAACCGCTCGACCGCCGTGCGGCCCGGGTCGATCTCGTCGAGCAGCGCCCGCACCTGGGCCGCCGAGCCGTCCGTGGGGAGCCCGAGGGTGAGGGTCGCGGGCGCGTGGTGCACGGCGCGGTGGGTGAGTCGGAGGTAGCTCGCGCGGTCGGCCATGACCAGGTCGAGGCGGTGTCCGCCGACGCGTGACTTCAGGGAGTCCGCCGTGCCCTCCGCGACCTTCCGGCCCCGGTCGAGGACGGCGATCCGGTCGGCCAGCCGGTCGGCCTCCTCCAGGTACTGGGTGGTGAGCAGCACGGTGGCGCCCTCGGCGGCGAGTTCGCGGACCACCCGCCAGAGCTCCTGGCGGCTGCGCGGGTCGAGTCCGGTCGTCGGCTCGTCCAGGAAGAAGACCTCCGGCTGCGGGCTGCCGACCAGGCCGGCTGCCAGGTCGAGCCTGCGCCGCATGCCTCCGGAGTACGTGCGGACGGTGCGGCGGGCCGCCGCGGTGAGGCCGAAGCGTTCGAGGAGTTCGGCGGCCCGGTGGCGCGCGTCCGCCCGGGAGCGGCCGGTGAGCCTGGCCATCATGCGCAGGTTCTCCTCGCCGGTCTGCGTCTCGTCGACGGCGGCGTTCTGCCCGGTGAGGCTGATGGCGCGGCGGACCCGGCCGCGCTCCGCCACGACGTCGTACCCGGCGACGCGGGCCGTGCCGCTGTCGGCGGTGGTGAGCGTGGCCAGGACGCGTACGGCGGTGGTCTTGCCCGCGCCGTTCGGGCCGAGCAGCGCGAAGACGGTGGCGCGCTCGACGCGCAGGTCGATGCCGTCCAGGACGGGCGGTGCGCACGCTCCGTACGACTTCGTCAGGCCGTGGGCCTCGATCATGGCGGCCGGGGCTGGTGGTGTGCGTGTGGTTGGTGGCATGGGTGCGCCTCTCCGTGCACTCTCTGCGTATGGCGTACGCGTTACTGTGTAAGGGTTACGCATAACTAGGATGGCCGTCAAGGGAAGGCGGTTTCAGGTGACGGAAGAGAACGGTTCGCCGGGCGGTACGGGCCTGCCGGCCAGCATCGAGGCCGCCTGGGGGCTGCGGGCGCGCCCGGTGAAGGGGCCCAAGCCCGGACTGAGCCTGGAGCGCATCGTGGACGCGGCGGTGGCGGTGGCGGCGTCCGAGGGGCTCGGCGCGGTGTCCATGGGGCGGGTCGCCAAGGACCTGGGCGCCTCGACGATGTCCCTCTACCGGTACGTGGCCGCCAAGGACGAGCTCTACGTGCTGATGCAGGAGGCGGCCATGGGGCCGCCGCCCCCGCTGCCCGCGCTGGAGGAGCGGGCCGGCTGGCGGGAGGCGCTCTCGCAGTGGGCCTGGGCGCAGCGCGGGGTCTACCACCGCAACCTCTGGATGCTCCGCATCCCCATCGCCGGGCCGCCCGCGAGCCCGCACTCCGTCGCCTGGTGGGAGCTGGGTCTCCAGGCCCTCGGAGACAGCGGTCTGGGGCCGGGCGACGCCGTCTCCGTCATCCTCCTGGTCAGCGGTTTCGTGCGGAACGAGGCGCTGCTGATGGGCGATCTGGACGCCGCCGTCGAGGCCCGCGGCGTACCGGCGCAGGAGGTCATGGAGAGCTACGCCCGCACGCTGACCCGGCTCGTCGACCCCGAACGCCACCCCGCGCTCTCCCGGCTGATGGCCACCGACGTGATGTGGGTCCCGGACGAGCCCGACTACGAGTTCCGGTTCGGCATCGAGCGGGTGCTGGACGGGATCGAGGCGCTGATCCGCGAGCGGGAGCGGCAGCGGAAGCGGGATGCGGCGGTGGACGTCAAGTCCGGTTGAGGTCATGGGCGTACGCTGCATGGTCATGAGCGGAGAGAAGCCCAGGTCCGGCGCGGTGGCGGACGAGGACGCGCCCCGTGGGCCGAACGCGCCGATGAGCCTGCGCGAGCGGAAGAAGCAGCTGACGTACCAGGCCGTGTCCGACGCCGCGATCGCCATGTTCATGGAGCGCGGCTTCGACAAGGTCTCGGTGGCGGAGGTCGCGGCCGCCGCGGACATCTCCAAGCCGACGCTCTTCCGGTACTTCCCATCCAAGGAGGACCTGGCCCTGCACCGGTTCGCCGATCACGAGGACGAGTCGGCCCGGGTGGTCGCCGCCCGCGCGGACGGCGAATCCCCGCTCGACGCGCTGCGGCGCCACTTCCTGGACGGCCTGGAGCGGCGCGACCCGGTCACCGGCCTGTGCGACGTGCCCGAGGTGCTGGCGTTCCACCGGCTGCTGTACGGGACCCCGTCCCTGGTGGCCAGGCTCTACGCGTACCAGGGCCGCTCCGAGGCGGCCCTCGCCCGCGCCCTGGGGGACACGGTGCCGGACCGGCTGGCGGCGGGCCAGATCATCGCGGTCCTGCGCATCCTGGCCCTGGACAACTGGCGCCGGATCAGTGCGGGGCAGAGCGCGGACGAGGTGTACGCGGACGCGGTCGAGGCGGCGGAGCTGGGGTTCGTTCAGCTGCGGTCGGGGCTGGGACCGGGCACGCGTTAGCCGTTGTCCTCGGCGTGCTGCACCGCTTCGGCTATCTCCCGTACCCGGTCGAACGTGATTCCGTTCCGCTGCTCCACCGCGAGCGGATGGTCCGTGGGCTCCAGCTCGATGAGCGGGCGCCGGCCGATCTCGCGGGTGTGGGCGTTGGTCCTGAGATTGGTCGTACGGGGGGAGTAGAGCCCCAGCTCGGTGGTCAGCCAGCCGAAGTACGGCTTCTCCGACTCCCGGCCCGGGGTCTCCCACACGTCGAGGGCGCGGCCGAAGTTCTCCCGGCTCAGTGACACCCAGACGCCCCAGGAGAACGGTTCCTGGCTGCCCGCCACGGGTATCTCGATCAGACCCTTGATGAAGTAGTGCTCGTGTCTGACGATGCACTGGTCCGTCGAGAGCATGCTGTCGGGATCGCTCTCCAGGCTCGCGTCCCAGACGTCGGGGGCCATGGTCGAGTACCCCATCGGGAGTTCCGAGTGGTGTCCGCCGCAGCGGGAGCAGGTGTAGCCGGGGTCGGGTGCCATGGGCGGGATCCTATGGCCGGAAGGGGCACGGGGACCTACCCGCTGCCCGGTGCCTGCCCGCCGGCTATGCGGATCGGACCGCGTCGGCGGTGTCGGCGGCCCCGGCCCGGTGAGCCGGACCGTGCTCCGGTCGGCCGGTGCCGGGTCGTGTGCGTCCGAGGACCGTGAGTGCGACGAGGAAGGCGGCCGTGAGGAGCCCGCCGCCGACCGCGAACGCCAGGTGGTAGCCGCCGGTCAGCGCCTCGGCCCGGCTGCTGCCCTCGGAGAGCAGGGTGTCGGTGCGGGAGGCCGCCATGGTGGAGAGGACGGCGACACCCGCCGCCATGCCGAGCTGCTGGGTGGTGTTGAACAGCCCCGACACGAGCCCGGCGTCCTCCTCGCCCGCCCCCGACATGCCGAGCGCGGTGAGCGCCGGGAGGGCGAGGCCGAAGCCCGCGGCGAGGAACATCAGCGGGAGCAGGTCGGTGGCGTAGTGCCCGTGGGCGGGGAGCCGGGTGAGCAGGCCGAGCAGGGCGATCAGCAGGGCGAGTCCCAGAAGCAGGACGTTGCGCTCACCGAACCGCGCGCTCAGCCGGGCCGAGACGCCGAGCGACACGGCTCCGATGACGGCGGCGGCGGGCAGCATCGCGAGACCGGTGGTGGCGGCGCCGTGGCCCAGTACCCGCTGGAGGTACAGCGCGACCAGGATCTGGAACGAGAACAGCGCGGCCACCATGAGCATCTGGACCAGATTGGCGCCCGAGACGCTCCGCGACCGCAGGACGCGCAGCGGCAGCAACGGCGTACGGGCGGTGGCCTGGCGGACGACGAACGCGGCGAGCAGGGCCAGGGCCAGTGCGCCCAGACCGAGCGTGTGCGCGGAGAGCCAGCCGTACGTCCCGACCTCGACGACCGAGTAGATGCCCAGCATCACCCCGGAGGTGACCAGGACGGCACCGATGGCGTCGGCCCCGGCGCGCAGCCCCGGACCCCGGTCGGCGGGCAGGACGCGTACCGCGACGAGGAGCGCCGCGGCCCCGATCGGCAGGTTGATGAGGAAGATCCAGTGCCAGCCGACGGCGTCCGTGAGGATCCCGCCGAGCACCTGCCCGATCGACGCGCCCGCCGCTCCGGTGAAGCTGAACACGGCGATGGCCCTGGTGCGTTCACGGCTCTCGGTGAACAGCGTGACGAGGATGCCCAGGCCGACCGCGGAGGCCATGGCGCTGCCCGCGCCCTGGAGGAACCGGGCGGTGATCAGCAGTGCGGGGGAGCCGGCGGCGCCCGCCAGTACCGAGGAGGCGGTGAAGACGGCGGTGCCGGTCAGGAACATCCGCTTGCGGCCGATGAGGTCGCCGAGCCGGCCGGCGAGCAGCAGCAGTCCGCCGAAGGCGATCAGGTAGGCGTTCACGACCCAGCTGAGGCTCGCGGGCGAGAACCCGAGGTCGTTCTGGATGGCGGGCATGGCCACGGTCACGATCGAGCCGTCGAGCACGGTCATCAGCAGGCCGGTGGCGATCACGCCGAGCGCGAGCCGGCGCGAACGGGCGGTGGGAGGCGTGTGAGCAGGCAAAGGCGCGGACATCGGACTCTCCTGTCGGTCGGATCGACAAGAGAGACGCTAACAGATGGTTTTGTTGCAGACTATTTCTTTCGGTTCTGTTTTCTGTGGATCTCCATGGGGCCCGTGGATCTCGTGGATCTCGTGGGGTCGGGCACGGGTCGGGGACGGGTCGGGTTACTTCTGGCTCTGGCGGGCCCGGCGGGCCGTCGCGGGGGTCTCGGCCGGGGTGGCGAGGCGGTCGCCCGTCAGCTGTTCCAGGGCGCGCAGCAGTGCCGCCCGGCCGTCGCGGTCCAGTCCGGCCAGGGCGTGCGCGTGCACCCGGTCGACGATGGCCTGGCTCCTCGCGGCGACCTCGGCGCCCTTCTCGGTGACGGCGATGATCCGTGCCCGGCGGTCCCGGCTTGAGGGCCGGCGCTCGGCGAGGCCCGCGCTCTCCAGGGCGTCCACCGTCACCACCATCGTGGTCTTGTCCATGTCGCCGATCTCGGCGAGTTGGATCTGGGTGCGCTCCTCCTCCAAGGCGTGGACCAGGACGCAGTGCATGCGTGCAGTGAGCCCGATCTCGGCGAGCGCCGCCGACATCTGGGTCCGCAGGACGTGGCTGGTGTGGTCCAGGAGGTAGGAGAGGTCCGGTTCGCTGCGGGTGGGAGCCATGGCGGTCATGTCCGCCAGGGTAACAATTCGGACTGTGGCGGATTGTCCGCTACCGATCTTTTGTCTGGAGCTCTCCGGAACAGGCGCGCGCCCGGCCGCTGACCGTGAAGGCGCCGTCCCCGCGCCGGCTTCTCTCCGCGGCACGAAAAGGAGTGGCAGTCCGTGGCGCCGCGCACATAGCTTTGGCGCCCGTGACCCATGATCCCCAAGCGCCGCGCGACGCGTTGATACGTGTGTTCCGCACCCGGTCAACTGCCCCTCGGGCAACGGGTGGAGGGCGATGACCGAGCAGGCTCCGGTGAAGCCGGGCACCGCCGTCGAGGAGCGCCTGTTCTCCCGGACGTACGCGGCCGCGACCATCGGTTTCGCCGCCGTGATGTTCCTGACCGGGTTCGCCGCGCTCGCCGTGGTGCCCACCCTCCCGGCGGCCGCCAGGGAGCTGGACGGGGTCCACCTCTACCCCCTGGTCGCGGGCTGTTTCGTCGCCGCGAGCCTGCTCGGCGGGGTGCTGGGCGGCGACTGGGCGGACCGTGCCGGGCCCGCGCGTCCGCTGGCGGCCGGTGTGGTGCTGGCGGTGGTCACCCTGGTGGTGTCCGCGTCCAGTACCACCATCTGGCAGCTGGCGATCGGGCGCTTCCTGGACGGGGTGGCGGCCGGGATGATCGCGGTGGCCATCAACACCGCCATCGCCCACGCCTACCCGGAACGGCTGCGGGCGCGTGCCCTGGCGTTGATGAGTACCTGCTGGATCATCCCGTCGCTGACCGGTCCGCCGCTGGCCGGACTGGTGGCCGACCGGTGGTCCTGGCGGGTGGTGTTCTACGGCCTCGCCGCCCTGACCGTGATCCCGTCGCTGGCCGTGGTGTTCCTGCTGCGCAGCCGCTCCTGGCGGGCGGCGCCCGCGGACCCGGCGTCAGGGGCGTCGGTGGACCGGGTGCCGCGCCCCGCGCTGCTGGTCGCGGCGGCGGTGAGCGTGGGCGCGGCGCTGGGGCAGTACGCCGTCTCGGGCTGGGATGTGCGCCATCTGCTGTTCGGGGTGGCGGGTCTGGCGCTGCTGGTGGTCTTCACGCCCCGCCTGCTGCCGCCGGGCACCTGGCGCGCCGCGCGGGGGCTGCCCGCCGCCGTGCTGCTCCGTGGTCTGACGTCGGGGGCGTACTTCACGCTTGAGGCCTTCGTGCCGCTGCTGCTGGACACCGCCCGGCATGTGCCGCCGGTGCTGACGGGGCTGGCGTTCACCGGCGCCGCCATCGCCTGGGCGGGCGCCTCCTGGCTGCAGGGACGGTTCCAGGGGCGGGTCTCCCGGCACCGTATGGTCACCGTCGGATCGCTGGTGATGGCCGCGGCGGTCGTGACCGCCGCGGCCGGGACGCTCCCCGGGACACCCGCCCTCACCGCCGCCGGGGCCATGGTGCTCGCGGCCATCGGCATGGGCATGGTCGCCCCGTCCCTCACCCTGCTCTCGCTCACCCACAGCCCGCCGGGCCGTCAGGGGTACGCGAGCAGCGCCATGCAGACCAGTCAGAACCTGGGGCAGATGGCGGTCATGGGGGCGTCCTCCGCCCTCTTCAACCTCTTCCTGGGCATCGGCTCCGCCGACCTGGCCGGGTACGCCGCCGCCTTCGGCCTGCTGCTCGTACCGAGCACCTTGGCGGCGGCCCTCGCGGTCAGGGCCCGCGCCGACAGCGTTAGTGGCGGCGGCGGTTGAGCCGGAATCAACTGGAGTTCGCGCGGGCTCTCGCCAGGTGTCAGTACTCCGCACTCCGCGGCGAAGGCAGACGGCCCTCACCAGCAGTGCCCTGGAGCACGATCCGCGGCCATACGCTGCACGTCGTGGCCGTCTTTCCCAACTGGGACCACCTCGCGTCGCTCGACGAAGTCACCGCGACGAGGTGAGGGTGGCCGCCGTCAACTACCCGTACTCCACTGGGCTGCGGTCGCTCTTCAGGGCCTTGCGACGCGAGCGCCGGGATGCGCCGGTCAGGGGCCACGGGCCCATCCCGGCGGGTCGGCTCAAGGGATACGTCCTGCCCTGCTCAGCTGCTTTTCAAGGCAGTGAGCACGTGATCCAATTCATTCGGCATCACAGCAACAAGAAGGTCCCCTTCAAGGGAGCTGCACTCGACGATTCTGGACCTACCGTTGATCGTCAACGACTCGCGCCATGACGGTGACCGCAATCTGACCTGCCGCAGCCCCTCCGGGAGAGACACTGCCGCACCGGCTCTGGTCCGTGGCTCCCAGGCCATTCCAGAGGGGCCTACCAGCAGTCGTCCCCGCAGCCACCGCCCTTCAAGCGAGGGATGGCGGAGCAGGCAGGGAAACTTGATCACATTTCCCTGAGCGGCACTGTCTGCCCGCTGCTTCACTCTGCGTCGGAGCAACCACGCCGTCAGTCCTGCCGTTGCCAGGACAACCACCAGTTCGATCACTGGAGCATTCAAACAGCGCAAAACCTGAGTGCCAGCCCGTCCAACGCCCGCCATTCCAGCGCGTTCACTTCCAGTCGACCTTCAGAATCTGCGAACCCGCTGGTTTCAAAGTGTTGCTTCCCCGCCATCCCTCAGCAGTTCCGCGATCCGCACGAAGCCGTCGGTGCCGTGTCCGTCGTCGATGGCCCGCCGCGCCAGTTCGCCGGCCGCGCGCATCACGCCCGCGTCGATGCCGTGGGCCTCGGAGGCGTGGGTGATATGGGCCATGGAGGACGCCGCCGAGGTGAGGGGGTTGTCGTTGCCGGAGAAGTCCCCGTCGTCCAGGGCCCCCGCGTACTGCTCGAAGAGCGGGGGCAGGATGGCGCCGATTCCCTGGGCGAACGGGGCCAGTTCGCGGGCGGTGATCCCTTCCGCCCGCGCCACCGCGAGGGCGTGTGCGAAGCCGGTCATCGCGGTCCAGAAGATGTCCAGCAGCGCGATGTCGTACGCGGCCGCCAGGCCGGTCTCCTCGCCCAGGTGGGTGTGGGTGCCGCCCAGCGCCTCCAGTACCGGCCGGTGCTCCCGGTAGAGCTCGGCCGGGCCGCTGTGGAGGAACACGGCGGCCGGTGTCCCGATGGTGGTGGTCGGTGTCATGATCGCGCCGTCCAGGTAGCGGACGCCGTGCGCGGCGGCCCACCGCGCGGCGGACCGGGCCCGCTCCGGGGTGTCGGCGCTCAGGTTCACGACCGTGCGCCCCTTGGCCGCGGCCGTGACCGTATCGCTCCGCAGGACGGCGTCGGCCGCGTCGTAGTTCACGACGCACACCACGGTCAGCGGGCTCGCGGCGACCGCCTCCCCGGCCGAGGGGGCGCCGGCCGCGCCGCGTTCGAGCAGCTCCCGGTCCCGGCCCGGGGTCCGGTTCCAGACCGTGGTCCGCAGACCCGCGTCCAGGAACGCACCGGCCAGGCAACGGCCCATCGGGCCCAGTCCGAGCACGGTGACGGCAGACTGTCCGGAGGATGTGGATGTGGATGTGGATGAGGAAGCAGATGCGGACATGGTTCAACTCCGTGGGAAATTGAGTACGTTGACGAAAGTGATGGAAGGACCGAGATGACGCGCAGCCGTGCGAAGGACCCGAGTGTCTGTGGAGTGACGGCCGCGATCGCGGTGATCGACGGCAAGTGGAAGACCGCCCTGCTCTGGCTGCTGGAGTCGGGGCCGTGCCGCCCGGGGGAGCTGCGGCGGCAGCTGCCGGGGCTCAGCGAGAAGGTGCTGACGCAGGCGCTGCGCGAGATGGCGGACGACGGACTCGTGCACCGGGAGGTGTACGACGAACTGCCGCTCAGGACCGAGTACTCCCTGACCCCGTTCGGCCGGGAACTCTCCGAGACGCTGGCGCCGCTGTCCGACTGGGGACACCGCCGCCTGGACCGGCTGACCGGTTCCGCCCAGGCGTCCTGACCGGGCTCACGCTCTCCTTTCCGAGTCCCGAGTCCCGAGTCCCGAGTCCTGATTCCGGCCGCCGCTCCGCCGTCTTCCGTATCCAGGTTCGCCCCGGCGGGGTCGGCTGCCAAGTACCCACAAAAAGGTGGGTACGGCGATACTGACGGGATGGAACTGGCTACCGCGTTCACGGAGTTGCTCGGTGTGCGGCACCCGATCGTGCTGGCGCCGATGGGCGGTTCGGCCGGGGGCGCGCTGGCGGCGGCCGTCTCGCGCGGCGGCGGGCTCGGGATGCTGGGTGCGGGAATGGGCGACCCGGACTGGCTGGCCCGTGAACTGCCGCTCGTGGCGGATGTGGCGGAGCCGTGGGGCGTCGGCTTCCTGAGCTGGGCGACTGATATCCGCGCGGTCGAGGGGGTGCTGGAGCACGGGCCCCGCGCGGTGATGCTGTCGTTCGGGGACCCCGGCCCGTTCGCGGGACGCGTCCGAGAGGCGGGTGCGGCGCTGATCATCCAGGTCACCGGTGTGGAGGAGGCGCGGCAGGCCATGGACCTGGGCGCCGACGTCATCGTGGCGCAGGGCACCGAGGGCGGTGGGCACGGCGCCCGGCGCGGGAGGTCCACGCTGCCGTTCGTGCCGGTCGTGGTGGACCTGGCCGGGCCGGTCCCGGTCCTTGCGGCCGGCGGGATCGCCGATGGCCGGGGCGTGGCGGCCGCCCTTGCCCTGGGCGCCGCGGGGGCGCTCATCGGCACCCGGTTCCAGGCCACGGCAGAGGCCCTTGCCGACGCCTCGGTCACCGGGGCGATCGTGCGGGGGAGCGGGCAGGAGACGGAGCGCAGCCGCGTTCTCGACATCGCCAGGGAGTCGCGGTGGCCGGCGGAGTACACGGCCCGCACCCTCGGTCACCTCTACCTCGACCGGTGGCGGGGCCGGGAGGCGGAACTCGCGGCGGACCCCGGCGCCCGGCAGCGCTATCGGGACGACGTGGCCGACGGCTCCGTACCGCCCGTGCCGGTATGGGCGGGTGAGGGCGCCGACCTCATCACCGACGTGCCGCCCGCGGCCGATCTCGTAGCCGAGCTGGCGGCCCGGGCGGCCGACGCCCTGGAGCGGGCGGGGAGGTACCGCGCGCACGAGCGGCGGTGAGCGGTGAGCGGCCGGGCGGTGTCACTCACCGACCTTCCGCACATGTGATGTCGCCGCGGTGACGGGCCGGCCGCTCCGGTCCAGCACGCGGAAGCGGGGCACGTCCCGCCCGCCGTCGTCGACGAGGACGGAGTGGTCCTCGCCGGGCGCGAAGGCGTGCCGCTCGCCCCACTGCCTGAGCGCGACGACGACGGTGAACAGCTCCTGGCCGGACTCGGTCAGCCGGTAGGTGTGGCGCTTGGCCCCGGGCGGCGTGCTCGTGGCCAGGATGCCGTGCGCGGTGAGCTTCCGGAGCCGGTCGCTGAGGATGTTGCGGGCGACCCCGAGGCGGTTGCGGAAGTCGGTGAACGACGCCGCGCCGTCCATCGCGTCCCGGACGATGAGCAGGCTCCAGCGGTCGCCCACGAGATCGACCGTGCGCGCGACCGGACACCCGGGATCGGTCCAGTCCTGCCCGGCCGGGTCCTGTTCGGTCCGGTGCTGCCCGGCCGGGTCGTGCGCTGTCCGGTTCCGCTCGGTCGGTACCGCGTCCGTCATCGGGCCCCCTATGAGTTTCAGATTGAAACCATTGTGCCTCAAGCGGTGGTGCCCTACTCTCAAACGGTTGCAGATTGAAACCAATCGGAGAGTGGTGGGGACGTGGCGGGGATGCCGTCGACAAGGTCGACGATCACGCGCGGTCAGCGGTTCGTCCTGGCGGCGGTGTGCGCGGTGGCGGTGTCCACGATCTACGCCATCCAGCCGGTGCTGGGGTCCGCGGGCGGCGAACTCGGGCTGGCCGGACCGGAGCTGGGACGGCTGGTCGCGGCCGGCCAGCTCGGCTACTTCGCCGGGCTCGTCCTGCTGGTGCCCCTCGGGGACGTACTCGACCGGCGCACGCTGATCGTCGGGCATCTGGTCCTCACCGGGACGGGAGCGGCGATCACGTCACTCGCTCCCGGCGGGTCGGCGGCCGGCGCCGGGCTGGCGCTCGCGGGCCTGTTCGCGGTGGTCGTACAGATCACGGTCGCCTACGTCGCGGCCACCTCGCCCCCGGGCGAGCGCGGCCGGAACATCGGCACGGTCACCTCGGGCGTGGTGCTCGGGATCCTCGGCGTCCGGCTGCTCGCGGGCGTGCTGGGGGACAGCCTCGGATGGCGCTCCGTCTACGCCGTACTCGCCGTGCTCTGCCTGGCTCTCGCCCTGATCGCCCGCCTGACCCTGGCCGCCGACGTCCGGCCCGCGCGGGCCCGTTACCGGGACGTCCTGGCCACCGCGGGACGTCTCGTCGTCACGGACCGGCTCCTCCTCGGCCGAGGGCTGATCGCGTTCTTCCTGTTCGCGTCCTTCGGGACGCTGTGGAGCGGGCTGGCCCTGCCGCTGGGGGCCGCGCCGTGGCACTTCGGCACGACGGTGATCGGGCTGTTCGGCCTGGCCGGCCTCATCGGCGCGGTGGCCGCCGCACGCGCGGGCAGCTGGGCCGACGCGGGACACGCCCACGCCGTCACCGGCTGGTCACTGGTGCTCCTGGCGGTCTCCTGGACGCTCACCGCGTGGACGTCCCCGAGCCTGTGGCCGCTCATCGCGGGCGTCGTACTCCTCGACTTCGCCGTCCAGGCGGTCCACGTGAGCAACCAGCACCTTCTCACCACCGCGCACCCCGAACGCTCCAGCAGCGTCATCGGCGCCTACATGGCCTTCTACTCGCTCGGCTCCGCCCTCGGCGCCACCACCACGACCTGGGCGTACGCCGCCGCCGGCTGGCGGGCCTCCTGCCTGCTGGGCGCGGCCTACGCCGTCGCCGCACTGGCGGTATGGGCGCTCAGCCGCCGGACGAAGCCGTCCCCCGCCCTTCCGCTTCGGTAGAGGAGCTTCGGAGAAGGGGTGGCCGATCGCGCGCCGGAGCGCCAGGATCCTGTGATGCGCCACGCTCACGAGGACACCGAACTGCGCGCCCTGGTCCGCCGCTACGTCACGCCGGAGCGCCGCTACCAGAAGCTCGGCGGCGGTGTGCTGACCATGCCCGGTCCCGCGTACGACCGCTTCGTGCGAGCCCTCGGCGAAGACGCGGGACGCGTCACCCCGGACGAGATCGCCACCCTCCTGGAGGGCGGATGGCGCGAGCGCAGGACCGCCGCGTGGCTCATCGCGGTCTCCCGCCGGACCGAGTTCCGAGAGCGCCTCGGAGAACTCCTGCTGGACAGCGAGGTCTGCTGCGTGGGGCTGGCGTACAGCGTGGCCCTCGCCCACTTCGGCACCCCGCGCGACGCCGAACTGCTGGCCACCTACCTCGACCGCTACCTTCGCCGCCCGGACCTCGGCTACGACCAGGTCGTGGTCATGGGCGCCCTCATGTTCACCGGGCTGAACCTCGGGGACGACCACTGCGCCCGGTTCCTGGCTCCGGGCGGCCTGTGGCATCAGTGGCACGCAGAAGCGCCCCACGCACCGCGCACCACGGACCCCGCCACGTACCTGAGCCTGATCCGCAGGCTCTGCGCCTTCGCCGACGAATGCGCAGAGCCGAGCGAGACGAGAACGTCCCTCAACCAGGAGTCGAACCCATAGGAGTTGCTATTCGGGGCGGCCGTCGTCGAGCCACTGTGCGAGACCGCGCAGCCCGACCGCCCACCGGCCGAGGTCGGTGACCTCGGCGTGACCGGTGACGACGGTCAGCAACGCGGCGACTGCTTCGTCCGCCCGCTTGGCGTCGTTGAGAGTCAGAGCGCGGAAGACGCGTACGGAGTCGGAGTCCGGGAACTCCTTTGCGGCGCGGTCGAGCACCGCGAGCGACTCGTCGAGCTTGCCCAGCCACCTCAGGGTGCTGGCGTACTGGCAGAGGCAGCGGCGCAGGACGTCACCGTCGAGACCGAGGGCGAGAGCCCGCTCGTAGTAGCCACGGGCGGTCTCCTCCTCGCCCGCGGTGTCGTAGGCCCCGGCCACCTCGTACACCAGGACCGGGTGATCGGGATGGTCCGCGAGCAGCGCCTGGAAATAGGCGATCGTCGGTGCCATGTCCGCCCGGTCGCGCTGCTCGTAGCCGCGCTGGATCGCCTCGGCCAGCTCTGGTGTCAATTCGGTCGTCATCGCTTCCTCCCCCTCGGTACAACCCTGAAGACCAACGCACCGTATCGCGCCCGGTCATCCCGCCTCGATAGCGCGCCCGGCCATCGCGCCCGTCACCGCGTCACCCCGCCGCGACGGTGAGGACCACCTTCCCGCGGGCGTGGCCGCGCTCCACCTCGGCCAGCGCCTCGGCGGCGCGCTCCAGCGGCAGGACGCGTCCGAGGCGTGGGCGCAGCGCGCCCCTGGCCGCGAGGCCGGCCAGCGCGTCGAGATCCGCCGCGTCGGGGCGGAAGTACAGCTCCGTCAGCTCCATGCCGCGTGCCGCCGCCCGCTCACGGAGCTCGGTGCGGTCGGGGCCGGTGCCGCGTACGTCCACCAGCCGGCCGCCGGGGCGCAGCAGGTCCAGCGAGCGCAGCGCGTTCGTCCCGCTGATGGGGTCGAGCGCGACATCGAACCGGTCCGGCCGCGCGAACACGTCCGTCGTGCGGTAGTCGACCGCCTCGTCCACTCCGAGGGCGCGCAGGAACGCCTGGTTGGCGGTCCCGGCGGTGCCGACGACATGGGCCCCGTGCGCCTTGGCGATCTGCACGGCCAGGTGGCCGATGCCGCCGGCGGCCGCGTGAACGAGCACGCGCTCACCCGCGAGCACCCGTGCCGCGCCGGCCAGCGCCTGCCAGGCCGTCAGCCCGGCGACGGGCAGCGCGGCGGCTTCGGTGTCCTCCAGGCCGTCCGGGGTCAGCGCCAGAGCCGTCTCCGGGACGGCGACGTACTCGGCGAAGGACCCCTGCGGCGGCGCCACCACCCCGAACACCCGGTCCCCGGCCCGGAACCGGCCACCCTCAGCCGTCCCGGCGACCACCGTGCCCGCGACGTCCAGCCCCAGTCCCAGCGGCGGCTCTCCCAGCCGGTGCACCTCCCCGGCCCGGATCCGCCAGTCCGCCGGATTCACCCCGGCGGCCGCGACACGGACCAGCACCTGTCCGGGTCCAGGCCGAGGCTCCGGCATCGCCCCGGCGAGCTCGACGACTTCCGGACCACCGAACGAGCGGATCAGAACGCTGCGCATGATTCCCTCCCACAAGATCGTCTGCGCGATGCGTTCATCTTCGCCAGCAGCGGTATCCGTTGTGAAGAAGGCACCTGATTGATATTCAGGTACCTGATGGATACTGGCCTCATGGATGCCGCCGCCCGCCGTGCCCTCGCCGACGAGTACGCCACCTACCGCCGCGACTGCCCGTCGCGCACGGTGGTCGAGGTGCTCGCCAACAAGTGGTCCCTCTACGTCCTCGCCGCCCTCCGCCGTGCCGAGCGGCCGCTGCGCTTCAACGAGCTGCGGCGGATTCTCGACGGCATCACCCAGAAGATGCTCACCCAGACCCTGCGCACGCTCGAACGCGACGGTCTGGTCGCCCGCGCCGTCTACCCGACCGTCCCGCCCCGCGTCGAGTACGCGCTCACCGCCGAGGGCGGCGCGGCGGGCGAACTGACCACCGCCATCGCCGACTGGGCCGTCGACCACGCCCATGCCATCCACGCCGCCCGCGCCCGCTTCGACGAGCGGATGGCGGAACCGGTCCAGCCGCTGCCCTGACGTATGGTCCGGCTCCACCGGGTCCGCCGGCTCGGGCGGCGGCCACCCCTTCGGGGTAAACAGCTGTCAGGCGGGCGCCGGGGCGGGGGCCGTGTGGGACCTGCCGGTCTCGCGGAGGATCAGCAGGCCGGTGGCCGCGATGAATGCCGAGGTCAGGCCGTGGATGCCGAACGCGGCGGACAGGGCGCCGTGGTGGGTCAGGACGGTGATCATGTCGCCGAACGGGGCGGCGGCCACCATCAGCACCACCCAGCCGAGGGCGCGGCGTTGGCCTGTCACCAGCAGGACGCCCATGCCCAGGCCCATGGCGAGTTCGCGGTTGCCCTTCACGTTGAGGAAGCCGCCGCCGTCCCCGGCGGGCCAGGTCGGCAGGCCGAAGCCCGGGGCGGCCGTCCCGGGGGTCAGGATGAAGGACACCGCGAGGTAGAGGCTGAACAGGACGCAGGCGGTGGCCAGGACGGTGTTGACGTTCTTCAGCGACATGGTTCTTCTCCTTTGATGGTCAGGACTGGGCGGGGTCCAGCCGCGGAGGCGGCGGGCTCGGCGAGGTGCGCGGCGCGGGGCGCGGCCGGTTTCGGGCCCGGCCTCGGCGACCCGGCACGGCGCGTGGATACGTGACTGCCGGGGGAGGGCAGGGCTTCTCCGGCTGCCCCTCCCCGACTGCCGCTGCCGTGTCAGACGTCGATCTGCTCGAAGATGTGCGGGTACGAGACGATGTCGTCGCCGAACTCGGCAGCCATGCGCTGGAACTCCGGGCTGCCGAACGCCGTGGCGAGCGCCTCGGTCGACTCCCAGACCGCGACGTTCATCAGAAGCCGACTGTCCCCCGTTCCCCGGTGCATCCGCACGGAGACGAATCCCGGCTGGGCCTCCATGAACTCCGCCTGCCTCCGGAAGAGGGCCAGGAACGCCTCGGTCCCCTCCTTCGGGACGACGAAGGTGTTGGCCAGGACGATGGGCCCGGTCTTCTCCTTGAACTGCGCGGACATCGGCGTGTGCGGGTCGAGACTCTGGAGCTTGGCCATCTTCGGTACTTCCTTTCGCTGTCGGTTGTCCCACGGCATCGAGGCCGGCCGGTAGCGGCTGTGCCAACGCCCGTTTGCCAACGCTGTTGGTCAACGGTGTTGGCAAACGTAGAGCCGCAGCTCTGGACTGTCAACACCCGTTGGTCTACGTTGTTGGCATGACCGGCACCACGGAGAACCAGCAGGCCGCACGGCGTTCCGACGCCACCCGCGCCGCGATCCTCGCCGCGGCCCGTGAGCGGTTCGTGGCGGATGGCTACGAGAAGGCGACCATCCGGGCCATCGCGCGCGACGCGAAGATCGACCCGTCGATGGTGATGCGCTACTACGGCAACAAGGCGGGCCTGTTCGCGGCGGCCGTCGCGATCGATCCCGGGTTGCCGGGCCTGTCCCTCGAACCGCGCGAGGAGATCGGCCGCACGCTGGTGCGCCACTTCCTCACCCTGTGGGAGGAGAACGCGGAACTCACCGCGCTGATGCGGGTCGGCGCCACCGACCCGGCCGCCGCCGACCGCATGCAGAGCGTGCTGCGTGACCAGATGATCCCGCTGGCCCGCCGGCTGGGCCACGAGCCGGAGCAGGCGCAGGCGCGGGCTGCGCTGTGCGTCTCGACCATGCTCGGGCTCGCGCTGACGCGCTACGTGCTGCGGTTCCCGGCGAGCATGGCGCTCGGCCGCGAGGAGATCGTGGACTGGCTCGGACCCACGGTCCAGCGGTATCTCACCGCGCCCACGCCCTGAGGCCCTCAAGGCGGATGCTCTCAAAAGGAACGGGCTCAGCCGCAAAGGCGCAAAGGACTGGGCCGCACGGCCGTCGGTACCCGTAAAAGCCTTCGCCCGTGCCGCCGCCCGGATGATGAGGTGGCACGGTGATGAACCACGATGATGCCGTGCCCGTCCGACCGCTGACGCTGGCCTGGGTGGGTCGGCACCTGGATGCCGGCGAACGGATCGTCAAAGCCGAGCCGCTGCACGGCGGCATCACCGCCGAGATGCGGAGGCTGATCATCGGCACACGGGGCGGAGGCACCCGTGAACTGGTGCTGCGGAGCTACGTCGACCCGTTCCACCTGGAGAACGCCGAGGACGGGCTGACCGGGGAGGCCGGAGCTCTGACCATGCTCGCGGGCACCGGCGTGCCGACTCCTTCACTGGTCGCGGTTGATCCGACCGCCGCGCAGTGCGAGTATCCGTCGCTCCTGATGACCCATCTGGCGGGCCGGACGGTCCTTGACGACACGGGTGTGGAGACGCGTGTGCGCCTGCTGGCGCGTCAACTCGTCGCGATCCACGCGGTGTGCCCCGCTGAGCGGCCCCGGAAATACACGACGTTGACGACCGCCGACACCGTCGTGGTTCCCGAGGGCGCCGACGCGGCCGTATGGGCCGCGGCCGCCGACGTGATCCGCAGACCCGCGCCACCCTACGAAGGGCGCTTCCTGCACCGGGACTTCCAGCCCGGCAACGTGCTGTTCGACGTGCCGCCTTCGAACCCGGAAGGCGCTCGGATCACCGGCGTCATCGACTGGGCAGGCCCCTCCTGGGGCCCGGCCGATCTCGATGTGGCGCACTGCTCCGCCGTTCTCGCGCTGCTGCACGGACCGGCCTGGGGGCTGCGGTTCGCCGATGCTTACGAGGAGGCCGGCGGTGTGCTGGCCGCGAGCGAGAGCGAGCGGCTGTACTGGCGGGTGCGGGACGCGCTGGCCGCCTCGGAGGAAGTGCGGTCGGTGTCGCAGCCGTGGCGGGAGGCCGGGAGGACGGAGCTGACGACGCGAGCTGTGGAGGAGCGGCTGGACGCCTATGTCGCCGCCCTGATGGACGCGCCGGGCTGACGCGCGAGACACCGGGGCGGACACCGGGCGTACGCAGCGGCAGACCCGTACGAGTGGTTCGGAACACTTTTGCAAGCGGCTGCTTGCAAAAGTTAGCGCCGAGGGTCCACCATCGATCCATGGCATCACTCAACGTCGGCAGCCTCGGCGAGTACCTGCGTGAGCAGCGGCGCACCGCGCAGCTGTCGCTGCGGCAGCTCGCGGAAGCCGCCGGGGTGTCCAATCCCTATCTCAGCCAGATCGAGCGCGGGCTGCGCAAGCCCAGTGCCGAGGTGCTGCAGCAGGTCGCCAAGGCGCTGCGGATCTCCGCCGAGACCCTTTACGTACGGGCCGGGATCCTGGACGAGCGGGAGCGGGACGAGCTGGAGACGCGGGCGGTGATTCTGGCCGATCCGTCGATCAACGAGCGGCAGAAGAGCGTGCTGCTGCAGATCTACGCCTCCTTCCGCAAGGAGAACGGGTTCGAGGACGGGCCCGGGGGTGAGGAGGGGAGTGCGTCCGGTGCGGATGCGCCCTTCAATGCCGACGGCAGTGCTGCCGATACAGCTTCAAAGCCTTCAAAACCCTCACACTGAGTCTGATGATCCGGGAGGACCACAGTCATGGCCATCACCGATGACCTGCGCAAGACCCTCACCGACCCGACCCCCCTCTACTTCGCCGCCGGTACGGCCGACCTCGCCGTGCAGCAGGCGCGCAAGGTTCCGGCGCTGATCGAGCAGCTGCGGGCCGAGGCGCCGGAGCGCATCGAGGCCGTGCGCAACACCGACCCCAAGGTCGTGCAGGAGAAGGTGACCGGGCAGGCCAAGGAGGCGCAGGCCAGCTTCCAGGCCAGGGTCACCGAGGTGATCGGGGCGTTCGACACCGATCTGAAGAAGCTGGGCGAGAGCGCCCAGGACCTGGCACTGCGCGGCGTGGGTGTGGCCGCCGAGTACGCGGTCCGGGCGCGCGAGACGTACGAGAAGGTCGCCGAGCGCGGCGAGCAGACCGTGCGCACCTGGCGCGGTGAGACCGCCGAGGAGATCGTCGAGATCGCCGTCGTCGTCGAGCCGCGCAAGGAGTCCGAGCCGGCCGCCGCCAAGCCCGCCCCTGCCGCCCCGGCCAAGGCGGCGCCGAAGCCGGTCGCCAAGCCCGCGCCCGCCGCCAGGCCCGTCAAGGCGGAGGCCAAGCCCGCGCCCGCGGCCGGCAAGAAGGCGGCCGCGCGCAAGCCCGCCGCCAAGAAGACCACCCCGCCCACCGCCAAGTAACGCGACCGGCGCGGCGGCCGTCCGGGGTGCCGGGAGGGCGGTCGGGCACCTTTTGGGGTGTCCCGGCCGTTGTCCCGGTACCTTGGCCGCGAGGCGCTCACCCACGTACGAGGCGGTGCACATCATGTTGCTCGAAGGCTTCAACTCAATCCTCGGGCTGATCTACACGGCGATGCTCGTTCTCGCCGTCGTGGCCCTGATCATGGCCGCGGTCGTCCGCGAGGACGCCTACCGGGCAGCCGACAAGAAGACCAAGCCCTTCTGGCTGATCATTCTCGGCATCACGGTGGTGGTGAACCTCTGGGTGCCCATGCTGTTCATCCAGCTCGCCGGACTGGTCGCGACCATCGTGTTCTTCGTGGACGTGCGGCCGGCGCTCAAGGCCGTCATGGGCGGCGGCAACCGCCGCGGCGGTTCGAGCAGCGACGGCCCGTACGGGCCCTACAACGGCGGGCGCTGAGCGCCCGCGGGTGACACCTGTCCGGGGCGGGGGCGCGGAATGCTCCCGCCCCGGCCGCCGTGGTGCGGCCTGCGGCGCTCGGCCTCCTCGTCGCGGTCGAGCAGCAGAACCGCGACGTCGTCGGTCAGTTCGCCGCCGTTCAGCTCGCGGACGCGGGTGACGGCGGCCTCCAGCAGGGCCTCGCCGGTCAGGCCCTCCGCCAGCTGACGGTTGATCATCGAGACCATTCCGTCCTGGCCGAGGCGCTGGGTGCCGGTGCCGATCCGGCCCTCGATCAGCCCGTCCGTGTACATCATCAGGCTCCAGGAGCCGCCCAGTTCCACCTGGCGGCGCGGCCACCGGGCGCGTGGCAGCAGGCCGAGTGCCGGGCCGCCGTCCTGGTACGGGAGCAGATGCGCCGCCCGGCCCTGGCGGGCGATCAGCGGTGCGGGGTGGCCCGCCAGGCAGAGGCCCGCCCGGCGGCCGTCGGGGGCGATGTCCACCGTGCAGAGCGTCGCGAAGATCTCCTCGCTCTCCCGTTCGTGCTCCAGGACCTGCTGGAGCGTGGAGAGCAGCTCGTCGCCGCAGAGACCGGCCAGGGTCAGCGCCCGCCAGGCGATACGCAGCTCCACGCCGAGCGCCGCCTCGTCCGGGCCGTGCCCGCAGACGTCGCCGATCATCACGTGGACCGTGCCGTCGGGCGTGCGGACGGTGTCGTAGAAGTCCCCGCCGAGCAGCGCACGGCTGCGGCCGGGGCGGTAGCGGGCGGCGAAGTGCAGATCGGAGCCGTCGAGCAGCGGGGTGGGGAGCAGGCCGCGCTCCAGGCGGGCGTTCTCCTGGGCCCGCAGCCGGGACTCGGTGAGCTGGTGCTGCGCGACGTCGGCGCGCTTGCGCTCGACGGCGTAGCGGATGGCGCGGCTGAGCAGCCTGCCGTCCAGCTCGTCGCGGAAGAGGTAGTCCTGCGCCCCCACCCGTACCGCCTCCGCGGCCAGCTCGGCGTCCTCCTGGGCGGTGAGCGCGATGACGGCGTGCCGGGGCGCGATCCGCAGCACGTGCTTGAGGGTGGCCAGGTTGTCCGCGTCCTCGCCCCGGGCGGTGCGCGCCTCGCTGCCGGCGGGCAGGGCCAGGTCCAGCAGGATGCAGTCCACGTCGTCGGTGAGGAGTCGGCCCGCCTCCGTCAGGTTGCGGGCGCTGCGGATACGGACCCGGGTGCCGGCCGTCGCGGGCAGTTCCGGGACGGTGAGGGTGCCCGCCGGGTCGTCCTCGATCACCAGGAGGGTGAGGTCGGCGCCATAGCTGGTCTCCGCAGCGGGAACGGAACGCTGCTGCGGTACGGGTACGGGCATCGAATCGGGTTTCCTTCCCTCCCCCCGAGGGCGCGGCGGAGCGACGATCGACGACCCGCCAGACGGGGACGATAGCGGTACGGGATGTGGGAACGGAATGGCGCCCGACGCGTGTCGGCCGTTCCCGGATCGGCCTTAAGCCGCGGAAGGACGCAGATCCGGCGGCATGCGGCGGGGGTGCGGCGGATTCCGGCGCATGACAAAGGTCACGTGGAGCGGCGGGCGCCGGGTGGTGCGGGTCACGACTGCCGGGCGGGAGGCGGATCCGGGCCCGGCGGAGGCGACGGAATCCGTTCCGTTTCCGGGTTCCGGGGGCTCCTTGAGGGCCTTAAGAGTCCCTTGAGGCTCTCTTAAGGTTCCCGCCTGACGTGCGCGTTCGCCGCCCGGCCCGCGGCCGTTACTTGTCCGGGCGTACGACCCCGAGGATCTCCATCGATCCCGCTCCCGTGATCGTGACGTTGCGCCCCGGACGCGGGGCGTGCACGATCGCGCCGTCGCCTATGTACATCCCTACGTGCGTGGCGTCGCTGAAGTAGATGACCAGGTCGCCGGGGCGCATGTCCTTGACGGCGATGTGCGGCAGCTGCCGCCACTGCTCCTGCGAGGTGCGCGGGATCGGGTGACCGGCCGCCGCCCACGCCTGTGACGTCAGCCCCGAGCAGTCGAACGACGCGGGGCCCTCGGCGCCCCACTTGTACGGCTTGCCGATCTGGGAGGTCGCGAAGGCCACCGCCTTCTTGCCGCTCGCGCTCGCCCCCCGGTTGATCTCCTTCAGCGCACCGGAACTCAGCCAGGCCGTCTGGGACTTGTACTCCGCCTGCTGTTCGAGCTGGAGGAGCCGGGCCCGCTCCTTCTTCTCCAGCTGGGATTCCAGCTTCTTCGCCGCCGCGATCTGCTCGTTGATCTTCTTCTTGGCCTTGGCCTGCTTGACGCGATTGGCTTCGAGCTTGGTCCAGTTGGTGCTCGCGTCCTGGGTGTACGTCTCCAGGTCCTCCTGGGTCCTGTTCAGTTCACCGAGAACGCCCTTGGCGGCCTGCTGGCCCTGGTGGGCCCGGCTGATCCCGTCCAGGAAGAGCTGCGGGTCGCCGCTGAGCATCAGCTGGGCGCCCGGCGGCAGTCCGGCGTTGCGGTACTGCTCGCGGGCCTGGGCGCCGGCCCTGCTCTTGAGCTCGGCGATCTTCGCCTGGCCCTCGACTATGGCCTGCGCCAGCTTGACGATCTCGCTCGACTGCTTCTTGGACCGTTCCTCCGCGAGGTTGTACGCGTCCGTCGCCGCCCCCGCCTTGCGGTAGAGGGCGTCGATCTTCGCGCGCACCTCTTCGAGGCTCTTCTTGCCGGACGCTCCGGATGTTCCGGATGCCTCGGACGCTCCGGAGCCTTCGGCGTCCCCGGACTTCGGCGGCTGTTCCGGCGCGGGGGGTGCGGGCGTGGCGAAGGCCTGGGCCGGTGCGGCCAGTACGGCCAGCGCGCAGACCAGTGTGATCGCCGCGGCGGCACTGTGGCGTCGGTTCACGAGCTCCCCCTCCGGACAGATCCACCCGGATCTGATTTACCGTCAGTAACTTATGGCACCGACGAGATCGTGCCATGCCGTACCGAAAAGCAACAGAGGCTCACACATCTCCTGTCCATTCCGGCCCGGTCGCCGGCGCCCCAGCCGCGTTCCCCCCTACCGCTCCCCATATCTGGGACGAACGGTGCCCGGCCGACGTTCCCGGCGCGCGGGGAGTTCCCCCGATCCGGGCGGAACCCGCGACCGCCGGGGCTACCGTTCGGGCTTCAGCGCCGCCCAGTTCACCGTGACTTCGCCCTGCCGCCACCGTCGTACCCCGTCCGCCAGCGGCCAGTCCCCGGACAGTGCCCGTACCGCCGTGATCCAGCGCTGCCGTGCGCCCAGCGAGGCGTACGGCGCGGCAGCGGCCCAGGCGCGGTCGAAGTCGCGCAGGAACGCGTGGACGGGCTCGCCCGGCACATTGCGGTGGATGAGCGCCTTGGGCAGCCGTTCCGCGAGGTCCGAGGGCCGGTCGAGGGAGCCGAGCCGGGTCGCGAACGTCACCGTGCGCGGGCCCTCCGGACCGAGCGCCACCCACACGTGCCGGCGCCCGATCTCGTCGCAGGTGCCCTCCACCAGCAGCCCGCCCGGGGCGAGCCGGGCGCACAGCCGCTGCCAGACCGCGGCGACCTCGCCCTCGTCGTACTGGCGCAGCACGTTCGCCGCCCGGATCAGTACGGGCCGCTCGGGCAGCGGGATCTCGAAACCGCCGTGCCGGAAGGTGAGCCCCTCGCGCTCGTACGGCTTCGCCGCGGCCACCCGCTCCGGGGAGATCTCGATGCCGACCACCGCGGTGCGCGGTTCCGCGCCGCGCAGCCGCTCCAGCAGCTCGACCGCGGTCCAGGGCGCGGCGCCGTACCCCAGGTCGACCGCGACGGGGGTGTCGGCGCGGCGCAGGACGGGGCCGTGGGTGGCGGCGATCCAGCGGTCCATGCGGCGCAGCCGGTTCGGGTTGGTGGTCCCGCGGGTCGCGGTGCCGATGGGGCGCATGACACAGAGCGTAACGAGCGGCGTGGAGCGGATGGCGTGCTGGAGTCGCGGCGACGCGCCGGACACGTACCGTAATGATTTGGCAAAGCGGAAATGAAAGGAGGGATTCCACTGTTCCAGCCCATCGAAGGGACCGTGTGCCCCTTCGGTGCCATGCCTTGAAAGAGTCGGTACCAGTGCCCTGAACGAGGAGGACCGGACGACGTGAGCCAGTACGTCACTCGGCTCGGCAGCAGCCGCGTCGCACCGCGTCTCAGGTTCCCCGCCGGTCTCTCCGGCTCCTTCCCCGGCGGCCACCGCAAGCCCCGCCGGATCGCGATGCTCTCCGTGCACACCTCCCCGCTGCACCAGCCGGGGACGGGCGACGCGGGCGGCATGAACGTCTACATCGTGGAGCTGGCGAAGCGCCTCGCCGCGATCAACATCGAGGTCGAGATCTTCACCCGTTCGACCACCGGCGCGCTGCCGCCCGCGGTCGAGCTGTCGCCCGGTGTGCTGGTCCGCCACGTCGACGCGGGGCCGTACGAGGGTCTGGCCAAGGAGGAGCTGCCCGCCCAGCTCTGCGCCTTCACGCACGGCGTGATGCAGGCGTGGGCCGGTCAGCGCCCCGGCTACTACGACCTGGTGCACTCCCACTACTGGCTCTCCGGCCACGTCGGCTGGCTCGCCGCCCAGCGCTGGGGCGTCCCGCTCGTCCACGCCATGCACACCATGGCGAAGGTCAAGAACGCCTCGCTCGCCGAGGGCGACACCCCGGAGCCCGCCGCCCGGGTCATCGGCGAGACGCAGATCGTCAGCGCGGCCGACCGGCTGGTCGCGAACACCGCGGAGGAGGCGGACCAGCTCGTCCGCTTCTACGAGGCCGCCCCGGAGGCGGTCGCCGTCGTGCACCCCGGCGTGAACCTGGACCGCTTCCGCCCGGCCGACGGGCGGGCGGCGGCGCGGGCCCGGCTGGGGCTGCCGCAGGACGCCCTGGTCCCGCTCTTCGCGGGCCGCATCCAGCCGCTGAAGGCCCCGGACGTGCTGCTGCGCGCGATCGCGGTCCTGCTGGACCGCGACCCCTCGCTGCGCTCGCGCATCGTCGTACCGGTCGTCGGCGGCCCCAGCGGCAGCGGGCTCGCCAAGCCCGAGGGGCTCCAGAAGCTCGCGGCCCGGCTCGGCATCGCGGACGTCGTACGGTTCCAGCCGCCGGTCGGGCAGGACCAGCTCGCCGACTGGTTCCGGGCCGCGTCCGTGCTGGTCATGCCCTCGTACAGCGAGTCCTTCGGCCTGGTCGCCATCGAGGCCCAGGCGGCCGGCACCCCCGTGGTCGCGGCGGCCGTGGGCGGTCTGCCGGTGGCGGTGCGGGACGGGGTGAGCGGCTTCCTGATCCCCGGCCACGACCCGGCGGCGTACGCGGAGGCGCTGGCGCGCTTCGCGAACGCGCCGGAGCTGGTCACCCGGATGGGCTCCGCGGCCGCGGAGCATGCCCAGCGGTTCGGCTGGGACACGGCTGCGGCGGCGACGGCGGACGTGTACACGGAGGCGATGCAGGACCACCGCCGACGGGTGCGCACGCGCCACGTGTGAGGCGCACGCGACGCTTGCGCTAGGCGTGAGGCGCCCGTGCGACCTGTGAGGCGCACGCGTTCGAACCGCTCGGCTGATCCGACGTACGCTCGGACCATGGCTGATGCACCCGAGGATGCGGCGACGACGAACCAGGCCGGGCAGGTCGCGCAGGTCATCGAGGCGACGCTCGACGACGCCGGACTCGACTGGGAGAGCCCGGCGCCCGGCAGCTACGTCGTCCAGCTGCCCGGCACCCGCAAGCTCTCCACCACCTGCTCGCTGCTCGTCGGCAAGCACTCGCTCTCCCTCAACGCCTTCGTCATCCGGCACCCCGACGAGAACGAACCGGCGGTCCACCGCTGGCTGCTGGAGCGCAACCTCCGCCTGTTCGGCGTGAGTTACGCCGTCGACTCGCTCGGGGACGTCTACCTCGTCGGCAAGCTGCCGCTCTCGGTGGTCACGGCCGAGGAGCTGGACCGGCTGCTGGGCGTGGTCCTGGAGGCCGCCGACGGCGCCTTCAACCCCCTCCTGGAACTCGGTTTCGCGAGCGCGATCCGCAAGGAGTACGAGTGGCGGGTGTCGCGCGGAGAGTCCACCCGGAATCTGGACGCGTTCACGCATCTGACTCAGCGCCCCACCGGCTGACACGCGCCAACTGAGCCAAGACACACCCCAATTCCCCGACGCACGCCCCTTTCGCCGCGCCGAGGGCTCGTGGCATGCTCACCGCCGACGCAGACATGAACGTCGTTCACATTCATGAAAGGCGGATCGGGCTCATGGGGAACTTGGGGAACATCAGCAGGCGTGGACTGCTCGGCAGCGCGGTGGCAGTCGCGGCGGCAGCGGCCACCGGAGCGGTCGGCGGCGGGACGGCGTTCGCGGCGCCGGGCGACGGCACAGCGGCACGCACAGCAGCACGCACCGCGACCGGTGCGACCGGTGGCAGGCCGCAGTACACCCCGCTCTGGCGGGAGTTCACCGAGACGCCCCTCACCCACCCGCAGATCCCGTTCATCGGCCGCGCGGGCTACCGAGGCGGCTCAGAGCTGCCGCGCCACCGCCCGAACGCCGGACACGGCTTCACCGCCAACGTCCTGCACTACGGCGCGAAGCCGGACAACTCCGCCGACGCCGCCCCCGCGATCAACCGCGCCATCGACGCCGCCGGAAAACGCGGCGGTGGCACGGTCCTCATCCCCGAGGGCACGTACCGCATCGACGACATCATCCGCATCGGTCACAGCAACGTCGTCGTGCGTGGCGCGGGCAGCGGCCGTACCAAGCTGTACGCGACCCGCAGCCTCACCGAGCTGATCGGCGTCTACGGCAGCCGGTACGGCGGCGACAAGTCCAGCTGGTCCTGGGCGGGCGGTCTCATCTGGCTCTGCCCCGAGGCGCGTTGGACATCCCTGACCGACGCGATCAAGGCGAAGGACTGGCCCTTCGAGGGCTGGACCGGCAACAAGCGCGACGAGTGGCGCACCCTGGCCACTGTCGCCCCCGCCCGACTCGGCGACCGTACGATCACCGTCGACGACACCCGGAAGCTGAAGCGCGGCGCACTCGTTCTGCTCCGCCTCGCCGACGACTCCGCGCACACGCTCCTGGAGCACATGGCGGGCGGCGGTCCGGGCCCCGAGGCGTACTACTGGGACGACAAGACCAAGCTGACCTCGTACGTTCCCTACGAATGGCCCGTCCGGGTCACCGCCGTACACGGCCGCAGGGTCACCCTGGAACGCCCCCTCCCGCTCGACGTCCGCCCCGAGTGGGACCCGCGCCTGACCACCCTCGCCGCCCCGCTCACCGGCTCCGGGGTCGAGGGGCTCACGCTCGAAGCGGTCGAGACCCCGCAGTCGCAGCACCTGCTCGACAAGGGGTACAACGGCGTCGCGTTCCAGTGCGCGTACGACTGCTGGGCCGACGACATCACCGTCCGGCACGTCGACAACGGCTTCGGCCTCATCGGCGCCTCCGCCTGCACCCTGCGGCGTACGAGGGTCGCGGGGCGCGGCTCGCACCACCCGTACTACTGCCGCGAGGGCTCGCACGACAACCTGATCGAGGACTTCACCATCGAGCAGCGCACCGTCCCCGCGCCCGCCGGGACCCAGCTGCACGGCATCAACGTCGAGGGGCTGTCCAGCTACAACGTCTGGTCGCGCGGCGAGATGGAGATGGGCACGTTCGACTCGCACCGGGGGATGCCGTTCGCGAACGTCCGCACCGACATCACGGTGAACAACAACGGGCAGCACGGCGGCGACGCGAGCGCCGGACCGCTGTTCGGCGCCCGCTTCACCCACTGGAACATCCGGGTCACCAACGGCCGGGCCGGCCTGATGCGCATCGACGGCCTCGCCCCCTACAGCGCGACGGTCGGGGTGAGCGAGGTGACGGAGTTCGGCCAGATCGACGTCCCCGACTTCACCGGCGACCTGCACACCCGCCTGGAGGCGTACGGCACACCGGAGGCCGTCAGCCCCCGGAACCTGCACGATGCCCAACGGGCCCTGGGCCGCTGACGGAGGTGAGCCGGCGCTGCGGCGACCTTCAGGCCCGCGGCGCCGGGGCGAAGGCCCAGCTCAGAGCAGGCCCGGGGTGATCACGACGTAGTCACGATCAGGGGCGATGCCCGGTCTGACGGATTGCCAAACCACAGCGGCCTCATAGAGTTGGCGCACCCCCACGATCACCCCATGGCCGCGCCGAACCCGGCGGCGGCTGCCTTCGTGCGGGCGAAACGACTTGATACAGAAGGATGGGCCATGCGACCCACTGCCATACGCCGTACCGCTGTTGCCGCCACCGTGATGTCCCTGGCGCTGCTCACCGCGGCCTGCGGTTCGGACGCGGCGGACAAGGACGGCGGCGACAAGGGCAAGGCGGACGGAGCCTCCTCGGCCAAGCCCGCCGCCGCCAAGGTCCTGACCGCCGCCGAGCTGGAGAAGGTCTCGCTCGCCCAGGGTGACGTCAAGGGCCACAAGGTCTCCAAGGCCGGTCCGCAGGACGCCGTTTCCGCCGATGACGTCACCTCGGACAAGGCCGCCTGCGATGTCTTCGGCGACGCGCTGATGGGCGCCAAGTCCGGCTCCCCCGCCGCGTCCACCCAGCGCAAGGTGATCAGCGAGCCGAAGAAGGGCGTCGACCAGGACAGCGCCGACCTCGACGAGGCGTTCGAGGCGGCCTTCGACATCACGACGACGCTCACCACGCTCTCCTCCTACGAGGGCAAGGGCGCGGAGGAGTCCCTGGCCGGCCTGCGGACGGCGGCGACCGGGTGCGCGTCCGGCTTCACGCTGACGGCGGGCGGGACCAAGCAGAAGATCGTCAAGATCGCGGAGGAGCAGGTCAAGGGCGGCGAGGACGCCGCCGGCTGGACGGTGACCATCGAGTCGGAGGGCGACAGGACGACGATGAAGCTCGTGCAGGTCCGGCAGGGCGCCACGGTCGCCTCGTTCGCCGCGCTCAACCTGGGCGCGGCCGCCTCCGGCGGCGGCTTCGAGATGCCGACCGCCGTGATCGACGCGCAGGCCGCCAAGCTGGCCTGACCTACGGTCAGGGAAGCGGGACGAGCCGCACCACGGTGACGGTCAGCACCGAACCGGAGACGTAATAGAGCACGATCGCCCCGGCGACGGTGGCCTCACGGCGATCGTGCTCCTCCTTGACGGCGGATGACCCGTGCCCGTACGGCTCGCGCCCCAGGGAACGCGCCATCTGGTCCCGGAAGATGTCGCCGTCCCGCATCTTGGCCAGGGTGTCATCGGCAGGTGGCGCGTAGGAGATCCGGAAGCTCAAGCGACGTTCCGCCTCTCGGCCTCGTCCCGCGCCAGCCGGTCCAGAATCCGCTCGGCCTCCGGATCGGGCACGGCCTCCAGCATCCAGTGCCGCATCACGGCCTGGATCTCATGCACCCCGGCCCCGTTGATGGCACCGTCGAACTCCTCGCGTCTCGCCTCGGGCAGAGCGGCGCGGATGGCCGGAATGCTGTTCGGCACCTCGACCTCGGCACCCCCGACAAAGGTCTTCAGGGGCTCACCCATAGCCACTCTCCCGATCTCCCCGCATGCGCCACAGGGTACGACGAGGGGTACGGGGCGTCACGTTCGCCCGGTCCACCGGGGCGACTTGAGGATGGGACGCCCTCAGGGTGCCCCTCGCGGAGTCCCGGCGACCCGGCGCACGAAAAAGCTCCCGCCACGCGGACGAGCCGCGGACGGAAGCTTCTTCGGTACGGGAGCCGCTTCGGCTCCGCGGCTTACTTCTTCTTGCCCTGGTTCTTCACGGCCTCGATCGCGGCCTTCGCCGCGTCCGGGTCGAGGTAGGTGCCGCCCGGCTTCAACGGGCGGAATTCGGCGTCCAGTTCGTAGGCGAGCGGGATGCCGGTCGGGATGTTCAGGCCCGCGATGTCGGCGTCGGAGACGCCGTCGAGGTGCTTGACCAGGGCGCGGAGGCTGTTGCCGTGGGCGGCGACCAGGACCGTGCGGCCGGCCAGGAGGTCCGGGACGATGCCGTCGTACCAGTACGGGAGCATCCGGACGACGACGTCCTTGAGGCACTCGGTGCGCGGGCGCAGCTCCGGCGGGATCGTCGCGTAGCGGGGGTCGCCGCTCTGGGAGTACTCGGCGCCGTCCGCGAGCTCCGGGGGCGGGGTGTCGTAGGAGCGGCGCCAGAGCATGAACTGCTCCTCGCCGAACTCGGCGAGGGTCTGGGCCTTGTCCTTGCCCTGGAGGGCGCCGTAGTGGCGCTCGTTCAGCCGCCAGGAGCGGTGCACGGGGATCCAGTGGCGGTCCGCGGCCTCCAGCGAGAGCTGGGCGGTGCGGATCGCGCGCTTCTGGAGCGAGGTGTGCACGACGTCGGGAAGCAGGCCGGCCTCCGTCAGCAGCTCACCGCCGCGGACCGCCTCCTTCTCGCCCTTCGGGGTCAGGTTGACGTCCACCCAACCGGTGAACTGATTTGTCGCGTTCCATTCGCTCTCGCCGTGGCGGAGGAGGATCAGCTTGTACGGTGCGTCGGCCATGCGTCCGAGCGTAATCGAACCCGCGCGGGCCGCGCGCGCCCGGCCACGGAGCGGACAGCCGGACGGACGGGGGAGCCGGGGCGGCGACGATTGACGGCAGGCGTCAATTGAGTGGCAGGGCGGATTCCGGGGTTCGTAGTGTTCGGCTCGGTGGCGGGCCCGGGACCGGCGGGTCTCCTGTCGCCGAGCCGAATCCTTACGTCCCTGGGGGGGAACCCGCATGTCTGTCGCCGCGCTCGGGCGGGCCACCCGCGACACCGTCTCAGGGCTCCCCAGGGAGTTCTGGTGGCTGTGGACCAGCACCCTGGTCAACCGGCTCGGGGGGTTCGTCGCCACGTTCATGGCCCTGTACCTGACCCTGGACCGGGGCTACTCGGCCTCGTACGCCGGGCTGGTCGCCGCTCTGCACGGGCTCGGCGGGGTCGTCTCCTCGCTCGGGTCCGGGGTGATGGCCGACCGGTTCGGGCGGCGGCCCACGATGCTGGTCGCGCAGGTCTCGACGGCCGTCTCGGTGGCCGTGCTCGGTTTCATGGTCCATCCGGTGGCCATCGCCGGTGTCGCCTTCTTCGTCGGTATGTCGAGCAACGCCTCGCGGCCCGCCGTGCAGGCGATGATCGCCGACATCGTCCCGGCGAAGGACAGGGTCCGGGCCTTCTCGCTCAACTACTGGGCGATCAACCTGGGCTTCGCGGTCTCCTCGGCCGGCGCCGGGTTCATCGCGGAGTACAGCTATCTCGCCGGCTTCGTCGGGGAGGCCCTGATGACGCTGTTCTGCGCCGTCGTCGTCTTCATGAAGGTGCCGGAGTCCCGCCCGGAGAAGGCCGCACCGCGCGCCGGGGGCGGCGCCGCACCGGACAACGACGACGTACGGCTCGGCACCGTGCTGCGCGACGGGCGGTTCATGGGGGTCGTCGGACTGTCCTTCGTCATCGCCCTGATCTTCCAGCAGGGGTACGTGGGGCTGCCGGTGGCCATGGGGACGGACGGGTTCAGCAGCTCCGACTTCGGTACCGCCATCGCCGTCAACGGCGTGCTCATCGTGGTGCTCCAGATCCCGGTCACCCGGTTCATCCAGAACCGGGACCCGCGCCGGCTGCTCATCGTCTCCTCGCTGCTGGCGGGGTACGGATTCGGGCTGACCGCGTTCGCCGGGTCGGTCGCCGTGTACGCGTTGACGATCTGCGTGTGGACCGTCGCCGAGATCGTCAACGCGCCCGTGCAGAACGGCCTGGTCGTCCAGCTCTCCCCGGCCCAGGGGAGGGGCCGCTACCAGGGCATGTACACGCTCTCCTGGGCCGCTGCCGCACTGGTCGCCCCGCTGCTGTCCGGGCTGGTCATCGACCAATTCGGGGCCGGGTGGCTCTGGGGGATGTGCGCGGTACTGGGCACGGTCGCGGCCCTCGGTTACCGGCTGCTGATGCGGAACCTGCCGCAGCCGGGCGGGACGGTCGTGACGGTGGAGAGCGGGCAGGGCGGCACCGCTCCCGAGCCCGCTCCCGAGCCCGCCGCCGAGCGGACCGTCTGACCCGGACGGCCGATGGGCCGGACCGTCCCACCCGGACGGCCGAACGCGGTGGGCGCCTCGCTCGGGGGCGCCCACCGCTGTTCCGCGTCCGTCAGCCCGAGCAGCCGCCGCACTGGCACGGCGCTCCGGACTGGCATCCGCACCCGCAGCCCGAGCCGCATCCGCAGGCACCGAGGACGGCTCCCTGAGCGACGTCGGCGGATGTCTCCTGCTGGGGTTCGGTCATGGGGGAATCGGCCATGGTTCCTCCTCAAGGCGTACGACAGGGCCGTACGCCCGCACGGGGCCCACGACCGGGGCGTACGGACAAGTCGTGCCGCCCCACCCCATTGCATGCCCACCCGGGCAGGCGCATCAACGGCGCACACGCGCAGGAACGCATGTGCGAGAGAGTGCGCCGTCGTACGCCCGTCGCTTCCCGCCCCGCTTGCCGCGCGCTTCCCGCGCGCTTGCCGCCCCGCTTCCCGCCCCGCCTCTCGCTACGCGCCCTCCACCGGCGCCGCCTGCTGGATCTCGTCCGCGTGCTCGCCCGTCACCAGGTAGACCACGCGCTTGGCGACCGAGACCGCGTGGTCGGCGAACCGCTCGTAGTAGCGGCCCAGCAGCGTCACGTCGACGGCCGTCTCGATGCCGTGCTTCCAGCGGTCGTCCATCAGGTGCTGGAACAGCGTGCGGTGCAGCAGGTCCATCTCGTCGTCGTCCTGCTCCAGCTGGAGCGCCAGGTCGACGTCCTTGGTGATGATCACCTCGGCGGCCTTGGCCATCAGGCGCTGCGCCAGCTGCCCCATCTCCAGGATGGTGGCGTGCAGGTCGTGCGGGACCGCCGACTGCGGGAAGCGCAGCCGGGCCAGCTTGGCGACGTGCTGGGCGAGGTCGCCCGAGCGCTCCAGGTCGGCGCTCATCCGGAGCGAGGTCACCACGATCCGCAGGTCCGTGGCCACCGGCTGCTGGCGGGCCAGCAGCGCGATGGCCCTGGCCTCCAGGTCGTGCTGGAGGTCGTCGACCTTCTGGTCCGCGGCGATCACCGTCTCCGCGAGCTTGAGATCGGCGTCGAGCATGGACGTCGTCGCCCGGCCGATCGCCGACCCGACGAGCCTGGCCATCTCGACCAGCCCCTCGCCGATCGAGTCGAGTTCCTCGTGGTACGCGTCACGCATGGGAAGTCCCTCTCCAGTTCTGAACCGAGGCCGGGGCCAGCTCTGAACCCCACGTTGCCACCGTGACGGCCGTACGCGTCGGGATCCGACCGGACAAGTGAACCGGTGCTTGCTCCTCGGTGAACTCTGGGCGACGAGTGTTCGAGTAGGCACTCGGATGGCTGGGAGAGTGTCTGCCGGGCCGCATAACCTGGAGCCATGGACGTGAACGCGGCGGTCGCCGCAGCTGCAGCGATCGCCGGGCTGTGTACCGGTGTGATCGCGATGCTGGCGTTCCGCTGGAGCGAGCGCGACCAGAAGAAGCCGACGCGTACCTCCATGCGGCCCGACAGCAATGCCCCCCTGCCTCCGGGGGTCGACACGGTCCTGTCCGTGCTGAGCTCCTCCGCCGTCGTGCTCGACGAGAGCGACAGCGTGGTCAAGGCCAGCTCCGCCGCGTACGCGCTGGGGCTGGTCAGGGGCGGCCGGCTCGCCGTCGAACCGATGCTGAACATGGCCAGGGACACCCGCCGCGACGGCGAGATACGCCAGGTCGAACTGGACCTTCCGCGCCGCGGCACCGGCCGGGGCGAGGCCCTCGCGGTCTCCGCCCGGGTCGCCCCGCTCGGCTCCCGGCTGGTGCTGCTGCTGGTCGAGGACCTCACGGAGGCCCGCCGCATCGAGGCGGTCCGGCGTGACTTCGTCGCCAACGTCAGCCACGAGCTCAAGACCCCCACCGGAGCGCTCTCGCTGCTCTCCGAGGCCGTCATGGACGCCTCCGACGACCCGGAGGCGGTGGAACGGTTCGCGGGCCGGATGCAGATCGAGGCGACCCGGCTCACCAACCTCGTACAGGAGCTCATCGACCTCTCCCGGGTGCAGAACGACGACCCGCTGGAGGACGCCGAACCCGTCCGGGTGGACGAACTGGTGGCGGAGGCCATCGACCGCTGCCGGCAGCAGGCCGGCTCCAAGCAGATCACCATGGCCGCCGGCGGCACCGCCGAGCTCCGCATCTGGGGCAACCGGGGCCAGCTCGCCGCCGCTCTCGGCAACCTCGTCGAGAACGCCGTCAACTACAGCCCCGCCCGCACCCGCGTCGGCATCGCCGTCCGCCGGGTCGCCATGTCCGGCGGGGACGAGATCGAGATAGCCGTGACCGACCAGGGCTTCGGCATCTCGGAGAAGGACCGCGAGCGGGTCTTCGAACGCTTCTACCGCGTCGACCCGGCCCGCTCACGGGCTACCGGTGGCACCGGCCTCGGCCTCGCCATCGTCAAGCACGTGGCCGCCTCGCACGGCGGGGAGGTCACCGTCTGGAGCTCGGAGGGACAGGGCTCCACCTTCACCCTGCGGCTGCCCGAAGCGGGCGCCGGCAGGGAACGGGACCGCACATCAGGCGGACCGCTCATCGTCAACGGCGACGAGGGGCCTCACCAGGCCGCCGCCCCCGACACTCTTGAATCATTTCCTGCCCCGGAGGCTCTTCCGTGACCCGAGTGCTTGTCGTCGAGGATGAGGAATCCTTCAGCGACGTCCTGTCCTACATGCTCCGCAAGGAAGGCTTCGAGGTCGCCATAGCGGCCACGGGTCCCGACGGCCTGGACGAGTTCGAGCGCAACGGCGCCGACCTCGTGCTGCTCGACCTGATGCTGCCCGGACTGCCCGGCACCGAGGTCTGCCGGCAGCTGCGCAGCAAGTCCAACGTCCCCGTGATCATGGTCACGGCCAAGGACAGCGAGATCGACAAGGTCGTCGGCCTGGAAATAGGAGCCGACGACTATGTGACCAAGCCCTTCTCCTCGCGTGAGCTCGTCGCCCGTATCCGCGCGGTGCTGCGCCGCCGCGGCGAGCCGGAGGAGGTCACTCCGGCCGCGCTGGAGGCCGGACCGGTCCGGATGGACGTGGACCGCCACGTCGTCACCGTCTCCGGCGGCAAGGTCGACCTCCCGCTCAAGGAGTTCGACCTGCTGGAGATGCTGCTGCGCAACGCCGGGCGGGTGCTGACCCGGATGCAGCTGATCGACCGGGTCTGGGGCGCCGACTACGTGGGCGACACCAAGACGCTCGACGTCCACGTCAAGCGGCTGCGCGCCAAGATCGAGCCCGACCCGGGCGCGCCGAGGTTCCTGGTGACGGTGCGGGGCCTCGGGTACAAGTTCGAGCCGTAAACCGGCTCGCTGCGCGCGGTACACACGGCTGAGGCGCCTCCCGGAGCGGGAGGCGCCTCAGCCGTGTGTACCGTCGCGCGTGCTGTACGCGCCCGTGCGTGTCAGGTGTTCGGCTGGGCCGAGTCGGACGCCGCGTCGGTCGGGGTGGTCGTGTCCTCCGAGGAGGCCTCCCCGGAGGGGGTACCGGACGTGGAGCCCGGGGTGTCCGCCGTGGCGGAGCCGGACGGCGTCGCGTCGCCCGAGGGGGACGCGGAGGAGTTCGCGTTCGGCTGCTCCGGCAGCGCGCTCGGGCCGAAGCCCTCGAAGTAGCTGGTGGCCGGGACGACGGTGGCGCCCAGCGGGATGTCGCCGGACTCGCTGAACTTGAAGACCAGGTTCTGCACGTTGCCGTTCTGCGTGGCCTCGCTGCCGTTCTCGATCACGGCGGCCGCGTTGTCCTTGCCGCCGATCACCACTCGGCCGCCGGCCGGGACGACGACCGGGCCGTTGCCCTTGGCGGCGTGCAGCTGCACGGAGGCGCTGGTGCCGGTCAGCGCGATGGCGTTGAGCGTCTCCGGCTTGGTGCCGTTGTTGAACAGCGTGGCGGTCACGACGGCCGGGCCCTTGGCGCCGAGCTTCGGCTGGGTGACGACATTGGCGTTCTGGATCTTGATGGTGCCGACCGAGGTGGCGGCGTTGTCAGGCCTGACTTGCAGCGTCTGCGCGTTCTTGCCCGCACCACATGCGGAGAGCGCGGCGATCGAGAACGCGATGGCGGTGGCGGCGAGAGCGCCGTGTCGAAGGCTGCGGCTCACGGCGGGGGCAACTCCTTGAACGAGCGGACTTACGGACGGGGTCGGGCGAGTCGTGTCGAAGTCGCCCCAAGCGGTGTGACAGCGGTCAGGTTACCGAGCCGCCGTCCCCGCCCCGCACCCGACCCGCCCCCCGGACGCACCGGAGATCGTGGGCCGGCCCGGGGCGACGATTCGCAAGCCGTTCACATAACGCGCTTGATCAATTCCGCCGAACCTTCCGCCGAACCTTCCGCCGGACCTTCCGCCGGACCTTCGTCGGTTCTTCCGTCGGTTCTTCCGGCGGAAGGCCCGACGGCGCTTCCCGAGAGAGTTCCACCGGCCTTGACCTGCCCCGGCGCATTCATTGCGGATATTCCGCGTGACATCCACGCGACGGCCGAACGTTGATCAATTTCATTGGGCATCGGCACTTACGCCGTACGGGTGATCGATCCTCGAACGGAGTACGGAAAGTTCACCATCCTGAACCCGGCAAACCGGGACGTTAGGTCCCTTCCGAGCAAGTTCCGCCGGGTGTAACGTCCGCGTTTCTCCTCCCCCGTACAGCGCCTCCGACCTGCGAATACCCTCCCCGATGTGTCTTCCGCAGCACGTACGTGTTGCAGTTGTCAAGCCCCGAGATATGCCCTGACCTGCGAAAACGCCATTCAGGAGAAGCAGTTCTCGTGTTACTCTTGATAGCCACGGAAGGGGTACCTGTCACATGACGTTCAAGGTTGGCGACACCGTGGTCTATCCCCATCACGGGGCCGCGCTGATCGAGGCTATCGAAACTCGCCAGATCAAAGGCGTGGACAAGACCTACTTGGTGCTCAAGGTCGCTCAGGGCGACTTGACGGTGCGTGTACCGGCGGACAATGCGGAGTTCGTGGGTGTGCGTGACGTAGTCGGTCAGGAAGGGCTGGACCGGGTCTTCGAGGTGCTGCGCGCGCCGTATGCCGAAGAGCCGACGAACTGGTCCCGACGCTACAAGGCAAATCTCGAAAAGCTCGCCTCCGGCGATGTCATCAAGGTCGCGGAAGTGGTCCGTGACCTGTGGCGTCGTGAGCGTGAGCGCGGACTCTCCGCAGGTGAGAAGCGCATGCTCGCCAAGGCTCGCCAGATCCTGGTGAGTGAGCTCGCTCTCGCGGAGAACACCAACGAGGACAAGGCCGAGGCTCTGCTCGACGAGGTCCTCGCGTCCTGAAGTGCTGTGCTCGTGTCTGATGTCCGGACCGGATCGCACCGGTCCGGGATGTCCGAGACGTAAATAATGTGCCGCGGTGCCCGCTGACCAGCCGTTCGAACGGCCTGTCGTCGGGCACTGCGGCATGTCCGGGCAGGCACATCCGGGCCGGTTGCCGGGCGTGGCTTTCGGGCAGGCCGTTTCCGGGCACACCCGACTGCGGATTCGGGCGCGCGGATTTCGGCCATGCTTTCCGGCCACACTCCGGATTCCGGGCACTGGGACGTCAAGGGGCGAGGCCCAGGTGTCCCGGATGTCGTTCTCGATGCGCCGACGCGTTGGCCTCGTCGACGATCCCCCGGTACTTTGCTCGCGATCTTGTGAAGTCGACGTGTCAGGCCGATCCCGAGCGGCCGGTGCGGTCCTCGTCTCGCCCGGGGTCACGGAAAGGGTCCCGGTCGAGTCATGGCGTAGCGCCCGGCTCGATTGAGGCCATACCCACGTCGGCCGTGGAGACAAACATGCCGATGCTTCGGAGTGCAACCGATGTCTGATCAATCACTTCCCCGCCGCACCGCCGCCGTGATTCCGGCGGCCGGCCGCGGTGTACGGCTCGGCCCCGGCGCCCCCAAGGCGCTCCGCGCGCTGGGCGGAACGCCCATGCTCGTCCACGCGGTACGGGCCATGGCGGCCTCCCGCCAGGTCTCCCTGGTCGTGGTCGTCGCACCGCCGGACGGCGCCCCCGAGGTCCGGAACCTGCTCGACGAGCACGCGCTGCCCGAGCGCACCGAATTCGTCGTCGTGCCCGGTGGCGAGACCCGGCAGGAGTCGGTGAAGCTCGGCCTGGACGCGCTGCCCGCCGATGTCTCCGCCGTCCTCGTGCACGACGCGGCCCGGCCGCTGGTGCCCGTCGACACGGTGGACGCGGTGGTCGAGGCGGTACGGGCCGGAGCGCCCGCCGTCGTCCCGGCGCTGCCGCTGGCGGACACCGTCAAGGAGGTCGAGCCGGGCGCGCCGGGGGAGCCGGAACCGGTGCTCTCCACTCCGGTACGGGCCCGGCTGCGGGCGGTGCAGACGCCGCAGGGCTTCGACCGCGACACGCTGGTGCGGGCCCATGAGGAGGTCGCCGTCAGCGGCGAGGGCGCGACCGACGACGCGGGCATGGTCGAGCAGCTCGGGGCGCCCGTCGTGGTCGTACCCGGCCACGAGGAGGCGTTCAAGGTGACCAGGCCGCTGGATCTGGTTCTGGCCGAAGCGGTTCTCGCACGCAGGAGGGCGAACGATGGCTTCTGAGGTTTCCGACGGGCGCGGCGCACCCGTGATCCCGCTCGTCGGGATCGGGACCGACATCCACGCCTTCGAGGAGGGCCGCGAGCTGTGGTGCGCGGGTCTCCTGTGGGAGGGCGAGGGTCCCGGGCTCGCCGGGCACTCCGACGCGGACGTCGTCGCGCACGCCGCGTGCAACGCGCTGTTCTCGGCCGCCGGCCTCGGCGACCTCGGGCAGCACTTCGGCACGGGGCGCCCCGAGTGGTCCGGCGCCGCGGGGGTCACGCTCCTGACGGAGGCGGCCCGGATCGTGCGGTCGGAGGGGTTCGAGATCGGCAACGTGGCCGTCCAGGTCGTCGGCGTACGGCCGAAGATCGGCAAGCGGCGCGACGAGGCGCAGCGCGTGCTCTCCGCCGCCGTGGGCGCACCCGTCTCGCTCTCCGCCGCCACCTCCGACGGGCTCGGCTTCACCGGCCGCGCGGAGGGCATCGCCGGAATCGCCACCGCGCTGGTCTACCGACCGGCCTGACCTGGCCGGGAGCCGATCGAGCGGGCCCGGCGGAGCGCCGGGCCCGTGGCCTTGTTGCACATCAGTCGCACGTACTCTGGTACGGCAATGAGGTGACGCGAGGGACGGGAGAGGCTCCGGGATGAGTACGACGACAGTGGCCGCGGTACGGGCCGATGCCGACGGATACGTCCTGCGCACCGCGACCCCCCAGGATGTCGACGGTGCGCGGGCCGTGATGCTCGACACCGTCTACCGCGACCTGAGGTCCGGCTACGTACCCCGCTGGCACGCCGACATCATCGACCCCGAGTCCAGCTATCTGCGGCCCGAGCGCTGCACCCTGCTGGTGGTCGAGCGCGACGGCGAGATCGTCGCGACGGGCGCCGTGCGCGACCGAGGGCCGCAGGCGCCGCCCAATCCGCAGTGGGTCGCGGACCGCTTCCCGTCCGGCACCACCGCCCAGCTGTGCCGGATCTACGTGACACCGGAGCACCGCAGGCGCGGGCTGGCGCGGCGGCTGGTGCGCGAGCTCCGCGAATTCGTCGCGCGGGCCGGCGGGTACGAGGCCGTCTACCTGCACACCGACCCGTCCGTGCCGGGCGCGGAGCCGTTCTGGCGGTCGCTGGCGCGGGAGGTGTGCGACGAGCGCACGCTGCCCGGCCGGGGGCAGAGCGTCGTCCACTTCGAGCTGCCGATGCCCGCCGCGGGCTGAGGTGTCGTCGTCCCTCACCGCACCCATTTCAGATGACAATCGTTTTCATATAAGGTCGTTGCCATGTCCCCGTCCCGACTCCGTCGTGCCGCGCTGCCGCTGACCGCGGCCGCCCTTCTCGTCCCGCTCGCCACCGCCTGTTCCGGCGGCGCGGCCGACACCGGGAGCGCGTCGGGCGGCGGGCAACGCCTCCGGGTCGTCATGGCCTTCCCGCCCGCCCAGGCGATGTCCCCCTACGGCGACGACGCCGTCACCCTCAGCCGCCTCGCGGTCGTCGAAGGCCTCACCGCCCTCGACCGGGAAGGCGCCGCGAAGCCCGCGCTCGCCGCCTCCTGGAAGCGTGAGAGCCCGAAGGCGTGGACGTTCGAGCTGCGCGAGGCGACCTTCCAGGACGGCGCGAAGGTCGACGCGGCCGCCGTCGCCCACTCCCTGAACGCCGCTCAGAAGGCCTCGCCCAAGCCCCGCGTCCTGTCGGACACCGGCATCACCGCGACGGCCGAGGGCGCCCGCACCGTACGGGTCGTCACCACAGCGCCCGACCCGCTGCTGCCCCAGCGCCTCGCCAACCCCTCCCTCACCGTCCTGTCCGCCGCCGCCTACCGCGACGGCAAGGTGAACCCCGCCGGACACGCCACCGGGCCCTTCACCCTCGCCTCGGTCAAGGGCGCCGTCAGCGCCACCCTGGAGCGCAACGAGCACTACTGGGGCGCCGAGGCCAAGGCCCCCGGTGCCGATGTCACCTTCGTGGCCGACGGCACCGCCCGCGCCAACGCCCTGCGCACCAAGGCCGTCGACGTCGCCGAGTACGTACCGATCTCGCAGGCCTCCCTCCTCGGCGAAGGGCTCGTCCACGAGTTCCCCTCCGCCCGCACCAACGGCCTCTCCCTCAACACCGAACACGGCGTCTTCAGCGATCCCGCGATGCGCGCCGCGGCCCGCGAGGCGATCGACTCCCAGGCGCTCGTCAAGGCCGTCTACGAAGGCCGCGCCGACAGCGCGCAGGGCCTCCTCGGCCCCGGCGTCCCGTGGGCCGCCGCCGCCCGCCAGGACCCGGCGGGCCGGGCGAAGGCCGCCGGGAAGGCGCAGGTCGCGAAGGCGCGGCAGATCGTCCTCGCCACCTACACCAACCGGCCCGAGCTCCCCGAGGTCGCCACCGTCGTCCAGCAGCAGCTCCAGAAGCGCGGCTTCACCGTCAAGCAGGTCGTCCGCGACTACGCCCAGCTGGAGGCCGACGCCCTCGCCGGCAAGTACGACGCCTTCATCCAGGCCCGCAACACCCTCCTGGACACCGCCGACCCCGTCTCCTACCTCGCCTCCGACTTCACCTGCGACGGCAGCTTCAACATCTCGCAGCTCTGCGACAAGCGCGTCGACACCGACGTGGACAAGGCCGCCGCACTCGCCGGAACCGACGCCCGCCACCGCGCCGCGATGACCGCGGAGGCCGACATCCTCTCCACCGACGCACTCGTCCCGCTGCTCCACGAACGCTTCGTGCAGGGGTACGACGACAGCCGCGTCCACGGGGTCGCGCTCGACCCGATGGAGCGCACCCTCATCACCGCGGACACCCGCGTCGGATGACCGGATGAAGTACCTCGCCGGACGGCTCACCGCACTCCTCGCGGTCCTCGCCGTCATCGGCCTGCTGCCCCGGCTGACCCGCACGGACCCGGCACTGACGATCCTGCGCGCCCGGTACGCCGACCGGGCGCCGACCCCCGAGACCCTCGACGCCATCCGGGCGGAGACCGGCCTCGACGGCGGCCCCCTCCACCTCCTCGGCGGCTGGCTCGGCGGACTCCTCCACGGCGACCTCGGCACCTCCTGGGTCTCCGGGCAGCCCGTCGCCCCCGACACGATGTCCGCCCTGGGCGTCTCGCTCACCCTGATGGGCGGCGCCCTCGCCGTCGCCCTGGTCCTCGCCGCGGCGCTCGCCGCCGGAACGCTGCGGCGCGGGGCGTCCCGCCGCACCGGCACCCGCGCGGGCGTCGGCGCGGCCGTCCTCGCCGCCTTCCCCGAGTTCCTGATCGCCGCCGTGCTCGCCGCCGTCGTCGCGGTCC
Source organism: Streptomyces sp. NPDC057900 (assembly GCF_042887885.1). Lineage (NCBI taxonomy): Bacteria > Bacillati > Actinomycetota > Actinomycetes > Kitasatosporales > Streptomycetaceae > Streptomyces > Streptomyces sp. NPDC057900. The sequence goes on from NZ_JBHVOI010000002.1 coordinate 110,258, forward strand.
GGCTCGGCTGGCTCCCCGCGCTCGGCTGGGGCAGCCCCGAGCAGGCGGTGCTGCCCGCCCTCGCCATGGGCATCCCGGCGGGCGCGCTGCTCGGCCGGCTGCTGGACGACGCGCTGCCCGCCGCGTTCGCCGAACCCTGGGCGCGTGCCGCCACCGCCGCCGGACTGCCCGCGCGCCGCATCGCCCGGCACGCGCTGCGCCGCACCCTGCCCGGACTGCTGCCCCAGCTCGGCCTGATCGTCGTCGGGCTCACCGGCGGGGCCGTCGCCGTCGAGACCCTCTACGCGATCCCCGGCCTCGGCGGCAGCGCCCTGGCCGCCGCACTCGCCCAGGACCTCCCGGTCCTCCAGGCCTGCGTCCTGATGCTGCTGCTCCTCGGCGTCGCGGCCGGACTCGCCGCCCGGCTCGCCTCCCGCACCCTGCTCGGCCCCGCCCTGCACGACGGCGCGCTGCCCGCGCTCGTCCCGCCGGCCGCCCGCGCACGCCGGTCACTGATCACCGGCGCCCTTCTCCTCACCGCGCTCTTCGCCGCCGTCACCGTCGCCGGGCTGCTGCGCGACCCGCTCCACATCGACGCCGCCGCCCGCCTCGCCGGACCGTCCGCCGCCCACCCCTTCGGCACCGACTCCCTCGGCCGCGACATCCTCGCCCGGCTCGGACACGGCGCCGCCCGCACCGTCCTCACCGCCGTCGCGGTGTCCGCGGCCACCCTGCTCCTCGGCCTCGTCCTCGGAGCCGTACGCGCCGGAGCGCTCACCGAGACCGCCAACGCGCTGCCCGCGATCCTCACCGGGCTCGTCGTCGCGGGCGTCGCAGGGCCCGGCCCCTGGAGCGCCGCCGCAGCAGTCACCGCCGTCGCCTGGGCACCGCTGGCCGCACACACCAGCGCCCTGTACGCCCAGGAACGCGCCGCTCCGCACATCGCGGCCGCCCGCGCACTCGGCGCCGGACGCGCCCACCTGCTGCGCCGCCACGTCCTGCCCGGCGTCCTGCCGCCCGTCGTCCGGCACGCCGTCCTGCGCGTCCCCGCCATCGCGCTGGCCCTCGCCTCGCTCGGCTTCCTCGGCCTCGGCACCGCACCCCCGTCGCCCGAATGGGGCCGGATGCTCTCCGAGAACCTCCCCTACGCCGAGCGCGCCCCCTGGGCCGTACTCGCCCCCGCCGCCGCCCTCGCCGCCCTCGGCGCGACCGCCGTCCTCGCGGCCGCCGCCGTCCGGGACGCGCGACACCGCAAGCGCGCCGCATGAGCCCCGGCGCACGCCCACCCCGGACCACGGACCCGGCCCCGGACACCGCCAACAACGCCACGGACAACGCCACTAACGCCCCGGACCGCTACCTCCGTCTCCTCACCATCACCCAGTTCGCGTTCAACATCGGCTTCTACGCCGTCCTGCCCTACCTCGCCACCCACCTCGGCACCGGCCTCGGCATGGCCGGCTGGCTCGTCGGACTGGTCCTCGGCCTCCGTACCTTCAGCCAGCAGGGCCTCTTCGTCATCGGCGGCGCCCTCACCGACCGCTACGGGCCCCGCCCCGTCGTCCTCGCCGGATGCGCCCTGCGCATCGCCGGATTCGGCTGGCTGGCCTTCGCCGGATCCACCGTGACCGTCATCGGCGCCGTCCTGCTGACCGGGCTGGCCGCCGCGCTGTTCTCGCCCGCCGTCGAGTCCGAGACCGCCCGCGAGGCCGTCCGTCACGAGCGGGCGACCGGCACCCCGCGCGCCCAGGTGCTCGCCCGGTTCTCCGCCGCCGGACAGGCCGGGGCCTTCCTCGGGCCGCTGCTCGGCTCTGCCCTCCTGCTCCTGGGCGGCGGGTTCCGGGAAGCCGCCCTCGCCGGGGTCGCCGTCTTCGTCGTGGTCCTCGCCGGGCACGCCCGGCTGATGCCGCGCCGCGCGCCCGTGGCCCGTACGGACCGGAACCGGGGCTCCGTCCGCGAGGTGTTCGGCAACCGGCCGTTCCTGCTGCTCTGCCTCGCGTACAGCAGCTACCTCGTCGCGTACAACCAGCTCTACCTCTCGCTCCCCGCGGAGGTGCGGCGCGCCACCGGATCGCAGGCGGCCCTCGGCGCGCTGTTCGCGCTCTCCTCGCTGCTCGTCGTCTGCGCCCAGCTGCCGGTGACCCGCTGGGCCGCCCGCCGGCTCGCACCCCGTACGGCTCTCGTCGCCGGGCTCGTCGTCGTCGCCGCCGGATTCGCCGCCGTGCCGTCCGCCCCGGGCGGGCCCGCCGGACTGCTGCCCGCAGCCGCGTTCGTCGTCCTGCTCACCCTCGGGCAGATGCTCCTGGTGCCGGCCGCCCGTGGCCTCGTACCGGATCTCGTCGACGACCGGCACCTCGGACTCGCCACCGGAGCGCTGTCCTCCGTCTCCGGTGGCGCCGTGCTCGCGGGCAGCGCCGCCACCGGGGCACTGCTCGGGGCGCCCGCGCCCGTCCGGTGGGCGGTGCTCGCCGCCGTCCCGCTGGCGGGCGCCGCCCTCGCGCTGACCCTTCCGGCGGGCGCGGAGGGGGAGGGGAGGGCGGCCGGGCGGCCGGTCCAACCCCGGCCGTAACAACTGTCGTCGCAATCCTCCAAAGGGGTCGCGGGGCACTGGTGCGCGCCGACTACCCTTGAGGCGTGACTATTCGCCTGTATGACACCAGCGCCCGGCAGATCCGTGACTTCGTCCCGCTCACAGCGGGCTGTGTCTCGATCTACCTCTGTGGCGCCACTGTCCAGGCCGCCCCGCACATCGGGCACATCAGGTCCGGGCTGAACTTCGACATCATGCGCCGCTGGTTCGAGCACCGCGGCTACGACGTGACGTTCGTCCGGAACGTCACCGACATCGACGACAAGATCATCACCAAGTCGGCCGAACAGGGCCGCCCGTGGTGGGCCATCGGTTACGAGAACGAGCGCGCGTTCAACACCGGTTACGACGCGCTCGGCTGCCTGCCGCCCACCTACGAGCCGCGCGCCACCGGCCACATCCCCGAGATGATCGAGATGATGCGCGGCCTCATCGAGCGCGGTCACGCCTACGCCGCCGACGGCAACGTCTACTTCGACGTGCGCTCGTTCCCCGGCTACCTGTCACTCTCCAACCAGGACCTGGACGATCTGCGCCAGCCCTCGGGCGAGGGCGAGACCGGCAAGCGCGACCAGCGCGACTTCGCCATGTGGAAGGCGTCCAAGCCCGGCGAGCCCAGCTGGGAGACCCCCTGGGGCCGCGGCCGTCCCGGCTGGCACCTGGAGTGCTCCGCGATGGCGCACAAGTACCTCGGCACCGCCTTCGACATCCACGGCGGCGGCATCGACCTGATCTTCCCGCACCACGAGAACGAGATCGCCCAGGCCAAGGGGTTCGGTGACGCGTTCGCGAAGTACTGGGTGCACAACGGCTGGGTCACCATGTCCGGCGAGAAGATGTCGAAGTCGCTCGGCAACTCCGTACTCGTCAGCGAGATGGTCAAGAACTGGCGCCCCATCGTGCTGCGCTACTACCTCGGCACCCCGCACTACCGGTCGATGATCGAGTACAGCGAGGACGCCCTGCGCGAGGCGGAGTCCGCGTTCGCCCGCATCGAGGGCTTCGTCCAGCGGGTCACGGAGAAGGCCGGCGAGACCGTCGAGCCGGCCGCGGAGGTGCCGCCCGCCTTCGCGGAGGCGATGGACGACGACCTGGGCGTCCCGCAGGCCCTCGCGATCGTCCACACCACGGTCCGTCAGGGCAACAGCGCGCTCGCCGCCGACGACAAGGAGGCCGCCGTCTCCCGTCTCGCCGAGGTCCGTGCGATGCTCGGAGTACTCGGTCTCGACCCGCTCGACGACCACTGGGCCTCCGAGGGCGACCGGGGCGACGATCTGCACGGCGTCGTCGACACCCTCGTACGGCTCGTCCTCGACCAGCGGCAGTCGGCGCGCGAGCGCAAGGACTGGGCGTCGGCCGACGCCATCCGCGACCAGCTCAACCAGTCCGGGCTCGTCATCGAGGACAGCCCGGCCGGACCACGGTGGACACTCGGCCCGCGCCAGTAGTCCTCCCGAGTGCCGCCCGGCCCGCCGGGCGGCACACTCTCACTTATACGCACGCACGTCTGAAGCAACGAAACAGGTAGGTCATGGCCGGGAACAGCCAGCGCAGGAACCGCCGCACGTCCAACAAGAAGGGCATGCAGGTCGGCAGCGGTGGTAACCGACGCCGTGCTCTCGAAGGCCGGGGGCCGACGCCGCCCGCCGAGGCCCGCAAGAAGCACAAGAAGAACCGCATCGCGACCGCCAAGGCCAAGCAGGCCGCCAACCGCCGCCCCGCCCCCCGGCGCGGCGGCGTCAAGGGCACCTCCGAGATGGTCGTCGGCCGCAACCCGGTCTTCGAGGCGCTGCGCGACGGCGTGCCCGCCACCACCCTGTACGTCCAGCAGTACATCGACAACGACGAGCGGGTCCGCGAGGCACTCCAGCTCGCCGGCGAGCGCGGCAACATCAACCTGATGGAGGCCCCGCGCCCCGAGCTCGACCGGATGACGAACGGCCTGAACCACCAGGGCCTCGTCCTCCAGGTCCCGCCGTACGAGTACGCAGACCCGCAGGACCTCACCGCCGCCGCGTACGACAACGGCGAGGACCCGCTGATCGTCGCCCTCGACGGCGTCACCGACCCGCGCAACCTCGGCGCGATCGTCCGCTCCGTCTCCGCGTTCGGCGGCCACGGTGTGGTCGTGCCCGAGCGCCGCGCCGCCGGTATGACCGCCGGGGCCTGGAAGTCCTCCGCCGGTACCGCCGCCCGCACCCCGGTCTCCCGCGTCACCAACCTGACCCGGGCGCTGGAGGCGTACAAGAAGGAAGGCATCGCGATCGTCGGCCTGGCCGCCGACGGCGAGCACACCGTCGAGGACCTGGAGGCGCTCGGCGGCCCCGTGGTCGTCGTCATCGGCAGCGAGGGCAAGGGCCTCGGCCGGCTCGTCGGCGAGACCTGCGACTACCGGGTCCGCATCTCGATGCCCGGTGGCGCCGAGTCCCTGAACGCCGGTGTCGCGGCCGGCATCGTGATGTACGAGGTCGCGCGCCGCCGCGCCTGATCCGCGCCGGGCCCCGGCCCCTGGTGGGCGGGGCACGCGGGACCACTCGCACGGGCGGCGGCCGAAGGGGACACGCGCCGCCGTCCGCCGTATTCGCGCGGCCGTGCGCGGGGGCGCATCGGAGCGCGCGTACGCCCCGTCGCACCCCGCCACCACCGGGTTGACGGGCCTCGGACACTTCGCCCCTGTCAAGGCAGTGTCCTAAACACACATCACTCGGTTAGATGAGTGTGGACACCAGAACGCCTCGGTTCGACGAGCAACCCGCCCTGAGCATGACCAAGGTGGACTGCGACCCTGCGCAGGTCATCGTCAACCACGCCAGCTTCCGGGTACAGCTCGCGCCCGGCCAGCGCGCACGGCTGCGCGGTGTGACCCCCGCCGCCGCGCCCAGGATCCCCGCCATGAGCGGCTCCGGAGCGGGGCGCGGCCGGCGCGCCCCCGTCGTGTGGAGCGGCAGGTCCGCCCCCGGCGACCCCGGCGCCACCGGACTGCTCCAGGCCGTACGCAACTCCACCGCGGCCCGGCCGGGCGTCACGGGCCGCCCCGACACCGCTTACGACCCCTACGAGCCGTACGCCTCGTACGAACCAGCCGGTACCCAGGTCATCCCGCGCCTCGAAGAGACCCAGCCGACCCCGCTGATCGGCGGCCCCCGGACCGGCGGGCCGCTGCTGCCGCCGATGCGGCAGGCCGTCGGCGCGTACGACCCGGTCGAGACCGGCTCGGGGCAGTACGCCGCGGACGACTACCGCACCGACGACTACCGGACCGACGTGTACGGCCCGGACGGACCCGCCCGGGGCCGGCACGGCGAGGGCTTCGACGACGCCGAAGAGCTCGACGACGTCACCGGCGACCGTGACCGCGAGCGGAGCGGCGACTCCGTCCGGCACGCGTACTACCCCGGCCGCCGGATGAACCTCGGCGTGGTCCTGCTGCCCATGCGGGTCTTCCTCGGCTTCATCTCGATCTACGCCGGCATGGGCAAACTCTGCGATCCCGTCTACTTCGACGGCGGCGACCGCGGCTCCATGGTCAAGTGGCTGACCTCGCTGCACCCCTGGGCCCTCGCGGAGCCGCTGCGCGAATTCGCGCTCTCCCACCCGGTCGGTGCCGGACTCAGCATCGCCTTCCTCCAGGTCGTCGTCGGAGTCCTCACCGTCCTCGGCCTCTGGCAGCGCGTCGCCGCCTCGGTCGGCGCCCTGCTCTCCGCCGCCCTCCTGGTCACCGTCAGCTGGCGCACCGTCCCCGTCTACGACGCGCCGGACATCATCTACCTCGCCGCCTGGAGCCCGCTGATCATCGCGGGTGCCCCCGTTTACTCCGTCGACGGACGCCTGGCCGGGGAAGCCTGGCGCAGGCTCGGCCCCCGCTCCGAGATCTGGGACCTCCGCCGCCGCGTACTGCGCCGGGGCGCGGCCGTCGCCACGGTGGTCGTCGGCCTCACGCTGCTCATCGGCTCCATCCTGGGCGGGGCGGTCCGCTCGTCCGGGGTCGTCACCGTTCCCGGGCCCAACGGCGTCCCGACCAACCAGCTCCCCGGCTCCCCGCTCCCCGAGGAGTCCCGCAGCGGCGCCAAGGCCTCGCACACCCCGACGGGCAGCCAGCCCACCCCGACCCGGAGCACCGCCCCCCGGACGCCGTCCGCGAAGACCTCCGCGCCCGCCACGGGCACGGTCAGGGAGTCGGGCCAGGCAACGGCGGGCACGGGCCGGCCCAGCCAGACCCAGGGCACCGGCCAGCAGCCCCCGCAGCAGACCACCCCCCAGCAGCCCCCGAGCACCAGCGCCGGCCCCAGCTCGGCCGGCCCGACCGGCGGCGCCGGCGGCACCAGCGCGGGCGGCCCGGACCAGGCCCCCGGCACGGACGGCGCCCCGGACGCCTCCGCGGGCGGAGGCGAGGGAGGCAAGAACCCCCTCGGCGGCCTCCTCGGCTGAGCGGAAAAGCGAGGGGCGGGCACCGGATCGATTCCGGCGCCCGCCCCTCGCTTTTCCTTATGTCCCGGTCGAGCGCGGTGCTACGACTGCCCGTCCAGCTCCTTGGCGGCCTCCGTGAGGTCCTTGGCGGTGTCGATGGCCCGCCAGTACGCCCCGTGCGGCAGCGGATAGCCGGCCAGCCGGCGCTCCCGGGCGAGCCGGGGAAACGTCGTCCGCTCATGATCACCACGGTCCGGGAGCATCCCTGTGAACGCGGGGGAGAACACGTACACCCCCGCGTTGATCAGATACGGCGAGGGCGGCGACTCGATGAAGTCGGTGATGTGCCCGAACGCGTCCGTCTCCACCGCACCCCACGGAATCCGGGGGCGGGCCAGCGCCAGCGTCGCGGTCGCATCGCGCTCCGCGTGGAACGCGGCCATCTCGCGCAGCGAGAAGCGCGTCCAGATGTCGCCGTTGGTCGCGTACCAGGGCTGCTCCGGATCGGGCAGCCGGGCCGCCGCGTACTTCAGCCCGCCGCCGCGCCCCAGCGGTTCGTGCTCCACGACCGTCGTGACGCGCAGCGGCAGCACCGCCGCGTCCAGCCACTCCTGCAGCACCTCTGCCAGGTGTCCGCAGGACACCACGGCATCGGTCACGCCCTCCGCGGCCAGCCAGGAAAGCTGATGGCCGATGATCGGAGTCCCGGTACCAGGGATCTCGACCATCGGCTTGGGGCGGTCATCGGTATACGGGCGCAGCCGTGACCCCTGGCCACCCGCCAGGATCACGGCCTGCGTCGGAAACGTATGCATGCCAGGCACGATATGCGGTGCCCGGACGGGACCGGTCAGCTGAACTGCGCGACACCCGAGGCGAAGGACGTGTCGCAGACGGGACGCGAGAAGCGGTGCGCCCGCGTCGGGCCGTACTGCTCGACCGCTGCCCTGCCCAGCGCCTTCGCGATCGACATGCAGTGCTTCGCGAGCGACGGGCGCCCCTCGACGGCACGCTGGAGATCTGTCAGCGCGACGGCGGGGTCCTTCTCCTGGAGTTCCAGGAGGAGCTTGTCGCGCAGGATGTCCTGGGTGCTGCGCGGCTTGGCGCGCTTGGAGACGGTCTGCGCCGAGGCGGTGAGCATCTGGGAGTCGGAGTTGTGAGATGCCCACGGCACGGCGGTGACCGCGAGGGTCCCGGACAGGACCATGACGACAGGCAGTACGAGAGCGAGAGTTCGGCCGATGCGGCGCGCGGTGTGGGTCACGCAGTGAGCGTAGCGGGCAGTGATGAATTGGCGACATTACGTCACTCTCGCGAGGGATGGTTCGAGAGTGCTTTTCGAATCCCGTGTTGACGAACCCGAGCGAAATGACCGTTGTGCCGGGGAATTTGAGGCGGCCGGCCCAAACTCCCGAAACGCGCGTCGGCCCCGCACGGAGTCCGTGCGGGGCCGACGTCGTACGGCGGGCGGTGCGGAATCAGCCGATGAGGCGCTCACCGGTCGAGGTCGCGAAGACGTGCAGCTCGTCCGGGCGCGGCACGACGTGCAGCTTGGTGCCCTTCTCCGGGACGGCGCGGCCGCCGACACGGACAACCAGGTCCTTGTGCTCGCCGCCGACCTCGGCGGCACCGTAGACGAACCCGTCGGCGCCGAGCTCCTCGACGACGTTGACCGAGACGGCCAGGCCGGCCGGGGCGTCGGCGGAGTCCTTGGTGAGGGACTTCGCGGCGGCGCCGCCGTGCTCGACGATGTCGAAGTGCTCGGGGCGGATACCGACCGTCACGGTGGTGTCACCGCGGTCCGCGGCGGCGGTGAGCGCCTCGCGGGAGACCGGGACGACGCTGTTGCCGAACTTCACGCCACCGTCGGTGATCGGGACCTCGACCAGGTTCATCGCGGGCGAGCCGATGAAGCCGGCCACGAAGAGGTTCGCCGGCTTGTCGTACATGTTGCGCGGCGAGTCGACCTGCTGGAGCAGACCGTCCTTGAGGACCGCGACACGGTCACCCATGGTGAGGGCCTCGACCTGGTCGTGGGTGACGTACACGGTCGTGATGCCCAGACGGCGCTGGAGCGAGGCGATCTGCGTACGGGTGGAGACACGGAGCTTGGCGTCGAGGTTCGACAGCGGCTCGTCCATGAGGAAGACCTGCGGCTCACGGACGATGGCACGGCCCATCGCGACACGCTGACGCTGACCACCGGAGAGCGCCTTCGGCTTGCGGTCCAGGTAGTCGGTGAGGTCCAGCATCTTGGCGGCCTCTTCGACCTTCGCCCGGATCTCGGTCTTGTTGATACCGGCGATCTTCAGCGCGAAGCCCATGTTGTCCGCGACGGACATGTGCGGGTAGAGCGCGTAGTTCTGGAACACCATCGCGATGTCCCGGTCCTTCGGCGGCAGGTGCGTCACGTCGCGGTCACCGATGCGGATCGCGCCGCCGTTGACGTCCTCAAGACCCGCGAGCATGCGCAGGGAGGTCGACTTGCCACAACCGGAGGGACCGACGAGGACGAGGAACTCGCCGTCCGCGATGTCGATCTCAAGCTGGTCAACCGCGGGCTTCGTGGAGCCGGGGTATACGCGGGACGCCTTGTCGAACGTGACACTGGCCATGCTGAATCTTCTCCTCCACCGGCAGGAACGTGCCGGACGATCCGTTGTAAGGGAGTGGTCTGGTCCACTTGAGTGAACCTTCAGCGACGCTACCTGGCCATTTCGAATCTGTCAGTAGTTCGAAGGGGACGAAATTCCGGCGCGGACGCGGTGCGGGGTTGGTTACACTGCTCCGGCACGCCTCCTTAGCTCAGCTGGCCAGAGCAACGCACTTGTAATGCGTAGGTCATCGGTTCGAATCCGATAGGGGGCTCGGTGAAAACCCCAGGTCACGTAACCCGTGACCTGGGGTTTCTGCTGTCCCGGACGTCACGCGGGGATCTCGGTGGCGTCCTTGCCGGCCTGCGGCTAGGACGTTCCGGAGCATGTACCGCGCGATGCGGATTCGCCGTTCGTCGGCGCCGCCGGTTCGCTGGGGGCCGGGTGTTCCCGCTCGGTACCGCCGGTGTTCCCGTCGCCTCCCTCGCGTGCCAGGGCACCGGGCCACCACGCCCGGGGGCCGATGTCGATGACAAGGGCGGGCACCAGCAGCGAGCGGACCACCAGGGTGTCCAGCAGTACGCCGAAGGCCACGATGAACGCGATCTGCACCAGGAACGCGAGCGGAATGACCATGAGCGCGGCGAACGTCGCGGCAAGGACCACGCCCGCGGAGGTGATGACCCCGCCGGTCGTGGTCAGCCCTCGGAGTACGCCCTGCCGTGAGCCGTGGCGCAGCGCCTCTTCCCGCACCCGCGACATGAGGAAGATGTTGTAGTCGACGCCGAGGGCGACCAGGAAGACGAAGCCGTAGAGCGGTACCGACGCGTCCGTTCCGCTGAACCCCAGCAGGTGCTCGAAGACGAGCGAGGAGACCCCCAGCGTCGCGGCGAAGTTGAGGCCGACGGTGGCGACCAGCAGTACGGGGACGAGCAGCGCGCGCAACAGCAGGACGAGGATCAGCAGAATGATGGCGAGCACGATGGGGACGATCACGGTCCGGTCCCGGGCAGCGGTCTGCTGGGTGTCGTACTGCTGCGCGGTGTAACCGCCCACGACCGCGTCCGCGCCCGGTTCGGCGTGGACGTTCTCGCGAAGCCTTTCGATCGTGTCCTTGGCGGCGTCGCTGTCCGCCGGAGCACTCAGGGTGGCGTCGATACGGACCCGTCCGCCGACCACCTGCGGCTCGCCGGCTCCGGGGCGGCCGGAAGGACCGGCGGCGGCGGCCGAATCGACCCCTTCGGTCGCCTTGACGGCGGCGGTCACCTGAGCGGTCCGGCCCTCGTTCGCGATGATCACGGTGGGGTTGCCGGACCCGCCGGGGAAGTGCTGTGCCAGGGTCTCCTGGGCTGTCACGGACGGCGCATCGTTCACGAAGATCTCGTCGAGGGGCACTCCCTTGCTGGACAGGGAGGGAGCGAACGCGGCGCAGGCGGCCAGGACGAGCGCGGTCACCACCCAGGTCCTCCGCGGGCGCCTGTCGACCATCGCCGCGATACGGCGCCATACGCCGTGTCCCTCCACAGTGGCGTCCGAGGCCTTGGGACGCGAGGGCCAGTACGCGGCTCGGCCCAGCAGGGCGAGTACGGCCGGCAGGAAGGTCAGTGTGGTGAGGACGGCGCACACGATCCCGATCGCGCCGACCGGGCCCAGGGCCCGGTTGTTGGTCAGGTCGCTGGCGAGCAGGGCGAGCAGTCCCATGGCCACCGTTGCGGCACTCGCCGTGATCGCCGCGAATGAACGGCGCACCGCGGCTGCCGCGGCGACGGCCCGGTCTCCGCTCACGGCCAGTTCCTCGCGGAATCGCGCGGCCAGCAGCAGGGCGTAGTCGGTGGCCGCGCCGATCACGAGGATGGACAGGATCCCCTGTACCTGGCCGTCCACCCGGACCACATCGTGGTCCGCCAGCGCGTAGACGACAGCGCACGCCAGCCCGAGCGCGAAGACCGCTCCGACGATGATGACGAGGGGCAGCAGGACGCTCCGGTAGACCAGGAGCAGGATCAGCAGGACCGCGCCCAGCGCCACTCCCAGCAGCAGTCCGTCGATTCCGGCGAAGGCGTCCGACAGATCGGCCTGGCTCGCCGCCGGGCCGGCGAGCTGGGCCGATGTGCCAGGCACCTTGTCCGCCGCGTCCCTCACCCGGCCGAGAACGTCGGGCAGTTCGTCACCCAGGTCCGGTGCCAGCTGGACCACGGCCTGCATCGCCTCGCCGTCCTCGGAGGTGAGGGCGGGAGAAGGCCGGCCTACGACACCCGGGTTTCCGGCCAGGGAGCCGATCGCTTCGGTGGCGGCCTGCCGCTGCTCCGGGGTCGCGCGGCCCTCATCAGCCGTCCAGACGACGATCGCGGGCAGTGTTTCCGACCGGTCGAACGCCTTCTGCTCCTTGAGCGCCTTCGTGGACTCGGCACTCTGTGGGAGGAAGGCGGCCTGATCGTTGGTCGCGACCTCGCCGAGCTTCCCGGCGTACGGCCCCAGGGTTCCGCCCACCCCCAGCCACACCAGCAGCAGTGCGACGGGAACGAGCCATCGGGCCCAGCGAGGCGCGGATTTCATGAATGGTCCCAGCGATAGACGAAGTAAATCAACCGTAAAGTATCTCAATCATTGAGTAAACCTATACTGGAGGCATGCCCGTTTCGGATGCACCTTCCCTGCCGCTTCCTGAAGATGACCCCACGGGGTTGCGGTCCTTCGCAGTCCTGCTCCGGGGGCTGAACGGCGAGTTCAATCGCATCGCGCAGGAGTTCGCGCACACGCAGGGTCTGCACCTGACGGACGTGCAGGCCCTGATCGCGGTCCTGGACGCGGGGGCCGACTCGGCGGATGAACCGATGACGCCGAGCCGGCTCCGCCGAGAGCTCAATCTCACTTCGGGTGCGGTGACCGCCTGCCTGGACCGCCTGGAGAGGATGGGGCACATCCAGCGCACCCGGGCGGTCGATGACCGCCGGGTCGTCCACCTTCACTACACCGAGGTCGGCCGGGGCATCGCCCGGGAGTACTTCGAACCTCTGGCGACGGGCACCGCCACGGTCTGCGGCCGGTTCGGTCAGGACGAGTTGAGCGTGGTCGTCCGGTTCCTGTCCGAGATGAACAAGGAGCTGTCCCGGCTGCGCCGCGATCCGGCCGCCGTCTCCTGACGGTAGGTGCGCTCTCGGCCCGGTTGCGGTGACCTGTTCGTGGCCTGACGGTGGTACGGGGATCACCGTGGCGACAGCGACGCGATCAGCCTGCGGGGAGAGACGATGCATGACAGCCCAGGCGCCCGCTCGGATCAGCCGGCCCCGACAGGTCCGCTGTACGGACGGGTCGCGGTGGTCACCGGCGCTGCTCGCGGCGTCGGTGAGGCGCTCGTCCGAACCCTCTCCGAGGCCGGGATGCGGGTCGCGCTGCTGGGCCGGGAACGGGCGACCCTGGAGGAGGTCGCCGGGTCCCTCCCGGGCCCGAGTATCTGCGTCGAGTGCGACATCACCGACCGCGCAGCGCTCGCCGAGGCAGCGCGCCGGGTGGAAGCGGTCTTCGGGCCTTCCTCCGTGGTCGTGGCGAACGCGGGCATCGCGGTGAGCGGCCCGTTCAACAGCACCGCCGCCGAGTTGTGGCAACGGGTCGTCGACGTCAACCTCACCGGCTCCGCCAACACCGCCCGTGCCTTTCTGCCTCAGCTCACCGCCACCCGCGGATACTTCCTCCAGATCGCGTCCACCGCCGCGTTCGGCGCCGCGCCCATGATGAGCGCCTACTGCGCGTCCAAAGCCGGGGCGGAGTCCTTCGCCCTCGCACTGCGCGGCGAACTCGGACCCGATGGCGTCCAGGTCGGCATCGCCTACCTCCACTGGACCGGCACCGACATGCTCACCGGCATCGACGACCACCCGGTCCTCGAAGCGCTGCGCCGCAATCAGCCTCGCCCGGCCCGCCGCGTCCACACCCCCGAGCAGGTCGCCCAGTGGCTCACCCGAGGCATCACCCAGCGCGCCGCGCACATCTACGCACCGCCCTGGCTGCGCTGGTGCCAGCCCCTGCGCCCGCTGTTCCCCGCGCTGGTCGCACGGGCCACCCGCCGCGAGCTGAGGACCCACCTCGACGGAGACCTGTCGTCCCCCGCCCAGGTCCTGGGCGCCGGAGGGCGAGCCGACTGGGACACCTACCGGACCTCCGGCACCGCTCACCCATCCGGCCGACAGCCCGAAGAGCCAGGTTCCGAGCGGCCCTGACCGGCGCGCCCCACGCCCCGCCCCCGGGGGGCTCGACCGGGTGTGTGAGTGTGTCGTGGGCCGAGATGGCCTACGCAGACGAGACACGTACGTACATGGGGGGTGTCGTGAGCCAGGTGCTCTATGGCGAGCGGAACTGGAATCCGCTCGCGCAGACCGTGGAGTTGACCGGGGAGGGGCTGCGCAGAGGTGGCCGGACCACGCCGATGGGTGAGCTGAACCTCGGTGCCATGGCGGAGGCGTACGGGCGTGGGTGCTGGCTGGGCGGCGGTGGGGTCGAGCGCGCGCTCGACCGGATCCCGGAGGGCCCCGGCGTCGTCCCGCTGACCCGCGTCACCGGCACCACGGTCCCGGTGAAGGTGCGTCGGGCGGCCGAGTTCGCCCGTGCGCTGGGCGAGTTGGCGGTACGGCTGTGCGGCGGGCCCGAGCAGGTCGCCGCGCTGTCCGCGCGGGCCGGGGCCGAGGGCGTACCGCTGTGGATAGCGCGGAGGTTCGCGGACGGGCCCGCCGGGCCGATCGCCGTCGCCGTGGACCGGCGGCTGGTGCGCGTCGACGTGTGGGGGCCGCACGCTCCCGCCGCCCGCATCCGTGCGCCCCGCGGCTTCCAGGGCGAGGCCCCCGATCCGTCCAAGGGCCTGAGCCTGACGGTCGGCGACGCCGTGGCGGAGCTCGTACTCAAGAAGAAGCTGCGCAAGTCCAAGAGCGTGGTCGAGGTGCGGATTCCGGGGGCGCACTGGGTGCTGCGCCGCGAGAACGCGACGAGCTCGTGGCTGCTGCGCGGTGATCAGCGTGTCGCCCTGCTGGCGCGTCCCCCGCGCCGGCCCGCCCGCACGGCGGACACGGTCCTGCGGCCGCTGGCCCCCGTGCGCCACGAGAGCGCGGACCCGCTCGACGCGGTGATGGCGCATCTCTTCGCCGCCGCGTTCGGGATAGGCGACACGACCGGGACCGCGCGGTTCCGGTCGGAGCGGCAGGCGGGGCGCGGGGGCGAGCCGGTCGCCACCGACGGGTCCTGGGACCGCCCCTGGTTCAGCAACCTCGGCAACGGCGGCGACGACAACGAGCCCGGCGGCGGGGACGGCTGGGGCGCGGACGGCGGCGACGGCGGGGACGGAGGCGGCGACGGTGGCGGTGGTGACAGCGGTGGCGGTGACGGTGGCGGGGGCGACTGAGGGGTCGTGACTGAGGGGGAGGGAGTGAGGGGGGACTCAAGGATCCCGTAGGCGCTTGTGGATCAGTGCGCGGCAGTCCCTTCAGTCCCTTCTGAATCAGTGTGCTGTGTCGCGGGGTGCGCAGTCCCGTCGGGGGACGGGGCCGCCCAGCACTCTTATGCCGAGGGGCGCTTGCCTACCAGCTCCTGGTAGAGCGCGCGGCGCTCCTCCGGGTTGCCGTCCGTCGCGGCGAGGTCCCGGTCCCACTGCTGCTTGATGTCTTCCAGGTAGCCCTGCCAGCCGCCGCTCGAACCCTTACTCATCTTCCGCAGGTCCACGTAGCGTTCGTTCTTGCCGAGGCCGCCGGAGCCGATCTTGTCCTGCTTGTGGCCGTGCAGGATGGACTCGGGGTTCGAGGTGGCCTCGGTGGAGCGGAAGTCGTGTTCGTAGCCGACGGGGCTCGCGGCGTGCGGCGCGATGGTCTCGACGCCGATCTGGAGGGACCCGTCCTTCTCCATGGTCGGGCGGTGGTAGACGAGCAGGACGTGGCCGTACGAGCCGTTCGGCAGGACCATCGCGCCGTTCCAGTCCTTGGAGCCGATCCCGCCGCCGGAGATGTCCTGGCCCCACAGCTTCGGCCGGGCGGCACCGACGGCGAGTTTGTTGGTGAGGGACGCCATGACGCCGCCCTTCTCCTTGAACTTTCCCTGCTTCTCACCCTTGTTGGGGCCGATGTCGGTGCGGTGGGTGGCGAAGCCCCGCTCGGAGACGTGCTCCGCGGTCTCCCCTTCGGTGGCGTCCTGGGTCGCGCCCAGGAAGTGCGGCAGCCAGTAGGCGGGATCGTCCTTCGCGCTCAGCGCGGGGATCCGTACGTTGACGCGGCCGCCGTGGGACAGCGCACGGATGACGTCCTGTTCGTGGTCCGCCACGTGCCGGTTCTTCTCCGGGGTGTAGAGCTGAAGCCCGTGGCGCAGAATGAGCAGGATCTTGGTGAGCATTTCGCGGCCCTGGGCGTCCTTCTCGACGTAGTCGGGCGCCTTCTTCCCGTCCTTGCCCACCGGGGTGCCCTCCGCCGGGACGGGGCCGTCGTACATGCGCTCGCGGGCTATGCCCTCCGGGTGGAGCGTGTCGACGGCGGTGTCGCGGATCTGCTGGTTGCGCTCCGTTTCCAGGCTCTCCCGCGTCTTCCGATTGTCCGGGTTCTCCTGCTTACCCTGCTTCTCCTGCTCCTCCGAATCGGTGCGGAGCGTCTGGGTGAGCATGAACCGGCCGAGCGTGTAGGCCGGGTCCGTCGGTGCGCGGACGGACGGACCCGACATGATGTCGGGACGCTTCCCGATGGCCAGCGTCGCGGTGAGTACGCGCTTGCCGGGGGCCATTTTCAACCAGTTGTCGAACGGCCCCTTCGCGTAGTCCTCGGCCTCCTCGTAGGGGCCGATGCCTACGTCCTTCAGCCACTTCCTATTTTTCGCGGACAGCTCTCTGATGTCATCCAGCTCCTCTTCGGTGAACGCCTGACCCCGCATCACCCGCCGTTCCAGGGTCTTCCGCAGCCGGGCGGGCCCCTCGACCATCCACTGCTCGGGCCACCAGGTGCCGGGCGCGAAGATGTTCGCCTTGGAGGTCTCCTGGGTCGTGTGCTGCTCGATCGACTGGCTGAGCCGGGCGATGATCTCCTTGCCCTCCGGGTCCGCCTCCTGCGCCGGTGCGGCGGCCTCGGCGCCCTCCTGCTCGGTGGGTCCCGCGCGCTGGACCGTGGTGGCCGCGTCGGCGGAGCGCCGCACGGCCTCCCCGTGCCGGTGCCCCTCGCCCTCGTGCCCGCGGCGCATCATCTCCAGCACCACCTGGTTGCCGCTGCTGGCCTGCACTCCCATCAACCCGGTGGGCGCGGTCGTGCGTACGGTCTTCTCCTGGTCGGCCGACGCGACGGGACGCTTCCTGTCATGGGATTTCATGGGACGCCCCTCAGCCGAGACCGGTTGCCCCTGAACCGGGACCAGTGCAGTACCACGCTAGGGCGTCGCCTGCTCCGGCCGGAGGGCCCACGTCATGGTCTGCCCGGAGAGGCAGTTCGGCTGCCCCTCCGGGCCGTCGGGCGTTCGGGGGCCGAACCGGTCCCGGTGCGTTCAGCCCCGTCCCGACAGCCGGTCCGCGATCTTCGCGATCCGGTCGGTCCCGGCTCGGGGCGAGGTGAGTTCGCGGCGGTCGGCGGCGCGGTAGGCGGCGTACATGCTCTGGACGCCGAGCCAGCGCAGCGGCTCCGGTTCCCAGCGGCGGACCTTGTGGTTGGCCCAGGGCAGGGCGGTCAGTTCGGTGGGGCCGCCCTGGCCCGAGTCCTGCTGGATCAGGTCGCGCAGGGTGCGGGCGGCGAGGTTGGTGGTGGCGACGCCGGAACCGACGTAACCGCCCGCCCAGCCCAGCCCTGTGGAGCGGTCCAGGGTGACGGTGGCGCACCAGTCGCGCGGGACGCCGAGTACCCCGGACCAGGCGTGCGCGATGCGGGTGCCCGCGGTGGTGGGGAAGAGGCGGACGAGCAGGTCGCGCAGGGCCTCGACGGTGGCGGGCTGGGTACGGCCGTCGTTGTCGGTGGCCGAGCCGTAGCGGTACGGGATGCCCCGGCCGCCGAGCGCGATGCGGTCGTCGGCGGTGCGCTGGGCGTACATGTAGGCGTGGGCCATGTCGCCGAGGGTTTCGCGGCCGTTCCAGCCGATGGTCTCCCAGAGGGATTCGGGCAGCGGCTCGGTGACGATCATGGAGGAGTTCATCGGGAGCCAGGTGCGCTTCTCACCCTTGATGCCCGCCGTGAAGCCCTCGGTGCAGCGCAGGATGTACGGGGCGCGGACCGTGCCGTAGGGGGTGACGGCGTGTTTGGGCTTGATCTCGGTGACGGGGGTCGCCTCGTGGATCGTGACGCCGAGGGCCTCCACGGTGTCCGCGAGGCCCTTGACGAGTTTGGCGGGGTGCAGGCGGGCGCCGTGCGGGGTCCAGGTGGAGCCGATCGCTCCGGTGACCCGGACGCGCTCCGCGGTCTCGCGGGCGCCGTGCAGGGTGCGGTCGGTCTCGCCGAAGGCGATCTCCACGGAGTGGAAGTCCTTCATGCGGGCGAGCTGGGCCGGGGTGCAGGCCACTTCGAGGACGCCGCCCCGGTGGATGTCCGCGTCGATCTTCTCCTCGTCGGCGACGCGGATGACCTCGGCGACGGTGTCGTTCATCGACTTCTGGAGCCGGACGGCCGCTTCGTGGCCGTGCAGCTTCGCGTAGCGGTCGCGGCCTGCGACGCCGTTGTAGAGCCAGCCGCCGTTGCGGCCGGAGGCGCCGTAGCCGCAGAACTTGGCTTCCAGGACGGTGATGTTGAGGAAGGGGACGGCCTTCTTGAGGTAGTACGCCGTCCAGAGGCCGGTGTATCCGCCGCCGATGATGCAGATGTCGGCGGTGGCGTCGCCGGGCAGGGGTTCGCGGGGGAGGGGGGTGCCCTGGTCCGCGTACCAGAAGGATATGCCGCCGTTGGCTGTACTGACGGTGCTCATGTTGCCCCTGCTGTCCGTGTGACTGGCGCCGGTGGTGTGGCCGGCTGTGGAGTGTGGAGTGGAGTGCGGTGCGGTGTTCTGCGTGGCTGGACGTTACTGGGCGGGGGACCGTTTCGTCTCGTGGTGGCGGCGGGTCAGCGGATAGCAGGCGAGGCCGATGAGCGCCGCGGTGAAGTGGCCGACGTCGGTGAAGGTGGCGCCGGTGATGAGCGGGACGCCGTAGATGACGAGTACGGCGAAGAGGTACACGTACCGCCAGGGGCGCGGGACGTAGTAGGTGAGGACGGTGACGACGCCCGCGAGCGCGTAACTGACCCCGACGTCCAGGGTGTTCTCGGCGGCCTCGGGCGCGTGGCCGTGCCGGATGGCCCAGGCCAGGACGCCTTCGCTGACGAGGGTGGCGAGGATGTGGGCGGCGGCGACGACGGTGAGCCAGCGCAGCGTGCCCAGGCGGCGCTCGGCGGGGGCGTGGAAGACGGTGTAGAGCACGGCGTAGGGGAGCCATGCGCCGCCGTCGATCCAGAACGCGCTGCTGATCAGGACGCGCACGGGGTTCTGGGAGAGCTCATGGATGTTGGTGGACCGCTGGCGGAGGAAGTCCTCCTCGAAGTCCGGTGACATCTGGTGGACGATGACGGTGGTGACGAAGAGGGCCAGCAGCCAGACGTAGGTGCCGGGGGCGCTGCGGATCCATGAGCCGGCGCCGCGGAGCCACGTGACGGGTGCGGGGCGGGGCCGCGTGGGCGGGGCCGGGTGGCTCGGGGTCATAGCCGATTGACGCACGCTCCTACGATCGTGGGCGTGATTGACATTCCGGATGCGCTGATCGCCACTCAGTCCAAGTACAACGGTGCGGCCGGGCGGGCGTTCCTCGCCGCGCTGCCGGGGATGGCGGCGGAGTTCCTGGAGCGGTGGGGGCTGCGCCGGGACGGCGAGGCGTTGTACGGGGTGTGCGCGCTGGTGCTGCCGGTGGTGCGGGTGGCGGACGGGCGTCCGGCCGCGCTGAAGTTGCAGGCGGTGGACGCGGAGACGGTGGGGGAGCCGCTCGCGCTGCGGGTGTGGGGTGCGGCGTCGGCGGGTGCGGCGTCGGGGGCTGCGGTGGAGCTGCTGGACCACGACCCGGCGACGGGGACGATGCTGCTGGAGCGGCTGGACGGGCTCCGCCCGCTGTCCGGCGTCCCTGATGTGCGCGACGCGGTGCGGGTCGTCGCCGATCTGCTGGCGGTGCTGACGGCGGTGCGGGCTCCGGTGGGGACGGTGGAGCCGGTGGCTCCGGTACGGGCTCCGGTGGATTCGCCGGGGAGCGGTCTGCGGGGACTGGGTGAGGTGGCGGCGCGGGCGCTGGCGGCGGCGCCGGGGGCGGTGGGGCTGCTGGCGGACGAGGAGGAGCGGCGGCTGCTGGCGGACTGCGCGGCGGCTGTCCGGGAGGTGGTGGGGGAGCAGGGGGACCGGTTGCTGCACTGGGACCTGCACTTCGGCAACGTGCTGGCCGCGCGGGGCGGACCGGCGGGGCAGGCGGCGCGGTGGGTGGCGATCGATCCGAAGCCGTTGGCCGGTGATCCGGGGTTCGAGCTGCTGCCGGCGCTGGCCGACCGGTTCGACGCGGACACGGTGCGGTGGCGGTTCGATCTGCTGACGTCGACGCTGGGCCTCGACCGCGGGCGGGCCCGTGCGTGGACGCTGGGGCGGGTGCTCCAGAACGCGTGCTGGGGCGCGGAGGACGGCGCGCGGCGGCTGGCACCGGAGCAGGCCGAGATCGCGCGGCGGCTGCTGGGCCGGTAGCGGCGGGCGGCGCGGTACTGCTTACGCTGCCCCCATGATTCGTACCGCTACCCCCGCCGATGTATCCGCCCTGCACGCGATGGTCCGTGAGCTGGCCGACTACGAGAAGGCGCTGCACGAGGCGAACGCCACGGAGGAGCAGTTGCGCGAGGCGCTGTTCGGCGAGCGGCCCGCGGCGTTCGCGCACATCGCGGAGGACGGCGAGGACGGTGAGGTGGTCGGCTTCGCCCTGTGGTTCCTGAACTTCTCCACCTGGCGCGGGGTGCACGGGATCTACCTGGAGGACCTGTACGTGCGCCCGGAGCGGCGGGGCGGCGGACACGGCAAGGCGTTGCTGGCTGAGCTGGCGCGGATCTGCGTGGAGCGCGGCTACGAGCGGCTGGAGTGGTCGGTGCTGAACTGGAACGCTCCGTCCATCGCGTTCTACGAGTCGCTGGGCGCACGGCCGCAGGACGAGTGGACGGTGTACCGGCTGACGGACGGGGCGCTCGCCCAGCTCGGGGGCTGACCTCCGGGGGTCGGGGGATCAGGGGACGAGGACGACCTTGCCGGTGGTCCCGCGCGTTTCCAGGGCACGGTGGGCGGCGGCCGCCTCGGCGAGCGGGTAGCGCTGGACGGCGGGGCGCAGGCGGCCGGCCGCGGCCTCGGCCAGGGCGCGCGTCTCCAGGGCGCGCAGGCCGCCGCCGCGCTGGATCATGGCGGGGCCGAGGACGTTCTGCGAGGTGATGGCGCGGGCGGCGAGCTCGTCCTCGGTGAAGGTGAGCGGCCGGCCGTCGTGGAGTCCCTGGCCGGACCAGCCGTAGACGATGTGCTGTCCGCCCTTGCCGAGGAGGTCGACGGCGGCGCGCGCGGTGGTACCGCCGACGGAGTCGTAGACGACGGTGGCGCGGCGGCCGAGGGCGTCGAGGTGGGTACGGACCTGGCGGGGCCAGTCGGGGAGGGTGTAGTCGACGGCGAGGTCGGCGCCGTTGGCGCGGACGAGGCCGGTCTTGGCGGGTCCTCCGGCGAGGCCGATGACGGTGGCCCCGGCGTTCTTGGCGTACTGGACGAGCAGGGTGCCGATGCCACCGGCCGCGGCGGTGACCAGGGCGATCGACTCCGGGCCCAGCGGGGTGAATCCGAGGATGCCGAGGGTGGTGCGGCCGGTGCCGATCATGGCGACGGCCTCGGCGTCGTCGAGGCCGTCGGGCACGGGGTGGAGCTTGTCGGCCTCGGTGACGGTGAGTTCGGCGTAACCGCCGGGGACGTTGCCGATGTGGGCGACGACGTGTTGGCCGAGCCAGTCCGGGTCTGTGCCCTCGCCGAGCGATTCGACGGTGCCGGCGATTTCGCGGCCGGGGACGGTGGGCAGCGGGGTGGGGGCGGGGTAGGGGCCGGTCATGCCCTGGCGCAGCGCGGTGTCGAGCAGGTGTACGCCGGCGGCGCGGACGGCGATCCGGACCTGGCCGGGCGCGGGGACGGGGTCCTCGACGCGCTCGTGGACGAGGTTCTCCGCGGGGCCGAAGGCGTGGAGGCGGACGGCGTACATGGTGGGCTCCCCAGGTGTGTCGGTGTAGCTGTAGTTGCCGGTGGGCCCACTCTTTGACCTCAAGCGCGCTTGAGGTCAAGCGGTGTCCGGGAGGTGACGGCGGGGGTGGAGGTAGCGGTGGTGGTGCGGTGCTCGGTGGCCCGGAGGGCGAGGAGGGCCGCCTCGATGCCGCTGTTGAAGGAGACCTCGCTGAGCAGGCCGGGCGCGGCGACCTGGTCGCCCGCGAGGTAGATGCCGTTGCCCCGGTCGATGGCCGGGCGGTCGCGCCAGGTCGTGCCGGGGTGGTCGACGGCTCCGGTGCGGCCGGTGGCGAGGGCGTCGCGCCGCCACACGGTGCGCTCGCGCCAGCCCGGGTACCCCAGGTCGAGGAGTTCTTCGGCGCGGGCGGCCCCGGCGGACCGGGACTCGTCGGGGGCGATGGGGAACTGCCCCTGGAGGAGCTGTTCGCCGGCCGGGGCGAGGGTGTCGTCCTGCGCGGTGAACCGTTCGATCCAGCCGGGGGCGTCGAGGTCGGACACGGCGAAGGCGTCGCCGCGCCGGGTGCGCAGGGCGAGGTCCACAAGGGCGGTGCGGCCGGAGGCCCAGGTGAGGGTGGGGTCGCGGAGGAGGGTGCGGGCGGCGTCGAGGGAGGTGGCGACGACGACCGGGCCGGTGCGGGCGAGGGCGTCCAGGGCGGCGGTGTCGATACGGGTCGCCGTCTCGATGCGGACGCTGAGGTTCCAGGCGCGGGACGCCATCCGGTCGACGATCTGCGCCCAGCCGCCGATCGGATAGCGGGCTTCCGGCGGCAGGGTGCCCGCCCGGTGCAGCCGTTCCTGGACGAACGCGGCGGAGAGGCTGCCGGGGTCGTGGTGGAAGAGCGCGACGGCGGCGTAGTGGGCGGCGACGCGGGCGCCCTCCTCGCCGGCCTGCGCGGTGGCCCAGGTACGGAAGTCGAGGTCGGCCGGGACCCGTTGGGCGCTGCGGCGGCTGAGCCGGAGGAGGGCGAGGGGCGGGGTGCGGCGCAGGGTGGAGTGGTGGCGGAAGCGGAGCCGGGCGGCTTCGAGGGGCGGGACGGCGGTGGTGGGGCCGAGGAGGTTGCGCCGGTCGAGCCAGGTCCAGTGGGGGCCGCGACGGTAGAGGGCGTGCGGTCCCTCATTGGTGCGGTACGGGCCCTCCTCCGCGGTCCTGGCGCGTCCGCCGAGGGTGTGGTGGGCCTCGTGGACGGTCACCAGGGCGCCGGACTCGGCCGCGGTGATGGCTGCGGTGAATCCGGCGAGACCCCCGCCGATGATGTGGATGCGCTGCATGGTCGTCCCCGTCTCCTTCGCCTTCGCTGGAGGTGCTTTCACGTACATGACGGGTGGCGGGGGTCCGGGTGTGACATCGGCGGGCGGGGCGTTGTCAGTGGGGTGCGTCACGATGGGGGGATGGTGCGCAGCAGCGGTAGTGGTCAGGGGAGCGGCAGGGGCCGGGGCGGCAAGGACGGGATCGCGGCGGCGCGACGCCCGGAGGTGCGGCTGCCCCCGCTCGAACCGTACGGCGGCGGGGGGCTTGAGCCGGACGGGGATTACGACGGGGTGCGCTTCGACTCCGTGGATCTGGCGGACGAGTCGGGTCCGGGCGCCCGGTTCATGGACTGCGCGCTGGAGGGCTGCGCGCTGGACCGTACGGAGCTGGTCAGGGCCCGTTTCCTCGATTCGGTGCTGACGGGCGTACGGGGGGTGGGCACGGATCTCGCCGGGGCGTCGCTGCGTGACGTGGAGATCGTGGACGCGCGCCTGGGCGGGGTGCAGATGCATGGCTCGGTGCTGGAGCGGGTGCTGGTGCGGGGCGGGAAGATCGACTACCTGAATCTGCGGAAGGCCCGGCTGAAGGACGTGGTCTTCGAGGGCTGCGTGCTCTCCGAACCGGATTTCGGGGGCGCGCAGCTGGACCGGGTGGAGTTCCGGGACTGTGTGCTGAAGCGGGCCGATTTCAGCGCGGTGCGGATGGCGTCGGTGGATCTGCGGACGGTCGCTGAGCTGGACATCGCGCGCGGGGTGGAGCGGCTGGCGGGTGCGGTGATCAGCCCGTCGCAGCTGATGGAGCTGGCTCCGGCGTTCGCGGCGCAGATCGGGGTGCGGGTGGAGGCGTGAGGACCGGGCCCCGGCCCCGGCCCCGGATCAGAGGCGGGGGAAGCGGGCCTGGAGGTCCCAGACCACCGGGTTGTCCGCGAGGCCCTCGTGCATGTCGGAGAGGTCCGCGATCAGGTCGTGCAGGAAGTCGCGGGCCTCGCGGCGCAGCAGGGCGTGGTTGAAGGTGAGCGGTGCTTCCTCGGCGGGCATCCAGTCGGCCTCGACGTCGACCCAGCCGAAGCGGCGCTCGAAGAGCATCCGGTCGGACGATTCGGTGAAGTCGAGCTCCGCGAACTGGCGGCGGTGCGAGCGGTTGCCCCGGGGGTCCTGGTCGATCTGCTCGACGATGTCGCACAGGGCCCAGGCGAAGTCGAGCACCGGCACCCATCCCCAGCCTGTGGATACTTCGCGGTCCTCCTTGGTGTCCGCGAGGTAGACGTCGCCGGAGAACAGATCGTGGCGCAGGGCGTGGACGTCCGCCCGGCGGTAGTCGGTCTGCGGGGGGTCCGGGAAACGCCGGGAGAGGGAGTAGCCGATATCGAGCACGGTTCGATGGTGTCATGCCCGGCGTGTCGCTCCTGCCGGTGGAGGCGGCGGCGACCCCTGGGGCCTGACCCAGCGCGGCAGGCGAGACTTTGCGGACAGGCTCTAGGAGGCCGCGTCGGCGGCGGTGGCGCGCCGGACGCAGTCGCGGAGCAGGGCGCGGCGCCGGTCGTGTACGTCATCGGGTTCCTGGCTGGTGGCCGCGTACACGTTGCTGACCGGTGACCAGGCCATGGACATGGCGATGACCATGGCCATGATGTCGAACGGCTCGCCCGCGCGGACCCGCCCGGCGGCCTGCGCCTCGGCGATGGCCGTGAGCTTGTGGTCGTGGTAGTCCGCGCGGGTCTCCACGAGGTGCCCGTCGGGCCGGCGCTCCAGACGTGTCCAGGTCGCCAGCCGGATGAGGTCGGGGCGGCGCAGGTATTCGTCGTAGAGCCGGACGGCCCAGTCCGCGAGATCGTCGGCGTCGATGGGTACGACGTCGGTGATGCGCTCCAGCGAGCTGAGGAAGATCGCGTCGAAGAGCCGTTCCTTGTCACCGAAGTAGGCGTAGAGCTGCGCTTTGTTGGTGCGCGCCGCCGCCACGATGCGTTCGATGCGCGCCCCGGCGATGCCGTGCTCGGCGAACTCTTCGGTGGCGGCGTCCAGTATGCGCTGGTAGGTCGCGGCGCCTCGCGAGGTCTGGGGCAGTTCCGGCATGACCGCACTCTACCAAACAGAACAGTTTGTTTGCTTTGGGGTGTGGACGCGCTTACGCTTCGACAGACAGAACAGTCTGTTTAAGGAGTCGGGTATGCGAATGACCACCGGATGGCAGGCGGCCGGTCCGACGACGCTGCGGCGCGTGCCGCTCGCCCGCCGCGAACTGCGCCCGGACGACATCGCGGTGCGGGTCGACTTCTGCGGCGTGTGCCACAGCGACCTGCACGCCCTGGACGCCCACGACCAGAACGCGGCGACACCCCTGGTGCCCGGTCACGAGTTCACCGGCGTGGTGACCGGGACCGGCCCCGAGGTGACCGCCTTCTCGGTCGGCGACCGGGTCGCGGTGGGTAACATCGTCGACTCCTGCGGCGAGTGCGCCATGTGCGAGGCCGGACAGGAGAACTTCTGCCACTCCTTCCCGACCCTGACCTACGCCGGCGCCGACCGGCAGGACGGGACGACCACCCTGGGCGGCTACTCCCGCGAGTACGTCGTGCGCGACGCCTTCGCCTACCCGCTCCCCGCCGGCCTCGACGCCGCCGCGGCCGCCCCGCTGCTCTGCGCGGGCATCACCGTCTGGGAGCCCCTGCGCTCCCTGGGCGTCGGCCCCGGCAGCCGCGTCGCCGTGGCCGGGCTGGGCGGCCTGGGCCACCTCGCGGTCAAGATGGCGGTGGCGCTCGGTGCCACCACGACCGTCATCAGCCGCACCCACGACAAGCGCGACGACGCCCGCGAGCTCGGCGCGCACGACCTCATCGCGTCCACGGACCCCGAGCGGATGGCCCAGGCGCGCGACACCTTCGACGTCGTCATCGACACCATCTCCGCCCCGCACGACCTCGCCCCGTATCTGAAGCTGGTGGCGCTGGACGGCACCCTCAGCCTCCTCGGACACCTGGGCACCGTCACCGTCGAGGCCATGGACCTGCTCATCGGCCGCAAGAGGCTCAGCTCTGCGGGCAGCGGGGGCCGTCCGGCGACGGCCGAGATGCTCCGGTTCTGCGCCGACAACGGCATCGCCGCCGACGTCGAGGTACTCCCGTCGGCACAGGTGGACACGGCCCTCGACCGCCTCCGGCGAAACGACGTCCGCTACCGCTTCGTGCTCGACATGTCCGACCTGGACCGAGGGGAATCGGAGCACGCGGCGGACGCCTGACCGCCCGCCGCTCAAACCACTGGCGGTCGGCGGGCCTCGCGGACGACCATGGCACGCATGAGCGACCAACCCGAACGATGGAGCCGGGCCACCGTCTACCCCGACATGTGGGCCGATCCCGACGACGACCCCCGCAACAGCGAGGGAGCCAGCCCGGACGGGGAACTCCCCACCCTCCAGGACTACTTGAAGGACTACCGCCTCACCCTGCGGATGAAGTGCGAGGGGCTGGACGCCGAGCAGCTGGCCCGCAGGGCCGTTCCGCCGTCGAACATGTCGCTCCTCGGCCTCGTACGGCACCTCGCCGAGGTCGAACGGGACTGGCTCAACTGGATCAGTGACGGCGAACCGAGGCCGAAGCTCTACGGCAGGCGGGACGCGGACTTCGACGGAGCCGTCGCGGACCCGGCCGTGGTGGAAGGGGCCTGGGCCGACCTGGCCCGCGAACAGGCCGCGACCGACGCCGCCCTGTACGGACACCCGGACCTGGGCACCCGGCTGGGCAAGGACGGCATCGCCGTGCGGGAGTTGCTGGTCCACCGGATCGAGGAGTACGCCCGGCACTGCGGCCACGCCGACCTGCTGCGTGAGTGCGTCGACGGGCGGGTGGGGCAGTGACCGGCTGAGCCGCCCGGCGCGGTTCCGGCGGGCTCGCGAGGGCTGCCGACAGCACAGCGAAGGGGCGGTCTCCCCAGGGGAGGAGACCGCCCCTTCCGCGACCGATGCACGGCTTCCTCGCGACCGCCCCCGCTCAGCGAAGGCGGAGCCGCGAGGTCACTTCCAGCCCTGAATGGTGTACGTGCCGCTGCTCGACGGGCCGATGCACCGGACCTTGCTGTAGCCGAGCGAGAACGCCCAGGACGCGTTGTCCTTGAGGCAGGCCGCTCCGCTGTCGTACTTCATGCCGCCCAGTGTCACCCAGGCATGGGTACGGGTGGTGTCGGCGGACGCGGTGCCGGCGCAGGTCAGGGGTATGACGACCGCTGCGGTGGCGGCCGCGAGGACGGAGAGGGCGCGAGACCGTGTCGACTTCATGGTTCTCCTCGGTGCGGTAGTGACGAGCCGTTCTGTCCGAGGCCGCTCCGGAGCACTTGTGCGACGTGTCCGAGGCGGCGTCAGATCCTCATGGAAGATCCACTGCCCGGAAGACGCGTCCGTACACCCGCCATTATTTCGGGGGCAGTTGCGGCTGGGCCGCCCCGGGGAGTGGGCGGCCCAGCCGGTACTCGGGCGGTCCTCCTGCCTTGTCGGACGGCCGTCACCACGCCCCTGGTGCCGGGGGCGGGACGACGGCCGGCCGGTCGTCGCAGGTGATCGTGTTGGGGAGCAGCCAGGGGGCCAGCCAGCCGCCGTCGTTGCCGCCCAGATCCGTCAGGGCGAACTCCGAGCCGGTGGCGGGGAAGTTGAACGAGCCGCAGTTGTTGACGCCGACCGCGCCGACGTTGCGCGCGTCCACGTTCTCGAACGTGGCGCCGCCCGCCGCGCGGGCGCTCAGTACCGAGGTGCCGGTGCCGTCCACCTTGATGTCCTTGAAGTGGACGCCCTTGATGACGTACTGGTCCTTCACCGCCCAGTCGGAGACCAGCATGATCGCGTTGTAGGTGCTGTCGAGGAAGTTGTTGCCGGTGACCCGGATGTCGGCGTCGATGCTCTTGTCGAGGGCGAAGATCCAGAGGGCGCCGAGGCCGATGTTCCAGTTCAGCTCGTACGTACCGGCGCGGACCGTCGTGTTGGCCGTCAGGTTCAGCTTTCCGGCGAAGGGCTCGGCGCCGAAGCGGGAGCCGACGTGCAGTGCGCTGCCCTCCCTGATCGGGTCGGCCACCAGGTTGTTCGAGACGGTGTTGTCGGTGCCGCCGTAGATCGCGATGCCGTTGGCCAGGACCGGGGTCTGGACTGTGTTGTGGTCGAAGGTGTTGCGGGCGTCGGCCGTCTTCTCGGACCACATGGCGAGGCCGTCGTCACCGGAGTTGCGTACGAAGGTGTGGGCGACGCGTGAATCGGTCACGCCCGTATGGAAGTTGATGGCGTCCGCGATCTGGTCGACGATGATGTTGCCGGTGATCCGCAGGTTCTTCATCGGACCGTCGAACCACATGCCGACCTTGGTGTGGCTGATGTGCAGGCCCTCGATGGTCGAGTCGCTGAACGCGCCGCCGATGGCGTTGACCTGGTCGGTGTCGATGCGCTCGCGTACGTCGCCCTCGATGGCGAAGCCGGACAGGTGGACGTCGCGGCTGCCGCCGTCCGCCGCGTCCTTGCCGTAGAAGCCGACCCCGGTGTGGACCGAGCCGTCGGCGGCCGGGGTGTCGAGGGCGACCTCATGGCCCTTGATCTTCGTGTACCAGTTGCCCGCGCCGACGATCGTGACGTTGTCCACGACGATGTGCCGGTTCACCTGGTACGTGCCCGGCGGGATGTACACCTTGAGACGGGTGCGCTTCGCGAAGGCGATGGCCTTGTCGATCGCGGCCGCGGAATCGCGCCGGCCGGTGGGATCGGCCCCGAAGGCGAGGACGTTGGCGGCGAGCAGCTCGATGTGCGGGCGGCCGACCAGCTCCGAGTCCAGCAGGTCGATCGTCGTGGACGCGGCCCGGCTGCCCGCCGGGACGGTCAGCCGTACGGTGTCGCCCGCGCGGTAGGTGCGGCCGAGCAGCAGGCGCTGCTCGTCGTAGAAGTGGCTGGGCCGGTACGGCTTCGCGATGACCGGGGCCGGGGTCGTCTCGCTGGGTACGCAGGAGCACTCGGTGATCCACCAGTCCGGGTGGAGCAGCCCGGCGCCCGGGTCGTTGGAGAACGGGTACTGGTTGTACAGCCAGGAGTACTGCGAGGTGAGCGTCATGGTGGAGCGCTTCGTGCCGTTCACCGCGACGTCCAGCGGTGCGGTGATCCCGCCGCCGTTCGGGGCGTCCGGGATGCTGTAGCGCACGGTGATCGCGTTGGCGGCGCGGGGCAGCCTGAACTCGACGTGCTGACCCGGCTCCAGGCTGACCGCCTTGCGGCCGGACGCCTCCGCGGGGAGCGTGTACGCGGCGCGGTCCGGGCCGATGACCGTGCCGTTGGTCGCGGCGCTCTCCGCCTCCTGCTCGACGAACGGCACGTCCGCGCCCCGGCCCGCCACGAGCGCCGGATCGAGGGCGGCGCGGGTGACGGGGGAAGCGGTGGCGGGAGTTGCCGTGGCGGGGGTGCGCTGGGCGGCGGGTGCGGGCGCGCCCGTCAGTACGCCGAGGCCGACGGCGGCGGCGGTCATCGAGGCAACCGCCGTCGCGTACAGGGTTGTTCGCCGCGGTCCTCGTGGTCTTCGCGGGCTCGGTCCAGTGCCGGTGATCTTCCGTGACATCGCAGGCCCGTTTCTCTGAGGCGCGGCCGGAGCGGCCGCCGGGGAGGTGAGGTGACAGTAGGACCCGCCCATCGCGGCCCACAAGACTCCTGCGAGATGTTTCCTTTGTCTTGCTGTTCACGTACAGATCATCGTTTGTTTTTTGCGTCAGAAGAGCGCCCCATTGCGCAATCCGCTGTTACGGCGTCAGCCCGCAGCCTCCCAGGCGAATCCGTCCGGATCGGCGAAGGGGCCACCGGCACCGCCGATGACGATGCGGTGCGAGCCGGTGCCGTCGTCGGGGACGCAGAGGTCCTTGGCCAGGCCGCGGCGCTTGTACAGCGCCAGCTTGACGGGGCTGGACTCGCCACTGGTGAACTCGGCGTACTTGCCGCCGAAGCTCTTGCCCACGGTCAGGCCGCGGCCGACGTAGAACTGCTTGCTGGCCTTCACGTCCTCGACGCCGAGCAGGAGGATGATCTCGCCGATCTCACGGGTGGCCGGGCCGGTGTCCTTCTTCGCCGAGGTCGCGATCTTCCAGATCGTGCCGTCCGGCGCCCGGGCGACGCCGCCGTAGCCCCACAGCGACTTCGCGGCGGGCTTCAGCACCGTGGCACCGGCGTCCACGGCAGCGCCGAAGAAGCTGTCGACGGTGGCCGGCTGGGGCACCGTGAGCCCCAGGGTGAAGCCGCGGAATCCGGCGGAGGCCGCCTCGGACGCCCGTAGGCGGATGTACGCGTCCACCCCGAAGGCGGCGTAGAAGCGGCGGGCGGCGTCGAGGTCGGCCACCTCGATGGTGACGGACGCGATGAACGTGTCGGATGCGGTGGAATCGGTGATTGCCATGACCGTCACGCTAGGGGCCGCCCGGGGGGCGGGGCTTCTCGATTCCTGACCGGTCTTGCCACTGGCTTCGCCGCGCGTGGACTCGGGGAACACCCGATGGCGCCGCGCCGCGTCCGCCTCACCTCGTCGCGGGCCGATGACGATCGCTCCCACCAGGATTCCCAACTTGGTGGTTGGAGTTTCGCGACCTCGCGTGCTAGCTTCCAACCTGCCAGTTGGAAATGGTCGGCGGCCTCCGCCCCGGGCAAGGAGTTCAACGTGTCTCACACGCATCCCACCGAAGCGTCCCGGCCGTCCCGGCTGTCCGAGGGCCTGGGCGTACTGAAGGTGATCGGCGGCTCCGCGCCCACCCCGCTGGAGGCGCTGTCCGACATCGCTCCGGATCTCGCCCGCTACGCCGTCGAGTTCGCGTACGGGGACCTGTACACCCGGCCCGGACTGACGCTGCCCCAGCGGCAGTTGGTGACCGTCGCGGCGCTGGCCGCCCTCGGGAACGCCGAGCCGCAGCTGCGCTTCCACATCGCGGGCGCGCTCAACGTCGGCTGCACCCGGCGCGAGGTCGTCGAGGTTCTCATGCACACACTCGTCTACGCCGGATTCCCCGCCGCCCTCAACGGCATCGCCGCCGCACGCGCGGTGTTCACCGAGCACCCGGGTACCGCTGACACCCCCGCCGAACCGGCCGGGGAAGGGGACTCCGAGCGGCTCGCCCGTGGGCTGCGGGCCCTGGAGGAGGTCGACGGGCACGCGGGGCAGCAGGTGATGGACTCCCTCAGCGACATCGCCCCTGACCTGGGCCGATACATCGTCGAGTTCGTCTTCGGTGACGTCTACCAGCGCTCCGGGATCGACCTGAAGACCCGCGAGATGGCCACCATCGCCATGTGCACCGCCCTGGGAACGGCGGGGCCCCAGCTGCGCGTGCACATCCACGGCTTCCTCAACACCGGCGGCACGCGGGAGGAGACGACCGAAGTGATCACCCATCTGGCCGCCTACGCCGGCTTCCCGGCCGCGCTCAACGGCATCACCGCCGCACGCGAGGTCTTCGCCGCGCGGGACGCCGCACGAGACGCCGCGTAAGGATACGGACATGGCCTGGGACACAGCACGCACCAAACGCCTCCTCCTTGAGGCCGCCGTGGAGGAGTTCGCCGAACACGGCCCCGTCGGCGCACGCGTCGACCGCGTCGCCTCCGCGGCGAAGGTCAACAAGGAACGCATCTACCAGTACTTCGGCGGCAAGGAGCAGCTGTTCACCGCCGTATTGGAGTCCGAACTGGCCAAGGCGGCCGAGGCCGTGCCGCTTCCCGCCCCGGGGGGCGACCCGGCATCCGGTGATATGGGTGACTTCGCCGGGCGGCTGTACGACTACCACCGCGCCCACCCGCACCTGCTCCGGCTGCTTTCCTGGGAAGGGTTGCGCGACGGACGCGCACCGGTCGTCGCGGAGACGGAACGCGCCGCCCACTACGCCGACAAGGCCGCGCGGATCGCCGCCCTCCAGCTCGACTCCACCGTCACCGCGGACTTCGAGCCCGGCCGGCTGTTCGGCGCCGCGTTCGCCCTCGCGACCTGGTGGCTCACCATGCCGCAGCTCGCCCGTATGGCCCTGAGCGGCGCGGACGGCTCACCCGAGGCCACCCGCGAGGCGCTCGTCCGGATGGTCCGGGCCCTCACGGAGCCCGGTGCGCCCTCGCGGTGACCGCCGGGACCGGCGGAGCGCCTGGCATCCGGGGTAAACCCGCAGCTCAGGCGTTTATGCAGGTCAGAATGGGTGGCGTAACTTCGGCGTAACCTCGCGCGGGGTGCCCGGCCGGTAGCGTGGGGCCCGAGAGGAGGTGACGGGACACCCATGCGAGACGGACCGCCCCCGCACCGCGAGAGGCCGGCGCCGCCCCGCGCCGAACGTGCGCGGCAGATCGCGGACACCCTGCGCCAGCGGATCACCTCCGGCCGCTACGAAGACGGCATGCTGCCCGACGAACGCGCCCTGGGCCAGCTGCTCGGCACCTCCCGCAACACCATCCGGGAGGCCCTCGGACTGCTGCGCGACGAAGGGCTGATCACCCGCAGACGGGGCATCGGCACCCAGATCGTGACGGCGAAGTACGGACACGGCCTCGACCGCCTCACCGGCCTCGCGGAGACTCTCGTCGACTACGGCACCGTCGCGAACACCGTGCGCGCCGCCCGGCTCGTACCGCACGCGCCGAAGGCCGTCACCGAGCGGCTCCAACTCCCGGACGGCTCCGAGGCGGTGTACCTGGAGCGGCTGCGCAGCCTGGACGGGCGGCCGCTCTCCGTCGACTCGACCTGGCTCGCCCCCGACATCGGACGCCCCCTCCTCGACCGCGACCTCGCCGGCCGGGACGTCTTCACGCTCATCGAGGAGACCACCGGGTCCCGGCTCGGCAGCGCGGAGATCACCGTGCACGCCGTCACCGCGGAACCCGATACCGCGCGGCTGCTCGGCATCCCCGCCGGAGCCGCCCTGTTCGTGATCGACCGGCTCACCCGGCTGGCCGACGGCCGCCCCGTGGACACCGAGTCACTGCGGGTGCGGGCCGACCGGTTCGCGCTGCACGCGCTGCTCCACCGGGGCGCCGCACCACCGCCCGCCACGCCCGCCGCCTGACCGGGGCGCCGCCAGCCCCCCGACCGAGGCCGCTCACCCACCCCTGAACCGCCCGCGGAGGCACCGCCATGCCCTGGACCCCCGACACCCTGACCCTGGTTCTGCTCGCCCTGTTCGGCCTCGCGGGAGGCATCGGTATCACCGCGATCGGGCCGGGCGGGGTGCTGCCCACCATCGGCATGTTCCTGCTGACCGGGCTCACCCCGGCCGGTGTCGCGGGCACCGCCATCGTCACCCACGTGGCAACCGGCGTCCTCGGCACCGCCGCGTACACCAGGTCCGGACAGCTGAGGGACCCGGTCACGCGGCGCACCGCCTGGGTCCTCGCCGCGAGCGCACTCGTCGGCACCCCGGTGGGCGTCCTGCTCAACACCCACGTCTCCGGGCGGCTGTTCGGCATCCTGCTGGCGTGCGCCGTCGCGGTGACCGGTCTGCTGGTGTGGCTCCGCGAGCGCCGCGCGGCGACCACGCCGACGCCCGGCGCCCCGGTACGCGTACCGTTCGCGCTCACCGTCGCGGTGGGGGTCACGGTGGCCGTCGCGGCGGGGCTCTTCGGCCTGGGCGGACCGATGCTGAGCGTGCCGCTCCTGGTCGTCTGCGGGCTCCCGGTGCTCTCCGCGCTGGCCGCCGCGCAGACGCAGTCCGTGGTGATCGCGAGCGTGGGCACCATCGGCTACGTGCAGCACGGCTCCATCGACTGGACCCTGGCCGCCGTGGTCGGCGTACCGGAACTGGTGGGGGTGCTCGTGGGCTGGCGCATCGCCCGCTCCGTCCCGGCCCGCCGCCTCAAGTACGCCATGGCCGCCATGCTCCTGGCCCTGGCCCCGTACCTCGCGTTCCACTCCTGACGCGGCCTCACACCGGAACGCCCCCGCGCATCCCCTACCCCGGTGCCAGCCGCCACGCCGCCGAATGAGCACCTGGGTATCACGCGCGCGGCGGCCCCCGCAGGGCATCGTGGAGGCGTTCGCACACGTACCGCGCAACACGCGGCACACGGCATGAGACCGTGCCGCGCAGTGCCGCCCGAACGGGGAGTCCCAGGTGTCCGCAGTCCCGCGTACTCGTACCCACAACCGCCGGCAGGTCCTCACCACCGCCCTCGCCGCGTCCGCCCTGCTGGCCACCGGGGCCGTCCCGTCCTACGCGGCCGGCGGCCGGCGGACCCGCACCGCGCCGCCGACCACCCTGCCGTCCGCACGGCTGCCCCGGCCCACCGGACCGTTCGAGGTCGGCTCCACCGTGCTGCACCTCGTCGACCCCTCACGCGCCGAGCCCTGGCTGCCCGGGACCACCGCGCGCCGCGAGCTGATGATCAGCGTCCGCTACCCGGCCGCGCCCGGCGGCTCCGGGCGGCGGGAGCCGCAGATGACGGCCGCGGCCGCCGCGCACTTCGGGGGAGCGGAGGGGGCCGCCGCCCTGAACCTGGGGATGGCGCCCGGGTCCGTCGACTGGGGGGCCACGCTCAGCCACGCCCGTCGCGACGCCCCGGTCGCGGCGCGGGCCGGGCGGCTGCCCGTCGTGCTGTACTCCGGCGGACTGGGCGACCCGCGCACCTGGAACACCGCCCTGGTGGACGATCTGGCGAGCCACGGGTACGCCGTCGTCACGATCGACCACACCTACGAGGCGACCGAGGTGGAGTTCCCCGACGGGCGCCTCGCCACCATGCGGATCTTCGACGGGGCGCCGCCCAGCGATCCGGACGCGATCAGCGCTCTGCTGCGCAAGGTCGTGGCGGTCCGGGTCGCCGACACCCGGTTCGTGCTCGACCGGCTCGCGGAGCTGAACCGGACGCGCTTCGGGGACGTACTCGATCTGCGCCGGACCGGCATGTTCGGCCACTCGGCGGGCGGCTTCACCGCGGCCCAGACGATGCACGACGACCGGCGGATCCGGGCGGGCATCAACATGGACGGGCAGCTGGACTACGTGGGCGGCGAGGTGCCGGACGGCAGCCGGCTGAGCACGGTGGCCACGGACGGTCTCGACCGGCCGCTGCTCCTGATGGGGACGGCCGGTGAGGGCTCGGGCGACTACCGGCAGCAGCCGTCGTGGGCGGCGTTCTGGAAGAACACCCGGGGCTGGCGGGCGGACGTCACACTGACCGGCTCGCGCCACGCCTCCTACACCGACGCCGAGTTGCTGCTGCCGCAGCTGGCCCGGCAGGGCGCGGAGCCGGACGGCGGACTGGCCGAGGCGGTCGGGACGGTACGGCCGGAACGGGCGGCGGCCGCGAGCCGGGCGTACGCGGCGTCGTTCTTCGGGCGCTGGCTGCGCGGGCACGACGACCGCCTGCTGGACGGACCGTCGGCGCGCTTCCCGGAGATGGTGTTCACGCCGTAGGGCCCATGGCCGTAAGGCCTGTGAACGACACCGGCCCCCGGGGAGGAATCCCCGGGGGCCGGTGTCGTTACTGCTGTGCGGGAGCTACCGATCCGTGAGGATCAGAAGTCCATGTCACCGCCCGGCATGCCGCCCGGAGCGCCCGCGGCAGCGGCCTTCTCCGGCTTGTCGGCGATGACGGCCTCGGTGGTGAGGAAGAGCGCGGCGATGGACGCGGCGTTCTGCAGGGCGGAGCGCGTGACCTTCGCCGGGTCGATGATGCCCTCGGCGATCATGTCGACGTACTCGCCGGACGCGGCGTTGAGGCCGTGACCGATCGGCAGGTTGCGCACCTTCTCGACGACGACGCCGCCCTCAAGACCACCGTTGACGGCGATCTGCTTGAGCGGGGCCTCCAGCGCCAGCTTGACGGCGTTGGCGCCGGTCGCCTCGTCACCCGAGAGCTCCAGCTTCTCGAAGACGGCCGAGGCCTGGAGCAGAGCCACGCCACCACCGGCGACGATGCCCTCCTCGACGGCGGCCTTGGCGTTGCGCACCGCGTCCTCGATGCGGTGCTTGCGCTCCTTGAGCTCGACCTCGGTGGCGGCACCGGCCTTGATGACGGCCACGCCGCCGGCCAGCTTCGCGAGGCGCTCCTGGAGCTTCTCGCGGTCGTAGTCCGAGTCGGAGTTCTCGATCTCGGCACGGATCTGGTTGACGCGGCCCTGGACCTGGTCGCTGTCACCGGCGCCGTCGACGATCGTCGTCTCGTCCTTGGTGATGACGACCTTGCGGGCGCGGCCGAGCAGGTCGAGACCGGCGTTCTCCAGCTTGAGGCCGACCTCCTCGGAGATGACGGTGCCACCGGTGAGGATGGCGATGTCGCCGAGCATGGCCTTGCGGCGGTCACCGAAGCCCGGAGCCTTGACGGCGACGGACTTGAAGGTGCCACGGATCTTGTTGACGACCAGGGTCGACAGGGCCTCGCCCTCGACGTCCTCGGCGATGATCAGCAGCGGCTTGCCGGACTGCATGACCTTCTCCAGCAGCGGAAGGAGGTCCTTCACGTTGCTGATCTTCGAGTTCACGATCAGGATGTACGGGTCGTCCAGGGACGACTCCATGCGCTCCATGTCCGTGGCGAAGTACGCCGAGATGTAGCCCTTGTCGAAGCGCATGCCCTCGGTGAGCTCAAGCTCAAGACCGAAGGTCTGCGACTCCTCGACGGTGATGACGCCTTCCTTGCCGACCTTGTCCATGGCCTCGGCGATGAGCTCGCCGATCTGGGTGTCGGCGGCGGAGATGGAGGCGGTCGAAGCGATCTGCTCCTTGGTCTCCACGTCCTTGGCCTGCTCCAGGAGGGCGGCGGAGACGGCCTCGACGGCCTTCTCGATGCCCCGCTTGAGAGCCATCGGGTTGGCACCCGCGGCCACGTTGCGCAGACCCTCGCGGACGAGCGCCTGGGCGAGAACGGTGGCGGTGGTCGTACCGTCGCCGGCGACGTCGTCCGTCTTCTTGGCGACCTCCTTGACCAGCTCCGCACCGATCTTCTCGTACGGGTCCTCCAGCTCGATCTCCTTGGCGATGGAAACACCATCGTTGGTGATCGTGGGGGCGCCCCACTTCTTCTCAAGGACGACGTTGCGGCCCTTGGGGCCGAGGGTGACCTTGACGGCGTCGGCGAGCTGGTTCATGCCGCGCTCAAGACCGCGCCGGGCCTCCTCGTCGAACGCGATGATCTTGGCCATATGAAGTGGTCCTCCCGGACAGGGGTGGATTCTCCGGACCGAGTGGCGCCCGCGACGGACGGCCTGCCGTCTGCCGGTTCCTTGCCCCGGCAGACCTGCGGGCCTCACCGGCCCGGTCCAAGTTTCTGTCACTCTCACCCGGAGAGTGCTAAGCCCAATGATTAGCACTCGACCCCCGAGAGTGCAAGCGCCCCCCTCCGGAGTGTGGACAACCGGACGGCGGCGGGTGCGACCGGACCCAGGACGCACGGAGGGCCCGTACCCCAGGGGTACGGGCCCTCCGTGCGTGAGTAGTGTCGTTGGCCGACCGCGCCGAGCTCAGCCGACAGCGAGCTTGACCATGTCCGCCTGCGGCCCCTTCTGGCCCTGCGAGATTTCGAATTCAACTCGCTGACCCTCTTCGAGGGTGCGGTATCCGTCCATCTGGATCGCGCTGTAGTGGACGAAAACATCCGCACCACCGTCGACCGCGATGAAGCCGTACCCCTTCTCCGCGTTGAACCACTTGACGGTGCCCTGAGCCATGCCTAACTCCCCTATTACTGGCCCTTGCACAGGACCGCACTTCGCGGGCCCGGGTCAGAACTCACCCTCCGACAGGAGAGGGTGCGTGCGCCGGAACGCGTCGACCGCGGCCGAATGTATCTGTCCAACTGCCCTCTGCAACAGGTCAATCGGACGAGAATTCTCAAGCGCACCGATCACCCGAATATGAGGAATTCATGAGATTCCTGGGCAAGTCGGGCCAGGCAAAGGCGACTTATGGCGCAAGAGGCTCAGGTACTTTGGCTGCATCTTGTCGTGGCGAGGCGCATTCTCATATGCGGCGGGCACGGGCAGCGAAGGGGACTTCCCACACTCTACCGCGTTCAACCATGCAGAATTGCCCCCTCCGCTTCTGTCGCGGAGAGGGCAATTCAGGTGACTCGGCGCAGTGGGACCGACCGGTCCCGGGGCTCAGCAGCCGCCGGCGACGGCCGGGATGATCGAGACTCCCGCGCCGTCCGGGGTGACCGCTTCCAGGCCGCCTTCGAAGCGCACGTCGTCGTCGTTGACGTACACGTTGACGAAGCGGCGCAGCTTGCCCTGGTCGTCCAGGACGCGGGCGGCGATGCCCGGGTGGTCCTTCTCCAGGGACTCGATGACCTGGGAGAGGGTCGCGCCCTCTGCCGGGACCTCGGCCTGGCCGCCCGTGTAGGTGCGGAGGATGGTGGGGATACGGACCTTGACGCTCATGGTGGGTGTCCTTCCTGGAGTCCCGGTCGGTTCAGTTGGTGCCGAGGCCGGCGGCGCGGAAGGCGTCCAGGCTCGGACGGATCGTCGCCGTCGCCTGCGAGGTGGCGGCCACCGCGTCCAGCGTCTTGAGGCCGTCACCGGTGTTCAGGACGACGGTGGTGAGCGTCGGGTCGAGCAGACCGGCCTCGATCAGCTTCTTCGTCACGCCGACCGTCACACCGCCCGCGGTCTCGGCGAAGATGCCCTCGGTGCGCGCCAGCAGCTTGATCGCGTCGACGACCTGCTCGTCGTTCACGTCGTCCACCGCGCCACCCGTACGGCGGGCGATGTCCAGGACGTAGGGGCCGTCGGCCGGGTTGCCGATGGCGAGGGACTTGGCGATCGTGTTCGGCTTCTGCGGGCGGACCACGTCGTGACCGGCCTTGAAGGCGGCGGAGACCGGCGAGCAGCCCTCGGCCTGGGCGCCGAAGATCTTGTACGGCTTGTCCTCGACCAGGCCGAGCTTGATCAGCTCCTGGAGACCCTTGTCGATCTTCGTGAGCTGCGAGCCGGAAGCGATCGGGATGACGATCTGGTCGGGCAGCCGCCAGCCGAGCTGCTCGCAGATCTCGTACGCGAGCGTCTTGGAGCCCTCGCCGTAGTACGGGCGGAGGTTGACGTTGACGAAGCCCCAGCCCTCTCCGAGCGGGTCTCCGATGAGCTCCGAGCAGAACCGGTTGACGTCGTCGTAATTGCCCTCGATGCCGACCAGCTCACCGCCGTACACCGCGGCCATGACGACCTTGCCCTGCTCCAGGTCGTGCGGGATGAACACGCAGGAGCGCAGCCCGGCGCGGGCGGCGGCGGCGCCCACCGCACCGGCCAGGTTGCCGGTGGAGGAGCAGGAGAGTGTGGTGAAACCGAAGGCGCGGGCGGCCTCGACGGCGATCGCGACGACGCGGTCCTTGAAGGAGTGCGTCGGGTTGCCGGAGTCGTCCTTGACGTACAGGCCGCCGGTGACGCCCAGCTCACGGGCGAGGTTGTCGGCCTTGACCAGCTTGGTGAAGCCGGGGTTGATGTTGGGCTTGTCCGCGACGTCGGAGGGGACCGGCAGCAGCGGCGCGTAGCGCCAGATGTTGTCCGGGCCGGCCTCGATGCGCTTCTTCAGCTCGTCCGGAGAACCGGTCGGCAGGTCGTACGCCACTTCGAGCGGCCCGAAACAGGTCGCACAGGCGAAAAGCGGACCGAGTGCGAATCGTTCTCCGCACTCGCGGCAGGAAAGTGCCGCGGCGGGACCGAGGTCCACGGAAGATTCGGTGGATGCTGCAACAGTCTGAACAGCCATGATGGCGAGGCCCTTTCTCCTCATCTTCCTTGTGGCGCATTTCGCCACAAGACGGAATTGGCACCGTCCCCACCTGACCTCGCGGTCGGCGGGATGGTTGCCGGGACTTCAACGGGCCGTTCCCTCTGTCCCTCTGGATGAGCGCTATGGCACTGGACCATCGATCCAGGCGTTTATCGGCGGATGGACCCCGGGATGCCACGGCCATCTGCGTTGTTCAGACTGTAACCGAAGCACCGGACTGTTGAGATAGTCGTCCGAACCGCGAGATGGATCACATACAGGGAGTATCGACCGTGCTGGAAGAGGTCGAACGCTGGCTGACCAGGCGTTCCTGGTCGTGCGCCGACCGCCCGCTGGAGCAGCTCCTGGCCGCCCGGAGCGGCGACCCGCGGCGGGGGAGCGTGAGTGTCGTCCTGCCCGCGCTCAACGAGGCGGCGACGGTCGGGGACATCGTCCGGACGATCCGGCGCGAGCTCATGGAGAAGGTCGGGCTGGTCGACGAACTCGTGGTGATCGACTCCGGCTCCACCGACGACACGGCGGAGGTGGCCCGCCGGGCGGGCGCCCGGGTGATCCACCGGGACGCGATCCTGCCCCGGCTGCCGGCCGTCCCCGGCAAGGGCGAGGTGCTGTGGCGGTCACTGCTGGTGACCGGCGGTGACATCGTCTGCTTCATCGACGCGGACCTCAAGGACTTCTCGGCCGACTTCGTCTCCGGCATCGTCGGCCCGCTGCTGACCGACCCCTCCGTGCAGTTCGTCAAGGCGATGTACGACCGCCCGCTCGGGGACACCGCGGGCCAGGGCGGGCGGGTCACCGAACTCGTGGCACGGCCGCTGCTCAATCTGCACTGGCCGCAGCTGGCCGGCTTCGTCCAGCCGCTGGGCGGTGAGTACGCCGTACGCCGGTCGCTGCTCGAACAGCTGCCGTTCCCGGTCGGCTACGGGGTGGAGCTGGGGCTGCTCGTCGACGCCCTGCACACGGTCGGCCTGGACGCGCTGGCCCAGGTCGACGTCGGCGTCCGCAAACACCGCCACCAGGACGGCCGGGCGCTCGGCCGGATGGCGGCGGCCATCTACCGGACCGCGTCGCTGCGGCTCTCCCGCGGCCATCTGGTGCGCCCCGAGCTGACCCAGTTCGAGCGCGGCGAGAACGGCTTCGTGCCGCACACCTATCCGGTGGACACCGAGGAGCGGCCGCCGATGCGCGAGATCGAGGAGTACGTCTCGCGGCGCGCCGCCTGAGCCGGGCCGCCGCCGCACGCACGTTTGGACCGTTCGGGATCGGGCTAGATTCCGCGCATGGTCTCCGCGCACGTCCCCCAGCCCGCCGACAAGCCCACCGCCCAGGTTCTTGTCGCGTCCAACCGAGGTCCGGTCTCGTACGCACTGAGCGAGGACGGCTCGCTCGACGCGAAACGGGGCGGCGGCGGGCTCGTCTCGGGCCTGAGCGCGGTGGACGACAAGATGTGGGTCTGCGCCGCGCTCGGTGACGGCGACCGCGAGGCGGTGCGGCGCGGGGTCGGTGAGCCGGGCGTACGGATGCTCGACATCGACGCGGACGTGCACGCCGACGCGTACAACGGCATCGCGAACTCGGTGCTCTGGTTCATCCACCACCTGCTCTACCAGACCCCGGTGGAACCCGTCTTCGACGCGGAGTTCCGGCGCCGGTGGGCGTCCTTCGAGACCTACAACCGGGCCTTCGCCGAGGCGCTCGCGGAGGAGGCGGGCGAGGGCGCGGCGGTCCTGGTGCAGGACTACCACCTGGTGCTGGTGCCCGGCATGCTCCGCGAGCTCCGCCCCGACCTGCGCATCGGCCACTTCTCGCACACCCCGTGGGCGCCCGTCGACTACTTCCGGATCCTGCCCGACGACATCGCGGAGCAGGTGCTGCGCGGAATCCTCGGCGCCGACCGGGCGGCCTTCCTGACCCGCCGCTGGGCGGACGGCTTCATCGGCTGCTGCACGGAGATCCTGGGCGGCACAGGGCGTACCCGGATCGGCGTGCACGGGCTCGGCGCCGACGCGGACTTCCTGCGCCGGCGCGCGCACGAGCCGGATGTGGACGAGCGGATGGCGGCGCTGCGCGAGCAGGTGGGCCCCGACCGGAAGACCATCGTGCGGGTGGACCGCACGGAGCTGTCCAAGAACATCGTCCGGGGGCTGCTCGCCTACCGGGCGCTGCTCGACGAACGGCCCGAGTGGCGCGGCCGGGTCGTCCACGTCGCGTTCGCCTACCCCTCGCGGCAGGACCTCGCGGTGTACCGGGAGTACACGGCCGAGGTGCGGCGCGTCGCCGACGAGATCAACACGAAGCACGGCACGGCGGACTGGACCCCGGTCGTCCTCCACGTCAAGGACGACTTCGCCCGCTCGCTGGCGGCGTACCGGCTGGCCGACGTGGCGCTCGTCAACCCGATCAGGGACGGCATGAACCTGGTCGCCAAGGAGGTCCCGGTCGTCTCGGACGACGGCTGCGCGCTGGTGCTGTCGCGGGAGGCGGGGGCGTACGAGGAGCTGGCGGACGACGCGATCACGGTGAATCCGTACGACGTGTCCGCCACCGCCGACGCCCTGCACGAGGCGCTGACGATGGCGGACGACGAGCGCGCCGGGCGCACGGAGCGGCTGGCGGAGGCGGCCACCGCGCTGCCGCCGCAGCAGTGGTTCCTGGACCAGCTAGAGGCGCTGCGCCAGGGCTGACAGGAAGCCGACGACCGCTCCGGGCCCCGGCAGCAACAGGTCCGCGCGCGCGGCCAGTTCCGGCACCTCCGCCTCGCCGCTGCAGACGAGCAGGCC
This sequence comes from Streptomyces sp. NPDC057900, assembly GCF_042887885.1. Taxonomy (NCBI): domain Bacteria; kingdom Bacillati; phylum Actinomycetota; class Actinomycetes; order Kitasatosporales; family Streptomycetaceae; genus Streptomyces; species Streptomyces sp. NPDC057900. The sequence goes on from NZ_JBHVOI010000002.1 coordinate 152,776, forward strand.
GGGGGTGCCGTCGGGGCCCTCGCTGCGGAGCTTCTCCACGGCGGCGAACGCGGCCAGGTCGCCCAGGTCGTCGCCTGCGTAGAGCACGGACTCGGCGCCCGTCTCGCGCACGTACTGGGTGAGGGCGACGCCCTTGTCCATGCCGGCGGGCCGCAACTCCAGGACCATCCGGCCCGGTTCGACGATCAGGCCGTGCCGGGCCGCCAGTTCGCCGAGGGGGCCGCGCAGCGCCTCGAAGGCGGCCTGCGGGTCCTCCGCGCGACGGGTGTGGACGGCGAGCGCCTGCCCCTTCTCCTCTATCCAGGTACCGCGCCAGGAGTCGAACCTGTCGAGGAAGCCGGGCAGTTCGGCCCGCACGGCGGCGACGCCGGGGTGCGGGGCGGGGGCGTGGACGGTGCCGGAGACGGCGTCCCAGCGTTCGGCGCCGTAGTGGCCGAGGACGACGAGGTGGTCCAGTCCGGCGACCCCGGCGAAGCCGCCGTAGCGGACCGCGACGCCGGCCGGGCGGCCGGTGATCACGGCGATCGACGCGACCCGGGGAGCGAGTGCGGCGAGCGCCTCGACGGTCCCGGGGTGGGCGCGGGCCTGTTCGGGGTCCGGGACGATGTCCGCGAGGGTGCCGTCGAAATCGAGCGCGATGACGGCGCGGTCGGGCCGGCCCAGGAGAGCGTCGAGGCCCTCCCGTCCGGCGGGGGTCGTCGGGGCCGGCAGGGACGGGGTGTGCGGGTGGCTGCCCATACGTCCGAGCCTATAGGCGCTGGCCTGTGCGCGGGCCCGACCGGGGCTCCGCCCCGCACCCCCGCGCTTCCGGAGCTGGAAATCGCCGGCCCGCCCCGGCCCTCAGCGCCGCCCCCGCCTCGCCTCGCGCACCCGCCGCAGCCGGTTCACCGTGACCGGGTCGGCCTCCAGCGCCCGCCGGTCGTCCAGCAGGGCGTTCAGCAGCTGGTAGTAGCGGGTCGGGGAGATGCCGAGCCGCTCCCGGATCGCCCGCTCCTTCGCCCCGGGACCGGCCCACGACTGCCGCTCGACCGCCAGCACCGCGCGGTCCCGGTCCGAGAGCCCGGGAGCGGGCGGGGCGGGCTCGTCGGGGCTGTCCGGGGGGAGGGCGGTCATATCAGCCAATATATTGCGCGGCCGTGACCTGCGGACCGCCGCCCGCTACTCCGCGCTCTCCGCCGCCGTGGACTCCTGCGCTATGCGCGCCAGCACGCTCTCGGGCTTGGCGCCCGGCTCGACCGCCTCACCGATGTTCTTCTTGATCGACTCGCTGGCCTGCGCCCAGGACGTCTTTCCGAACGGGTAGAGCTGCGCGCTCGGCAGCGCGTCCAGGAACTTGTACAGCGGCTTGTACTTGGGGTCGGTCTCCATCGCGGCCGAGGCGCTGTCGGTGACCGGCAGCATGTCGTAGGTGTCCGCGAAGTCGATGACGTTCTTGTCGCTGAACATGAAGTCGAAGAACTTGCCCATCTCGACCCGGTGATCGTTCTGCTTGAACCCCATGATCCAGTCGGCGACGCCCATCGAACTGGTGCTGGGTCCGGTGATGCCGGGCAGCGGCACCATGCCGACGTCCACGCCCTTCTTCTGGGCCTCCTGCATCAGCGTCGGATGGCCGTTGAGCATGCCGACGTCACCGCTGGTGAACGCCTCGAAGGCCTTCGCGCGGTTGAGCTTGCCGGGGGCGACGGGGCCGACGAGGCCCTTGTCGACGAGGTTCGACTTCAGCCAGTCGAACGTCTTGATGTTCTCGGCCGAGTCGATGTTGTACGAGCCGACGTCGTCGGTGTAGCCACCGCCGCCGCTGAGCAGCCACATCAGCGTCTCTGCCTGGGACTCCTCCTGGCCCAGCGGCAGCGCGAACGGGAACTTCACGCCGCGCTGCTTGAGCGCGGCGGCGTCGCTCGCGATGTCGCTCCAGGTCTTCGGGGCGTCGAGGCCCGCCTGTCCGAAGAGCTTCTTGTTGTAGAAGAGCAGCCGGGTGCTGGCCACGAACGGCAGCCCGTACTGGACCTGGCTGACCCGGCCCGCGTCCGCGAGGACCGGCAGGAAGTTGGCCTGAGTGCGGACGCTGAGCATCTGGTCGGCGGAGTAGAGCTTCCCGGCCTTGGCGTAGTCCGCGTACGCGCCGATCTGCGCGATGTCGGGGGCCTTGTCGGCCTTCACCATCTCCGCGACCTTGCGGTCGATGTCCGTCCACGGCAGGACGGTCACGTCGACCTTGATGCCGGGGTGGGACGCCTCGAAGCTCCGGGCGACACCGTCCCAGTACTTGTCCGACTTGTTCGCCTCGCCGGTGCCGTAATCGGCCGCGACCAGCTTCAGGGTGACGTCTCCTCCGTCGCTCCCGCCGCCGCAGCCCGACAGCGCAGCCGTCATCCCCAAGGCGGCGACAGCCGCCGTCAGTCCCAAGTAACGCCGCTGCACAGCCCAGTCCGTCCTCGTTGATCGCGCCATCCGCTCCACCCACGTCGGCGTGGGGCGCTCCGGATGAGCTGCGATTTTGCCCCACCGCCTCCAAGGAGGTCTACACCACCCCGGTATCGCTTCGGCAACGCAGCAGCATTGCACGGGACGCTCGGTGACTGCTAAGTAGGTCTCGGTCAACGTCTCGGTCAACGAGGGTCCGGCACAAGGTCCTTAGCTCTCCAGCAGCCCTCTGATGGTCCAGACCTTTATGCGCGCCCACCCCGCGAGGAGCCGTACCGCATGTCCCGAACCGCATCAGAAATTGCCACCCAGCCCAGCTGCTGGCGGCGTGCCGCAGAGGCGGGAGCGGTGGCCGAGGGGCTGCCGCGTCCGGGCGAGCGGGTCGCCGTCACCGGCTGCGGCACCTCCTGGTTCATGGCCATCGCCTACGCGGCGCTGCGCGAGGCGGCCGGGCAGGGCGAGACGGACGCGTACGCCTCCTCGGAGTTCCCGGCCGGGCGGTCCTACGACCGGGTCGTGGCCATCACCCGCTCCGGCACCACGAGCGAGGTGCTGGCGCTCCTGGCCGAGCTGCGCGGGAAGACGCCGACCGTCGCGCTGACCGCCGACCCGAAGACACCGGTGATGGACGCCGCGGACACGGTGGCGGTCCTGGACTGGGCCGACGAGGAGTCGGTCGTGCAGACCCGGTTCGCCACCACCGCGCTCGCCTTCCTGCGGGCCGGGCTCGAAGCGGCCGGCCCCCTCCCGGCGGGCGTGAAGACGGTGGCAGAGGCCGCGGTGGACGCGGAGCTGGCGGTGACGGAGCCGCTGGACGAGGCGGTGGTCTCGGCCGAGCAGTGGACGTTCCTGGGGCGCGGCTGGACCTACGGGCTGGCACAGGAGGCCGGGCTGAAGATGCGCGAGGCGGCGGGCGCCTGGACGGAGTCCTACCCGGCGATGGAGTACCGCCACGGCCCGATCGCGATCACCGGACCGAACCGGGTGGCCTGGGTGTTCGGCGCCCTGCCCGAGGGGCTGGCGGGCGAGGTCGCGGGGGTCGGCGGGACGCTGGTGGCCCGTACCGCCGCCGACCCGATGGCCGATCTGATCCGGGCCCAGCGGCTCGCGGTGGCGCTCGCGGAGTCGAAGGGCTACGACCCGGACCACCCGCGCAATCTGTCGCGCAGCGTGATCCTGCCGGGCTGAGGGCGCACGCGGGGCGCGTTCACGGCGGATTGCCGTGCGGTTGCGGGCCGATTTTGTATGGATGCGCAACAAACAGCGATAGTGGACTAGACCTTTTGGGGTCCGTCGGGCGAAACTGTTTCCCGTGAAACACGTCATCGCCCTCGATGTGGGCGGCACCGGAATGAAGGCCGCACTGGTCGGGGCCGATGGCGCCCTGCTCTACGAGGCACGGCGCGCGACCGGCAGAGAGCGCGGCCCCGACGCGGTCGTGGAGTCGATCCTCGCCTTCGCGGCGGATCTGCGCGCGTACGGCGAGGAGCACTTCGGCGAGAGCGCTCTCGCCGCGGGTGTCGCCGTACCCGGCATCGTCGACGCCGAGAACGGCATCGCGCTCTACTCCGCCAACCTGGGCTGGAGCGACGTCCCCATGCGCCGGCTGCTCGGTGAGCGGCTCGGCGGCGTCCCCGTCGCCCTCGGCCACGACGTCAGGACCGGCGGACTCGCGGAGGGCCGGATCGGGGCGGGCCGGGGCGCCGACCGCTTCGTCTTCGTCCCGCTGGGCACCGGGATCGCCGGGGCCATCGGCATCGGCGGCTCCATCGAGGCCGGCGCCCACGGCTCGGCCGGCGAGATCGGCCACATCGTGATCCGGCCGGACGGCCCGGACTGCCCCTGCGGCCAGCGCGGCTGCCTGGAGACGCTCGCCTCGGCCGCCGCCGTCAGCCGGGCCTGGGCCACCGCGTCCGGCGACCCGAAGGCCGACGCGGCGGACTGCGCCAAGGCCGTGGAGTCGGGCGACCCGGCGGCCCTCGCGGTCTGGCACGACGCCGTGGACGCCCTCGCCGCCGGGCTCGTCACCGCGCTCACCCTGCTGGACCCCCGCACGCTCATCATCGGTGGCGGTCTCGCCGAGGCGGGGGAAACCTTGTTCACACCACTCCGTGCGGCTGTCGAGGAACGCATCACGTTCCAGAAGCTGCCCCACATCGTCCCCGCGGCTCTCGGGGACACCGCCGGATGCCTGGGCGCAGGGCTGCTCGCCTGGGATCTTCTCTCCACGGAGGTATCCGCCTGATGGCCGGACGCGCAGACAGCACAGTTCTCGCAGGTGCCCGGGTGGTACTCCCCACCGGCACCGTCGAGAACGGCCGGGTGGTCATCGAGGGCACCCGCATCGCCGCCGGCCCGGCACCGGACGACGCGCCGAGCCTCGACCTGTCCGGCCACTGGATCGTCCCCGGCTTCGTGGACATCCACAACCACGGCGGCGGCGGCGCCTCCTTCACCTCCGGCACCGTGGAGGACGTCCTCACCGGCGTCCGCACCCACCGCGAGCACGGCACCACCACCCTGGTCGCCTCCACCGTCACCGGCGAGATGGACTTCCTCGCCGAACGGGCCGGCATCCTCTCCGAGCTGGTCGAGCAGGGCGAGCTGGCCGGTATCCACTTCGAGGGCCCCTTCATCTCGCCGTGCCGCAAGGGCGCGCACAGCGAGGGCCTGCTGCGCGACCCGGACCCGGCCGAGGTCCGCAAGCTGATCGACGCCGCCCGGGGCACCGCGAAGATGTTCACGCTCGCCACCGAACTGCCCGGCGGCATCGAGTCCGTACGGCTGCTCGCCGAGCACGGCGTCATCGCCGCGATCGGGCACACCGACGCCACGTACGAGCAGACCGTCGAGGCGATCGACGCGGGCGCCACCGTCGCCACGCACCTCTTCAACGCGATGCCGCCCCTGGGCCACCGCGCGCCCGGCCCGATCGCCGCCCTCCTGGAGGACGAGCGGATCACGGTCGAGCTGATCAACGACGGCACGCACCTGCACCCCGCCGCACTTCAGCTGGCCTACCACCACGCGGGCGCCCACCGCGTCGCCCTGATCACCGACGCCATGGACGCGGCCGGGTTCGGCGACGGCCAGTACCAGCTCGGCCCGCTCGCCGTCGAGGTCAAGGACGGCGTCGCCCGGCTCGTCGAAGGCAACTCCATCGCCGGCTCCACCCTCACCCTGGACACCGCCTTCCACCGGGCCGTCACCATCGACCGCATCCCGGTCGGTGACGTGGTCCAGTCGATCTCCGCCAACCCGGCCCGGCTGCTCGGCGTATACGACCGGGTCGGCTCGCTGGAACCGGGCAAGGACGCCGACCTGGTCGTCCTGGACGCCGACTTCGCGCTCAAGGGCGTCATGCGCAAGGGCGAGTGGGTCGTCCAGCCGGTACCCGTGGCGGCCTGACGGCAACCGTCCCGAGCCTCGGACAGAACGTAACGAAGAGACGGCGGTTGTCCCCCGGGTCTGGGCCCGCCGCCGGCTCTTTGGCATGATCGTCGGCGAACCATCAGGAACAGCGGGTTCCGCAACGGCACCCGCGCTCAGCACGTATCGAGGGGGCGGCCGAGTGATCCTCACGGTCACGCTGAACACGGCACTCGACCTGACGTACGGCGTACCCGCCCTCGTCCCGCACGCCAGCCACCGGGTCACCGACCTCTCCGAGCGGCCCGGCGGCAAGGGCATCAACGTCGCCCGGGTCCTCACGGCCCTCGGCCACGACACCGTCGTCACCGGCTTCGCGGGCGGCGCCACCGGCTCCGTACTGCGGCAACTGCTCGCGGACCTCCCGGCCGGCCGGGCGAGCCTCACCGACGCGCTCGTCCCGGTGGCCGGCGACACCCGCCGCACCCTGGCCGTCGTCGACGGGACCACCGGCGACACCACCCAGTTCAACGAACCGGGCCCGCACGTCGGCGCCGACGAGTGGACCGCCTTCCTCCACAGCTACGAGAAGCTGCTCACCGGCGCCGACGCGGTCGCCCTGTGCGGCAGCCTGCCCCCCGGCATACACGTCGGCGCCTATGCCGAACTGATCCGGCCGGCCCGCGCCGCCGGCGTCCCGGTGCTCCTGGACACCAGCGGCGAACCGCTGCGCCGGGGCATCGCGGCCCGCCCCGACCTCATCAAGCCGAACGCCGACGAGCTGGCCCAGCTCACCGGCTCCCGCGAACCCGCCCGCGCCACCCGCGACGCCCGCCGCAGAGGCGCGCACACGGTGATCGCCTCGCTCGGCCCGGACGGCATGCTGGCGGTCACCCCCGACGGCAGCTGGCGGGCGTCCCCGCCCGCCGCGGTCAAGGGCAACCCGACCGGGGCCGGCGACTCCGCGGTGGCCGGACTGCTCTCCTCCCTCGTCGAGGGCCTGAGCTGGCCGGACCGGCTGCGACGGGCGGTGGCTCTGTCGACGGCGACCGTGCTGGCCCCCACCGCGGGTGACTTCGACCGCGCGGCCTACGAGGAGCTGCTGCCGCGCGTCGCCATCGAGGAACACGCAGACGGAGCGGCCTGAGCGCCGCGCCCAAACCGGGCCCCCACCGGGCCCGAGGAATCAACAGAGGTCAGCAATGCCGCTCGTCAGTACCGGTGAACTCGTCTCCGCCGCCCAGGCCCAGGGACGCGGGATCGCCGCCTTCAACGTCATCACCCTGGAACACGCGGAGGCCATCGCCACCGGCGCGGAGCGGGCCGGGGCCCCCGCCATCCTCCAGATCTCCGAGAACGCCGTGAAGTTCCACGGCGGCCGGCTCTCCGCCATCGCGGCGGCCGCCGCCGCCGTCGCCCGCGCCTCCGCCGTCCCGCTCGCCCTCCACCTCGACCACGTCGAGTCCGTGGAACTGCTGCACCAGGCGCACGACGAGGGCTTCGGCTCGGTCATGTTCGACGCCTCCAAGCTGACGTACGCGGAGAACGTGCGGACCACCGCCGAAGCCGTCGCCTGGGGCCACGAGCGCGGTATCTGGATCGAGGCCGAGCTCGGCAAGGTCGGCGGCAAGGAGGGCGAGGCCCCGCTCGACGCCCACGCCCCCGGCGTCCGCACCGACCCGGCGGAGGCCGCCGCGTACGTCGCCGCGACCGGTGTCGACGCGCTGGCCGTCGCGGTGGGCTCCTCGCACGCCATGACCGAGCGCACCGCCGCCCTGGACCACGAGCTGATCGGCCGGCTGCGCGACGCCGTCCCCGTCCCGCTGGTGCTGCACGGCTCCAGCGGCGTCCCGGACGAAGAGATCCGCCAGGCCGTCGCCGCCTCCGGCATGGTCAAGATCAACGTGGGTACGGCCCTGAACACCGCGTTCACCGGGGCCGTACGGTCCTACCTGGCCGAGAACACCACGGGCGTCGACCCGCGCAAGTACATCGCCCCGGGCCGCGAGGCGATGGCCGCGACGGTCGCCGGCTTCCTGGCCCTGATGGGCTGAGCCACCACGACGACGGCCCCCTCACCAGAAGGCGAGGGGGCCGTCGTCGCGTGCGGGGCGGGCGGGTCAGCGCGTCTGGTGACCGGCCTTCAGCGACAGCTGATCCAGGTTGGCATCGCACTGGTCGCCGTCGTTGCAGGAGATCATCAGGGTGTTCGCGCCCTTGGTGAGGTTGACGTAGGCGTACGTCGTCGTCCAGCCCTTCTCCAGGTCGCCCTCGGGGGCGTGGGCGAAGTTCTCCATGTTGATGGAGCGCGGGTCCTCGGCGTTGACCGTGAGGGACGTCTTGGCGTCCTTGCCCGGTACGCCGTACGTCACGAACAGCGTGTACTCACCGGCCTCCGGCACCTCGACGGACCAGGTCGCGGACCTGCCGACCGCGTTGAGGCTGATGTACTGCCCGTTGTTGCTCTTGGCGCCCTTGACGGTGTTGTCGAGGCTCGCGTCACCGCCGAGCTTGAGCGACGCCGCGTCCTGCTTCGGGAGCTCGGGGGGCGCCTCGGAGGTCTTGGACTGCTGCGGCTTCGGCGACTCCTCGACCTCACCGGCCGCACCGGAGGAGGAGGACGCCGCGTCGTTGTTCTTCTTGCCCTTGTCGCCGTCGCTCGTCATCAGGGCGGCGGCGATGCCGATGAGCACGACCGCGACGACCGCGACGGCACCGATCAGCAGGCCCTTGGTGTTGGGGCCGCCCTTGCCGGGACCGCCGCCGTTGCCCCGGCCGCCCTGGTGCGGGACCTGGGAGGTGGGAGCGCCGGGATACGTCTCGGGGGCCGCGTACTGCGCGTTCGGCTGCCCGTACTGGCCCTGCTGCTGACCGTACTGGGCGTTGTTCTGCGCCTGCGGCGGGTAGCCGTACGCCCCCTGCTGCGGCACCTGCTGGCCGTACTGGCGCTCACCGACGGTCCGCACCTGGTTGTACGAGGTACGCGGGACACCGCGCTGCGCGGCGGGGCCCGGGTAGCCGTAGCCCCCCTGGCCTCCCTGACCCGGCGGCTGCGCACCGGCCGCCCGCCCGTCCTCGTAGAGGTAGCCGAACGGGTCGTCGTCCTCGGGTGTGCTCGCGCCGTTGTTCCCGGCCATCCCTGGGTCACTCCTCACCATGTCGTCGGCCACTCGCCGTATACCGTCAGCCCACGCCGACCGGCCGAGCCTACCCCGAACGGACCAGCCCAAGAATTGCCGGACGCGCGGCGGGGACCGGGGTGGGGTACGCGCACAACGCCTCGGCGAACGTCAGCCGGCTCTGCGGTGAACCTTCGAACGGGACCGCTTCTCGACGTACATCCGCTGGTCGGCGGAGCGCAGCACTTCCTCCGCGGTCATGCCGCAGGCGGCCCAGCCGATGCCGAAGCTCGCCCCGACGCGGACCGCCCGGCCGTCGACCCGAATGGGCGGAATGATGGCGTTACGCAGGCGTACGGCCAGGTCGGCGGCGTCCGCCGAGCCGAGCCCGTCCGCGAGCACGACGAATTCGTCACCCCCGAGCCGGGCGACGGTGTCGCCGTCGCGGACACAGGTGGTGAGCCGGCGGGCCACCTCGATGAGGACCGCGTCACCCGTGTGGTGGCCGAAGCGGTCGTTGATCGACTTGAAGCCGTCCAGGTCGCAGAAGAGGACCGCGAGGCCCTTCGAGCCGTCGTCCTGCCCGGTGTCGGGTGCGACGGAATGCACATGGTGGTCGTACGGGCCGACGCCCGTCCCGGCGTCGAACCCGTCGGCGGGGAAGCCGTGCAGCCGGGCCTCGTCCACGTCGCCGTACGCCGCGTCCAGCACCTGCACGTCGGTGGAGGCCATCGCGTGCGGGCGCTCGCAGAGCCGGGCGCTGAGCCGGGAGCGCAGCTCGGCGCTGTTGGGCAGGCCGGTGAGCGCGTCGTGCGAGGCGCGGTGCGCGAGGTTCAGCTCGTGGCGCTTGCGCTCCTCTATGTCCTCGACATGGGTGAGCAGGAAGCGCGGCCCGTCCGCCGTGTCCGCGACGACGGAGTTGCGCAGCGAGACCCAGAGGTAGGTGCCGTCCCGGCGGCCCAGCCGCAGCTCGGCCCGGCCGCCCTCGGCGGAGGTACGGAGCAGGGTGCCGATGTCCTCAGGGTGGACCAGGTCCGCGAAGGAGTAGCGGCGCAGGACGGAGGCGGGGCGGCCGAGCAGCCGGCACAGGGCGTCGTTGGTGCGCAGCAGCCGGCCGTGCTGGTCGCCGCCCATCTCGGCGATGGCCATGCCGCTGGGGGCGTACTCGAAGGCCTGGCGGAAGGACTCCTCGCTGGCCCGCAGCGCCTGCTGTTCCCGCTCCAGGCGGACCAGGGCGCGCTGCATGTTGGCCCGGAGCCTGGCGTTGCTGATGGCGATGGCCGACTGGGAGGCGTACATCTGGAGGGCCTCGCGGCCCCAGGCGCCGGGGTGGCGGCCGTTGCGGGGGCGGTCGACGGATATGACGCCGAGGAGGTCGGAGCCGCCGCCGGAGGCGTACATCGGGGCGTAGAGCCGGTCCTGCGGGTGCCACTCGTCCTCGAAGCGGGGCTCCGGGCCCTCGGTGTGCCACTGCGGGACGTCGTCGTCGAGGAGGACCCAGCCGTCGGTGTGGGGTATGAAGCGGAGCTCGTCCCATATCTCGCCCATGGCGAGGCGACGCTCCCAGGAGGTGCGGGAGCCGACGCGGCCGGTGATCAGGGCCTCGGCGGCGCTGTTCCCGGCGAAGGCGGCGACCACCAGGTCACCGTCGGGACGGACGAGGTTGACGCAGGCCAGCTCGTAGCCGAGACCAGCGACGATCCCGTCGGCCACGGTCTGCAGTGTGTCGGCCAGGCTCCGCGCCGTGTTGAGATCGGCCACGGCCTGGTGCAGCTGCCGCATCGTCGCAAGACGGACGTACGGCTCCGACTCGGCCTCCATCGCTCGCACTCCCCGAGACCTCGACAGCACTCCAGGTTTCATATCGGCGTACTTGACGTACTTACTGCAGTGTCACGGCCACTGAATCACAGTGAGCTGTGCACCCGGTACACAGGGTCAACGAATATCGCGCTCTGTGAGACAAGTCACAACAGATAGTAAAGGATTACCTCCGGGTCCAGAACGGGTCCAGTACGGGGCCGGAACGGGTCCGGGATGGGCCCGGAACAGGTCCGGCACGGGTGTGGGCAGGTCCTAGGACCTGGCTGGTCCCCTGGCCCGATGCGCCGTCGGTCCGTACGCGACTAGCGTGCCCGGTGTGTTGCAGACAAAGCCCCCCGCCCCGCGTTCCCGGCCCGTCCCCCATGCTGAGGGGGTGAGCAACGACGAGTTCCGTGGTGCCCTCGCCCGACTGGCCGCCGGCGTGGTGCTGGTCACCGCCCAGGAGCCGCCGCTCGACGAGCAGGGGCGCGGCGAGGACGTCGGCATGACCGCGACCGCCTTCATGTCCGTCTCGCTGGACCCGCCGCTGGTCATGGTGAGCCTGCGCAACGACTCACGGATGGACGACCTGCTGGCGGAGCAGCCGCTGTGGGCCGTCTCCGTACTGTCGGAGAGCCAGCGGCACATCGCCGGGCGGTTCGCCATGAAGGGCCGGATCAGCGACCGGCTGCTGTTCGAGGACATCCCCTATGTACGCGGGGAGATCACGGGGGCGCCGCTGGCCGGGGGCGCGCTCGCCACGCTGGAGTGCCGTACGGAGCAGCGCGTCGTGGCGGGTGACCACACGCTGGTGATCGGGCGGGTGCTCAGTGCGCAGCTGCCGACCCAGGACGGCGGCCCGCTGACCTACTTCCGGGGGCGCTACCGGCAGCTGGGCTGACCGCTCGGCGGTCGCGGTCCTACCGGCCCGGGGGGCTACCAGTCACGCCCGGAGCGGCCGCGCTTGGTGTCGCCGCGCTGCTTCTTCTCGCGCAGCCTGCGCTCGTTGATGCCGCGCGGGATCTTGCGCTTGCGGCGCGGCTTGGGGGGCGGCGCCGTGGCCTCCGCCAGCAGGGAGGTGAGCCGCACGGCGGCCGTCTCGCGGTTGCGCCACTGCGAGCGGTGCTCGGAGGAGCGGACCGAGACCACCCCGTTGACCAGCCGGCTCTCCAGCCGCTCCAGGGCGCGTTCCTTCCACACCTCCGGCAGCGACTCGGTCGCCGCGAGGTCGAAGCGGAGCTCGACCTGGGAGTCGGTGGTGTTGACGTGTTGCCCGCCGGGCCCGGAGGACCGCGAGAAACGCCACATGAGCTCGGCCTCCGGCAGGGAGACCGCACCGCGGATGACATAGGGCCCGGACATGACACCCATGTTCCCTGTCCCACCGGCTGTTCGTCACCTTCTTTACGGCTGCCCCTTCGCGACTGCTCCGAGGCCGCGCCCCGGGACCGTTCGGTAAAGAAAGCAAAGCCGGATGGAACCTCTCGGTCCCCTGCCCGCGTTATGGAGGGTGACGGTAGCTTCGTGACGACACGAAGCCCGCAGACGACAGATGAAAGGGACTTCCCATGGCAGTAAGCCTGTCCAAGGGCGGCAACGTCTCCCTCACCAAGGAGGCCCCCGGCCTCACCGCCGTCACGGTCGGCCTCGGCTGGGACGTCCGTACCACCACCGGCACGGACTTCGACCTCGACGCCTCCGCGATCGCGGTCAACGCCGCCGGGAAGGTCTTCTCCGACGGTCACTTCGTCTTCTTCAACAACAAGGCGACGCCGGACCAGACCATCGTGCACACCGGTGACAACGTCACGGGTGAGGGCGAGGGCGACGACGAGCAGATCAACGTCAACCTGGCGGGCCTGCCGGCCGACATCGACAAGATCGTCTTCCCGGTGTCGATCTACGACGCCGAGACCCGCAGCCAGAACTTCGGCCAGGTGCGCAACGCCTACATCCGCATCCTCAACCAGGCCGGCGGCGCCGAGATCGCCCGCTACGACCTGAGCGAGGACGCCGCCACCGAGACCGCCATGGTCTTCGGCGAGCTGTACCGCAACGGTGCCGAGTGGAAGTTCCGTGCCGTCGGCCAGGGTTACGCCTCCGGCCTGCGCGGCATCGCCCAGGACTTCGGCGTCACCCTCTGACGCTCCGTCCCACCGCTTCACCGGAGCCCCCGGCCGATCGTCCTGCGGCCGGGGGCTCCGCCGTGTCCGCATACCACTGACTGAGCCCAATGGGGCGCGTGACACGCCGTGTTACACAACTGACCGAAGTCCGCCGGATAGCGGACACGGACGTATCCCAGTCGGACAAGAACTGGTCAAAGAATTGTGAGGTAATTGTTAGTACACCGTCAATGTCGGTCATTCGGTGGCACGCTCTCCGCTCGTAACCCCCCACGGAACGAGCAACGGAGAACCCATGACCCCCCACATGAACACCCGTCGCGCCGCAGCCCTGGCCGCCGTGGCCGCGATGGTCGTCGTCGGAGTGCAGACCGGTACCGCGAACGCCCGGCCGGCCGCCGCCGACAACGGCTCCTCCGCCTCCTCGCCCGCCTTCAGCGCCGCCGCGGCGCGCACCACGGCCATCAAGTCGGCCCAGACCGAAGCCTCTTCGACCGCTGCCACGCTGAAGCTCGGCGGCAAGGAGAAGCTGATCGCCCGTGACGTGATCAAGGACGCCAAGGGCACCGTCCACACCCGCTACGAGCGCACCTACGCCGGACTGCCCGTCATCGGCGGCGACCTCGTCACCCACACCGCGAGCAACGGCAAGCTCAAGAGCGTCACCAGGGCGACGGACGCCAAGATATCCGTGCCGTCCACGACGGCGAAGATCAAGACGGTGGCCGGTGCCCGCAAGGTGATCTGGGCGGGTGGTTCCAAGCCGGTCCTCGCACTCGAATCGACCAAGACCGGGGTCCAGAAGGACGGCACCCCGAGCCGCAAGCGCATCCTCACCGACGCCAACACCGGCAAGGTCCTGCACAGTTACGAGGAGATCGAGACCGCCGGCGTCGGCAACAGCCAGTACAGCGGCAAGGTCGACCTGTCGACCACCGAGTCCGGTTCGGGCTTCGACCTGACCGACGGCGACCGGGGCGGCCACTCGACGTACGACCTGAACCAGGGCGAGAGCGGAAAGGGCACCCTGGTCACCGACGACGACAACACCTGGGGCGACGGCACCGGCAACGACCGCCAGACCGCCGCGGTCGACGCCCACTACGGCGCCGCCGAGACCTGGGACTTCTACAAGGACGTGCTCGGCCGCGACGGCATCGCGGGCGACGGTAAGGCCGCGTACTCCCGGGTCCACTACGGCGACGCGTACGTCAACGCGTTCTGGGACGACAGCTGCTTCTGCATGACGTACGGCGACGGCGCCGACAACAAGAGCGCCCTCACCGGCCTCGACGTCGCCGGGCACGAGATGAGCCACGGGCTGACCTCGTCCACCGCCAACCTCGACTACGTCGGTGAGTCCGGCGGCCTCAACGAGGCGACCAGCGACATCTTCGGCACCTCGGTGGAGTTCTACGCCGACAACGCCACCGACGTCGGTGACTACCTCATCGGCGAGAAGATCGACATCAACGGCGACGGCACCCCGCTGCGTTACATGGACGAGCCGAGCAAGGACGGCGGCTCGGCCGACTACTGGAGCAGCAGCGTCGGCAACGAGGACGTGCACTACTCGTCCGGTGTCGCCAATCACTTCTTCTACCTGCTGGCCGAGGGCAGCGGCGCGAAGACCATCAACGGCGTCGACTACGACTCCCCGACCTCCGACGGCTCCACCGTCACCGGCATCGGCCGGGACAAGGCCATCCAGATCTGGTACAAGGCCCTCTCCGAGTACATGACCTCCTCCACCGACTACGCGGACGCCCGCACCGCGACCGAGAAGGCCGCGACCGACCTCTACGGCGCGGACAGCGCCGAGCTGAAGGCCGTGGACGCCGCCTGGACCGGCGTCAACGTGAAGTAACAACCGCCTCGTTGCTCCCGGGAGCCGGTCAGCCGTTCGCGGCGGGCCGGCTCCCGCCGTACAGCCACTTCTTCCACAGCTCCGTCAGATCGCGGCCGGTCGCCTTCTCCACGTACGCGGTGAACTGCGCCGTCGTCGCGTTGCCGTGCCGGTGGGCCTTCGTCCATCCCGCGAGCAGCGCGAAGAACTTCTTGTCGTCGTCGACCGCCTCGCGGATCTTGTGGATGACCATGGCGCCCCGCCCGTAGACCGGCGCGTCCGAGATGTGGGACGCGGACGGCGGATCGGCGGGCGGGAAGGCCCAGTTGTCGTCGTCCGCGTAGGCCTCGTCGAACGACTCCTGGGCCGGGGTGTCCTCCTTCTCCTCCTCCCACAGCCACTCCGCGTACGTCGCCAGGCCCTCGTTGAGCCACATGTCCCGCCAGCTCGCGGGCGTGACCGAGTCGCCGAACCACTGGTGCGACATCTCGTGGACCAGCAGCCCGACGCTCGGCGGCCCGGGGAAGAACGGCCGGTTCTGCGTCTCCAGCGCGTACCCGGCGTCGTTCTCGCGCTCGACGATCGCGCCCGTGGCGGCGAACGGGTACGGGCCGAAGTGCTCCGCCTCCCACTTCACGACCTCGGGCACCCGGGCCACGGTCCTCGCGCTCGCCGCCGCCGACTCCGGGTCCACGGCCGTGAACACCGTGATGCCGCCCGCCATCGTCGACGTCTTCGTCTCGAACCTGCCGACGGCCAGCACCGCGAGATAGCTCGCCATCGGCTCCGCGGTGTGCCAGCGGTACGTGGTGCGGCCCCGCTCCGTCGTCGGCGGCCCGGCCTGCACCCCGTTGGAGACCGCCGTCAGCCCCTTGGGGACGGTGACCGACACGTCGTACGTGGCCTTGTCGCTCGGGTGGTTGTTGCCGGGGAACCAGGCCATCGAGCCGGTCGGCTCACCGAGGGCGACGGAGCCGTCGTCGGTCGGCAGCCAGCCCTCCTTCGACTTGTCCGGGTCGGTGATGGTCTTCGGGGAGCCGGAGTAGCGGATGACGGTGTGGAACGTCTCGCCCTTGTGGAGCCGGTCCTCGGCCTTCGGGTCCGTACGCAGCGTCAGCTCGCTGCCCGCCCGGTTGACGGCGGCGGGCCTGCCCTCCACGGTCGCGGAGTCCACGGTGAGACCGTCGAGGTCGAGGTTGAACGAGCTGAGGTCCTGGGTGGCGCGCGCGGTGATCTCGGCGGTGCCGCGCAGCGTCTGCTCGTCCGGGTCGACATCGAGCGTGAGGCCGTAGTGCGTGACGTCGTATCCGCCGTTGCCGAGCTTGGGGAAGTACGGGTCGCGCACCCCGGGGGCGCCCGGTTTGCCCTGCACCCCGCCGGTACAGGCGGAGGCGAGGAGACCGAGGGCGAGCAGCAGGACCGCGGCCCTGTGGGGAGTGTGTGCCCTGCGGGGTGTGCGTGCTGGGGCGGCTTGGTCCAGATCCAGATCCACGCCGATGATCCTATGTGCGGAATGTCGGAGTAGGGGGATGCCCGGACCACGGTTTCAGAGCACCGCGATCCCCAGCGGCCGGTTGCCCGCCGCGAGCCGGACCGGAGCGGTGTCACCGGCCAGGTCGACGACGGTCAGCCCGTTCCAGTACCCGTCCCGGGTGAAGCCCCCGGTGACGTACGCCGTGCGGCCGTCGGCGGAGACCGCCACGTCCTCGTGCGGACCGTCCAGGGGGACGACGCGTTCGGTGCCGTCGGGGGCGCGGACGGTCAGCGACGCGTCCTCGTCGTCGGACGCGATCGGGCCGGTGCCGACGACGAGCAGGGTGCCGTCGGGGGTCAGGGCCGTGCCGTGCTGGTGGGTGTTGGCCGTCATCCGCTCGACGGCGACCTTCCCGGTGCGCGGGTCGAGGACCGCCAGCCGCTCGCCCTCGAACGGCAGCAGCAGCTTGCCGTCCCCGGGCCGTACGGCCGCGTAGTGCGGCTTCAGCCAGGAGCCGAGACCGCCCTCCGTGCCGTACGGGGCGACCTCCATCCGCCGGGTGCGCAGCGTGTCCGTACGGACGGCGGTCACGTCGAAGGAGTCGTGGCCGGTGGCATACGCCTCGCCGCCGTCGCGCGACACGTCCACGTCGAAGGGGCGGCGGCCCACCGGAGCGGTGCCGGTGACCTCGCGGGTCCCGGTGTCGATGACCTCCAGCACCCCGTTCGCACCGGGCACGTTGACGCCCACGTAGACGTGCCGGCCGTCGGGCGCGAGGGCGATGCCCATGCCGCCGCCCCGGTACTCGCCGGTCGTGACGGGGCCGGTCGCCGTCCGGTACGGGATGCGGGCCGTCCGGGTCCGCGTCTTCGTGTCGACGACCGCGACGCCCTCGGCCGTCGCCACCCAGGCCCGCCCGTCCGCGCCGACGGCCAGCCCGTACGGGGCGGTGCCGACCTCGACCCGGTCGAACGCGCCGCGCTTCGGATCGACGAACGTGACGGTGTCCCCGCCGAAGTCGGCGACGAGCAGCGTGCCGTCCTCCGTGGCGGGGGGCTTCGCGGTGGGACTCTGCGCGGCGGTTGTGGCGGGCGGCGACGCGGCGGCCGGGTCCGCGGCGCCGGTCCGGTCCGCCGCGCAGCCCGCGAGGACCGCCACCGCCGCGAGGGCCACGGTCGCGTGACGGGCCCTCACCGGGTGACGGGACTTCCCGGCGTGACGGGCTCTCACCGCGTGTCCCGCAACAGCGCCGCGATCTCCGCGAAGCCGCGGCGCTCCGCGTGCTCCAGCGCCGTGACCCCGTCACCGTCCGGCAGCCCCGGCGTCGCACCCGCCGCCAGCAGCAGCTCGACGATCTGCCGGTGCGCCCGGCCGCCGTCACCGAGGATCACGGCCTCCAGCAGCGCCGTCCAGCCCAGCCGGTTGACGTGGTCGACGTCGATGTCGGTGACCCGGAGCAGCTCCCGCACGTAGCCGACATGGCCGCGCTCGCTCGCCGGGATCAGCGCGATGCCGCCGAACCGGTTGCGGAGCTTCAGATCGGGCCCGGCCGGCAGCAGGGCGTGCAGCATCGGGACGCTGCCGGTGACGCCCGTGGCCAGCCAGGGGCTCTCCTCCCGCCGGTCCTGCGCGTCGGGGTCCGCGCCCGCCGCGACGAGCAGCCGGGCCGCTTCGACGTGATCCCCGTGGACGGCCAGGAGCAGCGGGGTGCGGAGCTCCTCGTCGCGGACGTCCACCCGGGCACCGCCCTCGATCGCGGTCCGCACGGAATCGGTGTCGCCGGTGCGTGCGGCGTCGAGCAGCTGCTGATCGAGGGCGTTCATGTCGGTCTCCCGTACGTGGTGGTGACTACTTGGCGAGGGCGGCGGCGCCGGCCTGGGCGAACTTCTCGTCGAGGTCGCCGCTGGGCGCCCCGGCCACGCCGATGCCCGCGACCGGAGCACCCTTGACCTGCACCGGGGCGCCGCCCGCGAGGAACAGGGTGCCAGGGATGTCCTTGAGGTTCGGGGTCTGGGTCAGCCGCTTGGCCAGCTCGGAGGTGGGCGCGTTCCAGGACACGGCGGTGTACGCCTTCTTCTCGGCGGACTCGTACGCCTGCGGGCCCGCGCCGTCGCCGCGCAGGGTGACGATGGTGTTGCCGTTGCGGTCGACGACGGAGACGGCGACCTTCTGGTGCTCCTTCTCCGCCGCGTCCAGGGCTGCCTGCGCGGCCTTCGACGCGGCGTCCACGGTCAGGTGGGTGGACTGCTGGAGGTTCCGGTTCGCGGTGTCGGCCTTGACGGCGGCGGCGGGCGCGGCGGCCGGGGCGGAGGCGTTCGCGGACACGGCACCGAGGGTGCCGGCGCCGAGAGCGGCGGCGGCGACGGCACCGGTCAGGACACGGGTGCGCAGCGACATCTTCTTCATGGTGGGCTCCTCTGGAGTGGCCTGGGTGTTCCTGCGTTCTGAGATCAATGCTCCGGCCGGTCCCGTGGCCGTACGGTCGGCGTACCGGCTGGACACCGCGCGCGGGACGGCTGACGGCCCCATCGGCCGATCGGTTGATGCGGCGGTGGCCGATCGGGGTGACGATGGAATGTCCGCGCAGGTCAGCAGCGGTGCCGCGGAACGGGGCACGGCCCGGAGAAGGGGGTAAGGGGTGGAGCGGCGAAACCGGCCGACGGGCGCCGCCGGGCAGCCCGGCGCCCCAGGCACCCGTGGGCTGTCCGCGTACGAGCGGGGCAACCCTGCCACCGCCCCCGGGCTCTCCCTCCACGAGCGGCGGGACCCGGGCACCCGTGGGCTCTCCCTCCTCATGCACGCCGCGTTCTTCCTGCTCCTGGGCGCCTCGCTGACCCGGTTCCTGCTGCGCCACCCCGGCGAGGCCCGTACCCCGTGGATCATCGGGCTGTCCGTCGCCCTGGCCGCGCTGTACGTGATCGGCCCGGTGCTCGGCTCCCGCCCGACACCGCGCAGCCTGCTCTGGCTGGGGGCGCTGGTCGCGGTGTGGATGGTGCTGGTCGTCCTCGCGCCGAGCTTCGCGTGGTGCGCGGTGCCGCTGTTCTACACCGGGCTGCGCATCCTGCCGCCGCGCGCCGCGCTCGCCCTGGTCGCGCTGCTCACCCTGTTCGTGGTCGCCGCGCAACTGCGGCTGGCCGAGGGTTTCGACCCGAACCTGATCCTCGCCCCGCCCGCCGTCGCCGCCGTCGCGACCGCCGTCTTCGTCCACATGCAGCGCCAGGCCGCCACGCAGAACGAGCTGATCGACGACCTTTTGCGCACCCGCCGCGAGCTGGCCGCCACCGAACGGCGCGAGGGCACGCTCGCGGAGCGCCAGCGGCTCTCCATGGAGATCCACGACACCCTCGCCCAGGGCCTGTCCAGCCAGCAGATGCTGCTCCAGGCCGCCGACCGCACCTGGGACACCGACCCGGCGACCGCCCGCCGCCACATCCGTACCGCCACCGGCATCGCGGAACGCAACCTCGCGGAGGCCCGCCGCTTCGTCCACGACCTGGCCCCGGCGGACCTGGCGGAGGGCGGCGGCCTGGACGCGGCGCTGCACGCGCTCGCCGCCCGCGAGACGGCGCAGGCGCAGGGCCGGCTGACCGTCCGCTGCCACGTGGAGGGCGCACCCGCCGCCGCGCTGCCCGACCGGGTGCAGTCCGCGCTGCTGCGGATCGCCCAGGGCGCCCTGGCCAACGTGACCGAGCACGCGGGCGCCACCGAGGCCGCCCTGACCCTCACCCACCTCGACGACCGGATCGTCCTCGACATCGCGGACAACGGCCACGGCTTCGCACCCGCCGCGCACAACGGGGAACCCGGCGGGGTACGCGGTCACGGACTGCCCGCGATGCGCGCCCGGCTGCGTCAGCTCGGCGGCAGCCTCACGATCGAATCCGCACCCGGCGAGGGCACCGTGGTGACCGCCGCCGTCCCCCTCACCGACGGACCATCCGCCGCCCACACCCCCCGGGACCCCGCATGACCGCCGCGCACCCGCCCGTCCGCATCCTGCTCTGCGACGACCATGCCGTCGTACGCGCCGGACTCCTCGCGCTCCTGGGCAGCGAACCCGACATCGAGGTGGTGGGCGAGGCCGGCAGCGGCGAGGAGGCCGTCGCCCTGGCCGCCCGCCTCGCCCCCGACGTCGTCCTGATGGACCTCCAGCTGGGCAAGGGCATCGACGGCGTCGAGGCGACCCGCCTGATCGTGACCGGCACCGACGGCGCCCACGTCCTGGTCCTCACCACGTACGACACGGACGCCGACATCACCCGCGCCATCGAGGCGGGCGCCACCGGCTACCTGCTGAAGGCCGAGCGCCCGGAGGAACTCTTCACCGCGATCCGCTCCGCCGCCCAGGGCCGCACCACGCTCTCGCCGCCCGTCGCCAGCCGCGTCATGGCCCGCATGCGCAAACCGCTGCCCACCCTCACCGACCGCGAACGCGACATCCTCGGCCAGCTCTCCCGGGGCCTGGGCAACCGCGACATCGCCCGCGCCCTGTTCATCAGCGAGGCCACCGTCAAGACCCACCTGGGCCGCATCTACGACAAACTCGGCGTCGACACGCGCGCCGGGGCGGTAGCCGTGGCGAAGGAGCAACGGCTGCTGCCGTGAGGGCTGAGGACCGTCCGGCGTCCTGCGTCGAAGACCCCGCCACTCCTGCCAACTCGGCTGCGCGGCAGGGCTTTCGGCACCCACATCTCATGCTGTGACCGGGACGGTTCACCGTGGTCGGGAGACGGCTCAAGGGACGAGCGCGGTCCGCGAGGCGAGTGGTATTACTGGTGTATGCAGGAAGAGACCGCGCGATCCGCGATCGACACGTTCATCTCCGCGTTCAACGCTTCGGACGACAGCTATGTGATTGCGCTGCTCTCCCAGGCCCTGACCTCGGACGTGGTCTTCTGGGGGCCGTTGGGCCGCAGTGAGGGGATCGAGGCGGTCGAGCGGTTCGTGCTGGACATCCGGCGCCACCCCGCGGGGACCGGCACGATGGTGCGCTGTTCGGCGGTGGACATGCCGGACGAGTGGGCCCGGTACCAGTGGGTCTTCACGACGCCTGACGGAGGCCCCCGCCTGGCGGGAACGGACGTCGTCCATCTGCGGCGGAGCCTCATCGACCAGGTCATCGTCTTCGCCGGGGAGATCGAGCCGTCCGCCTCCTGAGCCATTCTCCTCCGGCGCCGTCCTTCTCCTGAACCGGCCCCGTTCGGGGCTCCGGGTCTGCAAGACCGAGATCATCTTCAAATCACTTCGGTCGTCGGCGCTTGGCCACGAGCGAACCGATGATGCGCTGTGGCTGTGTAAGTTCGCGGTTGGTCAGGCTGCGGTGTTGAGGGGGCGTCCGCCCCAACGGATCTACGGGACCTTCACCCTGTCCTCGCGCGAGCTCGATGCGGACCAGTACCACGCCCTGTCAGCGGTGAAGATCGGCCAGCGCCGACCGCTCGACAAGGCGTTCCACGCCGCCATCGTGACCGTTCCTCTGATGTACATGGAGCATCACCAGGGCAAGACGACCCTCGTTGACCTCTACACGGCCTCGCTCCGGGACGCGTGCGCGGACCTGAAGAATCAGCGCGAGTACTTCACCCCGTACGGGCGGATGCTGCTGGACGAGCTGTGTGCCTTCGGCGAGAGCATCGATTTCGAGGCGGTAGCCCACGCGACCTCCAGCGGGGCGTACGCGGGCTACCTGCCGGTCACTGCCTGACGGCCTACGGTTCGAACAGGATTCCCGCTTCGCGGGCAAGGCTCAGGGCCAGCTCCATCGACCCTGGGCCTTGCACCGTCGCCCCCTTGAGGCTGGCGCCGCCGCCCACATCGATGAGGGTGCAATTCTCGAAGCGGACGACGCCCACTTTGGCATTTGCGAACTGCGCTCCGGTGAGGTCGCAATTCTCGAAGCGCACATTGTGCATCTCGGCTGCCTGGAAGTCGGCACCGGTCATTTTGCAATCGCTGAATACGACACTGTAGAGCTTCATGTGCCGGTACATCGCCGGACTGCTTCGACTGCCCTCGATGCGCACGTCACGGAATGTCCCGGACTTCCACGAGGCCCCGGTGATTCGGCTTCCGGTGACGATGCACCGGATGAGCGAGACGTCCTGCGTGACCAGTTGAGCGAAGTCGCAGGTCTCGAACACCGAATCGCTGAATTGGGTTTGCCGCAGGTCAGTGCCGGTGAAGCGCACGCTCTCGAAGCTGCACCCCTCGGCTTCCAGAGCTTCGACCGAGAGGCCGGCGAAGCTGGTCCCCTCGTAACGCACCCCCCTGATGACTGCATCGTGTTCGAAGTTGTCCTGGGGCATCTCGGCCAATCGTGGATTGGCCGAGATCTTGGGTGCCGTGGGATTCTTAATTCGCGAGTTCCTCGCGCCCTGCCGAGCGATCTGGGTCATGCGGTTGATCCATTCTCGGGGCTCTTGAGAGGTTGCTCAGTCTAGAGCAACTGGCTTTCCACTTTTCCCAGTCAAGAGTCCTGCATGCGCGAAATCCCGGCCCTGACGCGCGTCCCCACACGTCAGCTACGACGCTCCGGCCTCACCGCCGTCCGCGCTCCGCGCGGGGTACGAGTCCGGCTCGTACCGCGCTCATCCTGGCGGGTACGCCGTGGTCGGGGACGGCGTCTGTGGGGCCGTGGGGAGCTGTGGGGGCGTCGCCCCGGCAGGTGGCGCAGAGTCCGCCGGGCATGGCGGACGCGTTGCCGGGGGCGCGGCATTCGCGGCATTCCAGGGTGCGTAGGACGACCCGTGGGGCGGGGGAGGCTTCGCGTACAGGCGGGAGCTTGTCCAGCAGGCGTCGGCGGAGGAGGGCGGCGGGGTGGTGGATGCGTGCGGGCAGGCCCTCGGTCAGGGCGTGCAGGACTTCCAGCTCGGTGGCGCCGCGGTCGAACCATTCGGTGACCTGGGGTTCCAGTGTCACGCAGTCGGCCTGGGAGAGGGTGAGCGTGGGGGTGTGGCGGCCGAGGGCGGCGAGCAGGATGAACGAGCGGGAGCGGGTGGGGCGTTGAGGGGTCCGTTCCTGGTCCTGGTCCTGGGGTACGTCGCCTCGGATGAAGGCGTCCCACCAGTCGTCGTCGTGCCAGGTGCGGGAGAAGAACGTCCGGGTGACCCAGAGCAGTGCTTCCTCGGTCGCGATGCATTCGCTGCCCCGGCGCAGGTGGCCTGCTTCCTGGAGGCGGTTGAGCGTGGTGCGCAGGGCGCACTGGCCGTAGGGAAGCGTTTTGGCGAGGGTCTTCACGGAGATGTCGGCACCGTCGCACAGGCCGTCGATGTACGCGGCGACAGCGGCGTCACGGGGCAACAGGTGCGCGAAATCGTGGTCTGTGCGCGGGCGTTGGCCGGGCGCGGAACGTTTGCCGTACCCGGGACTGGCCATCGGGTGGTCAAGCGTGGGCCGGGGTACGGCCACAGGGGAGGGGGCGGCACTAAGCTGGCTGGCAGCCATGAGATCGGTCCTGACGATCGAAGTGGTCAGGCCCCTGTTAGGTGTTTCTGCACCGACGGGGGCCGTCTTGGTTTCGCTGACGCTAGAGCGTCGCTACCATCGGTCGCAAGTCGGTCACAAATGGTCAACTAGCCGGTCAGGGTGGGTGGGTGGGTATTCAGACCCACCCACCATTCCGCTGAAAGAGCGCTCGGAGCTCGACGCTTGAGCCCCGGGCGATTTCTCGATGAGCGGCACCCCGCCCGGCCGGGCGGACCCGGCGGACTACCCCGCTGTACCGGTCACTTCAGGTGGCGGCCGAAGAACCGGGCGGCGTCCTCCGTCTCGAACCAGGGTGTGCCGGAGTGCCCGCCCATGTTGGCGTGCAGGGTCTTCTCCTGGCTGCCGAAGGAGTCGAACAGGTCCAGGACCGGCTGCCGTTCCATCCCCGCGTCGTCCCACTGGAGCAGGAACTGCAGGGGCAGGGTGAGCTGCCGGGCCTCCTCGCGTACGACGCCGGGGACGAAGCCCATGCCGAAGAAGACGGCGGCCGCGACGCGCGGTTCGACCAGCGCCAGGCGGATGCCGATGGCGGTCAGCCCCTCGTACCCGACAGGGCCGTCGATCTCGGGCAGCGCGAGGAGGGCGTCCAGGGTGGTCCGCCATTCCGGGACCGCCCCTTCGACCAGGGGGAGGAGGAGCCGGTCGACGATCTCGTCGACCGGTTCGCCGGCCTGCAACGCCCGGCGCAGATCGGCGCGGGCCTGCTCGTCGTCGGCGGAACGGGGCCGGTCACCGTGGCCCGGAGCGTCGATGGCCGCCACCGCGAAGCCGTGCTCCGCCGCGTAGTAGCGAGCCCGCGCCACCAGCCGGGGAAGCCGCTTGTGCAGGCTGCCGGGGTGGCCGATGAGGATCAACGGGGCGGGTGCGGTCCCGGAGGTCCACAGGAGGCCGGGAATCTCGCCGAGGGTGAATTCGCGTTCGAGGACGCCGTCGTCGAGGCGCTGCTCAGAAGTGAATCGCATGGTCGTGCCTTTCGGGAGTGCTGCTGAACGGCGCTCCCGGACGACCTATCGCCCGACCGTGACCCCGGAGGAGAGCACCCATGTCAGTTCTGTGTTCACGGGTACCACCTCCTCGTTCTCTCGCACGGCCTCCGCGAGATTAGCCGCGACCGGCTGCGGCCCGCAAACGGGTTTCCCCGCGCGGCTCCCGGCTGCACCCGCGCGCTCACCGCAGTGCGCGTTCCAGCGTGCCCCGGTGATCGGAGACCCACTGGAAGGCCGCCTGGACGTGCCTCACCGCCCCCGTGTCACGGAGCCGGATCATGGCGGCGTCACCCGCGTCGGCCTGGGCCTCGATGCCTCGCCGGCACCGGTCCTGCCACCACAGCACCGTGGACACGAGCGGTTGCCGGTCCGCCAGCGCGTAGCTGTCGGCGATCAGCCTCATGCGTCGCGCCGCCTGCTGGACGTCGGTGACCGAAGGGCCCAGGCCGAGGTACTGCCAGCAGACATGGGCGACGTCGTGGACGCGGGCGCCCGGTGCCGCCAGGTCCCAGTCGATGAAGGCGGCCGGTCGGAGCAGGCCACCGGAGAGCCGGTAGACGGTGTTCTTGGGCGACAGGTCGTTGTGGCACACGACCTCCTGGTCACCGGCCAGCATGGTGCCGGCCGTCAGGTCGTGGAACTCACGCACGAGCCGGGCGACCGCCACCAAGCTCTCGTCCGACGACACAGCGGGGGGCTGGTCCGGCTCCCACGCCACATGGCCATCGAGGTATCCGAGGACTTCACGGCCTTCGTCGTCCCTACCGAGATGGCGCGGGGCGCCGCTCCAGCCGGCCGCTTCGAGCATCGTCAGCAGATCAACCACGAACTCTGCCGAGGCCGGACGCCGCACCGTGTCCCCGACGCGGACGACCGCGTTGACGAAACCCCCGGGCAAGGGTGATTCAGGCATCCGTGCCGCTGCCCGATCGCTGTCTCCGACGCTCACACCCGGTCCCGACGGTCCGGGGCGTCCCCCGTGGGCACCGGGGTGGCGCGGATGCCGTTGATCAGGGTCGCGATGCCCCACGACATGCGCTGCTCCGCCGTACCGGAGACCAGGCGCGTGGCGAGGTCCGCGATGTGCGGGTGGGTGCGGTCCGAGGTTCCGTGCAGGGTGTCCGTGAGGGAGTCCCAGACGGCCTGGGTGTCGGCGGACTGGTCCCGCGTCGCCTGCTCCGCCGCCGTCGCGGTCGTGTACTGGAGCAGCAGATCCACGCCCCAGGCCGCCTGGGCGGGCGGGATGCCGCCCTCGTCGAGCAGCGCGAGCAGCGACTCGACCAGCCGCAGGTAGTGCGCGCCGCTGGGCTGGATCACCAGCGCGGCGCGGGCCAGGCCGGGGTGCGCGAAGAGGGTGGTCGTGTACGAGGTGAGCAGCCCCTCCAGCCGCTCGCGCCAGTCGCCGCCGTCCTCGGCCCGCAACGGCTCCAGCAGCTCGTCGAGGATCGCCGCGTGCAGCTCGGCCGTGTTGGCGACGTACACGTAGAGCGAGGCCGGACCCGTGTCCAGCTCCTGCGCCAGGCGGCGCATGGTCACCTTGGCCAGGCCCTCGGACCGCATGATCCCGACCGCCGTGGCCACGATCCCGTCCCGCGACAGCGCGGGCTTGGCCGGCCGTTCCCGGCGGCTGCGTCGTGGCTGGTCGGTGGCGTCGGATCCCATACGGCACACCGTAACGAACGGTCTCGGGGAACTCCGCACGGAGGCTTCGGAGTCATGAGACGTCAGCTGGAGAACGCGCGGATGCCCGGCATGCCCACCGACCAGGGGGCGCCGGGCATCCGCACGTTCCGGGATCAGCGGCCGTCGATGCCGATGATCGTGCCGAACGGGTCCCGCAGCTGGGCGATACGCAGGCCCGGCTCGATGTCCAAGGGGCTCGCGTACACGTCGCCCGTGGGGCTGATGTCGGTCTTGACGGGAGCGTCGAGGAGCTCACCCCACCAGGCCGCTGACGCTGACGGGTCATCAGCGAAGACCATGACGGTCCGCACATGGTGGAACACCATGGGGATACCTCCGGTGGGGCGTCCAATTCCAGATCGTATCGTCGTGTCACCGGAGGGAAATCCGGTGACACGGGATCCGGTGACACGGGAGGGGAAGCGCATGGCGTTCGGGAGGAACCGGCAGGTCGAGCCCTTCGAGCCGGAGCACTGGGATGCGATCACCCAGTTCACCGTCGGGCGGATGATGCGGCGCACCGTGCGGAAGTCGACGCGGGGCGAGGGCGCGCACGCGGTGCGGTTCATGCGGATGCGCGGGGGCACTGTGTACATGGTCCCCGGCGTCTACATCGTCCCCGAGGACCCGGCCGTGACGCTCGCCAAGGGCGGGTTCCGGCTGTTCGAGGACGAGGCCGCCCGGCAGTTGCTGTGCACGGTGCTCCCGGACGGCTCCGACCGCTACCGGGTGACCGGCGCCGCGGGGCAGGACCTCGGCGCCGTCCGCCGCACCCCGGTCTCCAAGCGGTTCAGCCAGCACGGCCTGTGGCTGGAACAGCCCGGCCACCCGGCGATAGTGGCCCCCCGCAACTGGGCGAAGGGCGGTGTGAAGGCCTCCCTGGGGCGCGGGGTGGGCAATGTCGTGGAGGGCGTCGTCGACTCCGTGCTGTCCTTCGGGTCCGACGAGACGGCGGGCTCCGAGGGGGGCGGCCTGACGCCGCTGGTCTGGGTGCTCGGGGCGGCGGACGGGGAGCACGGGCAGGAGGTGCTGACCTTCCCGCGCACCACCGAGGGCGACCGCTGGTACTTCATCAAGCACGGCTGCCCGCTGGACAAGCGTCTCGCGTTCGCCCTCGCCGTGGTGCGTGAGAGTGAGATCTTCCGCGCCGACCAGCGCTGAACGGGGGACTGTCAGAGGCGGGTGCCACGATTCAGGGGCGAGTGCCGCGATCCGACCACCCTCATCCACGGGAGCGCCCATGAGGATCCACCTGTCCAGCGTCTTCGTCGACGACCAGGAGAAGGCCCTGCGCTTCTACACGGACGTGCTGGGCTTCGTGCTGAAGCACGACGTACCGGTCGGCGCCGACCGCTGGATCACCGTGGTCTCGCCGGACGCCCCCGACGGGACCGAACTGCTGCTGGAGCCCAACGGCCACCCGGCGGTGAAGCCCTACACGACGGCACTGTTCAAGGACGGCATCCCGGCCACCTCCTTCGCCGTGGACAACGTGCACGCGGAGTTCGACCGGCTGCGCGGACTCGGCGTGCGCTTCACCCAGGAACCGGCGGAGATGGGCCCGGTCACCACCGCCGTCCTGGACGACACCTGCGGCAACCTGATCCAGATCATGCACAACGACAGGCCCTAAGGGCTGTCCGGTCCGCTCTAGTTGGGGACGCGCGGCCGACAGGCGGACCGGCCCGGACACCCGTTCGCGCCACTCACAGACCCCGCAGCGCGCCCTCAGGGCAACTGGGGGGAGTAGTCCACCCGCGTCAGGTGGTAATAGCGGGCCACGCAGTTCGTCGACCAGCTTCTCTTCCCGTTGCCGAACGGCTCCGTCATGTCGCCGATGGGCGTCGGCGTGTACGGCAGTACCCGTGCACCCCGCGCCACCCGGGCGCGCAGCCAGGTGTCCTGGCGTTCCCAGTCGTGCGCCCGCGTCCTCACCTGGTCGCCGAGGTGGACGAGCGGGGGAGCGAGCCCGACGCACACGGCGGCGCACACCGCGGCGGCCGCCCACCGCAGGGACCCGGCGGGCAGCCGGACTCCCTGGAGCGCCTGCCCCAGCAGCGTGCCGAGGCCGGTGAGCAGGACGATGTACAGAAAGCGGAAGTCGTTCCAGAGCCGGGTGGATTCCACCACCCCGGAGCGGAACACGGGGTAGGCGAGGAGTGTGGCGAGGTAGCCGGCGACGAGGAACGTGACGGCTCCGGCGCACACCAGCAGCACCGGGCGGCGCGGCGGGTCCGGCCGGGCGCCGCCGACGGCCCTCATCACGAGGCCGAGCAGCACGCCGGCCGCGATCGCCCCCAGGTACGGCCATGAGCTGATCGTGTCGATCATGATGTGCCAGAAGTTCCGGGCTGTTCCGGCCAGCGAGTCCGGGGCGATCAGTGAGGTGTCCCTCGCCGCACCGAACCGGCCCCTGCGATGCCGCGACCCGGGAGACGTCACCAGGATCAGCGCCCCGGCGACCGTTCCCGCGAACCCCACCACACACCAGATCCGCAGGCGTCGGCGCTGCCGCTCGTCCGCCGCCCAGAAGGTCATCACCAGCGCGGCGGCCAGCACCACCAGCGCCACGACCGTGGTCTGTTCCGACAGCGTCCCGATGCAGAGGCCGATGACCACGGCGATGCCCAGCGCGACGGCTCTGCCCCGGCGCGACCGCGCGAGCAGGAACGGAATCACCGCCGCGCAGGCGAGCAACGGAGGAAGCGTGTGGGAGACCGACGCGGCGGGCCAGTAGAACGTCTTGTACGTGTTGGGCGACCCCAGAAGGAACACCACCGCCACCATGGACGCCACGAACAGCGGAACCCCGCGCGGCACGGTGAACGCCGCCCGGCGCAGCGCCAGTTCGGTCACCGCCCACAGAATTCCGAGCGTGATCACGACGCTGAGCGGGGCGTACCACTGCTGCCCGCGCACACCGGAGCTCCCGTAGAGCCAGACCAGTACGCCGTTCATGGCCCGGCCGTTGTCGTCGACGTAGAACTTCCTGACCATCCCGGCGAGCCCGTGATCCCGGATGACCGGCAGGAAGCACCACTCGTCGCCGCTCGGACGCACCCAGCGGGCGAAGTACGCGGCTGTCGCGAGGAGCCCCAACGGGAACACGCACAGGAGGTAGGCCCATGGCACGGACCGAGGCCTACGGGGCCCGGTGCCCGTGCTGTTCGCCGACCGTTCTCCTTCGCCCACGCGGCGCCCGTCCTCGTTCCCCGGCCGCCCGCCCTCGGTCCCCGGCCGCCCGCCGGCGGTACGGACCGGCTGATGGTCGCCTGTTTCCCTCTTCCTTTCCCTTCTACCTCAGCTGTCCGGCGGCCGGCGTTCCGCACACGCCAACGCCGTTCAGGGGCGACGCGAACGGGCTACGCCGATGCGTGCTTCCGGGGCGAACCGGTGTCGCACCGGCCCGGTGGTGCGCGGGGAAGGGCGGAGCGCGCCGAGAATCGGCCGAAACGCGCAAGGACGTCGAGCGAGGCGGTGTGTGCCGGGGATGCCTGTGGTGAATGCGGTCCGGAAGGCGGGCACGGGCGCCGGGCGGTGGAGGCTTCTGCTGTGGGTCGTGCCCGTTCTGGCGGTGGTCGCCGTCCTCGTCCTCCTGGCACTCGGCTGGTCTCCCGGAACGTCCGGGGGCGTCAACACCTCGCTGCTTGAGGGGCCCCGGTTGTTCGGCGCGGAAACCGGTCCCCGGGTCTGTGGGCGCACGATGGTGGGCGTGGCCCACCAGGACGACGACCTGCTGTTCGTCAATCCGGTGATCCAGCGGGAGATCGGGCCGAAGTGCGCGTTCAGCACCGTCTACCTGACCGCAGGGGACGCCGGGCACCCGTACAACCGGGGCGATGTCGTACAGGACAGGGAGAAGGGGGTGCGAGCCGCGTACGCCGAGATGGCGGGCGTCCCGGACCGCTGGACACGGCATGACGTCCAGGCGGCAGGCCACCGCATCGCCTCGTTCACGCTGAACGGTGAATTCGACGTACGGCTCTCCTTCCTCCGGCTTCCCGACGGACAACCCGTGGGCATCGGATACCCGCGCTACGGCCACCAGAGCCTCCTGAAACTCTTCCGCGGCGAGATCGCGTCCATCCGGCCGGTGGACGGGTCGCCGGGCTATACGGAACCGCACCTCGTCGCGGTCCTCACCGCTCTCGCCCGGCAGGAGAGGATCAGCCGGATCCTCACGCTGGACTACGACAACGTGGACTTCGGTCACACCTACTGGCCGGGGGCCGATCACAGCGATCACGGGGTGACCGCCAGGTACCTCCGCCGGGTGGCCTTCGGCCTCCCGGGCATCACCCGTGTCACGGCGACCGGATTCCTGGGCTACGACATGTCCCGCCTCCCCGAGGACCTCGGCCCCCTCCTGTCCCGTCAGAAGGACGCGTTCTTCCAGTCCTACCGAGTGGGCGAGGGATGCATGTCCAAGTCGTGCCCGGCCGGCCACTACATGAACGGGAAATACTTGCAGTGGACGTACCGGGAGTACTCCGTGAAGCCCCGGGTGGTGCGTCCGGGGGAGATCGTGTCGGCGATGGGGCTGGCGAACGCGACGGGCCGGTACCAGCGTTGCCTCGGCTCGGCGGGTGGCGGGCGGGGCGCCGACCGGGCGCGGGAAGCGGCCACCTTCAACTGCACCGGCCGGGCCGACCAGTCCTGGCGCGTCCACGCCGGAACCATCGAGTCGGGAGCCGGCCGGCAGTGCCTCACCGCCGCTTCGCAGCGGGTCACCGTGTCGACGTGCGACGGCCGTCCGCACCAGCGATGGCGCCGGGACACGGCCGGCCGAATCCGCTCCGCCGCGAGTCGGACCGGCGGACGCTGCCTGTTCCAGCAGGACTTGGCACTCCGCGATCCGCGACTGCTGCTGAGGCCGTGCTCCCCGGCCCGGCCCGAGTTGAGCTGGTCAGGGGCGGGGGCACTGCCCGTCGCGTAGCGCGCGAGACGGGGGCGGGCGGGGCGGGCGGTGTCGGTGCGCGCTAGCTCACCTGAGGTCGTCCACGAAGGACTGCCAGGCAGCCACGCGGAACATCAGCACCGGGCCGTCGCTCACCTTGGAGTCCCGGACGGGGACGGCCTCGGGTACGCCGTCGAGGAC
This sequence comes from Streptomyces sp. NPDC057900, assembly GCF_042887885.1. Classification (NCBI taxonomy): domain Bacteria; kingdom Bacillati; phylum Actinomycetota; class Actinomycetes; order Kitasatosporales; family Streptomycetaceae; genus Streptomyces; species Streptomyces sp. NPDC057900. The sequence continues at coordinate 184,192 of NZ_JBHVOI010000002.1, forward strand.
TTCGAGGCAGTTGCCGCCGCTGCCGTCGCTGTACGTGGACTTCCGCCAGGTAGCCATGGAATGGCCGTAGTCAGAGCTGCTGAGCTTCATGGTCGTAATCCTCCGCCACCGACTCGATCAAGGCCAGGGACGCTGCCGGTGAGATCGCGCTGGCCGTCACCAGATCGTAGGTCAGTCCGTAGCCGGCGACTGCGCTGGGATCGTCTAGGAGTTGGCCCGATCCGAGCCCGTCCAGGTATGCGAGTGGGGGAGCGTCGGGGAAGGCCATGAGCTTCAGTCCACCACCCATCGCCGCATGACTGCCTGCTGAGAACGGTAGAACCTGGACGATGATCCGACGCTGCCGCATGAGCGCTGCGACGTGGCGCAGGGCCCCTGACATCACCTCGGGTCCGCCGACCCTCCGACGTAGTACAGCCTCGTCCAGTACCACCCACAACATCGGGTGTGTTGGATCGGAGAGGATTTGTGCCCGGTCCAGCCGGGCTGAGACCAACTCGTCAATCACGCTGGTGACAGCCGTCGGCTGATACTCGCGGAAGACCGCACGTGCGTATGGCTCCGACTGGAGCAGACCCGGGATGAGCTGGGGCGCGTACTCCTTGATCGTCGAGGCGCGAGCTTCTGCCTCCGCTGCCTCAGCGAAATGGTCCGGGTACTTGGACTTCTTCAGCGCCTCGCAGTTCCGGACGAAGAAGCCGTCCGCGCCGAGCATCTCGTCGAACTTCTCCGCCTGGTCCATCTGCATGCGGCGTACCCCGGACTCCAGCTGGCCGATGAACGAGCCGCTGAGGAAGAGCGGGGCGCCCAGCTCCGACTGGGAGAGGCCTGCGGCCTCTCTTCTGTGGCGCAGTTCGGCGCCCAGGAGGGCGCGGGGTGAGGAGGAGGGATCGAGCTTTCTGGGACCCGGCATGACAACTCCCTGTGACGCACCAGCGGTTGTTGGAACTGCACCTCTTCCAGGCTAACGAGAGATTGGCCACGCTGGGTATGCATTGACATTACTCAGCGTGGAAGGAATGGATCATGACGACAACGGATCGGCGCATGGTTACGGCAGGCAGAGTGCGGGAGGCGGAAGAGGCGGTCGAGCGGCTGCGGGAAGGGCTCGCGGGGGTCGGGATCACCTTGCCTTCGCTGCGGGTCGACCCGGTCTCCAGTGCGGGGAGCGGGCCGGGCGTGCTCATCGAGCTCGGGCGCTGCAACGTGGACACGGTGCGGCGGCTGAGCGGGGTGCTGGACGGAAAGGCGGCTGGTCATGGCGGGTGAGGGCGGTGGGCTGGAGGCGTGTACGCCGGAGCCGGGTTCGTTCGCCGTGGATGTGCGGGACGGGCGGGTGGGCCGGGTTACGGGGCGCGTCGGGCCGTATGTGCGGCTGCGGCCGCCCGGTGGTGGCCCGGAGTGGGACTGCCCGCCCGAGTCCGTCCGGCCGGCGTCGCCGGGGCTCGTGCTGCGGGCGCGGGTGACGGAGGTCAACCGGGAAGGGCAGCTGCCTCGGTGAGGGTACGAAGGGGTGCCGTGCCGCGCCGGGAATGGGCGCGGATAGCCCCGTGTTCATGCTCTGCATGAACACGGAAAGCGACGCGCAACTGGCCGTCAGAGCGGTGCGGGCGGGAGCGGCGGTGGTCCGGGAGATGTACGGGACATCGCCGCAGCGGTTCGACAAGGGCGGCGGCGATTTCGCGACGGCCGCCGACCTCGCCGCGGAGAAGGCCATCCTGGACGTCCTGCGTACCGCCCGGCCCGATGACGCGGTGACGGGTGAGGAGAGCGGCCGCACCGGAGCGGACGGCGCCGAACGCAGGTGGCTGGTCGACCCCTTGTGCGGCACGCTGAACTACGCCGTGAACACGATGGTCGTCGCGGTGAACGTCGCCCTGCGCGAAGGGTCGTCCATCACGGCGGCGGCGACGGCCGATCCGTTCGGCGGCGAGGTGTTCTGGACGGACGGAGAGCACGCCCGCCTCCGCAGGGACGGGGCGGATGAGGAGTTGGCGCCCTCGTCCGGGTCGCGGCTGGTCGACGTCAACCTCGACCCGCCGTTCCCCAACGCACCCGGCTTCCGGGCGGTCGGGCTGCTGGCGGCACCGGAGTTCGGGGAGCACTTCCGGCCGCGCGTCGTCTCCAGCACCCTTGCCGTGGCCTGGGTCGCGGCCGGGCGGCGGGCCGCGTACGTGACGGACGGGCGGCTGCGCGACAGCGTGCACTTCTCGGCGGGCATCGCCCTGTGCGAGGCCGCGGGCTGCGTGGTGACGGGCATTCACGGCCAGCCGCTTCATACCGGAGCCGAGGGACTGGTGGTCGCGGCCGACCGGGAGACGCACGGCCTGCTGCTGGAGATGATCAGGGGTCAGGAGTCTGGCCCGAGCGGCTCGGACGACGCGTCGCCGTTGAGGTAGCGCCCCGGCGAGGTGCCGACCGTCCGCCGGAACGCCGCGAGGAAGGCGCTCGGCGTCGCGTAACCCACGGCGTGCGCGACCCGGGAGACGGGCAGGCCCTCGGCGAGCAGGGGGAGCGCCGCGCGCAGCCGGACATGGGTGCGCCAGCGGTCGAAGTTCATGCCGGTGTCCTGGACGAAGAGCCGGGTGAGGGTGCGTCGGCTGGTGCCCACCGCCCGTGCGTGCGCCTCCAGGCCCCGGGGGTCGTCGGGGCGGGCGAGCAGTGCGTCGGCCACGGCGCGGACGCGTGCGTCGGTGGGCTCGGGTACGTCGATGGGTGTGGCCGGCAGGGGGTGCAGCAGGTCCAGTACGACCGCCTCCGCCCGCAACCGCTGCTCGTCGGGGAGGTTGTCGCGGCCGAGGTGGGCGATCAGGTGGGCCAGCAGCCCGTCCACGGCGACGGGTGTGGGTTCCGTCCAGTCCTTGTCGCACCTGTCCGGTTGGAAGTAGAGGCTGCACAGGACCGCGTCACGGGTCGCGCCGGTCCGGTGCACGACGCCCGCGGGTATCCACAACGCCGTGGTGCGCGGCAGGACCCAGTGGGCGTCGTCGACCGCGACGCCGAGCACTCCGCGCCGCGCCCAGGCCAGTTGGTGCTGCGGGTGGTGGTGCGGGACGAACCACTGCCCGGCCGCCAGCGGGAAGTTCCCGACGACGATGGCGCCCACCCCGGCCGGGACGTCCCCGAAGACGTCATTGGTCATGCCCCAGAGCCTATGTCCCCAACGCGTTATGCCATGGCCCCGTAGCCCGTAGCGGCCAGAGGTGCCCGTGCATAGCGTCGTTCGCGTGCCGAGCGAGTGGGTCACAGCTGGAGCTTCCCCCCGTCCGGCGCCGCCGGCCCCGGCACAGCCGCTCACGACGACGGGACACCCGGCATGACATCCGTATCCACCTCGACCACGTCCGGCAACGGCACCGGCAGCGACGCCGTTTCCGCGCGTAGGGGACCGGCGTTGGTGGTGCTGTGCTTCCTACAGTTCATGCTCGTCCTGGACGACAACGTGGTGAGTGTCGCGCTGCCCAGCATCCGCGATGAGCTGGGTTTCGGCGCCGCAGGTCTGTCCTGGGTCGTCAACGCCTACTTCCTGGCGTTCGGCGGCCTGTTGCTGCTGTTCGGCCGGATGGCGGATCTGCTGGGCCGCAGGCGCGTGTTCCTGGCCGGGGTGGCGCTGTTCGGTGCGGCGAGTCTCCTCTGCGGGCTCGCGCAGGAGCCGTGGCAGCTCGTCACCGGGCGGTTCGTCCAGGGTGCGGGGGCGGCCATGGCCGCCCCGGCGGCGCTGGCGATGATCTCCCTGCTGTTCCCCGGTCCCGGGGAGCGGGCCAGGGCGTTCGGCGTCTGGGGCGGTATCGCGGGTCTCGGCGGGACGGCGGGCCTGGTGATCTCCGGTGCGCTGACCGGTCTCGCGTCCTGGCGCTGGATCTTCCTGATCAACCTGCCGGTGGCCCTCGTGACCCTGGTGCTGCTCCCGCGCCTGGTTCCCGAGAGCCGGGCCGGGCGGGCGGGACGGCTCGACGTACCCGGCGCGGTCCTCGGTACCGGCGCCCTGGTGTCCCTGGTCTACGGGCTGCTCAGGACCGGGGAGTCGGGATGGCGGGACGTCGGCGGGGTGGGGCCGCTGGTGCTGGCCGTGGTCCTCGCCGCCGCGTTCGTCGTGGTGGAGGCGCGGACCGCCGAGCCGCTGGTGCCGTTGGCGTTCCTGGCCAACCGGTTCCGCGCGGTGGCGAACGGGGCGACGCTGCTGTTCTCCGCCGCCATGTACGCGATGGCCTTCCTGCTGATGGTGCACCTTCAGACCGTGCTCGGCTATCGCCCCCTTACGGCCGGTGTCGCCTACCTGCCGTACTGCGCGGGCATCCTGGCGGGCATGTGGCTCTCCTCCCGGGCCGTGGCCCGGCTCGGGACGCGCCCGGCGCTCGTCCTCTCGTTCCTGATCAGCGCGGCCGGAATCCTGCTGCTGTCCGGTGTGACACCGGACGCCGGTTACGCCTCCGGGGTGCTGCCCGGCATGGTCCTCACGAGCCTCGGCTGCGGGCTGACCCTGCCCGCCCTGGCCGTCGCCGCGCTCACGGGCACCACGGAGGAGAACGCCGGGCTCGGGTCCGCCGTCCTCAGCTCCGTCCAGCAGGTCGGCGGCGCGGTGGGGGTGGCGGTGCTCGTCGCGGTGGCCGCACGCCGCGCGGACGCCCTGGCCGCGCGGCGGGGTCCGCTGCCCGCCGCGACCGAGGGCTTCTCGCTCGCGCTCACCGTCACCGCCGCCCTGCTGGTGCTCGGCGCGGTCCTGGTCGCCGCGTTGCCGGGAAAGAAGGCCGACCCGGCCTGAGGGGCACAGGGGGCGGTTGCCGTACCGTTCCCGGCGGCCCCCCAGCCAGGGCCTCTCGGCCGGGGAGGGGCCGTCCGCTCTTCTCCGCCCGTGAAAAGGACGCGTGATGCCTGCCGTTCTCGTCCTGCTGCTCTCCGGTACCTGGCTGCTGTCCGGCGCGCTGGTCACCGGCACCGATCCGCTGATCGTCGCGGTGGGCCGTACCGCCGTGTGCTGTCTGGTGCTCACCGCTGTCGCCGCGTCGAGCGCCGGCGGCCGGGCGGACCTGCGGCGGGCCGCAGCCCGGCCGGGGACCGTCTGGCTGCTGGGGCTGCTCGGCTTCGCCGGGTACGCGGCCGGGACACTGCTCGCCATCCCGCGCATCGGCACCTCCCTGACGAACCTGGTGGTCGCGCTGATGCCGTGCGCCTCCGTGGCCGTCGGCGCGCTGTGCTTCGGCGAACGGTCCGGGCCCCGCAAGGCGCTGGGCGCGGTCATCGCCTGCGCGGCGGCCGCCGGATACGCGGCGCTGGGCGCGGACGCCGGGGACCTGGACGCGGTGGGGCTGCTGCTGGTGGCGGCCGCGACGGTGGCGTTCGCGGTGTACGGGTTCCTGTACCGGGACCGCCTTTCCGGGCTGCCGCCGCTGGCCGTCCTGCCCGTACTGCTCGCGGCGGCCAGCTGCCTGCTGCTGCCCATGGCCCTGCCCGCGCTGATCGCCCACCCCCCGACGCTCGCCGCGACAGGCGGGATCGTGGTGCTCGGCGCGGTCGTCTACGCCCCCGCCTACCTCGTACAGCACCGCCTCATCCTGCTCCGCGGCCCGGTCTTCACGGCCGCCGTCCAACTGGCCGTCCCCTTCACCGTCCGGCTCGGAGACTGGGCCCTGGACACCGCCCCCGCCCCGTCCCTCCCCGAGGTGCTGCTCCTGGCGGCGTGCTGTGCGGGGATCGCCCTGGTGACCGTACGGCCGGTCCGGCCGCCCGAGCCGGTCGCCTCCGAACGTTGATCGGAGCGGGTTGCTCGGTGCGTCCGTAACCCGATCGTGGGACGGGAGGTAAGCGGCACTGCGTTGCGGAAACTGTCGATCTACGCTTCCCGGAGAGCCTCAGAAGAAGGGACTCGCGATGACCGCCGCGATGGTCGAGCAGGAGCAGGATTCCGAAGGCTGGCCGTGGGACTACCTGCTGCGTACCTGGCAGGGACTGGACGTGCCCGAGGGGTGGCGCGCCGAGATCGACGAAGGACGGATCTGCTTGGTGCCGCCGCCGTATGCGCGTCACAGCGGGATCGCCGCCAAGGTGCAGCGCCGCCTCTACGCGAATCTGCCCGACGAGCTGGGCGTCTACCAGACTCTCGGCGTGCATGTGGCGCCCCTCGACAAGCTGTACGTTCCCGATCTCGTCGTCATGCCGGCCGAGCTGATCGACGGAGCCGACCCCGAGGCCGCCGATCCCATGGACGCCTCCGAAGCGCTCCTCATCGTCGAGATCACGTCGAAGGGGAACGCCCGGGAGGACCGGACCAAGAAGTACCGCGCCTACGCGCGTGCGGGTGTGCCGATGTATCTGCTGATCGACCGGTTCGACACGCGTGGGGCGATGAGCACGCTGTTCACCGAGCCGAACGAGGACGGTACGTACAAGCGCTCGGAGGCGGTGCCGTTCGGCAAGCCGCTCGGGCTGCCCGCGCCCTTCGACACGACGCTGCTCACGGACGGGTTCCCGCTCTGACCGGTGACGGATGAGGGCGCCACCCCGGCCTGGGGTGGCGCCCTCATCCGTCAGTGCGGTGAACGGCTCTCCGTTCCTATGTGAGCGGTTACTGCCACGCTTCAGTCGGCCACCATAGTAAAAGACAGTAACTTTCCTCCTCCTCTTGCGAGTTGAGGGCAACCGCTTACATGCTGGCGAGGTTCGACGCCGCAGGTCTTCCGGGCCCCCGTACGGCCGTTGTCGTCCTGCCCGCAGCGCGGTCACCACCCACCGCACCACCGAACCGAGGAGACACGATGAAGCCCCTACGCCTTGCCACGGCCGCCGGTGCCGCCGCACTGCTCATCCTGGGGGCGGCCGGTCAGAGCTGGGCATCCACGCCAACGGTCCGCTGGACGACGGGCGCGCCCACCCCGGTCACGGAACTGACCCTCCCGATGTCGTTCGAGGCGGCACCCGACGCGTCCGGCATCTACTTCGCGTACTACACGACCCTGGAGAGCGGCACCCGCCCCTACGCGGGCTTCCAGCCCAAGCCCGCCGTAGGAGGGAAGCCCATGCTCCAGGCCGTATTCAGCTCGTTCAACGCGGACGCGACGACCACCGACGCCAACTGCAACTACGGAGCCGACGGCGGGGCGGGTGTCAGCTGCGCCGTCCAGTTCCCGTACACCAAGGGAACGATGTACGGCATCGTCCTGGACCGGGTGAGTGACGACGGCAGCACACAGCTGATGAACGGCGAAGTGGTCAACACCGCTACCGGGGCACATGTGGCGCACATCGGCAGCTTCCGGCTGCCCGCCGCCTCGGGCCGCTTCAAGCCCTCGGACCAGGGATTCCTCGAACCGTATCTGTCCGCAGGCTGTTCGCAGCAGGTCACGGTCACCTACGGCCACCCCGTGGGGCGGGAGGGCGGTACGTCGTACACGGGCAGCCTGCCCACCGTTACCGACCCCGCTTCGGGCAGCTGCCTGAGTTCCACGTCGACCGATACGGGAGCGGGCCGCGAGGTGACCGTGACGGGCGACGCGTACCAGCCCGCCGGCTGAGCTGCCGTCTCCCCGAGCCGGGGCGCACAACGGTGAGGGCGGCACCCGGATGCCGGATGCCGCCCTGTGCCGTGCGCGGGTTTCGGACCCCGCTCCCGGATTCAGACCCCGGCAGCGGCCTTCGCCGGGGCGTCGGAGCCGGTGGTGCTGCTCGTGGGCACGACCGGACCGGGGGCCGAACCCGGGGACGCCGACGGTTCCTGGGACACGTTGAACTCCGTCAGCAGGTCCTTGCTGAAGCCGAAGAAGTACGTGGCGACGAAACCGGCCAGGTAGCCCACGACCAGGCCGCCCGCGTAGATCGCGATCGTCGCGCCCAGGCCGTGGTTGCCGTCCAGCAGCGGGAACAGGGCCCAGCCGGACGGGCCGATCGCGGTGGAGCCGACCGCGTCACCGAGCTGGTTGAAGAAGCCGACGAACGCGCCACCGAACGCACCGCCCACGCAGGCCGTGATGAATGGGCGGCCCAGCGGCAGCGAGACACCGTAGATCAGCGGCTCTCCGACGCCCAGGAAGCCCGCGGGCAGGGCGGACTTGATGGTCTTGCGGATCGACTCGTTGCGGGGGAGGCGGAAGTAGACCGCGATGGCCGCGCCGACCTGGCCCGCACCGGCCATGGCGAGGATCGGGAGCAGAACGGTGTAGCCCTGCTGCTCGATCAGCGTGGTGTGGATCGGGATCAGCGCCTGGTGCAGGCCCAGCATGACCAGCGGGAGGAAGAACCCGCCGAGGACCAGGCCCGCGCCCGCGCCGCCGTTGGACAGCAGCCAGTCGGCGAACGTGCCGATCGCGGTGGACACCTCACCGGCCACGTACATCAGGCCGAAGATCGTCACCAGGCCGGAGATCAGGACCGTCAGGGTCGGGGTGACCAGGACGTCCAGTGCCTCCGGGACCCAGCGGCGGCACCACTTCTCCACGTACACCGCGAGCACCGCCGCGCCCAGGGCGCCGAGGACGCCGCCCTGGCCGGGGGAGAGCTTCTGGCCGAACGCCTCGATGTTCGCGACGCCCGGGAAGACGATGATGGCCGCGACCGCACCGCCGAGGATCGGCGTACCGCCGAACTCCTTCGCCGTGTTGTAGCCGACGAAGACCGCGATCAGCGCCATGAAGCCGGACGCCATCGCCGCCAGGGCCGGGGTGACCGAGGGCAGCCACTCCAGGTTGACCAGCAGGCCGTTGAGCCCGGCGATGATGCCGCAGCCGATCAGGGCCGGGATCAGCGGCACGAAGATGTTGGCGATCTTGCGCAGGAACAGCTTGAACGGCGTGGCGTTCTTCGCCTTCCTGGCCGCCTTCATCTCGGCGCCCTGCGCGGCCAGTTCCTCCGCGGTGAGCGGGGCGGAGGGGTCCGGCGCGGGGGCGGGGGCGGCCGCCGGGGTCGCGGCCTTCCCCTCCTCGACGAGCTTCTCGAACTCCGGCGTGACGCGGGCGACCGTACCGGGACCGAGAACGATCTGGTACGTGTCGTCCTCGACCACGCCCATGACGGCCGGGACGGCCTTCAGAGCCTCGTCATCGACGAGCGAACGGTCGTGCAGGCCCAGCCGGAGCCGGGTCATGCAGTGGGCGATGGAGCTGACGTTCGCGGCGCCACCGACGAGCGGAAGGATCGCGGCGGCAGTGGCGCGGTTCTTGTCTTCTGTAGCCATGGTGCGTGGTGCCTTGCTGTGCGGGGGGTGGAGCGGGAGGGGTCAGGTAGTGCGGGGGGCGGCGGCGAGCGCGGCGCGGAGGTGGCCGTCCGAGGCGGACAGGAGCGTGGCGGCGGTGGGGCCGTCGACCTGGCCGAGGATGGTGAGGATGGCGTTCTTCACCTCGCCGTCGGTGGCGGCGAGCGCCGTCTCGATCTCGGCGTCCGACGCTCCGGTGGCCAGCGCGACGATCCGGCGCGAGCGGGCGCGCAGCTTCTCGTTGGAGGCGCGCACGTCGACCATGAGGTTCCCGTACGTCTTGCCGAGCCGGATCATCGTGATCGTCGACAGCATGTTGAGGACGAGCTTCTGGGCCGTGCCCGCCTTGAGCCGGGTCGAGCCGGTGAGCAGCTCCGGGCCGACGACGACCTCGACGGGGTGCTCGGCGGCGGCGCCGAGGGCGGAGTCCGCGTTGCAGGACAGGCCGATGGTCAGCGCGCCCCTGGTACGGGCGTGCTCGACGGCCCCGATCGCGTACGGCGTGCGGCCGGAGGCGGAGATGCCGACGACGGTGTCATCGGCGGTGAGCCCCAGCGCGTCCAGGTCGGCGGCGGCCAGCTCCTTGCTGTCCTCCGCGCCCTCGACGGCGGTGACCATCGCGGACGGGCCGCCCGCGATGAGGCCCACGACGTGCGCCGGGTCGGTGTTGAAGGTGGGCGGGCACTCGCTGGCGTCCAGCACACCGAGGCGGCCCGCGGTGCCCGCGCCCGCGTAGATCAGCCGGCCGCCGCGCGCCATGCGCGCCGCGGTGGCGTCGATCGCGGCGGAGATCTCGGGCAGCCGGGCGGCGACGGCGGCGGGGACGGTCTGGTCCTCGCCGTTCATGATCCGGGCGATTTCCTCGGTGGGCAGCTGATCGATCTCGGCCAGCTCGGGGCGGAACGCCTCGGTGGTGAGGGTTTCGAGCTGGGCGCGCAGCTCGCCGTATCCGTCGGAAGCGGTGGCGTCGGCGTCGGTGATGGAGGTCATGGAGAGCGGCTCTGCTTTCTTGAACTCGTACGGTTCTGCGGGTGCGGGTGCGGGTGCGGGTGCCTGAGTGGTCAGTGGTCAGCGGGTGCGGGGGTTGTGGCGGTGGGCCAGCGCCTCGTAGGACGCGGCGAGGGCCGGGGCCGCCGTCTCGTACGTGCGCTGCGCGACTCCGATGAACAGGCAGTCGACGACGAGGAGCTGGCTCGTACGGCTCGACATGGCGGCCGGGCGCAGCTCGCTCTCGCGGGCGGTGGACGTGGTCAGCACGTGGTCGGCGTACTGCGTGACCGGCCCGTCGGGGCGGCCGGTGATCGCGATCGTCGTCGCGCCCCGGTCGAAGGCGACCCGCAGCGGCTCGATGACGTCACCGGTCGAACCGGAGTGGGTGATCGCGATCGCCACGTCACCGGCGCGCAGCTGCACGGCGTTGGTGACCGCGAGGTGCGGGTCCATGTTGGAGTGGGCGATCAGGCCGATCCTGGCCAGCTTCTGGGCCAGGTCCTGGCCGACGAGCGAGGAGGCGCCGACCCCGTAGATGTCGATCCGGCGGGCGGTCGCGGCGGCCGCCACGGCGGCACCGAGCTGTACGGTGTCGAGCCCGGCGGCGGTGTCCGCGAGGGTCTGCTGCTCGTCGTAGGCGAGCTTGGCGACCACGTCCGCGATCGGGTCGTCCACCGCTATGTCCGCGGTGACGGCGGGCGCCCGGCCGGACTGCTGGTGGGCGGCGAGACCGGCGAGCGCGAGGCGCAGATCGCGGTAGCCGGGGTAGCCCAGGAGGCGGGCGGTGCGGACCACCGTGGCCTCGCTGGTGCCCGTGAGCTCGGCGAGACCGGTGACCGTCAGGGCGGCGCAGCCCGCCGGATCGCCCGCGACCGCCTCCGCGACCCGCTGCATGGAACGGGTCATGGACGGCGCGAGCGTGCGCACCTTGGCGGCGAGGGCTGCCGGGGCGGGCGGCGAATCAGCGCTGAAACTTTCCTTCAGGTCATTGGTCACCTTTGAAAGATATTTTCAACACTTGGGTCCGTCAACCCCCCTTTGGTCCCGACCTCTGGCGGCAGCGGCGGGGCGCCGCGAGGCAGGTGGACAATGGACGCATGGAGCTGAATCCCCTGGAGCGGGCGCTGCACACCGCCCGCGCACGCGTCATGGCCGACCTCGCCGCCGGAGACGTGGCGGAGGCGCAGATCGTCTCGATGGTCGAGGACGCGGTGACGCACCGCCGCTGGTGGGTCGAGCAGTGGCCGCAGGGCGTGGAATTCGTCGTCGGCCTCGTCGCCCAGGACGTCCAGGACGCGCTCCTGGAGCAGTACGGCCGGTGGCCGCTGTGCCCGGTCTGCGACTCGGGCGACCCGCACGCGCTGGACATCGAACCGGAGCTGGGCCCGGACCCTCACTGGGTCTGCACGAAGGCCACCGTCGCGGTCGCCCCGGTCGGGGCGCTCGGCGGGATACTGCGCCCGTGACCGTCTACATCGATCCGCCCGACTGGCCGGGCCACGGACGGTTCTGGTCGCATCTGGTCAGCGACGTCTCGTTCGACGAGCTGCACGCGTTCGCCGCGTCCATCGGCTGCCCGGCGCGGGCCTTCGAGCGGGACCACTACGACGTGCCGGATGCCCGGTACGAGGACGCCGTACGGGCCGGGGCCCGGCAGATCGGCTCCAAGGAGCTGGTCCGCCGGATCACGGAGGCGGGCCTGCGCCGCCCGAAGGGGCGCGAGCTGCCGGGCCGGTAGCGCTCAGGCGTTCGTTCCGACCGGTGCTCGGCCGTTCGCCGTGACGGCGCTCAGGCGCCCGTCGAGGGGGCGCATACCTCCGCCGGGCCCTGCGACTGCTTCGGTACGGCGGCCGGGGCGCCCGCCACCAGCCGGGACGACGAGCCCCGGCCGCGCTGAAGCCGCAGCGAGACCACGACCGCCACCAGCGCCAGCACGGTCATCGCGGCACCGGCCCACGCGGTCGCCGCGAACCCGAAGTCCGCGTCGATCACCGCGCCGCCCAGCCAGGGGCCACCGGTGTTGCCGCTGTTGAACGCGGCGGTGGTCGTCGCACCGGCCAGCGTGGGGGCGGCGCCCGCGACGTTGAACATCCGGGCGTTCAGCGCCGGGGCGGTGTAGAACGCCGACAGGCCCAGCAGGAACGAGAGCACGATCACGGCGACCTGGTTGGAGGCGAACAGCGCCAGCGCGGCCAGGAAGACCGTGGACGCCGTGATACCGCTCAGCAGCACCCCGAAGAGGTGCGCGTCCGCGACCCGGCCGCCGATCGTCGTACCGATCAGCGCACCGACCCCGAACAGCGCGAGAACGGCCGGGACCCAGCCGGAGTCGAGGCCGGCGACGTCCGTGAGCACCGGCGCGAGATAGCTGAACGCGCAGAACACCCCGCCCGCCGCGAGCGCGGTGATCGTGATGGACAGCCACACCTGCCGGTCGCGGTAGATGCCCACCTCCCGCTTGAGCTGCGGCTTCTCGTCCGGCACGGGGATACGGGGGATCAGCGTCGCCACCCCGACGAGGGCGATCGCGGAGGCCACCCCGACCGCCCAGAACGCGGAGCGCCAGCCGAGGTTCTCCCCGAGGAAGGCGCCCAGCGGCACCCCGAGCACGTTGGCGATGGACAGCCCGCCGATCATCACGGCCATGGCGCGCGCCCGCTGGTTCACCCGGACCATCGCGATGGCGACGGCGGCGCCCACCGCCCAGAACCCGGCGCACGCGAAGGCGCTGAGCACGCGGGACGCGAAGAGGACCTCGTACGTCGGCGCGAGCGCGCCCGCGACCTGGCCGAGCCCGAAGACCGAGATCAGCGCGATGAGCGTGGTGCGGCGCGGCAGCCGCAGCGTGGCGACGGCGAGCAGCGGGGCGCCCACCACCATGCCGATCGCGAACGCGGATATGAGGAGTCCGGCGCGCGGGATCGACACGTTCATGTCGTCCGCGATGGGCGGCAGCAGTCCGGAGAGCATGAACTCGCTGGTGCCGAGTGCGAAGACGGAGAGGCCGAGTATGTATACGGCCAGGGGCATACGCGAGCGGCTAGCGGCAGAGTCGGGCATGACACGTTTTAACAGCGCGCTTACCTGCCGCATTCCCCGGCCGGCCGCGCGGCGGCCCGATCCCACGGTGGCGCAGGTCACCTCAGTGTGCGAGCAGCTCCAGCTCCGTGCGTAGGTTGTGCCGGGCCCTCGGCTCCCACTCGGCCGCCCCGTGCGGGGTACGGAACAGCCTCGGCAGCTCCAGGAGCTGCCGCAGCACGGCCGCCCGTCCCTCCCGGAACGCGTCCTCCGGTACGAAGCCGTACTCCTCGCGCACCTGGGCCGCGTACCGCGCGTACTCCTTCGGCGGCGACGCCAGGATCGCCAGGTCCGCGTCGCACAGCACCTCGCCGTTGCCGTCCCCGGCGGCCGGGTCGTGCGTGACCGTGAGCCGGACCAGCCGGGCGACCTCGGCGGTGGTCGCGGCGGGCACCCCGGCCTCCGGCAGCGCGCGCTCCGCGAGGACGGCGCTGCGCTCCTCGTTCTCCGTCCGGTCGGGGCGGTAGACCGCGTCGTGGAACCAGACGGCGAGCCGTACGGCGTCCGCGTCGGAGGCGTGAGCGGCGAGGGTGTCCACGTGGTCCAGGACCGTCGCCAGGTGGTCGGTGGTGTGGTACTTGCGCTGGGGTTCGGCCCAGCGCGCCAGGAGGTTCTCCGCGTACGGCAGCGGGTCGGGCCCCTCGGCGCCGCGCCGGGTGGCCACGAGGGCTTCCCGCCACCGGCCGCGGAGTGCGTCGTCGGTGCTGCTTTCGTGCGCCCAGCCGGTGTCGTCGTCCATGCCACCGAGGTTACGACCTCCCGTTCACGTAATACCCAAGTCCGCCGGGGAGCGGGATGGTTGGCTGGTGGCATGGCTGACGAACGTGATCCCGAGCTGCCCGGTCTCCTCCTGCGTACCGAGCGAGACGCCTTCATCCCGCTGCTGCGGTCCGCGGAGGCGGGCGATTTCGCCCTGCGCACCGCGTGCCCCGGCTGGACGGTGCGGCACGTCCTCGCGCACTGCGGTTCCGTGCTGAACCGGGTGGTGGAGAGCCGTTTCGAACCGGACGTGTTCAGCCCCGAGTGCAACGACCGCGACATCGCGGAGCGGGCCGGCTGGACGGACGCGGAGGTGGTGGACGAGCTGGAGCGGGGAATGGCGGAGGCGGGTGCCGCTATCGCCAAGGCGGGCGGGGTGCTGGACGGGGTGGCGCTGGGGGAGTGGATCCACGCCGGGGACGTGCGCGAGGCGTGGGGGCTCGAAGGGGCGTACCGGGGCCCGGGGCTGACGCATGCGCTCGCGCTGCTGGCCCCCTTCGCCCGGCACCGGAAGACGCCGCTGCTGGTCGCGCGGCTGGAGGACAGCGGTGAGGAGCTGACCATCGGCACGGAGCACGAGGGCCGGCCGCCCGGCCGCTACCGGGGGGACGGGGCGACGCTGATCCGGCTGTTCGCGGACCGGCCGCTGGTGGGGACGCGGTACGAGCTGGAGGGTGTGAAGGAGAACGAGCTGTTCGTGTTCTGAGCCGGTGTCCGCGCCGGTGTCCGAGCCCGTGTTCCGGGGGCTCGTAGGCGCTAACGTGCGCTTCGTGACGAATCTGATGAATCCGGCGGACCGGGGGGATGCCTCGGCCGCACCGGCTCCCATGGACCTCAACGCGGACCTCGGCGAGGGGTTCGGGCGCTGGTCGCTCACCGACGACGAGGCACTCCTCACCTGCGTGACCAGCGCCAACGTGGCGTGCGGCTTCCACGCCGGGGACCCCTCCGTGATGCGCCGGGTCTGCGACACGGCGGCCGCCCGTGGCGTGCGGATCGGCGCCCAGGTCTCGTACCGCGACCTGGCGGGGTTCGGGCGCCGCTCCATGGACGTCCCGGCCGACGAGCTGGCCTCCGAAGTGGCTTACCAGATCGGCGCGTTGCGGGTGTTCGCGGAGGCGGCCGGGACCACCGTCTCGTACGTCAAGCCGCACGGCGCCCTCTACAACCGCGCGGTCCACGACGACGAGCAGGCGGGCGCGGTGATCGAGGGCGTCCGGCTGGCGGGCGGCGGCCCGGCCGTCCTTGGCTTGCCCGGCTCCCGGCTGCTCGTACGGGCGGCGGAGGCAGGGCTGACGGCGGTCGAGGAGGCCTTCGCCGACCGCGCCTACACCGAGCGCGGCACGCTCGTCCCGCGCACCGAGCCGGACGCGGTCGTGCACGACGCGGACGAGGTGGTGCGCCGGAGCGTCGGGATCGCGGTGGACCGGAGCGTACTCGCGGCCGGCGGCGGCCGGATCGCGGTCGCGGCGCGGTCCCTGTGCGTCCACGGCGACACTCCGGGAGCGGCGGCGATCGCCCGACGGGTCCGGGCCGCGCTGGAAGAGGCGGGCGTCGTGGTGCGGGCGTTCACATGAGTACGCCGACGCCCGAAGGGGAGATCCGGGGGCCGGGGCCGGTCGTGCTTGCCGTCGGAACGGACGCGCTGCTGGTCGAGTTGGGCTCCGGCGAGGAGACGGAGGCCTTCCACGCGGAGGTGCTCCGCCGCCGCGCGGCCGGTGAACTGACCGGCGTACGCGAGGTCGTGCCCGGCGCGCGGACGGTTCTGCTGGACGGGATCGCGGCGGAGACGGCCGGGCTCGCCCGAGAGCTGGCGTCCTGGCCGGTACCGCCTCCGCTGCGGGCCACCGGGCCAGCGGTGGAGATCCCGGTCGTGTACGACGGCCCCGACCTGGACGACGTGGCGCGGGCGTGGGGCGTCACCGCCGCCGAGGTGGCCGCGCTCCACTCCGGGATGGAATTCCGGGTCGCCTTCTGCGGGTTCGCCCCGGGCTTCGGCTATCTGACGGGCCTGCCGGACCACCTCCACCTGCCGCGCAGGGCGACTCCGCGCACCCGGGTCCCGGCCGGTGCGGTGGCCCTGGCGGGCCCGTACACCGGGGTGTACCCGCGTCCGTCCCCCGGCGGCTGGCAGCTGATCGGCCGGACGCCGGACCCGGCCGCCCTGTGGGACCCGGACCGCGAACCACCCGCACTGCTGGTGCCCGGCGCCCGAGTCCGCTTCGTCGAGGCCGGTAGGGACAGCGATACGGATACGGATACGGGACCGGGATCGGGGGTGGAGGTGTGAGCGCCGGGATCGAGGTCGTCCGCGCCGGGGCGCTGACCACCGTGCAGGACGAGGGGCGCTTCGGCCACGCGCACCTGGGGGTGGGCCGGGCGGGCGCCCTGGACGCGCCGTCCGCCCGGCTCGCCAACCGGCTGGCCGGCAACCCCGTCGGCGCGGCGCTCCTGGAGACGACCGTCACCGGCTGCGCGGTCCGCCCGGACCGCGCGGTGCGGGTGGTCGTCGGCGGTGCGCCCTGCCGGGTGACGGTGGAAGGGCGGCCGGTGGCGTGGGGCGCGGCGGTGCGCGTACCGGCGGGCGCGGTGCTGGACGCCGGTCCCGCCGCGCACGGGGTGCGCTCGTACCTGGCGTTCGCGGGCGGCCTGGAACCGGAGCCGGTGCTCGGCAGCAGGTCCGCGGATCTGCTGTCCGGCCTCGGCCCCGACCCCCTGCGCGACGGCGACGTGCTGCCGCTGGGCCCGCCCCGGCCTCCGCAGACCGGCCCCCCGACGGCGGCGGCCGTTCCGTGGCCGGGGGTGCCCGCCGAACTCGTGCTCCCGGTGCTCCTCGGCCCCCGCCACACCTGGTTCACGGCGGACGCCCTGCGCACGCTCACCACCGCCGCGTACCGCGTCTCGGCGCAGAGCAACCGGATCGGCCTGCGCACCGAGGGCCCCGCGCTGGACCGTGCCCGGGAGGGCGAACTGCCCAGCGAGGGGATGGTGCTGGGCGCGGTCCAGATCCCGCCGGACGGCCGCCCGGTGGTGTTCCTGAACGACCATCCGACGACGGGCGGTTATCCCGTGGTCGGTGTCGTCCCGGAAGCCGCGCTGGCCGGGGCGGCGCGGGTGGTGCCGGGGACGGTGGTGCGGTTCGTGCGCACGGCGAGGTGATCCGCCGGGGCGCTCATCGGCCGTCGGCAGCCGGGCCGGCCTCAGTTCGCGGCGGGCAGCCCGAAGTGCTCGGTGATGATCCGCATCGTCACGGCTCCGTCGGCGTTGTACGACGGATCGGCGTCGTACACGGGGGTCTCCCGGCCGACGATCCCGGCGGCGAGCAGCTCCCGTATCAGCCGGTCGCCGCTGCGGTGCGCCTCCCGGCGCATCCCGATGTTGAAGTAGTCCAGCTCGAACCCGCCCCGGCTGTAGGAGTAATTGAACGGGTGCTCTTCGCAGTGCGGGACCGAGTAGTTCTGCCCGTGCGGGCATTCACATGCGGGGGTGGAGGCCAGGAAGACCGTAACGACCCGGTCGGGCCCGCCGAACCGCTCGTCGTAGCGGAATCCGGTGATGTCGCGCGCCAGATCCGAGACCTCCGGGCCGCTGACGGCGGCCGCGTCGTACGTCACCCAGGCCCAGCCGTCCGACTCGCCCGCCGTGCGGACGGGGAGCGCCGCCTCGGTGGAGACGGCGGTGAGGGTGGGCAGGTCCAGGCCCTTGGCGTAGATGACGTAGGTGTTCGGGGCGATCGTGTTCACTGCGCCGTCACCTCGAACACCTCACGTGCGAGCGGGGGCGACGGCAGGTCGAAGGCGTCCGCGATCGCCCTCACGATCCGGAGCTCCCTCTCGCCTTCGTGCTCGTAGCAGTCGTGGGCTTCGTCCGTGCGCCACTCCTCGCACTCAGCGTCGGGGCCTATGAGGTTCGCGGCGAGGAGCTCGGCCGAGATGTGGTCGGGGTTGTCCCCCACCCGCTCCCCGATGTCCTCGAAGCTGAAGTACAGAGTCGTGGCACCGCTGCGCAGGTAGTGGAACTGGGGCCCGTGTGCCTTCGCGCTGCACGGCTCGGTGACGAACACCACGAGCTCCGTGCCCTCGGGACACACGCCCCGGTAGTCGGGTTGCTCGTAGTCCTCGGAATCCTCGTCGATCATGTCGTGCACCGCCCAGGCCCAGCCGCCCGCCTCGCCCTGGGCGAGCGGCTCGCGGTTCAGTTCGCGCAGGCCGGAGGCGAGGGCGTCGAGGGACAGGCCACGGGCGAGGACGAGGTTCACCTCGTGGCCGGGAAAAGAATCGTGCATCCAGCTGGTCATGCCGGAAGATTAGACGCGGCCACTGACAACAGGACTTTCCGGACTCCCTGTTGAGCGCGGGAGCCCGGAAAGGGGGACAGGGTTATAGGTCACGCCCTGGCGCGGAACCCCCGCAGCCGCAGCGAGTTGCCGACCACGAACACCGAGGAGAACGCCATCGCCGCACCCGCGATCATCGGGTTCAGCAGCCCCATCGCGGCCAGCGGCAGCGCCGCCACGTTGTAGGCGAAGGCCCAGAACAGGTTCGTCCGGATGGTGCCAAGCGTCCTGCGCGACAGCCGGATCGCGTCGGCGGCGGCCCGCAGATCGCCCCGGACCAGGGTCAGGTCGCCGGCCTCGATCGCCGCGTCCGTGCCGGTGCCCATCGCGAGGCCCAGATCGGCCTGGGCGAGGGCGGCCGCGTCGTTCACGCCGTCACCGACCATCGCGACCGAACGGCCCTCCGCCTGGAGGCGCTTGACGACGTCGACCTTGTCCTCCGGCATGACCTCCGCGTACACCTTCTCGATGCCGACCTCGGCCGCGACCGACTCGGCCACCGCCCGGTTGTCACCGGTCAGCAGGATCGGCGTCAGGCCGAGTGCCCGGAGCCGCACGATCGCCTCCGCGCTGGTGTCCTTCACCGCGTCGGCCACCTCCAGCACCGCCCGCGCCTCGCCGTCCCAGGCGACCGCGATCGCCGTGCGGCCCGCCGCCTCCGCCTCGGCCTTGCGGCGTGCCAGCTCCGCGGGGAGGTGGATCTCCCACTCGGCCAGCAACTGCTCGCGGCCGACGAGGACGGCGTGTCCCTCGACGACGCCCTGGACACCGAGACCGGGGACGTTGACGAAGTCTTCGGGGGTGGGGAGCGGACTGGTGGTGCGTTCGGCGGCTCCGGCGGCGACAGCCTGGGCGATGGGGTGTTCGGAGGCGTGTTCCAGTGCTCCGGCGAGGCGCAGGACGTCGGTCTCCGTGGTGCCGGTGGCGGTGTGGACGGACTGGAGGGTCATCCTGCCGGTGGTGACGGTGCCGGTCTTGTCGAGGACGATGGTGTCGACGCGGCGGGTGGTCTCCAGTACTTCGGGGCCCTTGATGAGGATGCCGAGCTGGGCGCCGCGTCCGGTGCCGACCATGAGGGCGGTGGGGGTGGCGAGGCCGAGGGCGCAGGGGCAGGCGATGATCAGTACGGCGACGGCGGCGGTGAAAGCGGCCGTCAGGCCCGAACCGGTGGCGAGCCAGAAGCCGAGCGTGCCGAGCGCGAGCAGGATCACGACGGGGACGAACACCGCCGAGATCCGGTCGGCCAGGCGCTGGGCGGCCGCCTTGCCGTTCTGCGCGTCCTCGACCAGCTTCGCCATCCGGGCCAGCTGGGTGTCGGCGCCGATCCGGGTCGCCTCGACGACGAGCCGGCCGCCCGCGTTGAGCGTGGCACCGGTCACCGGGTCGCCCACGCCCACCTCGACGGGGACCGACTCACCGGTGAGCATGGAGGCGTCGACCGCCGAGTTGCCCTCGACGACGGTGCCGTCGGTGGCGATCTTCTCGCCGGGCCGGACCAGGAAGCGGTCCCCGGTCCGCAGGTCCGCCGTGTCCACGGTGACCTCGCGGCCGTCGCGCAGGACGGTGACCTCCTTGGCGCCCAGTTCGAGCAGGGCCTTCAGCGCCGCCCCCGCCTTCCGCTTGGAGCGGGCCTCGAAGTAGCGCCCGGCCAGGATGAACGCGGTGACTCCGGCGGCGGCTTCGAGATAGATGTTCCCGGCGCCGTCGCTGCGGCCGATGGTCAGCTCGAAGGGGTGCGTCATGCCGGTCATCCCGGCGGTGCCGAAGAAGAGCGCCCACAGCGACCACAGGAACGCGGCGGAGGTGCCGACCGAGACCAGCGTGTCCATGGTGGCCGCGCCGTGCCGCGCGTTGGTCCACGCGGCGCGGTGGAAGGGCCAGCCCGCGTACGTGACGACGGGTGCGGCCAGGGTCAGGGAGAGCCACTGCCAGTTGTCGAACTGGAGCGCAGGGACCATCGACATCGCGATCACCGGCACCGCGAGCAGCACCGCCGTGATCAGCCGCTGCCGCAGCGGACGGAGCTCGTCGGCCTCCGCCTCCTCCTCCGCTGCCGCTGCCATTCCGTCGGACGCGGAGGCGGCGCGTACCGGGGGAGCGGGCTCCTGCGCGCTGTAGCCGGTCTTCTCGACGGTGGCGATCAGGTCCTGTACGGAGACGTCCTCGCCCCGGTAGCTGACCTTGGCCTTCTCGGTGGCGTAGTTGACGGTGGCCTCGACCCCGTCCATCCGGTTGAGCTTCTTCTCGATACGGGCCGCGCACGAGGCGCAGGTCATGCCGCCGATGGCGAGCTCGACCTCTGCGGCGCCGGTGGTGGCTGCGGTCTGCGCGGACACGGGGCCTCCTCGGTAGGTGATCACGGGATCACGGTGATCACAGTGATCACGGCTTTCAGTAAGTTCATTTATACCCCTGGGGGGTATGCGGTGCTGATTCAGGTATACCCCCTACCCCTATGCGCGCGCAAGGGTTGCCCCTGGTGGATCCGTGCATTCCGGTCGTCCGGCCGCCTGGCGAGCCTCTGACCTCGCGTATCTTGCGTGCGCGGTGAGACTGTGTCCTCGGCCGCTCGGCCCGTAGGCTGGCCATTGGACTAGACCTATAGCTGCTTCCTGGAGGATTGGGTTCCCATGAGCAACCGTGCAGTCCTGGAGGTGATCGCTCTCGACGCGGAGGACGCGGTCGCTGCCCAGGCGGGTGGTGCGGACCGGCTTGAGCTGGTCACCGACATGGCGGCGGACGGCCTCACCCCGTCCTGTGCGACCTTCGCGGCGATCCGCGCCGCGGTGGACATCCCCCTGCGGGTGATGCTCAGAGTGGCGGACGGCTTCGCGGCCGGTGACATCGAGGTGCTCGTGCGCAAGGCGCGCGAGCTGCGGGCCGAGGGCGCGGACGAGTTCGTGTTCGGCTTCCTGGACGCGGACGGCCGCCCGGACCTCGTCGCGGTCGAGCGGATCATCGCCGAACTGGACGGCTGCCACTGGACGTTCCACCGCGCGATCGACCGCGCCTCCGACCGGGACGCCCTGCGCAAGTCACTCGCGGACCTGCCCGGACTGGACACGTACCTCACCGCGGGATCGGCCGCCGGGGTGGACGACGGCATCCCGACGCTGCTGGTCGAGGCGGCGCGCAAGGGGGAGCCGGGGTACGAACCGCAGATCCTCGTCGGCGGCGGACTGCGCCTGGACCACCTGCCGGAACTGCTGGACGCGGGGATCGACGCGGTCCACATCGGCGGGGCGGCGCGGCCGGACGGCTGGTCGGGGCCGGTGGACGCGGCGGCGGTACGGGAGTGGCGGACGGTGCTGGACGCGTAGGGCGGCGGAGCCGCCGGTTGCGTGTTCCCGCGGGCGGGGGCCCGGTCCGTGGCGGGGGCTCCGCCCCCGGGCCCCCGCTGCTCAACCGCCGGAGGGGCTCGAAATGCGGTCCGGGAGCGGCGCCGCGTGGACCACGATCAGGCCCGAGACCGCTCGGGTCAGGGCCACGTACAGGCGGCGCAGCCCCGTCCGCTCGTCGGGTTCGCCGTCGACCACGGCCGCGGGCTCGTCCAGCACCACGTAGTCGTACTCAAGCCCCTTCGCCAGCGACGCCGGGACCAGGGTCAGCCGGGACTCGGCGGTCGTCTCCTCACCGGGCGAGAGGTAGCTGTGGCCCGCCGCCGTCAGGGCGGCCGCCAGCGACGGGATACGGGCGTCGGCGGCGATCAGGCCCGTCGAACCCTCCTGCTCCAGCGACTCCTCGCAGGCCGCGACCACCGCCGCGTCCAGCGCGCCCGCGTCCGGCGCATCCGTATCCGCGGCCTCCGCCCTCCGGACCGACAGCGAACCCGGCGACTCACGCACCGACTCCACCGCCGTCAGGCCGGGCGAGATCACCGGCAGCAGCCGGGACGCGTACGCGATCACCTCGCGCGGCACGCGGAAACCGGCCGTCAGCTCCTCCACCACCGCGTCCGACTTGCCGAGGTGGTACAGCGCCTGCTCCCAGCTCTGCGTCGACCACGGCGTCGTGCCCTGCGCCAGGTCCCCGAGGACGGTGGCGGAACCGGTCGAGCAGCGCCGGCCCACCGCCCGGTACTGCATGGGGGAGAGGTCCTGCGCCTCGTCGATCACCACATGGCCCAGTGAGTGCGTGCGCGCCACCAGGTCGTTCGCCTCGTCGATCAGCACCGCGTCCGCCGCCGACCACTTCGCGGACTTCACGCTGCGGGCAGGCTTGGTCCACAGGATCGTCTTCTGCTCGTCCTCCGTCAGCAGCCCGTCCGCCTGCGCGGCCAGGAACTCCGGGTCGGAGAGCAGCCGCAGCACCAGCTTCGCCGGGTCGACCGCGGGCCAGACCGCCTTCACCGCCGCCTTCACCGCGGGGTTGCGCGCCACCGCGTTCTGCACCCGGTCGTCGGGCGCCTCGCCCGCCTCCTCCATCCGCACCAGCACGGCGTGTGCGATGCGCTGCGGAAGGGCCTCGTGCGCGGCCCCGTACCGCATGTCGCGGGCCAGCAGCTCGTCGACCATCTCCTCGATCTCGTACGCGGGCACCCGCCAGCGCCGCGAACCGCGCACCACCATCACCGGCTCCGTCGGCGGCGTCACGTGCGAACGGATCGCCCGCCGCAGCACCTCCGCCATCCGGGCGTCGCCCTTCACGACGGCGGCCCGCGCCTCGTCCGTACCCCGGACCTCGATGTTCGCCGTCACCAGGTCGTCGACCGTCGCCTGCTTGACCTCCAGCTCACCGAGGGCGGGCAGCACCTGCTCGATGTAGTGGAGGAAGGACCGGTTCGGCCCGATGACCAGCGTCCCGGTGCGGGCCAGCCGGTCCCGGTGCGCGTACAGCAGATACGCGACCCGGTGCAGGCCGACCGCGGTCTTCCCGGTGCCGGGCCCGCCCTGCACGCAGACGGAGCCGCCCAGCTCGCTGCGGACGATCTCGTCCTGCTCCGGCTGGATCGTCGCGACGATGTCACGCATCGGGCCGACGCGCGGCCGCTCGATCTCCGCCTGGAGCAGCTTGCTGGTCTGCGCCGCCTCGGCCGGGTCGGTGAGGTGCTCGTCCTCGTACGCGGTGAGCTCGCCCCCGGTGTAGCCGAAGCGGCGCCGCTGGCCGACGTCGAGCGGGTCGTTGCGGGACGCCCGGTAGAACGGCTGGGAGACCGGCGCCCGCCAGTCGATCACCATCGGGTCGCCGTCGGCGTCGTGGACGTGGCGGCGCCCGATGTAGAACTGCTCGCCCTCCGCGCCCTCGGCCTTGTCCGCGCCGACCACGTGGAGGTAGTCGAGCCGTCCGAAGAAGAGCGGGGTGTGGGAGAGGTCGGCCAGTGACTTGATGCGGTCGGCGATCTGGGCCTGGAGTACCGCGGCGTTCACCCAGTTCGCCGTGACATCGCGGATGTTCAGGGCCTGGGCGTCCTCGCGCATGGCACGCAGCGCGGCGCGCGAGGCCGCCAGATGGGCGCGTTCATGAGCCAGGGGATCGGTGGTGGTGTCGCTTTCGTGTACGTGCGCGGGCACGGTGTTGCCTCCGGCATTCAACGCAGGACGGCGGACCGCTTCCCGTCCCCGGCCGTTCACCGGGGGCGATGCGGTCCGCTCGGGGATCGATCACTGGTACGCACGAGGGCGCGCGTACGGCTGTCGGCCGGTTTCCGTCCGGTCGGCGGCGCTCCCCCGGCTGCCGGCGCGAGCCCTCGCGGGCTGCCGGTACCACGGTGCGGGAGGCGGGCAGACCGGCGATTGTATCGACGGGCCGGGCCGGGCGCGAATGAATAAACCGCGAATGAATAAACGGAGTACGACCACGGGGTACGACCGGGGAGTACGACCGGGGTCCATCCCGTAGGGGACGGCATGGGACCACAGGGGTAGCCGCGGCCCCGGCACCTTCACCCTGCGGGCCGACGACGTCACCGGCCGACCGGAGCACCATGGAATACATGAGTACCGTCACCCTGAACCCACGAAGGACCGGCCCCGCGCACGGCGCGACCGCGGCCACCGGTCACCACCACAGCCACCGGGCCGGGAACGCCCTGCGCGCCGCCGGGATCTTCGTACGGGCCGCGTTCGGCGTCGCCGTCCTCGGTGAGTACGCGGAGGAGGCGGGGGTCCGGCGCCGCTGACCGCCCGCCCCCGCCGACCGCCCGCCCCTCAGCTGTCCCGGTCGTCCGTCAGCAGCTCGTCCGCGTCGACGATCCGGTACGCGTAGCCCTGCTCGGCCAGGAAGCGCTGGCGGTGGGCCGCGAAGTCCTGGTCGATCGTGTCGCGGGCGACCACCGAGTAGAACCGCGCCTCGTGCCCGTCCGCCTTCGGCCGCAGCACCCGGCCGAGCCGCTGGGCCTCCTCCTGGCGCGAGCCGAACGTGCCGGACACCTGGATCGCGACGGTGGCCTCCGGCAGGTCGATGGAGAAGTTCGCCACCTTCGACACGACGAGCACACTGATCTCGCCCTCCCGGAACGCGCCGAACAGCTTCTCCCGCTGGGCGTTGCTCGTCTCGCCCTTGATCACCGGGGCGTTCAGATGCTCACCCAGCTCGTCGAGCTGGTCGATGTACTGCCCGATGACCAGGGTCTGCTCGCCCTTGTGCTTGCGCACCAGCGCCTCGGTGACCTTCCGCTTGGTGGCGGTCGTGGCGCAGTAGCGGTACTTCTCCTCGGCCTCCGCGGTCGCGTACGCGAGCCGCTCGCTGTCCGTCAGATTGACCCGTACCTCGACACAGTCGGCCGGGGCGATGTAGCCCTGCGCCTCGATCTCCTTCCACGGGGCGTCGAACCGCTTGGGCCCGATCAGCGAGAAGACGTCCGACTCGCGGCCGTCCTCCCGCACCAGCGTGGCCGTGAGCCCCAGTCGGCGCCGCGCCTGGAGATCGGCGGTGAACTTGAAGACCGGCGCGGGCAGCAGGTGCACCTCGTCGTAGATCACCAGACCCCAGTCCCGGGAGTCGAACAGCTCCAGGTGCGCGTAGACGCCCTTGCGACGGGTCGTGAGCACCTGGTACGTGGCGATGGTGACGGGCCGGATCTCCTTGCGGGTGCCGCTGTACTCGCCGATCTCCTCCTCGGTCAGCGACGTCCGCTTCACCAGCTCGTGCTTCCACTGCCGCGCGGAGACGGTGTTGGTGACCAGGATCAGCGTGGTCGCCTTCGCCTGCGCCATCGCACCCGCGCCCACCAGCGTCTTCCCGGCCCCGCAGGGCAGCACGACCACACCGGAACCGCCGTGCCAGAACCCCTCGACCGCCTGCTGCTGGTACGGCCGCAGCGCCCAGCCGTTCTCGTCCAGGTCGATCGGGTGCGCCTCGCCGTCCACGTAACCGGCGAGGTCCTCGGCGGGCCAGCCCAGCTTCAGCAGCGTCTGCTTGACCTGCCCGCGCTCCGAGGGGTGCACGGCCACGGTGTCGGGGTCGATCCGGGCGCCGACCAGCGGCTGGACCTTCTTCGACCGGAGGATCTCCTCCAGCACCGGCCGGTCGGTGGAGGTCAGCACCAGTCCGTGGACCGGGTGCTTGGAGAGCGTGAGGCGGCCGTACCGGCCCATCGTCTCCGCGATGTCGACGAGCAGCGCGTGCGGTACGGGGTAGCGGGAGTACTTCACCAGCGCGTCGACGACCTGCTCGGCGTCGTGCCCCGCGGCCCGCGCGTTCCACAGCCCGAGCGGGGTCAGCCGGTAGGTGTGGATGTGCTCGGGCGCGCGCTCCAGCTCGGCGAAGGGGGCGATCACCCGGCGGCAGGCGTCGGCCTGCTCGTGGTCGACTTCGAGGAGCAGCGTCTTGTCGCTCTGGACGATGAGGGGTCCGGTCACGCGCTTCGGCCCTTTCTACGGCGGGGTGGCCGTGGACCGGCCAAACGTCCAGTGTGCCGTACGCGGTCGCGGGATGCGGCGGGTGCGGGCGCCCCGGCCCTGACCAGGCATGCTCACGGCCCGTCAGGAAACGGGCCGCGTGGACACCGTGCGCACATGCTCAGTAACTCCTCAAATCGCGGGACGCCTCACCGTCGCGGGCGATATACACGTTTCTCCGGTCGCACAGCGAAGGCAGGAGTAGGGCCATGGACTTGGAACTCGCGGCACTGGCCGGTCAGGCCGCTTCGACGGTGGTCAACGGAATGGCGACGACCGGATGGGAACAGGTTCAGCGGGCGGTGGGCGAGCTGTGGCGCCGGGCGCAGCCCGGTGGGGCGGACGGAGTGGTCGGGGATCTGAACCACGTGCGTGACGAGGTGCTCGCCGCCCGCCGGAGCAGGAACGGCGGTGCGGAGGAGGCGCTCGTCTCCGAATGGCAGCTGCGCCTGCGCCGGCTGCTGGCCGACCACCCGGAGCTGGTGCCCGCGACGGAGCAGCTGATCAACGAGGTGCGGGCGGCCGGCCGGCCGAAGGACTTCCGGGCCCACCACATCACCATGGAGGCGCACGCGTCGGACAACGGCCAGATCACCATGGCGGGGCATGACGTCAACATCACCAGGCGCAGGTGACGGTTTGAGCTACTCCCGAGGGAACCCGGGCCGATTCGACGACGACGATGACTACTACGGCGGCGACGACGAAGACGACTACGGCGACGGCGGGACCGGCGGGACCCGGATCAACGCGCGGGCGTCCGGGCGGGGCCGGGTCACGGTCGCCGGCCGCGACATCACCAGCAGCTACTTCATCAGCGTCTCGTCGGCGGTGCTCGCCGGACTGGTGGGCCTCGCCGTGCTGCTCGCCGTGTGGAAGCCGTGGCATCAGGTGGAGCCGGACGACGGCGGAAAGTCCGAGACCAGCGTGGACGCTCCGGTGAAGCCCATACCCCACCCGGATCCGCCGACGGACGACGAGGAGGAGGACAAGAAGCCGGACACCGGACAGACCACCCCCGCCCCCGACGGCACCCCCACCACGCCCGCCCCCTCGACTCCCGCTCCCTCGACCCCCGCCCCGCCGGACCCGGTGGACGTGGCGTTCGCGTCCGTCCACGTCGGGACCTGCCTCAACGTGTACGACGAGGGCTGGGGCAAGCTGAACCGGGACCGGCCGGCCGCGGTGGACTGCGGTGCCAGCTTCGCGTTCTCGAAGGTGACGATGGTGACGACGTACGCCTCGGGCTGCCCCGAGGGCGGCGGCCAGCACGGCTGGGGCCATGTGAACGACGACGGCTCGTCGATCGCGCTCTGCCTGGACCGCGTGTTCGTCACGGGTCAGTGCTTTCCCGCCGTGCTGACCAAACAGGCCGACGGCTCGGTCAAGGGCACCGCGCGGCTGTTCAGCGTCTGGGGCTGCGACCGGACACAGGTCCCCAAGGGGCAGAACGCGATCATGGGGATCACGGCGCTGGTGAACGGCGGCAGCTGCCCCCAGCGGACCGACCGCCGGACGCTGTCCTGGACGGTCTTCAACGGATCGGCCAAGGTCTGCGCCGTGCAGGTGCAGCACTGACCGTGCCGGTGGCGACTACGCCGTCTGGTCGTCCGCCAGTTCCGCGACGCCCGTGATGCGGTGCAGCGGGTACGTGCGGACCTCGTCGGCCGTGTGGTCGTACGCCGTGACGTAGCCGCCCTCGACGCGGACCGGGGCGATGACGCGCTGGCTGGCGGCGCCCTCCGCGTTGACGTAGCCGATCCAGATCGCGGAGCCCGTCATCGCGGCCGCCTGGACCGTCACCAGGGTCTCTGCCGACGTCGTACGGGGCAGTGTGCCCCCGGGCGCGGCGGGGCCGGTGTCCTTGTGGACGACGGTGGCGGCCGTGTCACCGGCCCGGATCGCCCGGACCGCCGCGCCCAGCAGCGCGGGCTCCGGAAGCGGCGGGCCCTCGGGGACCGGGGCGGGGGCCGACCGGGGCGGGGTGCGGCGGGCGCCCGCGCGGGTGATCAGGACGTCGCCGTCGGCGGACTCCGCGGCGGGCGCGTAGCCGAGCTCGCGCAGCCCGTCCAGGAGCGAGACCGGGTCGATCTGGGCGGCGAGGGCCGTCGGGGCGAGGCGGCGCAGCCGCAGGGTGGCCGAGCGCTTGTCGGCGAGGATCTCGTTGAGGACGGACTCGTCGTCGCAGCGCACGTACGAGGACGCGGCGCCGATCCGCAGGTGGCCGTGGCGGCGGGCGACGTCGTCGATGAGGTAGCTGAGCGGCTGCGGTACCGGCGTACGGCTGTGCGCGGCGAGGAACGCGTGCAGGTCGGCGGCGGACTGCCCGGCGTCCAGGGCGCGCCGTACGGACCCGGGCGTGAACCGGTAGACCGTCGCGCCGCCCTTCGACTCGATGTCCGCGAGCGCGGCGAGCATGTCCGCCAGCGGGCGTTCCAGCGGGCCGGGGGCCACGGCGGTCAGGTCGGCCTGGAGCAGGACGTGGTCCAGGGGCTCCGGGAGGAGCGGGGCGAGCCCGGCGGCGGCCTCGGCGGGTCCGGCCGTCAGCAGGGCGCGGGTCTGCGAGGCGAGGGCGCCGCGGCCGGTGATGCCGAGGAGCTCGGACTCGTTCAGCGTCCACAGCGCGATCCGGGACCGCAGGTCCGTGGTGTCCCCGGCGGAGGTGGAGGCGCCGCGCAGCGGGCGTTCCCAGCGGAGCCGGGCGAGCAGCGTCTCCGGTTCCGGGGCGGTGCCCGGGGGCAGCGCGTCGAGCAGGGCCAGCACCCGGTGGCGGACCTCGGGGGCGGCGGAGCGGTCCAGTCCGGGGCCGAGGGTGGACAGGGCGCGGCCCTTGGCGTCCTGGCCGCCCACCAGGCCCGGGGTGCGGGTGGCGGCGAGCCAGGCGGTGGCGAGCCGCACCCAGCGGTCCTCGGCCGGGAGCTCGGTCCAGTCGTCGTACGCGGGGGTCGGCGCGTACCGCTCGTCGGTCTCGCCGTCGGAGGCCAGCAGCCCGGCCGCGTAGGCCAGTTCGATCCAGAACGCGGCGACGGGCTCCGACACGTCCAGCACCGTCGCGGTCTTCTTCAGCTCGCGGACGCTGAGCCCGCCGGCCCGCAGTATGGCGGGGCCGCCGCCGTTCCAGCTCTTCAGGAGCTCCTCGACGGTGGTCACCGACAGGAACGCCTGACCGGCCGCCGCGCTGTCCACAGCCTGTGGATCGCGTTCGGCGGCGGTCGCCACGACGGGCGGCAGCGGCTCCGGCACCCGGTGGGCGCGCCCGGCCCGCAGGTGCAGGGCGGCCTCGCGCGGCAGCACCACGGTGCGGGTCGACACCGGCAGCAGCAGCCCCCGGTCGCGCAGCCACTTCACGGGCGGCGTCGGATTCGGGGTCACCTCCCCGTACGGCGGGCCCCAGACCAGCCGGTCCAGCACCGACAGGGCCTCCACGGGGGCGGTGTCCAGCAGTTCGCCCATCCGGGCCCGGTCGGTGAAGAGCGCGGACAGCGAGGTCACCGCGGACACCGGGTCGTAGGTGGCGGGCAGCCCGGCCGCGGCCAGGATCTCCTGGAGCCGGCCCGGCGACATGCCGGCGGTGGCCTCGGAGACGGTCGGGCCGAGACCGGTGGGGGAGGGGTGCTGCGGCGAGGGCGCGAGGAGCTCCCGGGCGGTCCGCACCAGGTGCAGCCGTTCGTCCTCGCCCCAGACGAGAGCCTGTTCGCGCAGCGTGTCCAGGGCGCCCGGCAGCGCGTCCACGATGGCCGCGCCCGCGTCACCGCGGAGCTCGCCGTCGTCCCGGCCGTCGCCGGTGAGCAGCCCCAGCAGGGTGTCGTACGGTGCCGGATCGGGTGCTACCGCGAGTGCTTCCGCGGTCTGCAGGGCGAACCGGTCGAGGTGTTCCAGGGCGCGGACGACGGAGGCACGGGTGCCCGCCCGGGTCGCGAGCTGGGTGATGTCGTTCGGCACGGGGCTGAGGAGGTCGGGCCGGGCGCGCAGCAGCCCGGCCAATGACTCGTCGTCCCGGGCGCGCAGAGCCTCGGCCAGCGTCCGCGGTGGTGTGGTCATCCCCATCCGTCCCACGGTAGTCGCTCCGGACGGGCCCGAGGGCGCTACCGTCGGTGCAGGGCGGTCAGAGGGGAACCATCGCGTGGGGATCGAGAGCGATCAGCTGGTCTACGACTACCTCAGCCGGGTCGGGGACATGGCACAGCAGCAACAGCTGTCCTCGGGCACCCGGATGAGGCTGGTGTCTGCGCTGCGGGGCGAGATCGACCGGCAGCGGGTGAAGCAGGCGGCGGACACGCCCGCGGCGGTGCGCCGCATCATCGGGAAGCTCGGCACACCGGACGAACTGGTCGCCGCGGCGGCCTCGTCCGCCGACGGATCGGTACGGCTGCCGCAGTCACCGGAGGCGACGGCGGGCCCCGCGAAGGCGCCCGGGGTCCCCCGCCCGCGCAGACCGAAGCTCCGCAAGGACAGTCGCGGAGGCGGCCGGAAAGACAGTTCGCCCAAGGGCGCGTCGGAGCCGCCGGAGGCTCCCGCGGCGCCACCGGCCGGGGGTACGCCGTCCTCCCCGCACCGGGCCGGCACGGACGAGCTGGGTCCGTCCGGCAGCGAGGTGGACTGGTGGCGCGTCGAACCGGGCCCCTTCGGTGAGTCCGGCGAGTTCGGCGCGGGCACCGAAGTGGCGGGGTTCCGCGGCGGGGTGGAGATCCCGGCGGTGCTGCGCCCGCCGGTCGCGGACGACGAGGACGACGACGAGGCCGGGTACGACGACGGCGACGGGGAGTTCGAGGCGGAGGAGGCGGAGGAGGAGCGCGAGGAGGCGCGGCCCGCGCCCCGGCGGCGGTTGCTGCCCAGGAGGCGCGTCCGGGACGGGGTGCCCCGACGCGGCTTCTCGCACCCGGTCCTGCTGCTCGCCGCCGCCCTGCTGGCGGCCGGCGCGGTGATGGACGCCCCGCAGGCACTGCTGCCCCTGGCGGGCGGCTGGGCCCTCGCGTACACATCCCGCAAGCTGTCCCGCGCGGAGGCGAAGTGGGTGGTGATGGGGCTGCCCGGACTGGTCGCGGCGGGCGCTCTCGTCTGGCTGTGGGGCCGGATGGACGGCCGGTGGGGCGCGTCCATCGGCGACGGGCAGATGGCCCCCGCGATCGGCGAGACCTGGCCGTGGGTGGTGCGGGGCGCGGCCGTGGCCTCGGCGCTCTACCTGGTGTGGCGGGCACGGGGCCCCCGCCCGGGGGGCCGCTGAGGCATCCCGGGGCGCGGGGTGCGCCTGTCCGGTGGGTGGGGGGCGGTGCCCCTCCGGGGAGACTCCTCGGAAATGGCGTGTTCACCCGGGACCGAGAGGGACCCGGGTCGTACGCCATTCCCTGCGGGGACTCCCCTGCACGTCCCCACCCCAGGCCCAGTCGCGTCTGCACACCGGCACACCTGCTGTCGCAGACGCACGGCAGGCGCCCTGCGGGGCACCCGCACAAACAAGCCCGTCCGGCGATTGAGGACGGAACCCTCAGGCCGTCAGCCCGTCATCTTCGTCCGGAACTCGTCGAGGATCTGGTCGGCCGCGGTGTAGCCGATGCCCGCGATCCAGAGCCGGTCGTCGACCTTGAAGACCTTCCCGTCCTTGGAGGCCTTCAGGTTCTTCCACAGCCCGCTCTTCATGGTCCGGGTCGTGCCCGCCTTGTCCGGGTCGCCGTACGTCGACGTGAAGACGGCGTCCGCGTCGGCGAGGTCGATCTTCTCGGGCGACACGTCGTACGAGAAGCCGTCCTTGGCCTTGTCCGTGATGGCGGGGCGGCCCATGCCGATGTCGGCGAGGATCGAGCCGATGTAGTTCTGCTTGCCGTAGATGCGGATGTCCGCGCCCTCGACGAACCGTACGAAGTTGACGTCGGTGGCCGCCGCCTTCTTCTTGCCGCCGACCGCCGCTGTCACCTTCGCGACGTGGGCGTCGTACGCGGCGACGACCTTCTTCGCCTCCGCCTGCTTGCCGAGCGCCTCGGCGTGGACCTCGAAGTTGTTCTTCCAGTCCGAGCCGGTGGACTCCGTCATCACGGTCGGGGCGATCGCGCTGAGCTGCTTGTAGCGGTCGCCGTCGCGGACCTTGCTGGTGAGGATCAGGTCCGGCTTCAGCGAGGCGACGGCCTCCATGTTGGGGTTGGCGATCTCACCGACCTCCTTGATGCCCTTGGTCTTCGCCGCCGGCAGGTAGGCGGGGAAGCCGTCCTCGGTCGCCGAGTGCGTCCCGCCGACGGGCTCCACGCCGAGGGTGAGCGCGGAGTCCAGCTCACCGGTGTCCAGGACCACCACGCGCTGGGGGTGCGCCGGGACCTTCACGTCGCCCATCGCCGTCTTGACGGTGCGCGTGCCGCCGCCCGCAGAGGAACCGCCGTCGCCCTTGGCGCCGGAGTCGGAGTCGGAGGAGCCGCAGGCGGAGAGTGCGAGTGCGCCGGTCAGGGCGAGTGCGCCGAGGGTGAGGCCACGGCGGCGGACGGAGGGGGCCATGGATTGCCTTTCGTGGAGGGTGCGGTGGTGGGCGGAGTCCGGGTTCAGGACGCGTGCGCGGGCTGCCAGGGCGCTCCCGGCACGACGAGCGGCGAACCCGTCACCGGGTCCGGCACGATCACCGCGTCCAGACCGAAGACCTCGCGGACGAGCTCCGCGGTGACGACGTCCTCCGGGCGGCCCTCCGCGACGATCCGGCCCGCCTTCATGGCGACCAGGTGGTCGGCGTAACGGGCGGCCTGGTTGAGGTCGTGGAGCACGGTCACCACGGTCCGGCCCCGGGTGCCGTCGGCCGCCGGGGCGGCGAGCCGGCGCACCAGGTCGAGGACCTCCACCTGGTGGGCGATGTCGAGGTACGTGGTCGGCTCGTCGAGCAGCAGCAGATCGGTCTCCTGGGCGAGCGCCATCGCGATCCACACCCGCTGGCGCTGCCCGCCGGACAGCTCGTCCACCGAGCGGGGGCCGAGCGCGGTGATGTCGGTGCGCTCCATGGCGTCCGTCACCGCCCGCTCGTCCTCCTGGGACCACTGCTGCCACCAGTGCTGGTGGGGCTGGCGGCCTCGGGCCACCAGGTCGGAGACGGTGATCGCCTCCGGGGCCACCGGGGTCTGCGGGAGCAGCCCGATCGACTGGGCGATCTTCTTCGTGGGGATCTTCGACAGCTCGGTGCCGTCCAACAGCACCGCCCCGCCGCGCGGCTTGAGGAGCCGGCCGAGCGCGCGCAGCGTCGTCGACTTGCCGCAGGCGTTCGGCCCGACGATGACGGTGACCCGGCCGTCGGGCACGGCGAGGTCGAGCTCGTGGACGACGGTGCGGTCCTCGTACGCGAGGGTCAGGCCGGCCACCGTCAGCCGGCTGGTCACCGCGTCCTGCTGGGTCGTGGTCATGCGTTGCCTCCCCTGCGGCCACCGTGACCGCGGATGATCAGCCAGATCAGATACGGGGCGCCGACCGCCGCCGTCAGGACGCCCACCGGCAGTTCGGTGGGGGAGAAGAGCCTGCGGGCCAGCAGATCCGCGAAGACGACGATGACGGCGCCGAGCAGCGCGGAGCAGAACAGCGGGATCTGCGCGGTGCGGGTCATCCGGCGGGCGATCTGCGGGGCGAGCAGGGCGACGAAGTCGACCGGCCCGGCCGTCCCCGTCGCCACCGACGCCAGGATCACGCCGAGTGCGACGAGCCCGAGCCGTACCCGGCCGAGGCGTACCCCGAGCGCGGTCGCCGTGTCGTCGTCCATGGTCACGGTGCGCTGCGCGCGGGCCGCCCACAGGACGGCGGGCAGCAGGATCAGCAGCGTCCAGCCGATGGGGGCGGCCTCGTCGTAGCCGCGGCCGTTGAGCGAGCCGGTCATCCAGATCTGCGCCTGCTGGGCGACGAGGTAGTCGCCCTTGGTCAGGAACAGGGTGGTGACGGACCGCAGCGCGATGGCGAAGCCGATGCCGATGAGCACGAACCGGGTGGCGTGCAGCCCGCCGCGCCACGCGAAGGCGTAGACGAGCGCGGCGGCGGCGACCCCGCCGATCACCGACAGGTAGGGCAGGACGGTGTACGAGGTGATGCCGAACGTCATCGCGCCGACCGTGAGCGCGCTCGCGCCCTGGCTGATGCCGATGATGTCCGGGCTCGCGAGGGGGTTGCGGGCGACGGTCTGGATCAGCGCGCCGGCGATCCCGAAGGCGAGGCCGACGAGCAGCCCGACGACCATGCGGGGCAGCCGCAGCGTGCCGACGACGAGTTCGTCGGCGGAGGGCTTCCCCAGGATCACCTTCAGGACCTCGCCGGGCGCGACGAAGCTCTCGCCGACGCAGAGGTACGCGACGCAGACGACGGCCAGCAGGACGACGAGCGAGACGGCGACGACGGCGGCCCTGCGGTGCAGCAGGAACCGTCCGCGCGCCCCGACCTTGAGGACGCTGTACCCGGCGGGCCGTACGGCGGCCGTGGTGGCGCTCACGCGGGCACCGCCTTCCGGCGCACCAGCGTGACCAGGAACGGCACTCCGATGAGCGCCGTCATGACCCCGGCGGGGACCTCGCTCGGCGGGAAGACGATCCGGCCGATCACATCGGAGACGAGCAGCATCACGGGTCCGATCAGGGCGGCCATCGGGAGCACCCAGCGGTGGTCGCTGCCGACGACGGCGCGGGCGATGTGCGGGACGGCGAGGCCGATGAACGCGATCGGCCCGGCCGCCGCGACGCCGACGCCGGTGAGCACGGTGGCCCCGATGCCGCCGACGATCCGTACGGTCGCGATCTTCTGCCCGAGCCCCTTCGCCATGTCCTCGCCGAGCGCGAGCGCGTCGAGGCCTCGGGCGACGGAGAGCACCAGCACGGTCCCCACCAGGAGGAACGGCCAGATCTGCTGCGCCACCTGGGCCTCGCGCCCGGCGATCGAGCCGACCTGCCAGAACCGGAACTCGTCCAGCGCGGACGCCTTCGTCGTCAGCACGGCCATGGTCACGGAGACGAGCAGCGCGTTGATCGCGGCGCCGCCGAGCGCGAGTTTCACCGGGGTGGCGCCGCCGCGTCCGCTGGAGGCGATGGCGTACACCGCGACGGAGGCGATCGCCGCCCCCGCGAAGGCGAACCAGACGTACCCGGTGAGCGTGTGGACGCCCGCGTACGCGATGGCCAGCACCACTCCGACGGAGGCGCCCTGGCTGATGCCGAGGATGCCGGGGTCGGCGATGGGGTTACGGGTGATGCCCTGGAGCACCGTGCCGGCGAGGGCGAGGGCGGCGCCGACCATCAGCCCGATGAGGGTGCGGGGCACCCGCATGTTCCGGATGACCTCGGCGGCGTCGGAGTGCCCGCCGTGCAGCAGAGCGTCCAGTACGGCGGACGGGGCGATGGAGCGCGCCCCCACGGCGAGGCTGAGCAGTACGGCGACCAGCAGCGCCAGGACGGCCGCCGCCGTCATGAGAGCGCGTCTGGAGCGGCGTGGTGCGGCGGCTGGCATCGGACCCAATCGAAAAGCGAAGCAAAGTAAGGCTTGGCTAAGTCTAAGCATCGCCTCCGGGCGCCCTTCCGGGGGTGCACCGGGTCGCGGACGCGCTCGGCACAATGGAGGCCATGGCATCGCACGCGCTGATGGTCGGCTTCGACCTGGACATGACGCTCATCGACTCCCGGCCCGGCATCAAGGCCTGCTACCTGGCTCTTTCCGCCGAGACGGGGGCGGTGATCGACGCCGATCTCGTGGTCAGCCGGCTGGGACCGCCGCTGGAGGACGAGCTGGCGAACTGGTTCCCGGCGGCTCAGGTGCCCGAGATGGTCGGCCGCTACCGTGAGATCTATCCCACATACGCGATCGCCTCTTCGCCCGCCATGCCCGGCGCGTGCGAGTCGGTCGAGGCGATCCGCGAGCTGGGCGGCCGCGCGATGGTCGTCACCGCCAAGTACGAGCCGAGCGCGAAGCTGCACCTGACCCACGTGGGCATCGAGCCCGACGTGCTCACCGGCGGCCTGTGGGCCGAGGCGAAGGCGGAGGCCCTGCGCGAGCACCGGGCGGGCGTCTACGTGGGCGACCACACGGGCGACGTGCGCGGCGCCCGTGCCGCGGGCGCCCTGTCGGTCGGCGTGACGACGGGCCCGTGCGACGCGGACGAGCTCCGCGCGGCCGGCGCGGACGTGGTCCTGTCGTCGCTGACGGAGTTCCCGGCCTGGCTGACCGCGTACGCGGCGAACGGGTACGCGGCGTAGGGAAGCCCTACCGCCGCGGTGCCCCCGCCCGTGCCGAGCGGACGACGCCCGCCGCGGCGACCAGGAAGCCGACGCCCATCAGCATGCAGACCGCGTACGCGATGGACGGGAACGGCTCGGTGCCGAGGAACAGGGGGGCCATCGTGACCAGGGTCGCCAGCGCGCCGACGAAGAAGATGATCGCGCCGAGCCGGACCAGCAGGTCGCCCGCGCCAGAAGGGGAAGTACTCACCCCGTCAGAGTAGTTCTTTCAGGACACCAGTCCGGATGACCTGCCTTGACGAGGGGTACTTCACCTGTGGAGGCTTCTGCCAGCAGGGGGAGCGCGACCACTGGACGGCCTGACCTGCTGAGGCTTTGTTCCGGCATACGGGTTGAGATGGGGTGCGTGCTTTGCCGACTGGCAAGGTCAAGTGGTTCAACAGCGAGAAGGGCTTCGGCTTCCTCTCCCGCGATGACGGCAGTGACGTCTTCGTGCACTCGTCGGTGCTCCCCACCGGAGTCGACGCGCTCAAGCCCGGTCAGCGCGTCGAGTTCGGCGTGGTCGCCGGGCAACGTGGTGACCAGGCGCTTTCCGTGGCCATCCTCGACCCCACGCCGTCCGTCGCGGCCGCCCAGCGCCGCAAGCCGGACGAGCTGGCGTCGATCGTGCAGGACCTGACGACCGTGCTGGAGAACATCACGCCGATGCTGGAGCGCGGACGTTACCCCGACAAGGCCGCCGGGGCGAAGATCGCCGGGCTGCTGCGGGCGGTCGCGGACCAGCTCGACGTGTGACGCGACGCGGCGTGACGTACGGGCCCCGGCCTCAGGGGTAGGACAGCGCGTCCGGTCCGAGGGGCGGTACCAGCCCCTCGGCCGCGGCGCGGGTCAGCAGGCCGCGGATCGCCGCGTAGCCGTCCTCGCCGAGGTCCGCGGTGAACTCGTTCACGTACAGGCCGATGTGCTGGTCCGCGACCGCCGGGTCCATCTCCTGGGCGTGTTCCTGGACGTACGGGCGCGAGGCCCGCGGGTCGTCCCACGCCATCCGTACCGACGCGCGCACCGACTCCGCGAGCAGCTTCAGCGTCTCCTCGCCCAGCGAGCGCTTCGCGATGATCGCGCCGAGCGGGATCGGCAGGCCGGTCGTGTCCTCCCAGTGGCGGCCCATGTCGGCCAGGTTGTGCAGACCGTAGTTCTGGTACGTGAAGCGCGCCTCGTGGATGACGAGACCGGCGTCGACCTTGCCGTCCCGTACCGCCGGCATGATCTCGTCGAACGGCATGACGACGATCTCGCCCACGCCGCCCGGCACCGCCTCCGCGGCCCAGAGCCGGAACAGCAGATACGCGGTGGAGCGCTCGCTCGGTACGGCGACGGTCTTCCCCGTCAGGTCCGTGCCCGGCTCCCGCGTCAGGACGAGCGGCCCGCAGCCCCGTCCCAGCGCGCCGCCGCACGGCAGCAGCGCGTACTCGTCGAGGACCCAGGGCAGCACCGCGTACGAGACCTTCAGGACGTCCAGCTCGCCGCGCTCCGCCATGCCGTTGGTGATGTCGATGTCCGCGAAGGTGACATCGAGGGCGGGCGCGTCCGGGACCCGGCCGTGTGCCCAGGCGTCGAAGACGAACGTGTCGTTCGGGCACGGCGAGAAGGCGATGCGCAGCGGGTCAGGAGTGGTCGCGGTCATGGTGGGTCGTCCAGCCTTCCAGTACGGGTATGAGCTCGCCGAACGCGTCGCTGAGCGCGGCCAGCGCGTCCCCGATGCGCCAGGCGTCGCGGTCGCGGGGGCCGACGGCGTTCGAGACGGCTCTGATCTCCAGGACGGGCAGGCCGAGCCTGTCCGCCGCCTCCGCGACCCCGAAGCCCTCCATCGCCTCGGCGACGGCGCCGGGGTGCGCGGCGAGGAGGGCGGCGGCGCGCTCCGCGCTGCCGGTCACGGTGGAGACGGTGAGGATGTCGCCGGTCACCGCGTGGGTCGCGGCGGTCACCGCGCGGACCAGGGAGCGGGGCGGGAAGTGCCAGACCCGGCCGAAGCCGAGGTCGGTGACCGGCACGAAGCCCGCGGGGGTCTCGGCGCCCAGGTCGGCCGCTCCGATGCGGCCGGCCACGACGAGCGAGCCGACCGGGGCGAGGCCGCTGAAGCCGCCGCCGATGCCCGCGGAGATCACCAGGTCATAGCGGTCGGAGGCCAGGGCGAACGCGGCGGAGGCCGCCGCCGCGGCCGGTCCCGCGCCGCCCGCGAGCACGTCGAAGGGGCCCGCGCGGTGGATCTCCGCGCCCGGCACCCGGCGCACCGGCACCTCGGAGCCGTCCCCGAACGCACGCGTGACCGCGTCCCGTTCCACCGGGACTGCGGTCACGACGAGCACGCGCACGGGAGGGGCCTCCGAGGAAGCGACAGAAGGAGGGGGCGGTCAGCTGGTCTTCTTGAGCTCGAAGTGCCAGATGCCCAGCAGCTCCTTGCCCTTCGTCTCCACGATGCTGACCTGCGTCTTGTCCGCGGTGGCCTCGCCCGTCTGGCTGGCGAAGAAGGCGCTGCCGGGGATCGACCGGTAGGTCTTCTTGAACGGCTCCTGCTCGGCCTGCTGGCCGTTGATGAAGAGCGTCCAGCCGTTGTCCGAGACCGACGGGTCCACACCGAAGTGGACCTTGTCGTCCATGGCGACCTTGACGGTCTTGTCGGCCTTCTTGTTGAGGCAGCCCTTGATGTCGGCTTCCTTGAGGGCCTTGCCGTCGTTGTAGCAGGACGCCTCGGTGTGCACCGAGTTGTCGCCGACCGTCACGGTGGCGAGTGGCGTCGGCTTGTCGCAGGCGGAGAGGACAAGGAGTCCCGCGGACACGGCACCAAGAGCGACGCCGATTCGACGGCCCTTACCGGAGAAGAACGCAACGGTCATGGGCCGAAGGCTATCGGTCGCTCCGGCTCATGCCACGCGGGGGTGCGGCGAGCCGCGCCGCGCGGCTCCCAGCAGCCCCCGTACGGAGGCCGCCGCGCCGAGCGCGAGGATGCCCGCGGCGACCGCCATGCCCAGTACGCCGTTGAGGGGGAGCGAGATCCCGATCGCGCCGCCCACCACCCACGCCATCTGGAGCAGCGTCTCCGAGCGGGCGAAGGCCGAGGTGCGCACCTCCTCCGGTACGTCGCGCTGGATCATCGCGTCCAGCGACAGCTTCGACAGGGCCTGGGTGAAGCCCGCCATGGCCGCGAGCGCGGCGACCATGACCGTGCTGAAGAAGGCCGCGGCCAGTACGGCGACGCCCAGCGCCAGGCCCAGCACGGAGGCGATGATGATCTCCGGGCCGCGGGCCCTGAGCCAGGAGCCGACCGCCGTGCCCAGCGCGTTGCCCGTCCCGGCCGCCACGCCGACGATGCCGAGCGAGATCGCGGCGCTCTGCCCGGACAGCGGCTGCTCGCGCAGCAGGAACGCGAGGAAGAAGATCAGGAAGCCGGACAGCGCGCGGTGCGCGGCGTTGGCCTGGAGCCCGTGCAGGACGGACGGGCCGACCGAGCGCAGCCCCGGCCGCTTCTCGCCGTTCCTCGCCCCGAACCTGCTTTTCCTCCCGGCCCCGGGCGTGGCGTCCTTGCGGAGCGGCTCCGGGCGGAGCCGTTCGGGCCGGACGGTGCCGTCCTCGTCGTGCGGGTGCACCAGGCGCGCCTTGCGTTCGCCCTTCGCCGAGTCCACCTTGGGCGGCAGGGTGAAGGCGAGGATCGCGCCGCCGACGAAGATCGCGGACGCGCCGTAGAGCGGCCACGGCGGGCCGATCGTCTGGAGCCCCGCCCCGATCGGAGCGGCCGCACCCGTCGCCAGGAGACCGGCGAGGGTCACCCGTGAGTTCGCCTTCACCAGCGAGAAGCGCGGTGGCAGCAGGCGCGGTACGACGGCGCTGCGCACGACCCCGTACGCCTTCGAGCAGACCAGGACGCCCAGGGCCGCCGGATACAGCTCCAGGCCGCCGGTGGCGACCGCGCCCGACATGGTGAGCGCCAGCAGCGCACGGGCCAGCATGGAGCCGGCCATCGCCGCGCGGCGGCCGTGCGGCAGGTGGTCCAGGAGCGGGCCGATGACGGGGGCCAGGACGATGAACGGCGCCATGGTGACGGCGAGGTACAGCGCGACCCGGCCGCGCGCCTGGTCCGTCGGTACGGAGAAGAACACCGTGGACGCCAGTGCGACGGTGATCATCACGTCACCCGCGCCGTTCACCGCGTGCAGCTCGATCAGCTTGCCGAGACCGGATTCCCCCGCCCCGTGGGCGTGTGTCGCCTTCCGGATGGACCGGGCCGTCCCGGTGAACGGGGAGCGCAGGGCATGACCGAGTGTCCGGCCCGTCCTGCGGAGCGGGCCGGGTCCGTCGTGCGACCTGGCAGAAGCCACTTGGTCATACTGCCCCAGGACCAGTCGTCACGAACCGGGACAGGCGCGGGACGCGGCGCGCGACGCCCCGTCGGGTCAGTGAGTGGCCAGGTCGCAGCGGGTGCGGGGCCGGTTGATACGGGCGGATACGGATGGCCGGACAGTGCCCTTTACACGGGACACGGCACCGGATACGGCGTCGTTTGGGACGGGCAGGTGGGCGGGAAGCGGCGGAGAGGGTAGCGTGCGTAGCGCGCCACCGGCGGTTGTTCTTGGCCGCGCGCCTCTCGGCGATCCCGCAGAATGGGTTGCAGAAGGTGCGCCCGAGGCAGGCACAACGGGTGTGGACGTCGACGCGGCCCCCAGGTCCGCTCCGCCCGCAACCGAATGGCCGAAATCGATGGATGTGCTGGCGCGCTCGTGAGACTGGCGTAGGAGAGAAGCGAGACCTGTGAGTGCTGCGACGACGAGAAGCCGTACGGCCCGTACCCCTGTTCCCGACCGTTTGTGCGCCGAGGCCGTAGACCTCGCCCGCGCGGCGGCCGAGGAGGCAGCCGCGCCAGGGGTCGTGGGTGAGCATGTGGCCGTGG
This sequence comes from Streptomyces sp. NPDC057900, assembly GCF_042887885.1. Classification (NCBI taxonomy): domain Bacteria; kingdom Bacillati; phylum Actinomycetota; class Actinomycetes; order Kitasatosporales; family Streptomycetaceae; genus Streptomyces; species Streptomyces sp. NPDC057900. Next base: position 225,482 of record NZ_JBHVOI010000002.1, read on the forward strand.
TCTCCGAGGGGGACCGCGTCGTCACGCACTACTTCGAGTGCAAGGACCCGGCCTACCGGGGCTGGCGCTGGGCGGTGACGGTCGCCAGGGCCTCCCGGGCGAAGAACGTCACGCTGGACGAAACGGTGCTGCTGCCGGGCGGCGACGCGCTGCTCGCTCCGGAGTGGGTGCCGTGGAGCGAGCGGCTGCGGCCGGGCGACATGGGGCCGGGCGATCTGCTGCCCACGGAGGCGGACGATCTGCGGCTGGAGCCGGGTTACACCGGTGAGGACGAGCCGCCGCCCAACTCTCCGGTCTCCGGTGAGCTGGCCGAGCTCGTCGAGTCGGAGGACGCGGAGCTGACGACGCGCCCGGGGACCCCGCGACGGGGTTCGATCGCGTCCGTCGCGGACGAGCTCGGGATGCGGCGTGCGCGGGTGCTGTCGCGGTACGGGCTGTACGCGGCGGCCGACCGCTGGGACGAGGGGTTCGGCGCGAAGACGCCGATGGCCCAGGCGGCTCCTGCCACCTGTGTGTCCTGTGCCTTCCTGGTGCCGCTGGCGGGTTCGCTGAAACAGGCCTTCGGGGTGTGCGCGAACGAGTTCGGTCCGGCGGACGGGCATGTGGTGTCCCTGTCGTACGGCTGCGGTGGGCATTCGGAGGCCGCGGTGATGCCGAAGCCGCCGAAGCCGGCGCCGCATGCGCTGGACACGATGCGGGTGGACGAGTATCCGCTGCGTCCCGCGCGGGATTCCGGCTCGGTCCCGGCGGAGCCGGACGCGCCCTCTGAGGACCTCGGCCACTCGTAGGCGGTGGCCTGGGGTGCGGCTCCCCGCGGGTGCGGGCTGCCCCGGCGAACCGGTTCCGTCCTCAATCGCCGGACGGGCTTGATCTGCTCGCCGCACACCCCAGCCCGTCCGCGTGGGGGCGGTGGCGGGTGGCCTCTTCCAGCCCGTCCGGTGAACGCACCCCCGGGGACCCGGTAGCTTCGGGCGCACACTTGGCGGCACGGGGACCGGTAACCGGAAGAGGGAGTCAGCGTGAGCATGAATGCGACCGAGGGGGCCGACCCGTTCGGCACCGCACGGCTGCGACGCCGCGTGCTCGACGCCTGGGGCGCCGGCCCCGCCCGCTTCCGGGAGGACGCCAACGCCGAGGAGGACCTCGCGCTCGGCGGCTACCGTGACCGCCTCGTCGTCGAGCTGGCCCAGAACGCCGCCGACGCCGCCGCCCGCGCCCGGGTCCCCGGCCGTCTGCGGCTCACCCTGCACCCGGCGACCGCGACCGCCCCGGCGGTCCTCGCCGCCGCGAACACCGGCGCGCCGCTGGACGCCACCGGGGTGGAGTCGCTGTCCACGCTGCGGGCGTCCGCCAAGCGCGAGGGCCATGAGGGGGCCGTCGGCAGGTTCGGCGTCGGGTTCGCCGCCGTGCTCGCGGTGAGCGACGAGCCCGCCGTCATCGGCCGGCACGGCGGCGTGCGCTGGTCCCTGGCCGAGGCCCGAGACCTCGCCCGGGACGCCGCCGTCGGCAGCCCCGGACTGGGCGACGAGCTGCGCCGCCGCGACGGACACGTACCCCTGCTCCGCCTCCCGCTGCCCGCGGAGGGCATCGCCCCGGACGGCTACGACACCGTCGTCGTCCTGCCGCTGCGCGACGGCGTCGCGGAGGACCTGGTCGGCCGGCTGCTCGCCGCCGTGGACGACGCGCTGCTGCTCACGCTGAGCGGACTCGACGAGATCGTCATCGAAACCCCGGACGCCGTAAGGACGTTGAGCCGCTCCCAGCACGGCCCGTACATCCACGTCGACGACTCGGCGCACGGTACGAACCGCTGGCGCACCGTCGCCCGGCACGGCCCCGTCGAGCCGGACCTGCTCGTCGGCCGCCCGCTGGAGGAACGGCTGCGCCCGCACTGGTCGGTGACCTGGGCCGTCCCGGTGGACGCGGAGGGCGCCCCGGTCCGCCCCCGTACCGCACCCGTCGTGCACGCGCCGACGCCCACCGACGAACCGCTCGGCGTACCCGCGCTGCTCATCGCGTCGCTGCCGCTCGACACCACCCGCCGCCACCCCGCGCCGGGCCCGCTCACCGACTTCCTGGTGGAGCGCGCGGCCGACGCGTACGCCGAGCTGCTCGCCGACTGGCAGCCGGTCTCCACCGCCACCATCGCGCTCGTGCCCGGACCGCTCGGCAAGGGCGAGCTGGACGGCGCGCTGCGCGCCGCGATCCTGGAGCGGCTGCCCCGCGTCGCGTTCCTGGAGCCCGCCGCGCCGCGCGACCCCGCGGCCGAGCCCGACCGCTGGGACAGCTGGGACGCCGGGACCGACGAGGGCCGCAAGGCCACCACCGCGCTGCGGCCGCTGGAGGCCGAGGTGCTGGAGGGTGTCGGCGCCGGGACCGTCGCGGTGCTGGCGGAGGTGCTGCCCTGCCTGCTGCCCGCCGGTCTGGAGCGCCGCGTCGAACTGCGCACGCTCGGCGTCGCCCGGGTGCCGCTGACCGAGGCGATCGACCGGCTGGCCGGTCTGGAGCGCGACCCGGGCTGGTGGCGGCGGCTGTACGACAGCCTGGCCGGTGTCGACCCGGACCGGCTCTCCGGGCTGCCCGTGCCGCTCGCCGGTACGGACTCCCGGGGCGGGGACCCCGACGCCCCGGCCGTTCCCCGCACCACCATCGGCCCCCGGCAGATCCTGCTGCCGCTCCCGGACGCGCTGACCGGGCCTGTCCTGGACCGGCTCGCCCGGCTCGGGCTGAAGGTCGCCCACCCGGACGCCGCGCACCCGCTCCTGGAGAAGCTGGGCGCCCTGCCCGCCACCCCGCGCGCCGTGCTGACGACCCCGCAGGTGCGGGCCGCCGTCGCCGGTTCGCTGGACGCGGGCGAGATCTGGGACGAGGACGCGCTGGACGGCGACGAGCTGGTGGACACCGTCCTCACACTCGTCCGGGACGCGGACCTGGTGCCCGGCGACGAGCCCTGGCTCGGCGCGCTGGCCCTGCCCGACGAGGACGGCGAGCCCGCCCCGGCCGGTGAACTCGTGCTGCCCGGCAGCCCGTTCGCCGCCGTCATGCGCGAGGGCGAACTCGCCCTGTGCGACGAGGAGCTGGCGGAGCGCTGGGGCGAGCAGCCGCTCACCGCCTGCGGGGTGCTGGCCACGTTCGCACTGGTGCGGGCCACCGATGTGGTGCTGGACCCGGACGAACTGGAGCCCCGAGAGGGCGATTTCGCGGAGTCCGACGACGCCGGGCTGCTCGACGCCGTGGACGTCTGGTGCGAGGACATCCTGGACCAGCTCCCGGACACCGTGGTGCCGCCCGTCGCCACCGAACTCGTCGCCGTCCGCGACCTCGACCTGGTCGACGACGACGCCTGGCCGCAGGCGCTCGCGATGCTGGCCCGCCCCCCGCTGCGCGACGCCCTGACCCAGCCGGTGCGGGTGCTCCTCCCGGACGGCACCACGCAGTCCGTGCGCCCGTACACCGCCTGGTGGCTGCGCGACCATCCGGTGCTGGACGGCCGCCGCCCGGCGGGCCTGCGCGCCGACGGGGGCGATCCCCGGCTGGCGGGCCTGTACGACCCCGCCGACGCCACCGGCTTCGACGACGCCCAGGTGCTGCGCGCCCTCGGGGTGCGGACCTCGGTCGCCGCCCTGCTGGACGAGCCCGGCGGTGCGGCCGAACTCCTCGGCCGGCTCGCGGACGGGGACCGCCCGGTCGGCCCCGTACAACTGCACTCCCTGTACACCGCCCTGGCCGAGCTGGACCCGGAGCAGGTCACGCTGCCGGACGAGTTGCGGGCCGTGGTCGACGGCGAGGTGCGGGTGGTCGACGCGGCGGACGCGGTGATCGCGGACGCGCCCGATCTGCTCCCGTTGACCGGGGGGATGCCGCTGCTGCCGGTCGCCCCGGCGAACGCGGCGGAGCTGGCCGAGCTGTTCCAGGTGCGGCGGCTCGGCGAGAGCGTCGAGGCGGAGGTGACGTCCGAGGGCGCGGAGCACCAGGTTCCGGAGTCGGTGCGGGTTCTGCTCGGGCGGGGCACGCCGGACACGTACGTCGAGCACGGCGAACTGCGCGCGGGCGGCGTCGAACTGGACTGGCGGCGCACCCCGGACGGCACCGTGCACGCCGCCACCCTGGAGGGCGTCGCGGCGGGGCTCGCCTGGGCGGCGGGCCAGTGGCCGCGCCGCTTCGAGGTCGCGGCGCTGCTGGAGGACCCGTCCCGCACCGGGGAACTGGCCCGCGACCGCTGGTTCGACTGACGGACCCGGCCCCCGACCCCGGCCCGACCCCCGCCCAAGGTCCGCTATTTCGGGCGCCTTCGCAGAATCTTCATATTCGCAGGCAACCCTTCACATGTGTCGACTGTCTGGTCTGTTGAGCCACTCCGGCTCGACAGACCGATCGGCCCTGCCGGTGCGCTCGCGCACCAGGGGCCCCTTTCCCACAGGGAAAAACATGCGCATGCGTACCTCTGCGACCGTCGCCGTCGGTGCTCTGGGCCTGCTGGCCCTCGCCGTACCGGCTGCCCAGGCCAACGGCCACTACGGCGACACCGCCATCACCAAGGTGACGGTCAACGGTGGCAAGAACGTGGTGGTCGGCACCAGCGCCGTCAAGAAGTTCACCGTCGCGGTGACCGGCAAGGACAACTCCGGCATCAAGGGGATGGACATAGAGCTGGTGGGCCCCGGGTTCGGCTACCTGACGCCGGACAGCACCAAGTGCTCCGGGAGCACCTGCACCGCCACGTTCACCGTCGCCCCCAAGGTCGACCTGCCGTACTCCAACGACGTGGCCGGTACCTGGTACGTCGACGCGTGGGTGGACGCCAAGGACGGCGACTACAACTGGAAGGAGAAGGCCGGCTCCTTCAAGTTCCAGCGGGCGGCCACGCAGACCGTCGACGCCGCCCCCGAGCCGGTGAAGAAGGGCAAGACGATCACGGTCACCGGCAAGCTGGCGCGCGCCAACTGGGACGACTTCAAGTACCACGGCTACACCAAGCAGCCGGTCAAGCTGCAGTTCCTCAAGAAGGGCGCCAAGTCCTGGAGCACGGTGAAGACCGTCACGACGAGCAGCACCGGCACCCTGAAGACCACGGTCAAGGCCTCGGTCGACGGCTACTGGCGCTACAGCTTCGCCGGTACGGCCTCCACCCCGGCGGTCAACTCCACGGGTGACTTCGTCGACGTGAAGTAGCCGGACCTCCGGTCTTACGGGCCGCCGCTTCCCTACACCGGGAAGCGGCGGCTCACCAGGCGCCAGGCGTACTCCAGCGCCGCGGAGGCGATCACGGCGATGCCCACCGCCGTCCACGGCATCGTCGCGCCCACCAGCTTCAGCGCGAAGAACTGCTGGAGCCAGGGCACCGCGAGCACGATCAGGAACGCCGCGCCCATCGACGCGACCAGACAGATCCGCCACCAGGTGTAGGGGCGGGCGATGATCGCCAGGACCCACATCGAGACCAGGAACAGCGTGAGGGTGGCCGCGCTGGTCTCCGCGTCGAGCGAGCCGGGGCCGGTGTAGTGGTGCCGGGCGATCAGGTACGTCACGAAGGTGGCGACGGCCGCGATGGTGCCGGACGGGATCGCGTACCGCATGACGCGCCGCACGAAGTGGGGGTGCGCGCGCTCCTTGTTGGGGGCCAGGGCGAGGAAGAACGCCGGGATGCCGATCGTCAGCGTCGACAGCAGGGTCAGGTGCCGGGGCAGGAACGGGTACTCGACCTGGAAGCAGACCACCAGGACGGCCAGCAGCACCGAGTAGACCGTCTTCGTCAGGAACAGGGTGGCGACCCGGGTGATGTTGCCGATGACCCGGCGGCCCTCGGCCACGACGGACGGCAGCGTCGCGAAGCTGTTGTTGAGCAGCACGATCTGGGCGACCGCGCGGGTGGCCTCGGAACCGGAGCCCATCGAGACGCCGATGTCGGCGTCCTTGAGGGCGAGTACGTCGTTGACGCCGTCGCCCGTCATCGCGACGGTGTGGCCGCGGGACTGGAGGGCGGCGACCATCTCCCGCTTCTGCTGCGGGGTGACGCGGCCGAAGACCGCGTTCTCCTCCATGGCGGTGGCCATCGCGTCCGGGTCTGTCGGCAGCTTGCGCGCGTCCATGGTGTGCTCGGCACCAGGCAGCCCGAGCTTCGCGGCGACGGCGCCGACCGAGACCGCGTTGTCGCCGGAGATCACCTTGGTGGCGACCCGCTGGTCGGCGAAGTAGGCGAGCGTCTCGCGGGCGTCGGGCCGCAGCCGCTGCTCCAGGACGATCAGCGCGCTCGGCTCCGCCCCGGTCGCGGTCGCGGGGTCGTCGAGCGGCCCGTCCACCCGGGCCAGCAGCAGGACGCGCAGGCCCTGCTGGTTGAGCTGTTCGATCTCGGTGAGCGCCGGGTCGTCCTCGGGGAGCAGCACGTCGGGGGCGCCGAGGAGCCAGCCGGAGGACTGCCCGCCGGACTCGTCGAAGGCGGCGCCGCTGTACTTGCGGGCCGAGGAGAACGGCAGTGCCTGGGTGACGCGCCAGCCCTCGCCGCTCTCGCCGTCCGGGGCCGGGTAGGCGTCGATGATCGCCTGGAGGCTGGCGTTGGGCCGGGGGTCAGAGGCGCCGAACGCGGCCAGTACGCGGCGCAGGTACGGCTCGTCGGTGCCGTTGAGCGGGCGGACCTCTGTGACGTCCATGCCGCCCTCGGTGAGGGTGCCGGTCTTGTCCAGGCAGACGACGTCGACCCGGGCCAGGCCCTCGATGGCGGGGAGTTCCTGGACCAGGCACTGCTTGCGGCCCAGCCGGACGACGCCGATCGCGAAGGCGACCGAGGTGAGCAGGACCAGCCCCTCCGGGATCATCGGGACGATGCCGCCGACGGTCCTGGCGACGGAGTCCTTGAAGTTGTGGTCCTTGACGACGAGCTGGCTGAGGATCAGCCCGATCGCGGTCGGGATCATCATCCAGGTGACGTACTTGAGGATGGTGGAGATGCCGCTGCGCAGCTCGGACTGGACGAGCGTGAAGCGGGAGGCCTCCTCCGCGAGCTGGGCGGCGTAGGCCTCGCGGCCGACCTTGGTCGCGGCGAAGGCGCCGCCGCCCGCGACGACGAAGCTGCCGGACATCACCGGGTCGCCGGCGCGCTTGAGGACGGGGTCCGCCTCGCCGGTGAGCAGGGATTCGTCGATCTCCAGGCTGTCGGCCTCCGCGACCGTGCCGTCCACCACGACCTTGTCGCCGGGGCCGAGCTCGACGAGGTCGCCCAGGACGATCTCGGAGGTGGAGATCTCGGCGGCGACCCCGTCCCGTCGCACGGTGGGTTTGGCCTCACCGATGACGGCGAGGCTGTCCAGGGTCTTCTTGGCCCGCCACTCCTGGACGATGCCGATGCCGGTGTTGGCGATGATCACGAAGCCGAAGAGGCTGTCCTGGATCGGCGCGACGAACAGCATGATCACCCAGAGCACGCCGATGATCAGGTTGAACCGGGTGAAGACGTTGGCGCGGACGATCTCGCGCACGGACCGGGACGAGCGGACCGGGACGTCGTTGACCTCGCCCCGGGCGATCCGCTCCGCGACCTCGGCCGCGGTCAGCCCGGGCCCGCCGCCGGGTGCCGGGAGCCCGACCGGGTGCACCGGGTCGAGCTCGCTGCCGGCGTCGATCATCACCGGCCGGTCGGTGCCGGAAGGCACGGAGGATCTGTTCGGCTCATCCCCGGAGGGGTCCAGTGCCCGCTGAGTCATGGTTCAGACGGTACGGGTGGAACGTCCGCTTCACCCATCGGGTGGTCCGAAGATCAGACCGGGGAAGGACGGAAATCGTCCCGTGGTCGTACAGGTCAGCCGGTTGCGGGGCCCTGACCGGCCGCCTCGGCGTCGGCCGCCTCGGCTGCCGCCGCGGCCCGCTTGAGCGCGGCGTCGCGGCCCCGTACGTACCAGATGCCGATCAGGCCGAGGGCGCCGCCGGCCAGGCACGTCCACACCCACCACAGGTGCCCGTGGTCGTCGAACCAGCCGTAGAACGGGAGCTGGACGAGGAAGAGGACGAACCAGAGGATCGTGCCGCCCGTGATGGTGGCGACGACGGGCCCCTCCAGGGGCTCGGGTGCCTCGTGCTTCGGTGTCCACTTCGCCATGCAGTCAGTGTATGCGGCGCGTACATAAGCGTGGTCGGGCCAGTCGGCCCAAGGGTCTACGCGCGGAGATAGCGATCTTCGCCTTATGTATTCATACTGAATCTGCTTACGGCTGTCTCGATTTGTTCGTGTGAACATCCAAAGCTGACCATTTTGAGCCCCTCTAGGTACGACTGAGGTCCTACATGTCCCCCTCGGCCACCGCTTCGGTCGACGCCACGCCTCCCCCGGCTCCCCAGCCCTCCGGCGGCCTGGACCGTTTCTTCAAGATCTCCGAGCGGGGCTCTTCCGTCGCGCGGGAGATCCGTGGCGGATTCGCCACCTTCTTCGCGATGGCGTACATCATCGTGCTGAACCCGATCATCCTGGGCAGCGCGAAGGACATGTACGGGCATCAGCTCGACAGCGGCCAGCTGGTCACCGCGACGGTGCTGGTCGCCGCGTTCTCCACGCTCCTCATGGGCGTCATCGGCAATGTGCCGATCGCGCTGGCGGCGGGCCTCGGCGTCAACACCGTCGTCGCGCTCCAGCTCGCCCCCCGGATGAGCTGGCCCGACGCGATGGGCATGGTCGTCCTCGCGGGCGTCGTGGTCATGCTGCTGGTCGCGACCGGGCTGCGGGAACGCGTGATGAACGCCGTACCGACCTCGCTCCGCAAGGGCATCGCGATCGGTATCGGCCTCTTCATCCTGCTGATCGGCCTGGTCGACTCGGGCTTCGTCTCCCGCATCCCGGACGTCGCGCACACCACCGTCCCGCTCCAGCTCGGCGGTGACGGCCACCTCAACGGCTGGCCGGTCCTGGTCTTCGTGCTGGGCGCGCTGCTCACCCTCGCGCTGATCGTCCGCAAGGTGCCGGGCGCGATCCTGATCTCCATCGTCGCGATGACGGTGGTCGCGCTGATCATCGACGCGGTCGCGGACCTGCCGGGCGAGGCCTGGGGCCTGACGGTTCCGGCGTGGCCGGGCAACCCGGTCTCCTCGCCGGACTTCGGGCTGATCGGTCAGGTCAGCCTGTTCGGCGGCTTCCACAAGGTCGGTGTGCTCACCGGCATCCTGTTCGTCTTCACCGTGCTGCTGTCCTGCTTCTTCGACGCGATGGGCACCATCCTCGGCGTCGGCGACGAGGCCAAGCTGATGGACAAGGACGGCAACTTCCCCGGCATCAACAAGGTGCTGCTCGTCGACGGCATCGCGGTCGCCGCGGGCGGTGCGAGCTCCGCCTCCGCGGGCACCTGCTTCGTGGAGTCCACGGCGGGCGTCGGAGAGGGGGCCCGCACCGGCTTCGCGAGCATCGTGACGGGTCTGCTGTTCACGGCGGCGCTGTTCCTGACACCACTGGCGACCATGGTCCCCTCGCAGGCGGCCACTCCGGCCCTGCTGGCGGTGGGCTTCCTGATCATCGCGGGCTCGGTGCGGGACATCGACTGGAGCGACTACACGCTCTCGATGCCGGCCTTCCTCGCCATGGTGATGATGCCGTTCACGTACTCGATCACCAACGGCATCGGCATCGGCTTCATCGCGTTCTGCGTGCTGCGCCTCGCGGCCGGGCGCGGGCGCTCGGTGCCGGTGGCCATGTACGCGGTCTCCGCGGTCTTCGTCTTCTACTACGCGATGCCGGCGCTCGGCCTCACGTGATCCGTCGGGGGCGGACGGGCGGCCGAGGGGGTCAGGTGACCTCCTCGGCCGCCCGTCCTTCCGCTCCGTAGAACTTCTCCGTCTCGTCGACGGCCGCCTGGAAGCGCTCGTCGAAGTCATCGCGAATGAGCGTCCGGACCACATAGTCCTGGACGCTCATTCCGCGTCTGGCGGCGTGCTGCTTGAGCCGGTCGAGCAGCTCACCGTCTATCCGCAGGCTGAGCACTGTCGATCCCATGCCAAGCAGGGTTACGTTTCCCGGGCCCGACACGCGTGACTTTCCGGAACTGACTCACTCGTTTGGGTGATCGATTGGTGATTCGGGTCTCGCGCGTGTACCACCAAGTGGTCTTTAGGGTAGGTAATGAGTTACGCTAACAAACATGCCTGACCTGATCCACGACAGCGACAGTGCCGCCGCCGTGAGCTCCCTTCGTTCCGCCGTCATGCTGCTCGGCCGGCGCCTCAAGCACCAGCGCGTCGACGAGTCGCTGAGCCCCACCGAGATGTCGGTGCTCGGCACGCTCGCCCGTTGCGGTTCGGCCACCCCCGGTGAGCTGGCCCGCAAGGAGCATGTGCAGCCGCCGTCGATGACCCGCATCGTCGCGCTGCTGGAAGCGAAGGGACTTGTCAGACTGGAACCGCACCCCGATGACCGTCGGCAGAAGATGGTCAGCCAGACCGAGCAGGCCGAGGCCATGCTCGCCGAGAGCCGCAACAAGCGGAACGCCTGGCTGACCACCCTCGCCGAAGGCCTGGACGAGGACGAGTGGGAGACGCTTCGCCACGCGGCCCCCGTGCTGGAGAAGCTCGCCCACCTGTAGCGGAGCGGGCCGCGCCGGACCATCACCGGCGCACCGCCCCCACCGCCGCATCCCCGTCAGTCAGCAAGCTGTCCACGCCCGAGGAGGCGAACCCTTTTGAGTACGGGATCCGGAGCAGACTCCGCCCCCGCACCGACTTCCACCCACGAGAGCAAGCCCGGCGGGACCTTCTCGTCGCTGAAGATCCGTAACTACCGCCTGTTCGCAACCGGCGCCGTGATCTCCAACACCGGTACCTGGATGTCCCGCATCACGCAGGACTGGCTCGTTCTGAGCCTCACCGGGTCCGCCACCGCCGTCGGTATCACCACGGCGCTCCAGTTCCTCCCCATGCTGCTCTTCGGCCTGTACGGCGGTGTCATCGCCGACCGGCTCCCGAAGCGCAAGCTCCTTCTCTTCAGCCAGGCGGCACTCGGCCTGTGCGGTATCGCGCTCGCCGTCCTCACGCTCTCCGGTGTGGTCCAGGTGTGGCACGTCTACCTGATCGCGTTCCTGCTCGGCATGGTCACGGTCGTGGACAACCCGGCCCGCCAGTCGTTCGTCTCCGAGATGGTCGGCCCCGCCCAGTTGCGGAACGCGGTCAGCCTGAACTCGGCGAACTTCCAGTCCGCCCGGCTCATCGGCCCCGCCGTCGCGGGTGTCCTGATCACCTCGGTCGGCAGCGGCTGGGCGTTCATGTTCAACGGCCTGTCGTTCCTCGCGCCGCTCGTCGGCCTGATGATGATGCGCACGAGTGAGCTGCACAAGGCCGTCGTCGTCCGGCGTGCCAAGGGACAGTTGCGCGAAGGGCTGCGGTACGTCTCCGGTCGTCCGGAGCTGATCTGGCCGATCGTGCTGGTCGGCTTCGTCGGGACCTTCGGGTTCAACTTCCCGATCTTCCTGACCGCCTTCGCGGACGAGGTCTTCCACGGCGGTGCCGGGATGTACTCGTTCTTCAACATCCTCATGGCCGCGGGCTCCCTCGCCGGGGCCCTGCTCGCCGCCCGCCGGGGCTCCTCGCGGCTGCGGATGCTGGTCGGCGCGGGCACGCTGTTCGGGCTGCTGGAGGTCATCGCCTCCATGTCGCCGTCCGTCTGGCTGTTCTCGCTCCTGCTCCTGCCGATCGGCATGATCGGTCTGACGACCAACATCAGCGCGAACACCAGCGTCCAGATGGCCGCGGACCCGGCCATGCGCGGCCGGGTGATGAGCCTGTACATGATGGTCTTCGCCGGGGGTACGCCGGTGGGCGCCCCGATCGTCGGCTGGATCAGCGACACGTACGGCGTCCGGACCGGAATGGCGGTCGGCGGCGCGTTCTCGCTGGTGGCCGCGCTCGGCGTCGGCTTCATGCTGGCCCGCGTCGGCGGCCTGCGCCTCAAGGTCGACCTGCGACCGGGCCGCCCGCACGTACGGTTCGTCCCGCGCGAGCAGCTGGCCACGGCGGCCTGAGGCCCGTCCGTACACACACGATCACGGCCCCGACCGGGGAGACCCGGTACCGGGGCCGTATCGCGTATGGCGCACGGAGGCCGGGGCTCGGAGCGCCGAGCGGGGCGGTTACGCTCGTCGGGTGGACCCCAAGACCCGAAACCGCATCATGGCGGCCGTGCTCGTGCTCATGTTCGTCGTCGTCGCAGCGGCGGCCGCCCTCGGCTGATGAGCCCGTGGGCCCGCCGAGACGGAGCCCGCTGAGCGGGTGAGGGCGGCCGCGCCGATGACGGTTCCTACCAGGCGAAGTTCTCCGGGGACGGGCCCGGACCCGGGAAGATCTCGTCCAGGGCCGTCAGCACCTCGTCCGACAGCTCCAGCTCCACCGCGCGCAGCGCGGAATCGAGCTGCTCGCGGGTGCGCGGGCCCGAGATCGGACCTGTGACGCCGGGCCGGGTCAGCAGCCAGGCCAGACCGGCCTCGCCGGGCTCCAGGCCGTGCTTCTCCAGCAGGTCCTCGTACGCCTGGACCTGCGCCCGCACCTTCGGGTCCGCGAGCGCCTCACCGGAGCGGCCGGAGGTGGACCGGGCGCCGCCGCCCTCGCGCTCCTTGCGGATGGCGCCGCCGAGCAGACCGCCGTGCAGCGGCGACCACGGGATGACGCCGAGGCCGTACTCCTGGGCGGCCGGGATGACCTCCATCTCGGCACCCCGCTCCATCAGGTTGTAGATGCACTGCTCGCTGACCAGCCCGTAGCTGCCGCGCTGCTTGGCGACCTCGTTGGCCTGCGCGATCTTGTAACCGGCGAAGTTGGACGATCCCGCGTAGAGGATCTTGCCCTGCTGGATCAGTACGTCGATGGCCTGCCAGATCTCCTCGACCGGGGTGGACCGGTCGACGTGGTGGAACTGGTACAGGTCGATGTGGTCCGTCTGGAGCCGCTTCAGGCTGGCGTCGACGGCCCGGCGGATGTTGAGCGCCGAGAGCTTGTCGTGGTTGGGCCAGGCCTCGCCGTCGGCGGCCATGTTGCCGTAGACCTTGGTGGCGAGGACGACCTTGTCGCGGCGGGCGCCGCCCTGGGCGAACCAGGTGCCGAGGATCTCCTCGGTGCGGCCCTTGTTTTCGCCCCAGCCGTAGACGTTCGCGGTGTCGAAGAAGTTGACGCCCGCGTCCAGGGCGGCGTCCATGAGTGCGTGGCTGTCGCTCTCGTTGGTCTGGGGGCCGAAGTTCATCGTCCCCAGAACGAGGCGGCTGACTTTGAGTCCGGTGCGTCCGAGCTGCGTGTACTTCATGGTCTCAAGCCAACGCCTTGGAGTCCGCTCGAAGCAAGGGCGGGCCCCCGGGGCCTTCCGCTCTTCGCGGACAGCGGCCGGTCAGATGCCCGCGAACCGGTCCAGCGCCGCCAGTACCGCCCGGCTCGTCGCCGCCCCGCCGAGGTGCCCCGCGTCGTCGATCACGGTCAGTTCCGCGTCCGGCCACGCCTTCGTCAGCTCCCACGCGGTGATCAGCGGGCCGCCCAGGTCGAACCGGCCGTGCACCAGCACGCCCGGGATTCCCGCCAGCCGTCCGGCGTCCCGGATCAGCTGCCCCTCCTCCAGCCAGGCGCCGTGCGAGAAGTAGTGCGCGCAGATCCGGACGAGCGCCTGCCGCGCGGGTCCGGGCCGCCCGCTGTACGGCGGCGGTCCGGTGTACGCCTCCTGGGAGAGCACCGCGTCCTCCCAGGCGCACCAGTCGGCGGTCGCGCGCGCCCGTACCTCCGGGTCCGGGCTCTCCGTGCGCCGGGCGTACGCGGCGAGCACGTCGGGGGTCGCGTCGCTCGCGGCCTCCGGGACCCCGGCCCGGAAGGCGTCCCAGGCCTCGGGGAAGATGCTCCCCACGCCCCGGTAGAGCCAGTCGATCTCGGAGCGGCGGGTCGTGGTGACGGCCGGGATCACGATCTCGCTGACCCGCTCCGGGTGCTGCTCGGCGTAGGCGAGGATCAGCGTCGAGCCCCAGGAACCCCCGTAGAGCAGCCAGGTGTCGATGCCCAGCCGGATGCGCAGCCGTTCCATGTCCGCGATCAGCCGGTCCGTCGTGTTGAACCGGAGGTCCGTTGCCGGGTCGCTCGCGTGCGGGGTGGAGCGGCCGCAGCCCCGCTGGTCGAAGAGGATCACCCGGTAGCGGGCGGGGTCGAAGTACTGCCGGGGCCGTTCCGTGCACCCGGAGCCAGGTCCGCCGTGCACCACGACGGCGGGTTTGCCCGCCGGGTTGCCGCACGCCTCCCAGTAGACGAGGTTGCCGTCTCCGACGTCGAGCATCCCCCGCTCGTACGGCTCGATCGGTGGGTACTTCTCGTCCGGGCGGCGGTGCATGGCGGTTGTCTCTCTCGTTCGTTCGAAGGTGTTTCGCGGGTCGGGGTTAGCGTAGAGGCGTGAACGCGACTCCCGAGGTGCTGGCCGTACTGGATGACCTGCTCGCCGGGGCCGCCCCCGACGCTCGGGGAGCTCTCTGGCAACTGGCCGAGTCGGGGCGTGAGTTGGATGCCAACCTGGTGCGCCTCCCGCCGGGCGCCGAGGTCGGCGAGCATCAGGAGGACGTGCTCGACGTCCTCCTGGTGGTCCTCGCGGGCGGCGGCCGCCTCGTTCCGGGCGGGGGCGGCGCGCCGTTGGAGCTGACCCCGACGACGGTCACCTGGCTCCCGCGCACCTCGCGGCGCGCGCTGAGCGCGGGCCCGGACGGTCTCGCCTACCTCACGGTCCACCGCCGCCGCCCCGGCCTGGCCATCAAGCCGCCGGTGCCCGCGCGGGAGGGCGGCGAGGCGCCGTGCTCCCTGGACCGGGTGTGTCCGGAGTGCGGCCGGATGTCCCAGGAGTCGGCGCCGAAGTACTGCGGCGAGTGCGGGGAGCGGTTCCCGGAGCGCTGAACGAGCCGCCCGTGGGACGATCGCGCGATGGACAATCCGAACCTTCGCCTCGCCGCCGAAGGCGACTTCGTCGCCGTCGCCCGCCTCCGTGACGACGCCGCCCGCTGGATGCTCGGGCAGGGCATCACCGGTCAGTGGCGGCCGGGTGAGCTGACGGAGGAGCACTTCCGGCTGACCGTGGAGCGCGGCGGCGAGGTGTGGATCGCCGAGGCGGGTGACCGGATGCTCGGGGCCTGGGAGGTGTGGTGGGAGGACGAGGCCGCCTGGGGGCCGCAGCCGCCCGTGGCCGGTTACGTACACCGGCTGATGGTCGACCGTGAGACCGCCCCGCCCGGGACCGGACGGCGGTTGTTGCGTGCCGCTGAACGCCGGATCGCCGCCATGGGGCGGGAGTTCGTCCGTCTGGACTGTCTGGCCGACAACGCGCGCCTGAACTCCTACTACCTGGACGAGGGGTACCGGGCCGTGGGACGGATAGCGGGCAAGCCGCAGCCGGGCGGTGCGCCCAAGTCGTTCACGCTGCTGGAGAAGGCGGTGCGCGAGGACGCCCTGGCCAGGTGAGGTGACGCGTGTGATGTGGGCCATACGCGCTGGACCTCAACCGTGGTTGAGCAAGCAGGCTTGTGCCTATCGCGGGACGGCCCGAGGCGGGCCGGCCCGGAAGCCGCGCAGTCGAGGAGTTCGCGATGTCTGAGAACCGTGTTGTCGTGGTCACCGGTGCGACCGGCAGGCAGGGCGGCGCCGCCGCGCGTGCGCTGCTGTCCCGGGGCTGGGCGGTGCGCGCTCTGGTCCGTGACCCGGACAAGGCCGAGGCGCTGGCGCTGAAGGAGGCCGGTGCGGTCCTGGTCCGGGGCGATCTCGACGACGATGCCTCGCTGGACGCCGCCCTGGCGGGGGCGTACGGCGTGTTCAGCGTCCAGACGTTCACCGGGCCGGACGGCCTGGACGGCGAGGTGCGCCAGGGCAAGGCGGTCGCGGAGGCGGCGGCCCGTGCCGGTGTCGCGCACTTCGTCTACAGCTCCGTCGACGGCGCGGACCGGCCCGGTGAGGTACGGCACTTCGCGACGAAGGTCCAGGTGGAACGGCACATCGAGGCGCTCGGTCTGCCCGCCACGATTCTGCGGCCCACGTTCTTCATCACCAACTTCGAGGGCCTGGGCCCGCGATGGGCCGACGGCTCACTCGTGCTGACGCTCGCGGTGCTGGAGCGGACGCGGCTCCAGATGATCACCCCCGCCGACATCGGGAACATCGCGGCCGAGGCCTTCGACGCTCCGGCCGACTACCTGGGGCGCGTCATCGAGATCGCCGGGGACGAACTGACCGGCCCGCAGATGGCCGAGGTCTTCTCCCGTGCCGCGGGCCTGCCGGTGCGCTTCGACTCCCAGCCGATCGAGCGGGTCCGCGCGTTCAGCGAGGAGATGGCCGCGATGTTCGACTGGTTCAACACGGTGGGCTTCGTGGCCGACCTCGCCGCCCTGCGCGACCGCCACCCCTACCTGACGACCCTGGAGGGCTGGGTGCGCGACCACTGGACGGTGCCGCCGGTGCCCGCGGAGCCCGCGGCACCGGCGCGGGGTGAGTGACCGGTCAGCGGTACGAGATCTCGGCGAGGGACCGTGACTCGACGGCGTCCAGCGCGGCCATCGCGGCGTCGTCGAGTTCGACCGTTCCGGTCGCGACGTTCGCCTCCAGGTGACCGATGTCCGCCGTGCCCGGGATGAGCAGCGTGTTCGGCGCGTGGTGGAGCAGCCAGGCGAGGCCGACCTGCGCGGGGGTGCGGCCGAGGGTCTCCGCGAGGGCGGTCACGGCAGGCTCTTCCGTCACCTTCGGGAACTGGGGGAAGGCGCCGCCGAGCGGGAAGTACGGCACCCAGGCGATCTGCTCCTCGGTGCAGAGCCGCAGCATCTCCTCGTCGTCGCGCGTCACCAGGCTGTACAGGTTCTGGACGCAGACGATCCCGGCGGGCAGGGCCCGGCGCACCCCCTCCAGCGTGACGGCGCTCAGGCCGATCGCGCCGATCTTGCCCTCGTCCCGCAGCGCGGTCATCTCGGCGAGCTGGTCGTCGAGATCGACCACCTGGTCGCCCTCGGCCCGCAGCCCAGGCTGGATGTCCAGGCGGCGCAGGTTCACCACCGGGATGCGGTCGAGGCCGAGGGACGCGAGGTTGTCCTCGACGCCGGCCCGCAGCTCCTCGGGCCGCTGGGCGGCACGCATCGGGAAGGGGCCGTCCGGATCGGGGGTCGCGCCGACCTTGCTGACGACCACGACGCCGTCCTCGGGGCGGAGCGCGTCACGGATGATCCCGTTGACGAATCCGTTGCCGTAGAACTGGGCCGTGTCGATGTGGTCGACGCCGAGCTCGACCACGCGGCGCAGGAGTGCGATCGCCGCGTCACGGTCGTCGCGCAGGCGCTCCAGCTGCATCGCGCCGTATCCGATGCGGGAGACGGTGAGGTCCCCGATCGTCCCGGCGCCTCCGGCGCGCGGAGCACCGGTGGCCGTGAGCTGGGGAGAGGGAGTGCCGTTCGCAGTCATGGGAGATTCCGTCCTCATGAGACGATGGAGAAGCGGAGAACCGGAGGACCCTCCGCCTAATCGACTGTAGCACTCTTATCGGAGGTGCCTCCGTTTTGACGTCCACCGACCCGACGCCCCACGGTCCGGCACCTTCCGGCTCCGGGAAGAAGCCGCGCACCCCCCGCGCCGACGCGCAGCGCAACCGGGACAAGCTCGTCCGGGTCGCCGGGGCCGCCTTCGCCGCGGCCGACGGCACGGTCTCGCTCGAAGGCATCGCCCGCGACGCCGGTGTCGGCATCGGCACGCTGTACCGCCACTTCCCGACCCGTGAGGCCCTGGTCGAGGCCGTGTACGCGGCCGAACTCGACGATGTCGCCGCCAGCGCCCCCGCCCTGCTCCGGGAGCTCCCGCCGGACGCGGCGCTGCGGGCCTGGATCGAGCGGTACGCCGCGTTCATCGCGACGAAGCGCGGCATGGCGGACACGCTCCGCGCGGGCTGGGCCTCCGGCCGGATAGCCACGCCCGCCACCCGTGAGCGCATCACCGCCGCCATCGCCACGATCCTCGCCGCCGGTGCCGAGGCGGGAGCGGGGAGCGATCCGGAGGCCGGTGCGCTCCGCGCCGACGTCGAGCCGGACGACGTGACCGTGATGCTGCTGGGGATCTTCCTCGCGGGCGCCGCCGCCCACACCTCCGCGCAGACCGGCCGGCTGATCGACCTCGTCATGGACGCCCTGCGGCCGCCGCCGCGCTGACCGGCGAAGCCCCCTTCAGCCCGCGTAGTACCCGGGACGCTTGTTCCGCACCTCGGCGTTCAGCCGGGACTGGAGCGAATCCATGAAGGCGTACGGCACCGCGCGCGGCGGGGCGCTGACCTCGTCCAGCCGGGCGCGGAGCCCGTCGGGCAGGGTGAAGTCGAGCGCGTCCAGGTTGGACCGGATCTGCCCGGCCTTGCTCGCCCCGAGGATGACCGAGCCGACGGCGGGCCGGTTGGCCACCCAGTTCAGCGCGACCTGGGCGGGGGTCCGGCCGATCTCCTGCGCCACCTTGCCCAGTTCGGTGACGATGCGCCAGTTCCGCTCGCTGCGGTTGTCCGCCATGGTCCCGGTGGTGGCGGCGACCTTGATGCGTCCTTCCGGCAGCTCCGCGGCGGTCGAGGCGTCGGCCGAGTACTTGCCGGACAGCAGGCCCTTGGCGAGCGGCCCCCAGGTCATCAGCCCCATGCCCAACTCCTGCGCAAGAGACGGGAATTCGTACTCAAGCCCGCGCTCGGCGAGCGAGTACTCCAGCTGGAGTGCGACCAGCGGTTCGTAGCCGCGCCACTCGGCGAGCGTCTGTGCGCGTGCCGCGTACCAGGCCGGTACGTCGGAGAGCGCGACGTACCGCACCTTCCCGGACGAGACCAGGTCGTCCAGCCCCCGCATGACCTCCTCGGCCGGGGTCAGCGCGTCCCACGCGTGCACGATGTACAGGTCCACGTACTCGGTACCGAGCCTGCGCAGCGAGCCCTCCAGTGAACGCAGCATCGCCTTGCGCCCGTTGCCGCCCGCGTTCGGGTCGCCCGCCCGCCCCCCGAGGGTGAACTTGGTGGAGAGCACGGTGCGGTCGCGGGCGCCGCGCTCCGCCAGCAGCCTGCCGACGAGCTCCTCGCTCGCGCCCTGGCCGTAGATGTCGGCGGTGTCGACGAAGTTGCCGCCCGCATCGAGGTAGGCGTCCAGGATCTCCCCCGAGGTCCGGGCGTCGGAACCCCACTCGGACTGGCCGAAGGTCATGGTGCCGAGTGCGAGCGGGCTGACCCGCAGTCCGGACCGGCCGAGCGTGTAGTAGGCGTCGAGCGTCATGAGTCCCCGTCTCTGAAGCGGCCGCACGAGTGATGGCCGTAACGGGAAAGAACATAACGTGATGCGGAGTTGATCGGTCAAGGGTTATCGGCAAAGCGGCTTAGCCGATATGGACTGCTGTGGCGCCGCGCTGCCGCCGTGAGATAGGTTTCCCGCCATGGACACGAGTACGAGTACCGGCAGGGGTACGAGCGCGAGCGCCGGGACCACCGGATCGGGCGCGGCCCCGTCGGAGCCGTGCGCGAGCTCGGCCGGGCTCCTCGGTTTCGTGAACACGACACCCCACGGCAGCGGCCCGGTGGAACTGCTGGGCGACAGCGCGAGCCTCACCGCCTGGCTGACCGGGGCGGGCCTGATGACGTCCGACGCGGTGGTGACCGAGGCCGATGTCGTGGCCGCGCACGAGCTGCGGGCCGCGCTCTGCACAGTCTTTCTCTCGCGTTCCGGCTGCGAGGGCAGCGCGGACCGGCTGCCGGAGGCCGAGCAGTACCTGGCGCGCATCGCGGAGCGCTATCCGCTCACCCTCAAGGTCACCGCGGCGGGCTGCCGCCCGGTGCCCGCCCAGGCCGGGGTGCTCGGCGCGTTCGCCGGACTCCTGGCCGCCGCGGCGGACCTGGCGGCACGCGGCGCCTGGCTGCGGATGAAGATCTGCAAGAACCCCACCTGCTACTCGGGCTTCTTCGACCGGACCCGCAACACCTCCGGTCTGTACTGCGGCACCGCGTGCGGCTCGCAGGCGGCACAACGCGCGTACCGCAACCGGATCAAGGACGCGTCCTGCGCACAGCCGTCCTGACGACGCGGCGGACCGAGGGCCCTGATCCGCCCGGCATCCCCTAGGGAACCCTGAGGTGGACAGCCCCCACCGTGTTCGGGTGCCCGCGTCATGTCGTCGCGAGGGGGTCAACGGCGAGTATCCACACATGACTTCACCACGCATCAAGGCACGCATGCTGGCCGCCGCGGCCCTGCTGGGCAGCACGGCCGCTCTCCTCGCTCCCGCCGCTGCGGCCGACGCCCACGGCCGGCGGGCGCAGGGCGGGGACGTCGTCTCCGCGGAGCAGGTGGCCGACCTGACGGCGGCCGAGGTGTCCGGGCTGCTCCAGGGACAGATCGACTCCTCCGAGGTCCGCTACGGAGTGACGGCCTACCGGGTCGTGTACCGCACCACCAACAGCTCAGGGGCGCCCACGACCGCGAGCCAGCTCGTCGCCCTGCCCCGAAGCACGGCGCACCGTCTCACGACGGTCTCCTGGCTGCACGGCACCACCGTCTACCGCAAGGACGTCGGCTCGGAGGACCCGGCGTCGGACGACCGGCTCGCCGCACTGCTCCTCGCGTCGACCGGGCGGGCGGTCTCGGCCCCCGACTATGTGGGCCTCGGCGAGGGTGAGGGGTTCCACCCCTACGGCGACCCCCGGGCCACCGTGGCGGCCTCCGTCGACGGACTGCGCGCGACCCGCACGTTGACCCACCGCAAGGGCCGGGAACTGGAACGAAAGGTTCAGGTCAGCGGCTTCTCCCAGGGCGGCCCCGCAGCCATGCTGGTGGGCCGGGCGCTTCAGGACCAGGGCGCCGACCGCTACTTCCGGCTGGGCGCCCTCGCCCCGGTCAGCGGCCCCTTCGACCTCTCCGCCTTCGAGACCGCCGCGGCCGACGACAGGATCGAGAAGTCCGGTCTCTATCTCGCGTACTTCGTCACCGCATGGAACAAGGCCTACGGCCTGTACCGCTCGCCCGGCGAGGCGTTCCGCGCTCCCTACGACCAGAAGGTGGAGGGCCTGTTCGACGGCAATCACACGACTGAGCAGCTCGTCACCGAGCTGCCTTCGACGGCACGGGACCTGTTCACCGAAGACTTCCTGGACAAGATCCGGCACCCCAGCGGTGTCCTCAAGGACAGGCTGCGTCCGATGGACAACACCTGCGACTGGCGGCCGGACGTCCCGGTGAACATCTTCCACGGCCGGGGTGACAAGGACGTCGACTTCTCCCATGCCGGATACTGCTCCTCCCAGTTGACGAGGCACGGTGCCGTGAACCGGGTGACCGATGTCGGTGACTACGAGCACAGCGAATCGATGCGGCAGGCCCTGCCGAGGATCATCAGGTTCTTCGACGCACCGGCGAGGAACCACTGAGGGATCGCTGACGGGCTCGGCGGTCAGCGCCCCGGCCCCAGAAGCCCGCGCGCCTCCTCCCTGACACCGGCATCCGGGTCCGAGGCCAGTGCAGAAGCCGGCCCGGTAAGCCGATCGAGGCCCCCGGCCGACTGTTCGCACACGTTGGTGACCGCCGCCTGGAGGTAGTCACCGATCTGAGCGTCCGCCGAGGCGAGCGCGGCCAGGACCAGCCTCAGACCGGGCACGTCCCCGCGCAGGAGCAGCGCTTCCGCCGTCTCCTGGGTGACGAACGTGTCGTGCGTGTCCAGCAGCAACCTGCTCAGAACGGCGGCCACTTCGGGTACCTCCGCGTCGGCCGCCAGTCGCCGTCCGGCGGCCGCCCGGACGGACCAGGAATCCGAGACGGCGTCCCGCATGCTCGCGGACCGGTCGGAGCCGGTGCGATCCGCACGTGCTCCCGCCCCCGCGTTGCTCGTCATGCCCGCACTGTACGGCCGCGCTGAAACTGATGAGGCCGCCCGCTCGTCCTGAAGGACAGGACCGAGCGGACGGGAACACATGGTGGGGCGCGTGGACAGCGGCAGTACGGCGACGGCGACGGGGGAGGGGGCGGCGCCATCCCGGTTGTCACCTCCCCCGGCGCGGGGACGGGTGCTCGCCGTGCTCGCGGTGCTGACCGGCGCACTGCTGGCGTTCCACGGGGCGGTGCCCAACTCGCCCGGACACCTGGGGAGCCTGCTGGAGGCGTTCCTGCCCTGGCTCGGCGTGGTCGTCGTCCTCCTGCTCGTACTGGCGCTGCTGCGCCGCTCCGCCACCGCCCTGCTGGCCCTGCTCCTGCCGGTCGCCGTCTGGACGTACCTCTTCGGCGGACTGCTCGGGCCCGGCGCGCAGGCCGGGACGCGGGACCTGGTGGTGGTGCAGCACAACGTCAGCGACGTGAACGCCGACCCGGCGGGCACGGCACGCGCCCTGGCCGGTGCCGGGCCCGATCTCATCGCCCTGGAGGAGCTGGTCCCGGACGCGCTGCCCGCGTACGAGAAGACCCTCGCCCCGCACTACCCGTTCCACGCGGTCCGGGGCACCGTCGGCCTCTGGTCCAAGTACCCGCTCTCCGGCACCCGCCTGGTGGACATCAGGCCCGACGGCATCGAGGAGGGCTGGAACCGGGGGCTGCGCACCGTCGCCCGCACCCCGCACGGTGACGTCGCGGCGTACGTCGCGCACCTGCCCTCGGTCCGCATCCGGTCGAGCGGACTCGCCTCCTCCCTGCGGGACGAGAGCGCCACCCTGCTGGGCCGCCACCTGGCCGCCGAGAAGACCGAGAAGGTGATCCTGATGGGCGACCTCAACGGCACGGTCGAGGACCGGGGCCTGTCCCAGCTCACCTCACGGCTGAACGTGGCCGAGCGCGGGTTCGCCTTCAGTTTCCCCGCGTCCCTGCCCCTGGCCCGGATCGATCAGGTCATGGCCCGCTCGGCAACGGTCGACGCCATCCGCACCCTGTCCTCCACGGGCAGCGACCACCTGCCGGTGACCGCCCGGATCACCCTGCACTGACGCGTCGGCCGGTGAAAGCCGCCTACTTGCGCGCCGGGAACGCCTCGTCGAGCGTGGGCAGCGCGAGGTGGTCGGTCGTCAACGCGTCCAGGACGTCGTCGATGCGCAGATAGCGGCCCTGATGGACCGCCGGTGTGACCTTGCCGATCGTGCCGGCCTCCTTGAGCCGGAAGACGGTCCACGGCCTGGGGAAGGGGGTCCCGCCCAGAGCCTCGCCGTCCCGCGTGATCCGACGCGTCTCCGCGGACGCGTGCCGCGTGCCGTCGATCTCCTGGTTGACGGTCTCCACCGCATCGACACCGAAGACCAGCCCCGTGCCGCCCGGCCGGTACATCACGAGCATCTTCGGGCGCGCCAGCCCGACGTGCTTGCTGTCCATCGGGCATACGTACGCGTTGTACGCGGCGAGATCGTCCATGGCCTGCTTGCTCGCGGGCACGATCACCGCGTGCTCCTGGAGCGAACGGAACCAGTCGAGCGCGGCTTCCTCGCTCCAGACGAACTTGTTGCGATTGCGGGCCACGGGATCAGCGGCCAGCCCTCTGGACGCCATGAGCTCGATGTTGCGCGGCGGCCGCCCGACGAGGGAGCCGAAGTCGGCTCGCGTGATGACCTCGGGCAGTTCGTCGAACCAGGACATTGCGCTAGACCACCGTGTGTTGGATGAAGGCCGACCAGGCGGCGGGGGAGATGCGGAGGGAGGGGACGTCGAGGTCCTTGGAGTCGCGGACGTGAACGGTGTGAGGGCAGATGGCGACCTCGACGCAGTCGCCGCCGTTCGGGGCGCTGTAGCTGGACTTGGACCAGGAGAGGGAGACCTCTATGCAGTTACCGCCGTTCTGGCCGCTGTAGCTGCTCTTGAACCACTTCAGGTCAGTGCTCATAGTCCTTCTGCTATCTCCTTGATCAGCCCGCGCGACTCTTCCAGCCCGTGAGCCTGGGTCCGGAGCATGCCATACGTCGCAAACAAGTCTCCCAGCTGAGGTTGTTCACTGACAACGAAGTTCCGGCCCTGCACCTCCAGGTACGCCAGCCGTCGCCGGTCGTCGGTCTCCAGTAGTACGAAGGGCCCGGCCATTCCCACGTGCGTCTCCAGGGTGGGTGACATCACCTGGATGTGAACGTTCCGCAACTCGCTCACTTCGAGAAGGTGCTGGAGCTGCGCCCGGTGCACGTCCCGCCCTCCGATGGGCCGAGTGATCGCGCTGACTTCCAGGATGAAGCTGATGTCCGGCAGCGGTTTGCGCGTCAGTAGGTTCTGCCGCGCAAGACGGCCCGCTACCAGTCTCTCGATCTCGTCGTCGTCGAGCGGTGGGCATACTCCCCTGTGCAGGGCGAGTGAGTGTGCCTCGGTCTGCAACAGACCGGGCATAGTGCTGGACTCGTACTGGTACCGCGCCACGGCCCTGGCCTCTTCCTCGGCGAACGGCTCGAACCAGGAAGCCAGATGACCGAACGACAATTTCGCCGCCGCTGCGATCAACGCGCCTCGGGCGCCCACCGCCGCGTCCGCCTTCGGTACGAAATTCCCCTTCGGGGGCCGTTGCCCCCGTTCCACCATCGCCACCTGCGACTTGGAGAAGCCGATCTTCGTGCCTAAGCCTTCCTGCGACAGCCCCGCCAGTTCGCGGTAGTGCCGCAGCAGCACTCCGAACATGTCGGCGTTCCCGCCGCCGGTACTACTGGAGTGCACAGCTCCACCTCCAAGTGCACAGCAGTGCACAGATCCCTTGTGTCCCTGGTCACCGTACGTGCGGGCGCCGACGCTTTCCGTATGGAACCGAAAACTTCACCTGACCTGATGGCCGCCTGGATTCCCGCGAGCGGGCACGCCCTGCGGCATGCCGGGATCTACTTCGACGCCGTGCGGATCATCGGCTACCTGGGCGAGCAAGTGGCGTACGAGATCATGCAGTTCACCGACTTCCAGGCGGGGCCCATCATCAGGTCCCGGATCGGGGATCGGAGCATGTACTTCCTGCTGCCGCCCGGCACTGCTCGCGGCCGCCGGTGGCCGGCCGGGTCCGAGGCGTTGGTGCGGGAGGGGGCGGGGTTCGTCGGGGTGCCCGCGTTGGAGGGGCTGACGTATCCGCTGGACTGGCGTTCGCGGCCCACCGCCGAAGTCCCGTTCGTGGATACGGAACTGCTGTTCGAGCTGCTCAACGGTGTGGTGGAGGCCGAGAATTGTGAGGTAACGTGACCGCGTCATTACGCTCCGTGCGCATCCGCGCATGGGGCGGCCCCCGGTGGTGCTACCAACACCTGTCCGAGGGCCTTCACCCCGCGATGGATATCTGAGGTCCACCGAGAATGCTTTTTCATGCTATCTCGCCGTCCTACGGCTATGTGAAGGCGTCCCATGATGTCATCCGGCATCCGCGCCTCGGCAGCGACGCGAAGGTCTTGATCACCTACGTGCAGGGGCTGCCTCCAGGGCGGGCCGAGCGGGCGTTGAGCGATCACGCCAAGTGGATCGGGATCAAGGGGCGTGCGTACCAGAAGGCCAAGGCACAGCTCAAGGAAGACGGGTTCGTGCACGAGTGGCGGCGGCAGAACGACGGAGGGCTGTGGGTGACCGATCAACTCGTCAGCAACGTGTCGCTCTCCGACGAGGAGGCCCGCAGGTTCCGGGACGCGAGAACGGAATCACCGCAGGTGGGACCGAGTGGTCACTATCCGGCGGTCGGTTATCCGGGTACTCGGTCGGCCGGTGGTTACCTACCGGTTGATAAAGAACCTGAGAAGAACTCAACCCACCCACCCTCCAAGGCGATTCCGGATTCGATCGAATCCGTGGAGAGCGAACCCGCGAGCGAACCCGCGAGCGAACCCGATCGCGAACCGGAGGCCGAATCCGCCCCGCCGCGTGACGCCGAGGTCATCGAGGCCGAGCGCGTACTGCTCTCCCTGCGGCACGCCAGCCCGCAGCTCCACCTGGGGGTCCGCGAGGCCCGGGGGCTGGCCGAGACGGCTGCCGACTGGCTGCGGCGCGGGGTGAAGGCGGCGGAGCTGCGGCTCGCGCTGGTCAGCGAGTTGCCTGCGGGCGGGGTGCGGTCGGCCGTGGGGTTCTTGCGGTACCGGCTGGTGCAGAAGCTCCCGGAGCCGGTGTGCGCGCAGGCCTCCGCGCCCGCAGGCGTGCCGTCCCCGGTCCGGCTGCCCATCCCCTGCGAGGGGGCGAGGCACGAGCACCTGTTCCGGCCCAAGGGCGACGAGACGGTCTGCGTGCCGTGTGCCCAGGAAGCGGCCTGGCGGGCGCACGCGGCCAAGTGGCCCGCCTACGTGCCCGATCGGGGCGATGACTTCGAGGAGCCCGAGCCGTTGCCCTGGCGGGAGCGGGTCGCGGCGGTCCTCGCGCAGGACGCGTCCGGCGGTGCCGGCTGAGGCGTACGGCCGTTTGCTGGTGTGGCGGTTCCACCGCTGGCGCGGTGGAGCGGGGAGAGTGGGCCCAGGGGCCTGGACGGACTGAGGAGGACCGGTGGTGGACGCCATGGTTGACCGATGGGACGGAGTTCGGGTGGCGAGGGACCCGGTGCGGTGCCGTGAGCAACTGATGGCGGCCGGACGGACCTTGTTCGCCGTGTACGGGTACGCCCGTACCTCCGTCGAGGATCTCTGCGCCGCTGCGCACGTACAACTGCGTGATTTTTACCGCGAGTTCGAATCGCGTGAGGCGCTGCTCGTCGATCTGTACGACGAGGTGGCGATCGGCGGGATGCGGGCGACCGAGCTGGAGCTGTCGTCCGAGGGCATCGAGACCTGTTCGACGGAGGAGCGCATCCGCAGGCTCTTCGACGCCTATGTGCGGGTCGTCACCCGGGACCCGCAGGCGGCGAGGGTGGCGTTCGTCGAGGTGCTCGGGGTGAGCCGGGCGATGGACGAACACCTCGCGATGTGGCGGAACGTCTGGGTCGAGTTCCTGACCCGCGAGGCCGAGCGGGCGGCGGAGCGGGGGCATGGGACGGACGGCGATCTCACGGTCGTCGTGCAGGTGCTGACGCACTCCGTCGACGAGCTCCTCGCCCACCATGGACGCCGCCCGCGCCAGGTGCCGCGCGACTGGCTGACCAGTGAGCTGACCCGGATGTCGCTGGCCATGATCGGCCCCGGAGCCGTTCCCGGCGCCTCCGCCTGACTGCACCCCCTGGCCGTTGCCTTCGGATCATCAGCACGCGGCCGGGGCCCGACAAAAGGGCCCCGGCCGGTGAGCCGGACGACCACGCCCGCGGGCGGTCCCGCGGCGGCGTGACCGCCCCGAGGGGCTATCGGGTCCTGAAGTGGCGGAAGAGGTTGCGGGCCACGTACACGCCCGGTCCGCCGAAGCCGACGATGTCGACGCGCCCCTCTCCGGTGATGTCGGCGAGGAATCGGGGGTGACGGTCGACCCGCCAGGCGCCCGCGTCCTCTGCGTACCCGAAGCCGCGGCAGACGAGTTGGGCCGGTTCGAACCGGCCGTCGCCGAGGCTGTGCGCCACCCAGACCCCTTCGTCGCCGAAGCCGACGATGTCGGGGTTGCCGTCGCCGGTGACGTCGGTGAGGAGCCTGATGTGCTTCCGGCTCGTCCACCCCTGGGCCGATCCGAAGTCGTTCAGGACGAGCTTCGAGGGCGCGAACGTGCCGTCGCCGCGCCCGTGCGAGACGACGACGCCCTGCGGGCCGAACCCGACGATGTCCTCCGCTCCGCCGTCGGTGGTCCTGGTCAGGAACCGGGGGTGTTCGTCGGTCGAGTTCCACCCCTGCTCGACCCCGAAGTCGTCGCGGACGTAGAGAGGTTCGGCGAATGTTCCTTCCTCGTCCTGGAGCGATACCCAGACGCCGTCGTCGTGGCAGCCGACGATGTCGAGCCGCCCGTCGCCGGTGGTGTCGGCGAGGAAACGGGGGTGCTTGTCGACGAGCCAGCCGCCGGCCTCTTCGTCGTGCCCGAACGCGCGGAGGGCGGGTTCGTCGCCGAGCGGCGCGAACGTTCCTTCCTCGTCCTGGAGGGAGAGCCAGACGCCGTCGTCGTGGCAGCCGACGATGTCGAGCCGCCCGTCGCCGGTGGTGTCGGCGAGAAAGCGGGGGTGCTTGTCGGCAGCCCATTCACCGGCCTGTTTGCCGTGCCCGAACGCCTTGAGGACCAGTTCGCCGCCCGCGGGGGCGAACGTTCCGTCCTCGTCCTGGGCGGACACCCGGACGCCACCGGTGGACAGGACGACCAGGGCGGGCCGGGCGTTGGCCGTCAGGTTCGCGAAGGACCACAGGTCCGCCGGGTCAGGCGCGGTCGACCCTTGGTGCAGCGGGCTCTCGTCGTCGAACGTTCCGTCGCCCCGGCCGGACGACGTCACGGCTCCCTTCGTGGGCCTGATCCCGACGATGTCCGCCCGCCCGGCTCCCACGGTGTCGGCGAGGAACCGCGCGCCGGGCCCGGCCCACCGGCTCGGCTGTCCGCCGGGCGGAGGGGTGACCACGTCGCTCTTCCACCCACCGGCGTCCTGGTTGCTTCCGTACGCGTCGAGGACCAGCAGCAGGTCGCTGAAGGAGGGCGTCGCGCCGGGCGAGGGCCGGAGCGCGGCCGAGGGAGCCAGCCGCCAGGACCGGCGGCTGTTCCAGTGACCCAGCGGTGCCCAGCGCAGCACGGGGTCGCTGGTGCGCTCGGGTTCGGCCGGAACGAACCGCCACCGCTGGCTCTCCGAGGCGTCGTCGTGCTCGCTCAGGACGACCCGGGTGCCGTCCTCGCCGGGGGCGGACGACAGATCGAGTACGGTGCCGTCGGCCAGGCCCTCGATGACGTAGAGGCCGACCTCGCCCTCGACGGGGACGAGATGCCACTGCTGGCCCTTCTTGCCGCTGCCGGCGTCCCACTGGCGGACGCCCCGGTCGGCGGCGGCCGGATTGTCGAGCACCTTGCCGCTGACGGTGTTGCGGAGCACGTACGCCTGGTCGTCCTCCTCGTATCCTCCCTGAGCGGCCGGTACGGGAGTGAACTGCCACAGGTCCGGGCTCGGGCCGCCGTCGGGGAAGTCGCGGACGACCAGCGTCCCGTCCGCGCTGGGCGCCGCCTTGGCGCCGAGTCTCTCCCCCGTGGCGGCGTTGAGGATCTCCAGCTTCAGGTCTTCCGTGGGCACGGGCATCGTGGTGCCTCTTCCAGGCGGTACGGGCGTTGGCTCGGGACGGATCGGGTACAGCGGTGGCCGCGGATCACGTGAAGACGTGGTGGTACGGCACGTTCCACTCGCTGGGCAGCCGGGGGTAGAAGGTGTTGATGACCGTCCCGGTGAAGTCCCCGCCCCAGTTGTAGGTGAGGCGCACCTCGCTGTCGGCGGTCACCGCGTGGTCCTTGAACCCGAGGATGGCGTCGGGGTGGGTGATCGGGACGAAGGTGATCCCGCCCCACGGCGTCACCGTGACGACCCAGAGCTGCGTGTCCTCGGGCGCGCCGTTCTTCCCGCGCCACTTGTCGCCGACCTTGCCGGGAAGTCCGAGCTGGACCGTGTCGGCCGTGCTCTTGGGGGCCTCCTGGTGCACGGTGATGCGCCTGCGCCGCGGCTTGGGCGTGCCGTCGTCACCTCGCCCGGCTTCGGCTTCGGCCGCACCGGCGGGCGGGGGCGACGCCTGGCCCGCGGCGCTCTCGATGAAGTACAGCGGCCGCTGACCGAAGAAGCCGCCCGGGGTGATGTACCAGAGGTGGCCCTCCGCCTCCTTGGTGGCAGGGTCGAGCGCGGTGGCCAGTTTGACCCCCTTGTCGTGGCTCTCCTCCTTCAGTTCGGCGGGCCGCAGATAGCCGCCATTGAAGGCATGGACGAGCATGACCGGCCGGCTTTCGAGCAGCGCCGCCACGATGGCGTTGTCATAGCTGTTCACCGCTACCGGGCCGCCGACCACCAAATTCGCCATCGCGGTGCGTTCTTGGGTGTACATCGCGGAAACCTCACCTGCTCCTGGATAGAGAGAACAACGCGTCGTGCACTCAGCCCAATGGTTTATCACGCAGCATTACGGCAATCACAATCCCTCTCGGCCGAAACAATCGGAAAACGAATGAACGACCGAAATAAATGCCGACAAAAACGGCAAAGCTCCAGGTCAGGTCACTCGCATGTGGGACTGATGGAGACAGTCGATCGACTGGTCGACGGTGCCTCAAATTTCCATCAGGGGCGTCATGACTGAATTTAGATCACTCGATTGAGGGTGATGAACGAAAAGCCGTTCCGTCCAATGAGGAGCGTGATATCTTCGATCGTCGAAACGTGCACACAGATTCATCTTTTCCACCTGACCGGGCGCGGTTCGGCCAGATCAGTCGAGGACGGGGAATGCCTTCCAACGCGTACAACCTGGAACGGTCCAAGCGCCAGCCGCTGACGAAGAAGAACCTGCGGGAACTCGACATCGAGCAGACTTGGCAGTCGATCCTGAACCATCCGAATCTGGTCTATGTCGACGATTACGGCGTGCGGCACAAGCCGGTCGGCTTCTCGCTGAACAAGTCGAGCTTCGGGGCCTTCCCCGGCTCCGCGTCCAAGCTGGGCTGGCTCGCCTACATGAACCTCGGGGAGCCGCTGATCGAGGAGCGGGGCAACGTGGATCAGCCTCCGCCCGACACGTTCTCCTCGCGCACCTACGTCAACCGCAGCCAGGAGAAATCGATGACCTTCACCGACTCGGTGGAGTTCACCGTCTCGAACGAGATCAATTGGTCACTCCAGGGCGAGGCCCAGCTCACCTTCGGCGGCAGCGTCGGCGCGGAGCTCGAACTGCTGCTGCAGAACCAGCTCCAGGTGGGCCTCCAGACACAGTTCCAGTCGCAGCTCCAGAACGACCTGGAGAACAAGAACACGAACACCGTGACCAACGAGAACAGCAAGGACGACATCGGGACGGACAACGCGAACGCCACCGAGACGGGCGTGAAGAACTCCGCGGCGAACTCCGCGGCCAACGCGGTGTCCAGCTCGGTGGCGTTCACGACCCAGGGCAGGGCCGCCGGCAACGCGGAGCTCAACGCCCAGCTGATGTTCGGCATCACGGGCTCGGTGGGCGGCTCGCTGACCACCAGCTGGGGCTCCAACTCGCAGATCTCCGGCGATGTCCCGCCCGGCTGCCGCGTCCGGACCCTCGTCACCCAGCGGCGCACCCGCAAGCAGTACTCGTACGAGATCCCGGTGACCTTCTCCGGGCTGCTCGCCGTGAAGTACGACGTGCCGGTGAAGGTCCTGGCGCCCCCGCAGCCCGGGAACTACCCCGGCCTCGACCACCTGGTCGCCCGCGACATCGCCGACATCGATCTCGCGGGCGGGAACGGCTTCCGCATGAAGGGGTGGGCCGAGGTCGTCTCCGCCCTGGAGGTCCACCACACGATGTTCGACGGCGAGAGCCTGACCGGCAGCGACCGCGAACTGCACAAGCAGCCCTGACCGGGCGGGCACCGCCGGTACGACGACGACAAGGGATGACCACCATGGTGTTCGGCAACATCTTCGGCTCCGCGGGCAAAGGCGCGGGACTCTTCTCGGTGACCACCGAAGGGACCAAACCGCAGCCGGGAGCGGGCGTCGACTTCGAGGACGCCGACGACGACACGTACGACGACACGAGCGCGAGCCTGTTCACCAACGCGATCCACGGGTCCTCCTCCCGGGCGAAGATCGTGCAGGAGCAGTCGCCCGAAGCACGGGCCATCCTGGGCATCCTCGGCTCCTTCATCCAGACCACCCAGGCATCGGCCGGCGAACAGGCCGAGTACGCCCAGAACCCCGGCTCGGTGTCGGCGGCGGCCTCCGCAGGCATGCGGGAGTCGAGTACGACGGTGACGGAGCACAGCGGCCTCCAGAAGGACGGAGACCTGGAGGACATGCCGAAGAAGAGCGATTTCACGAAGGCTCCCGAGCCGCCCAAGCCGACGGCCGAGGAGCCGTCCGCGTCCTCGTAGCCGTGCTGGTCGCGTGAGCGTGGGCAGGGGCGAAGTCGGCCCCTGCCCACGCTCACGTCACACGGGAAGCAGCTCCCACTGCCGGTTGCGGTGGTCGCCCTCCGCCCCGTGCTGCCTGATCGCCGTGCGGGCGTTGGACTCGACTCGCAGGAGCAGGCCGCTGTTGCCGTTGGCGATCTCGTACGCCCGCGGAGAGCCGTCGACGGAGCCCACCGGGATCAGCCGCCACTGCTGGTGACGCGCGTCGCCGCCCTCGTACGTACGTTGCGCGACCACTGCCCCGTCGCACCCGTGCGCGCCGACGACCTCCAGGACCTTGCCGCTGCGCACGTTCTCGATCGTGTACAGGACTTCGCCGTCCTCCTGGCCCGCCACGACCATCCGCCACCGCTGGTGGTCCCTGGGGGCGGCGAGCGACTGATGGATCTCGGCCCCGTCCTTGACGGACTCGCGCAGGACGCCCATCCGCAACCTGCTGCGGACATTGCCCCAGGAGACCACCGCGCCCGAGTCGGGCAGCCCGGCCATCTTCGCCGACGAGACCTTCCGGACGCGGTGGTTGTTGTGGTCGGCGATGTAAAGGGTGTCGACGCAGTCCACTGCGACTGCGGTCGGATTCTTCAACTGGGCTGCGACGGCAGGGCCGTTGTCACCGTCGATACCTCCGGTCCCGATACCCGCGACCGTGCTGATCTCACCGTCCGCCGTGATCTTCCGGACCGCGTGGTTGCCGTAGTCGGCGACATAGAGCGCGCCGGTGCTGTCCACCACCATCGTGAAGGGGTTGTTCAGCTCCGCCGAGGCCGCCTGCCCGCCGTCCCCGCTGAACTTCGCGGAGCCGGTGCCGGCGATGGTGCTGATGTTTCCGTCGGCCGTCACCTTCCGGATCCGATGGTTGCCCCGGTCCGCGATGTAGAGGTTCCCCGCGCCGTCCACCGCCACGCCGTACGGACTCCTCAGCTGGGCCGAGGCCGCCGGTCCGCCGTCCCCGCCGAACGTCCCCGACCCGTTTCCGGCGACGGTGCTGATCTTCCCGTCGGCCGCCACCTTCCGGACCCGGTGGGCGCTGTTCTCGGCGATGTAGAGGACGCCGTCGCCGTCCACCGCCACCCCTGTCGGACGGTTCACCCGGGCAGCGGTGGCGAGGCCGCCGTCGCCGGAGGTCGCCGCGGAGCCCGTACCGGCGACCGTGCTGATCTTTCCGTCGGCCGCCACCTTCCGGACCCGGTGGTTCTCGGTGTCCGCGATGTAGACGTTGCCAGAGCCGTCCACCGCCACCCCGGTCGGATTCTTCAAATGGGCCTTGACCGCCGGCCCGCCGTCCCCGCCGAAATTCGCGGAGCCCGTGCCCGCGATCGTGCTGATCTTCCCGTCGGTCGTGATCCTCCGGACCCGGTGCCCCCCGTAGTCAACGACGTAGAGCGTGCCCGTACGGTCCATCGCGATCCCGTTCGGCTGGTTCACCTGAGCCGAAACAGCAGGCCCACCATCCCCATTGGGTCCTGCGGACCCGGTCCCCGCGACCGTGCTGATCGGAGGTGCGGAGTCCTCGCCGTCCGTGGTTGTTGCGTGGGCAGTGCTCATCGCCATCCCTTCACCGTTCACCGATCGCCCGCTACAGAAGGCTGTCGTTCAACTCCAGGGAGTCATATGGGGTTTCGGCTTGGCAAGATCACTTACGAGTGGTCCTCCAAGAGCGCGTTGACGAACCGTTGACCGCCTGCCTGACTGCACCGCCCGACAAAGCCGGTTGCCGGATCGGCAAGCGGAGGCATCATGGAGGAATGGCAGCACACCAGCATCAGCACCACGGCGTGGAAGACGGCGGCGCGGCGGACGGCGCGGCGGACGGGTCTGCGGATGACGAGTTCTCGTCCGTCCTGACGGGCGTCGGCCCCCGGCTGCGCGCCCTGCGGACGGAGCGCGGCACGACGCTGGCCCAGCTGAGCGAGACCACCGGGATCTCGCTCAGCACGCTGTCCCGGCTGGAGTCCGGCGGCCGCAAGCCGACCCTGGAGCTGCTGCTCCCGCTCGCGAAGGCGTACGGGGTGCAGCTGGACGAGCTCGTCGGGGCGCCGGACACCGGTGATCCGAGGGTCACGTTCCGCCCGTTCAACCGGCACGGCATGACGTTCGTGCCGCTGACCCGGCACATCGGCGGGGTGAACGCGTACAAGCAGGTCATGCCGGGACTGACGGGCCCGCCGGGGCCGGTCGAGCAGCGGGTGCACGAGGGGTACGAGTGGCTGTACGTGCTCTCGGGGCGGCTGCGGCTGGTGCTGGGCGAACACGACCTGGTGCTGAAGGCGGGCGAGGTGGCGGAGTTCGACACGCGTACCCCGCACTGGTGGGGCAACGTCGGGCCGGAACCGGTGGAGTTCCTCAGCCTGTTCGGACCGCAGGGGGAGCGGATGCACGTACGGGCGAAGCCTCGGGGGAGCGGCGGTTCCGCCGACGGCGCGGGCGCGTGACCGCACGGGGCCGAGGATGACGGCCCCTGGCGTAGGGCTCTGTCGCCTCTACGACTTCGAGATCTTGGGGTCGACTACCTGGTCGGCGGGCGGCGTCTTGGCGTCGACCTTCTTTCCGTAGTCGGTGAGAGTGACCTCTCCCGGCTGTTTGCCGCCCTCGGTGACCGACTTCAGGATGTACGGCTTTCCCTCGGTGGCGACGTAGGTGGTGATCTTCTCGCCCCCCGGCTGCTTCTTCTCCAGCGCCACGGCCTTCTTGCCGTCGACTTCGCTGGTGCCGCCCTTGGTCATGCCTTTTCGTTCGGACTTGTCGCTGTCCATCGACGCGAGGAATGCCTGCTTGTCGCACATTCCCTCGATGCCGGCCTGTCCCGGCTGGGACTTCACCCACTTGTCCCGGACCTTGGGGATCGCTTTCTCCGCCCCGGCCTGTCCCTTCAGCGCGTTCTTCCAGAACTTCTCGTCGCCCCGCACATAAGCGGTCTGGCCCACCTGGATCACGTCGGCGCTGGCGCCCTGGCCGGTCATCGTGCCTGTACAGCGGTCCTGGTCGTCCACGTGGAAGTCGACGCGGATCTCGTTGCCGCCCTGTTGCCGGACATTGCCCTTGACCCGGACCGACGCCGCATCGCGCGTCGCCTTCACCGCGTCCGCCGCGATCTCGTCCGCGCTTTTCCCGTCGAACGCCTTTTCCGAACTCTTGCCCGCATTCTTGTTCGAGTCCTTGTCCGAGCTCTTGTCCGTGTCATTCCCGCACCCAGCGAGGACTGTGACGCCCAGGCAAACGGAGATCGCTGCGACTAAAGCCTTCTTCGCCTGCATCAACTGACCCTTTCCCTAAGGAATCCGTGAAGATTACGAAGACCCATCTGCCCCGAAAAATCGGAGAAACCCCGAGGCGGACGGAGAGGAACCGGATGAGAGGCTTCCGCGTGGCCTGATGGCTTCCGCGTGGCGGGGGCGGGGAAGGGAAATCGAAACCGCCGGGCGATGCGCTTCGTACGATGCTTTTGCGCGCCTCTACGGGACAGCCCTCAGGAACGAGCGGCCTGAACGGTCGTCCTGTCCCGGCCGAGTGGGGTGGCTCCGACGCCCGGCGGCGGTACGGACGCCGCAGCGATCCCCCGGTAGGCCCCGCCCAGCCCCCACGCCTGGTGCATCGCGTCGGCGTAGGCGGCCGCGAGCCGGTGCTCGCCGGACGGGCCGGGGTGCGTGCCGTCGTAGGTGTCCGTGTGGATGTCGTACCCCGGCGGGCGGGACGCGAGCAGGAGCGGGGACGACGGCTCGTCGAGGTCGGCCACGGCCTTGGCGAGGAGCTCGTTGAAGCGGGCGCACTCGGCGGCGAAGGGGGCGTCGGTCTCGGCCCGGATGTTCGGTATGACGGGGAGCAGCACGCACCTGATGTGCGGGTTCGCGTTGCGGGCCGCCGTGAGGAAGGCGCGGGCGTTGCGGGCGGTCTGCTCGCTGTCCGTGTAGAACCCGAGGTCTATCAGACCGAGCGAGACGAGCAGGATGTCCGCGCGGTGGGCGGTGACCGTGTCCGCGATGACCGGGGCCATGTGCAGCCAGCCCTCGCCCCAGCCGGCCAGGTGCGCGCGGGCCCCGGCGGGGAAGGCGGGGGCGCCGTACGCGTGGGAGACCGGGGTGCCCGTGCCGGTGTCGTACAGCCCGGTGCGGGGGCCGACGATCGCGTACGGGGCGTCGAAGGACGCTTCGAGGTGCTGCCACATGCGGTAGCGCCAGGTGAAGTCGCCGGCGCGCCCGATGGTCATGGAATCGCCGACGAACATGAAACGCATGGCGTCATCATGGCCGATCATGGCTTCGGCCTGCGACGTGACGATGGACACTTGTGCCATGCGCTCGTATCGACTGACTGCCTTCGGCGCCGCCGCGCTCCTCTCCCTCGCGGCGGCGGTGCCCGCCGTGGCCGACGACGGCGGGGCGGACCGCAGCTTCACGATCAAGGACCCGAGGATCACCGAGTCCAGCGGACTGGCCGCCAGCCGGGCCCATCCGGGGATCTACTGGACGCACAACGACAGCGACGACGGGCCGTACGTCTACGCCGTCGACTCCCGGACCGGGAAGACCGTCGCGACGATCACCATGAAGGGCGTCGGTGAGCCGCGCGACGTGGAGGCGATCTCCTTGGGACCGGACGGGAATCTGTACGTCGGTGACATCGGGGACAACCTCAACGGCAGCTGGGACCACGTCTGGATCTACCGCTTCCCCGAGCCGAAGGTGCTGCGGGACGCGACGGTCCGCGCGACGCAGTTCGACGTGAAGTACGCGGACGGGCCGCGCAACGCGGAGGCGCTGATGGTCCACCCGAAGACCGGGCGGGTGTACATCGCGTCCAAGAAGGAGGGCGGCGGCGGGCTCTACGAGGGCCCCGCGAAGCTCACGACGGGCTCGGACAACATCTTCCGGCGGGTCGGTGAGGTGCCGTGGGTGACGGACGGGGCGTTCTCGCCGGACGGGAAGGAGCTGGTGCTGCGCTCGTACTTCAGCGCGCGCGGCTACGTCTTCGCGAACGGCAGGCTCGGCAAGGACTATCCGGTGGAGTCCCCGCTGCTGGGGCAGGCGGAGTCGGTCACGTACACGGCCGACGGTTCGGCACTGATGTACGGCTCCGAGGGTGAGCAGAGCGATGTGGTGCGGGTGGACCTGAAGAACGGCGGCGAGTCGGGCCGTACGGGGGTGAAGTCGCCCTCGTCGGCCGGTGCGGGGGGCGGCGGGGGCGGCGACGGTGCGCCGGTGAAGGGGACGACGGCGACCGGGCTCGGCGTACTGGTGGTGATCGGGCTGGTGCTCTTCCTGGGCAGGCGCCGCCGGAAGGGCTGAGCGGCGGCCCCCGGCCTTACGTCTCCAGCGGGCGGAGCTCGTAGTGCAGGGTCCGGTCGCGCTTGATCCGGTGGGTGAGGGGGACGAGCACGCCCTGCACGATCGGGTGCTTGCGGGAGAGCATGCGGGCGGCGTGCGTGTTCTCCTTCGAGCCGGCCTGGAGGAGCCGCGCGTGGGCGGTGATCTGCGGACCGGTCGGGTTGCCGCGTACCGTGCATGGGCCGACGAGAACGGTGGGGTGGTTGCGCATCCGCTCCACCTTCCAGGCCGAGGAGAACGTACGGATGTACGCGTGATCGCCCTCGACGGCGATGTTGACCGGGGTGTCGACGTGCGTCCCGTCCTGCCGACGGGTGCTGAGCAGGACGGCGTACTGCTTCACGAATGGCTTGAGCTCGGCAATCGTGTCCATACCTTCCATGGTCCGCAGGCCGGGCGCGGTGTCATCCCCGGGCGGACCGGCGAACGGGCGTTTCACGGCCGCCGCTATAGGATCATCCGCTGATGACGACGAACACCGGGCCGACGCCCTTCTCCACGCCCCGCCTGGACGCCCTGCCGCTGCGGGTGGCCCACGCGGACGAGATGGCGGCCGTGCTCTCCGATCCCGCCCTGCACACCTTCACGGGCGGCGCCCCGCAGGACGCGGAGGCGCTGCGGGCCCGCTACGTGCGGCAGACGGCGGGCTCGCCGGACCCGGCCGAGCGGTGGTCGAACTGGGTGCTGTCCGTACGCGGTGACGGCCGCCTCGTGGGCTACGTCCAGGCGACGGTGGACGTGGCCGGTGCGCGCGCGGAGATCGCCTGGGTGATCGGGACCGGGTGGCAGGGCCGGGGCTACGCCAAGGAGGCGGCGGCGGGCCTGGTGGCGCACCTGCTGGACGGGGGAGCGGTGCGTACGGTCGTCGCCCACATCCATCCGGACCACGCGGCGTCGGTGGCGGTGGCCGCCTCTGCGGGGCTGGTGCGGACGGACGAGTGGGAGGACGGCGAAGTGCGGTGGAGGCTGGACGCGCGATGAGGGGCCTGTCCTCAGGCTCCGGACGGGGGTAGCAGCAGGCACTGACAGAGCCGGTTCCGCGCCGTCAGCTCCGGGGCCTGCCCGCGTTGATCAACTCGGCGACATCGAGGGTCACTTCCGCGCCGATCGACTCAGGAAGCGGTGCCTCCTGGCCGGGGGCGTAGACCTCGTGACGGTCGTACGCGCTGCCGAGGGGCTCCGTCAGGACATGGACCCGGCCGTGCTTGCGGTCGACGATCACGTAGACCGGGATCTTGGCGTCGGCGTACGCGGCGACCTTGTGCCGCAGGTCGCTGTTGTAGTTGCTGGAGGTGACTTCCAGGACGAGGCGGAAGACGGCCGGGTCGTAGCAGTTGTTCTCGATCAGGTGCTGGTCGAGATCGGCGTCCACGATCGCGAGGTCGGGAATGGCGTAGTCCTCGGGGCCGCCCGGCAGCCAGACGCCGATGCCTTGGAGGACTTCCGAGTCCTTGTCGTCGAGTCCGGCCGCGATGAACGGTCGCATGAGCTTGGTCAGAGCGCGGGCGTGCGGGCCGTCCGGGGGTGGGGCCACGGTGATGACGCCTCCGATGATCTCGACGCGATAACCCGGATGCTGCTCCGCGAGCCTGTTGGCGGTTTCGAGCAGTGGTTCAGGGCCATCGTCACAGGGGTGCTCGACTGCTGCTGCAGACATTGCGGGCCTCCTGG
This sequence comes from Streptomyces sp. NPDC057900, assembly GCF_042887885.1. NCBI lineage: Bacteria > Bacillati > Actinomycetota > Actinomycetes > Kitasatosporales > Streptomycetaceae > Streptomyces > Streptomyces sp. NPDC057900. Next base: position 264,327 of record NZ_JBHVOI010000002.1, read on the forward strand.
AATGGCTGGTGTCGAGAACATCATCGTAGGACTGTGTGCCCGCGTCCGGCGTGAACGCCCCGCTTCACCCCGGCGAGTGAAGCAGAAACGGCCCCGCCCACGTGGTCACGTGTGCGGGGCCGTTCCGGACGCGTCAGCGGTGGAGCTGGAGCTACAGCTTCTCGATGACGTAGTCGATGCACGCCGTCAGTGCCTGGACGTCCGACGGGTCGATCGCCGGGAACATCGCCACGCGCAGCTGGTTGCGGCCCAGCTTGCGGTACGGCTCCGTGTCGACGATGCCGTTGGCGCGCAGGGCCTTGGCGACGGCGGTGGCGTCGATCTCGTCCGCGAAGTCGATCGTGCCGATGACCTGCGAGCGCTTGGCCGGGTCCGTGACGAACGGGGTGGCGTACTTGGACTCCTCGGCCCAGCCGTACAGGTGGCCGGAGGAGGCGGCCGTGCGGCCGGTGGTGAAGTCCAGGCCGCCCTGGGTGTTCATCCAGGTCAGCTGCTCGTTCAGGAGGAACAGCGTGGCCAGGGCCGGGGTGTTGTACGTCTGGTTCTTCAGGGAGTTGTCGATCGCGGTCGGCAGCGAGAAGAACTCCGGGATGTGCCGGCCGGACGCGTGGATCCGGGCCGCGCGCTCCAGGGCCGCCGGGGAGAAGATCCCGATCCAGAGGCCGCCGTCGGAGGCGAAGGACTTCTGCGGGGCGAAGTAGTAGACGTCCGTCTCGGTCACGTCGACCGGCAGGCCGCCCGCGCCTGAGGTGGCGTCCACCAGGACCAGGGAGCCCGCGTCGGCGCCGGTGACGCGCTTGATGGGCGCGGCGACACCGGTCGAGGTCTCGTTGTGGGTGAGGGCGTACACGTCGACGCCCGCCTCGGCCGCCGGGTCCGGGTGGGTGCCCGGGTCGGAGGCGATCACGGTCGGGTCGGCCAGCCACGGGGCGAGCTTGGCGGCCTTCGCGAACTTCGAGGAGAACTCACCGAAGTTGAGGTGCTGGGACTTCGACTCGATCAGGCCGTGCGTCGCGATGTCCCAGAAGGCGGTGGAGCCGCCGTTGCCCAGGATCACCTCGTATCCCTCGGGCAGGGAGAAGAGGTCGCGCACTCCGTCCCGTACCGCGCCGACCAGGTTCTTCACCGGGGCCTGGCGGTGGGACGTGCCGAGGAGCGATGTTCCGGTGGCGGCCAGCGCGTCGAGCGCCTCCGTACGCACCTTTGAAGGACCGGCGCCGAAGCGTCCGTCTGCGGGCTTGATGTCAGCGGGAATCTCGATATCGGCCACGACACGGAGGGTAGCGGCTCCGCACCCCGGCTACCGAATGCGTCCGTCCGGTGAGACACCGGATCCGGCCTGTGGACGGTATCGCCAGGTGGGGCGGGGGCCGGGGGCTCCCCGCCCGAGGCGGCCTCAGAGCAGGGAGGTGACGAGCAGGGTGAGGGCGGCGACGAGGACGGCGACGCGGATGTAGTGGAAGCGGTCCCAGCGGTCGCTCTGTTCCTTCCAGTCGGCGGGCCGGTTCTCGGGGGTCCACGTCTTGCTGCGGTTGTTGATCGGGACGAGCAGCAGGATCGACATGATCACGCTCACCATCAGCAGCGCGCCGGAAATGACGGCGAGGCCGGTGCCGGAGTCGTGCCATCCGGCGACGGCCCGGATGGCGACGAGGACGACCGAGCTGATGTACCAGTACGGCATCACGGTGCCGAGCATCCGGCCACCGTGGGCGCGGGCCATTTGGCCGCTGTCCTCGGGGAGCGCGCTGAAGATCCGGTTCATGACGAAGGCGACGGAGAACTCCACCCCCACCATCACTCCGACGGACACGGTGGTGACGACCTCAAGTGCGTTGATCATGACGACCCCTCTTGATTCCCGTTGATCCCGCTCAGTTTCTAGCGGCGCTAGGTGATGTGCTCAACGCTAGCGCTACTGCCGCTTGATTGTCTAGCGGTGCTAGGATCGAGTTATGTCGGTACAGGAACGCAAGCAGCGTGAACGGGCGGAACGTGAGCGGCTCATCGTGGCCACGGCCCGCGAGCTCGCCGAGAAACAGGGCTGGGACGCGGTCACCACCCGCCGGCTCTCCGAGCGCATCGAATACAGCCAGCCCGTGCTCTACAGCCACTTCCGCGGCAAACGGGAGATCATCGGCGCCGTCGCCCTTGAGGGCGCCGCCGAGATGGCCGCGGCTGTGCGCGCCGCGACCGCCGCCGCGGACGGCCCGCGCGAGCGGGTGTATGCCCTGGCCCGCGCCTATCTGGACTTCGCCGCCCGCAACCCGGCGGTCTACGACGCCATCTTCCAGCTCGACGGCGGTCTCCCGTACGCGCGGGAGGACACCCCGGAACCCCTCAAGGACGCCTTTGCCGCGCTTCAGGAGTGCCTCGGCTCCGTCGCCGGGGACGGCGTCCACCCGGGCCTGTTCACCGAGGTGTTCTGGTCGTCCCTGCACGGGGTGGCGACCCTGACCCGGTCGGGGCGGCTGCTCCCGGAGTACGCGGAGCAGCGGGTGGAGCTACTGGTGGAGCGGCTCCCTGTGGTGTGACCCGGCGCCCTGTCGTCCGGGTACCGCTCCCGGCGTCACCCGTGCCCGTGCCCGCGCACGCCTCCGCCAGTCAGCTCATCCCGAGGCGTGCGCGGGCGTCCGCCGCCCGTTTCTCCGCGACCCGCGCGTCCCGGTCGCGTCCCAGGGCGCTGTAGAAGTCGGCGAGGTTGTCGAGGGCTTCCAGGGTGTCGGGGTCGTCCGGCCCCAGCACGCGGTTGCGCGCCTCGACCACCCGCTCGCCCAGAGCCACCGCCTCCTGACCACGGCCCACCCGGCTGTAGAAGTCGGCCAGATCGTGCAGGGCTTCCAGGGTGTCGGGGTCCTCCGGCCCCAGCACGCGGGTGCGTGCCCCCGCCACCCACTGCTCCAGATCGACAGCCTGCTGGTTGTGTTCCAAGGCGCAGTAGGAGGCGGCGAGGTGGTGGAAGGTCGCGAGGGTGTCGGGATGCTCGGCTCCCAGGACGCGGGTACGTGCCTGGGCCACCCGCTCCCGCATGGCGGCCGCCTCCTTGTGCAGTCCCAAGAGGCTGTAGGTGATGGCGTGGTTGTGGATGGCTGCGAGGGTGTCGGGATGCCCGGCTCCCAGGACGCGGGTACGTGCCTTGATCCCCCGCTCCTCCAGCTCCGCCGCATCGAACAGACGCCCCATCGCACCGTAGGAGGCGGCGATGATGTCGAAGGTGTCGAGGGTGTCCGGATGGTCGGGCCCCAGCACACGGGTACGCCCCTGGGCCACCCGCTCCCTCAGGTGCAGCGCCTCCTGGGTACGTTCCACGTCGTCGTACGAGGCGGCCAGGTTGTCGAGGGTGTCGAGGGTGTGTGGATGGTCGGGCCCCAGGACGCGGGTGCGCGCCTCTGCCACCCGCTCCCCCAGGCGCAACGCCTCATGGGCACTCCCCATGTCGCCGTAGGTGGCGGCGAGGTCGTCGAGGGTGGTGAGCGTGTCGGGATGGTCGGGGCCCAGCACCCGGGCGCGCGCCTCGGCCACCTCTTTGTACATGGCGGCCGCTTCGTCGCTGCGGCCGTCCTCGTGGAGCTCGGCGGCCAGTTCGTGCCGACGGGCCAGCGATTCGGGGCTGGGGTCCGGCGGGCGAGGGGGGAGCGGCGGGAGCGGCGGGAGGGCCTGGGCGGTGGGGGGCCGGTCCATGGGGGGCCGGCCGGTGGCCGCCGCGCGGTTGAGGACGAGACCGAGCTGGTCGGCGTTCTCGGTGCCCCGCTGCTGCGGCAGCGGCAGCCGTTCCGCCGTGAACCGGCTCCACAGCGTCCGGTAGATGTCCTGCATCGTGATCAACGGGCCGGTGTGCGGGGCGCCTTCACGCAGCAGGGTGAGGAGCCGCCCGGTGAACGCGGTGTGCGCCTCGTCGGGGAGGACCAGCGCCGTGCTGTTGGGCGGGGCGGAGGTGAGGGTGTAGGTCCCCTGGATGTCGAGCTGCCCGAGCACCTCCTGCTGCCCGGCGCTCAGGGTGGTGCCGATGGCGCGCCCGCTGAAGCAGCTGTCGAGGATGATCACGCGGTTCCTGGCCCTGCTGCCGAGGAACGTCCCGCGCACGGTGTCGAACCGCAGCGCGCTGTACTCCACGGCGTCCATCGCGGTGTCGTGCAGGGCGAGATAGAGCTCGTGGGAGCGGCCGAGCGGGATTCCGTGCCCGGCGAAGTAGAACAGCAGCAGGTCCTCGGCCTCGTCGGCCGCCCGGTGCAGCACCTGGCCGATCGCCCGGCCGGTCGCCCCGGGCGGGACGGTGACGCAGGCCTCGGCGGGGAATCCGCCGAGGCCCGGATCGGTGAGGACGGCCGCCAGGTCGCGCAGGTTGGCCGCGATCTGCGGCACGTCCGCCAGCTGTTCGTCCTCGTACGCGGCGGAGCCGAGGAGGACGATGCGGGAGCGTGCCGGATCGATTCCGCGACCGCTCACCGGCGCTCCTCCGCCTGCCCCAGGGCGATCCTCAGGAGGCGCTCCGCGTCGTCGGCGGACTGCGCGTCCAGCTCCACTTCCTGGCCCTGCGGTCCCTTCACCTTGATGCGTACGGCCCGGCGCCTCGGCTGCGACAGGTACGCGCCCAGGGAGGTCGCCAGCGCGCTCGCCACGCCGCCCGCGCCCAGCGTCGCGATGAGGACCTCGGGGAGCCCGCCGAGCTCACCCTCCGACGGGATCACCGGAGCCGGCTTGACCCGTCCCCGGAGACCGGACTCCTGGCTCAGCCAGTCGTCCAGATCCTCCAGTTCCTCGACCGGATCGGCTCCCTCGACCCACAGACGCAGCTCCACTGCTGTTCTCCCCCATACGTGATCGGCGTTGACCGCTCTGCCTCAACTCCTGTTCACCGCAGGGTGACCGGGAGCGAGACAAGGTCATTCTGGGTGACGATCGGCTTGTTGCGCAGCTCGTTTACCGGGACGGCGAGGGCCAGTTCCGGGAACCGCTCGTACAGCGCGGGCAGGGCGACGGCCGCCTCCAGCCGGGAGAGCGCGGCGCCGGGGCAGACGTGCGGGCCGTGGCCGAAGGAGATGTGGCGGTTGGGGGAGCGGGTGACGTCGAACTCCGTCGCCGTCGGCCCCCACTGCTTCTCGTCGCGGCTGAGGGCGGCGAACGAGATCATGATGCCCTCGCCCTTCGGCAGGACCCGGTCACCGACCTCGATGTCCTCGGTGGCGAACCGGATCAGGACGTGCGAGGTGGGCGCCGACCAGCGCAGCGTCTCCTCGATCACCCCGTCCCAGCTCACTTCGCCCGCGAGCACCGCGCGGCGCTGCTCGGGGTGGCTCTGGAGGGCGACGACGGCGTTCACGATGAGGCTGATCGTCGTCTCGTGCCCGGCGGCGATGATCACCTTCAGGGTGTTGAGGATCTCCTCGTCGGTGAGGTGGTCGCCGTCCTCGGAGGCGACGAGCAGCGCGCCGGTCAGGTCGTCGGCCGGGGACGCCTTCTTCTCGTCGAGGATCCGGGAGAACAGGGTGTGGATGTCCGCCATCATCTGCGGCACCTCTGCGGGCGGCGTCATGTTGGAGAAGAACTTGTCGAACAGTTCCTTCATCCGGGGCAGATCGGCGGAGTCGACGCCCATCAGCTCGCTGATGACGTTCATCGGCAGCGGGTAGGCGAACTCGGCCTTCAGATCGACCGTCTCGCCCGAGGGGCGCTCCTCCAGCCGGTCCAGCAGCACCTTCGTGCGCGCCTCGATGCCGTCCCGCAGCCGCTCCACCCGCCGTACGGTGAGCGCCTGGGCGACCAGCCCGCGCAGCCTGCGGTGCTCGGCGCCGTCCGCCGTCAGCATGGTGCGGCCGGGGTTGACCAGGCCGATCAGCGGCCAGTCCAGCGGGATCTCGCCGCGCTGCCAGGCCCCCCAGACGTTGATGTCCTTGACCAGGCGGCTGTCGGTGAGCAGCGCCTTGGCCTCCGCGTGGTGGGTGACCGTGTAGACGCGGACCCCGCCGGGCAGCTCCACCCGGGCGAGCGGGCCCGCCGCGTGCAGCCGGGCGCTCTCGCCGTCCAGGTCGTTGACGAACGGGTCCAGGACGATGGGCTCCCGCTCGTCCTCGCTGCCCGGCGCTTCGGTCGTCGTCGCGGTCATCTCTGGCCTCCAAGGGCGGGGGTGGGCGTGAAGCGTGCCGGCAGGTCGGTCAGTCCGCGCAGCCAGGGGGAGGGGCGCCGGGTCAGCCGGTCCCCGGGGACCGCGAGGTCGACGTCGGGCAGCCGGTCGAGGATGACCTCGATCGCCGTGCGGGCGATGACCTCGGCGGTCTCCTGGGCGGGGAACGGGCAGCGGTGGTCGCCGTGGCTGAAGGAGAAGAAGGCGTTGTTGCCGCCGGTGAGCGTGGATCCGTCGGTGCGGACCTGGGGGTCGGCGTTCGCCCCGGCCAGGCTGAGGACCAGCAGGTCGCCGGCCTTGATGTGGCGGCCGCCGAGGTGGGTGTCGCGGCTGGCCCAGCGGCCGGCGATGTTCTGGCTGGGGGTGTCCTCCCAGAGGACTTCGTTCATCGCCTCGCCCACGCTGTGCCGGCCGCCGGAGAGCGAGGCGGCGAAGCGGTCGTCGGTGAGCATGAGGCGCAGCGAGTTGCCGATCCAGTCGGCGGTGGGCTGGTGTCCGGCCGCCATCATGACCATGAGGTCGCGGGAGACGTCCTCGTCGGTGAAGCCGCGGGTGTTGGCGAGCATCCGGGAGACGACGTCGTCGCCGGGGGTGGCCTTCCGCTCCGCCACCAGTTCGTACACCGACGCGGCGATGTGCCGCTGGCCCGCCAGCGCGGTCGCCCCGCCGTTGATCATGTCGTTCATCGCGGTGACGAGGGCGGGGCCCTTCTCGTCGGAGAAGCCGAAGAGCTTCGCCAGGACCCGTACGGGCATCAGCATCGCGTAGTCCGCGATGAGGTCCGCAGTGCCGGCCGAGCAGAACGAGTCGATGAGCTCGTCCGCGAACTCGGCGGTGCTCTCCTTGAGTTCGAACGGGTTCACCGCCTCCAGCGCGTCACTGATGACGGCGGAGCGGCTGCTGTGGCGTTCACCGACGGTGTAGAGGATGGACGGCTGGTCCCGGCTGATCATCGGCATCAGGGGCCAGGTGTCGGGGATGGCCGGCCACTGGTTCCACAGCTTCGAGTCGCGGCTGAAGAGCACGGGGTCCCCGGTGAGCTGGTGCAGCTCGCGGTAGCCGAGGACGAGCCAGGCGGGGATGTCGCCGGGCAGCACGATCGGGGCGACCGGCCCGTGGTCGCGCCGCATCTCCCGGTAGAGCCGGGCGGGTTCGTCCTGGAACCGGCCGCCGTACAGGTGCACGGCCTCCGGTCCGGTGCCGGTGGCTGCCGCGTGGGGGCACTGGGTCACGGGGCGGACTCCGGGGTCAGGGCGGCGAGGGTCTGGCCGCCGCCCGCCGCGCGGGCGGTGGACATCGCGTGCAGGTGCTCCACCAGCGTGATCAGTACGTACTTGCTGGAGGACCGGTCGCGCGCGTCGCACTCCACGAGCGGTACGTCGTCCGAGAGGGCGAGCGCCTCGCGGATCTGCTGCTCGGTGTGGAGCGGTCCGCCGAAGTCGTTGCACGCCACGATGAACGGTGTGCCGTGGTGCTCCAGCCGGTCGATGGCGTACCAGGAGTCGGCGAGGCGCCGGGTGTCGACGAGTACGACGGCACCGAGCGTCCCGGAGAACAGCCGGTCCCACAGGAACCAGAAGCGCTCCTGGCCGGGCGCGCCGAACAGGTACAGCACCGAGCGTTCGTCGAGCGTGATCCGGCCGAAGTCGAAGGCGACGGTGGTGGACGTCTTGGAGTGAACGCCGTCGAGGTGGTCGACGGCCTCGCCCGCGCGGGTCATCGTCTCCTCCGTGTTGAGCGGACGGATCTCGCTCACGGATCGGACCATGGTGGTCTTGCCGACGCCGAAGCCGCCGACGACGACTATTTTCAGTCCGTTGTCGGCCGTGGCCCGAAGGGCGGCACGGTCAGAGGTTGCGGAGTCCAACGAGCACCTGTTCCAGGATGTCGGGGTCGGGGAGCCGGTCCGCGACGCGTGCGGTACGAGGGTGACGGGCGCTGATCCGGCCGGTGTCCAGCAGATCGCACAGCAGGATGCGCACGATGCTGACGGGCAGGTCGAGGCTCGCGGCGATCTCGACGACCGCGGTGGGCCGTTCGCACATGCGCAGGATCGCGACGTGCTCCGACTGCATACCGGGGGCCGGTTCGCATTCCGAGACGACGAGTGTCACCAGGTCGAAGATGTCCGAGTCGGAGCGGCTGCGGCCACCGGTGAGGGTGTACAGCCGGTCCGGGTCGTCGTCCCTGCCCGGACGCGGGCGGGGCGTCATACGGCCGCGTTCTCTTGGGCCCCGGCGGCCCCGGGCGGCCCGGAGGGTTCGCGCGGCGGGGCCACGAGGTGCTCGCCGAGCTGCTCGACGAGCTCGCTCATGTTGTGCCCGACGAGGCCGACGTCGGCGTCCTCGGAGGCGATGACGGCGAGGTGCGCGCCCGCGCCCGCCTCCACGATGAACAGCACGCCGCCGTAGAACTCGGCCATCGCGGACCGTACGCCGCCGGTGCCGTCGCCGAACTCGATGGACGCGCCGTGCGACAGGCTCTGGATGCCGGCCGAGATCGCGGCCAGCTGGTCGGCCTGGTCGACGGAGAGCTCGGGGGTGCGGCACAGCTTGAGGCCGTCCCTGGACAGCACGAGGGCGTGGCGGGTGCCGGGGGTGCGCTCAAGGAGCCCCTCCAGTAGCCAGTTGAGCTTCTCGTCCGTGGTCGCGGTCATCGGGTGTTGCCTTCCGGGTGCGGGGAGTTGGGCCGTACGGCCTGGCGGAAGCTGCTGAAGCGGGCTGCCTGGGCCTTGGGGTCGGACGTACGGGGCCGGGAGCCCGCCCCGTCGGTTGCGTCGCCGTCGCCGTCGCCGCTGCCGTCGGTGCCGGTGCCGGTGCCGGTGCCGGTGTCGGCGGAGGCCTTGGCGCGGGACTCGGCGGCGGCGAGGGTGCGGCCCCGGGAGCGCTTGGGCAGCCCGCTCTCCCCGAACCGGGGGAGGCCGCCAGTGGTGTCCGACGCGGCGTCGGAGGAGGAGGAGGAAGCGGAGTTCGGCAGGGAGTCGGAGCGCAGGAACGCCAGGGTGCGGGAGTTGTCCGGTGCTTCGGCATCGGTGGCCCCGGAGTCCGTGGCCCCGGCATCCGTGGCCTCGGCGGTGCGGCCCGCTCCGGTCGGCTCGTCGGCCACGGGGGCGTGGACCGGCTCGGGCTCACTCGGCGCGGCGGCTTCGGGGGCCGGCGCGGGGGCCGGTGCGGCGGCCGGTGCCGGGGTCCTGGTGATGACCTCCTGCGGGAGCATCATCAGCGCGCCCGTGCCACCGCGCGCCGACGGCCGGAAGGAGACCGTCAGCCCGTGCTTGCGGGCCAGCCGCCCGACGACGGCGAGGCCGAGCCGGGTGCCGGAGAGGCCGGTCAGGTCCTGGCTCTCCGCGGAGACGGCGCGCTCGGCGCGGCGCAGCTGCACATCGCTCATGACCAGGCCGCTGTCCTCGACGGTCAGCACGATGCCGGCCGGCACCTCCTCCACGTACACATGGACCTCGGCCGTGGGGGGTGAGAAGTTCGCGGCGTTGTCGAGGAGTTCGGCCAGGGCGTGCATGATGCCCTCCGCCGCGTGCCCGGCGACGGCGACATCGCTGGTGGAGTGCAGGCGGATCCGCTGGTAGCCGCTGATCCGGCCCATCGCTCCGCGCAGGATCGACTCCATGACGATGGGCTTGGCCCAACGGCGTCCGGAGCGCGCACCGGTCAGCACGGCGATGGAGTCGGCCAGCCGGCCCGCCTGGGCGGTGCGGTGGTCCAGGTGGAGCAGGTCGCCCAGTACGTCCTCCGAGGCGTGCCGGTGCTCCATCTCGCGCAGGTCGGCGAGCATGCTCGTGGCGAGTGCCTGCATCCGGCCGGCGGCGTTGGCGCAGGAGGCCACGGCGGCGGCGCGCTCGGTCTCGCTGCGCGAGGCGCGGGCCTTGAGCGCGGCGTTCTGCGCGGTGAGCCGCTCGACATCGGCCGCGGCCTGCTCGGTGACCCGGGCGACCTCCGCGGCCGCCGCCGACTTCACCTTCGCCGTCTCGGCGGTGAACCGCTGGGCCTCCTGGGCGGAGGCGGAGACCAGCCGGGAGGTCTCCGCGCCGAACCGGCGGGTCTCGGCCGCGTTCTCCTCCCGCAGCCGCCGCGCCGAGGCACGGGCGTGGACGGCGGTGGCGACAGCGGCGGACAGCAGCACGGCCGCGGCACCGGCCCCCCAAGCCACAGCGGTCCTGGCCGAGTCGGGGGCGGCGAGGACCGCCCAGAGACACAGGGACCCGGTGATGACGACCGTGGCCAGCAGGGCAATTGCGGTCGGCCTGGTTGAGGGGCGCAAGCGGAGTCCTTGGGGGCGGACGGTGACGGACGGGACGGTTCGGGCAAGTCGGTTAGGCGGTAGGTAAGTGAGACAACTGGAACAGAAGATTCCCAGACAAGTCTCAGTCACTATATGAGAATTGACGATCTGTTTGGGAAGAACTTGTGGTGCTCTCTGTTGCGTATGTGTTCGCTTGCCCGTCAAATTCCTAGGTATTGACGCATTCGACGGAAACGCGAGGAGGCGGGCGCGCACCGGCCCGGACCGGCGGCATCCTGGCCGGATGGCACCTCGTGAGGCAACAACCGGCCCCGACCGCACCGGACCCCACCGCACCGCCCCCGACTCGACCGCGCTCGCCGGGGCGCTGCGCTCCGCGGTGCGCGGTGAGGTCGCGTTCGACGCCGCCGCGCGGGCCCTGACGACGATGGACGCGTCCAACTACCGCCGGGTGCCGCTCGGGGTCGTCGCACCGCGCGACGCCGAGGACATCGCCGCCGCGCTCGCCGTCTGCCGTGCGCACGGGGTGCCCGTCGTGCCGCGCGGTGGCGGTACGTCCATCGCCGGGCAGGCCACCGGGACCGGGGTCGTCCTGGACCTCACGCGCCACCTGCGCTCGGTCGTCGAGCTGGATCCCGGCTCCCGTACGGCGGTGGTCCAGCCGGGCGTCGTCCTGGACGAGCTGCGGGCCGCCGCCGCCCCGCACGGGCTCACCTTCGGCCCGGACCCGTCCACGCACAGCCGCTGCACGATCGGCGGCATGATCGGCAACAACTCCTGCGGCTCGCACTCGGTCGCCTGGGGCACCACGGCCGACAACGTCCACGCGCTGACCGTCGCCCGCTACGGCGGCGACACCCTGCGGCTGGAGCCCGGCGCGACCGGACCCGCCGGGGTGCCGGAGCTGGTCGCCGCCCACCTCGCGCCGCTGCGCACCGGATTCCCCGAACTCCCGCGCCGCATCTCCGGATACGCCCTGGACGCGCTGCTGCCCGAGCGCGGACCGGACCCCGCTCGCGCGTTCTGCGGCAGTGAGGGCACGCTCGGTGTCGTCACGGAGGCGACGGTGCGGCTGGTCGAGGCCCCGGCGGTCCGCGCGCTCGCCGTACTGGGGTACGCGGACGAGTCCGCCGCCGCGGAGGCCGCCCCCGGCCTCCTCCCGTACCACCCGCTGACCGTCGAGGGCATGGCCGCCGACCTCGTACGCGAACCGGCCGGGCTGCCGCGCGGGGCCGCCTGGCTCTTCGTCGAGACGGGCGGCGCGACCCCCGCAGAGGCGCGGGCGCACGCGGAGCGGATCGCGCGGGCGGCGTCCGCGGAGGCGGTGGACACCGCCGTCGTCACGGACCCGGCCGGGCAGCGGGCGCTGTGGCGGATCAGGGAGGACGCGTCGGGCACCGCGACCCGGATGCCCGACGGCAGCGAGGCCTGGCCGGGATGGGAGGACTGCGCGGTGCCGCCCGCCCGGCTCGGCCCCTACCTGCGCGACTTCCGCGCCCTGCTCGCCGAACACGGACTGCACGGCACCCCGTACGGGCACTTCGGCGACGGCTGCGTCCACGTGCGGATCGACTTCGACCTGCTGAGCGGCGACGGCGTGGCCCGCTTCCGCCGCTTCTCCGAGGAGCTCGCCTCACTCGTCGTCGCCCACGGCGGATCGCTCTCCGGTGAACACGGCGACGGGCAGGCCCGCGCCGAACTCCTGCCGAAGATGTACGGGGACGAACTGGTCGGCCTCTTCGCCCGGTTCAAGGACCTCTGGGACCCGGACGGCGGCATGAACCCGGGCATCCTCGCCCGCCCGGCCCGCCTCGACGAGAACCTCCGCTTCGACGTGCTGCCGCGCGGACCCGTCGACGTCGCCTTCGGCTACCCGCACGACGGCGGCGACTTCTCGGCAGCGGTGCGCAGGTGCGTCGGCGTCGCCAAATGCCGTACGAAGGAAGCCGCGGGCCCGGCCGTGATGTGCCCGTCCTTCCGCGCGACCGGCGAGGAGGCCCACTCGACCAGGGGCCGGGCCCGGCTGCTGCACGAGATGCTGGCCGGTCCGGCGGGCGGGGTCATCACGGACGGCTGGCGCTCGACAGAGGTACGCGACGCGCTCGACCTGTGCCTGTCCTGCAAGGGCTGCCGCAGCGACTGCCCGGTGGGCGTGGACATGGCCACGTACAAGGCGGAGTTCCTGCACCACCACTACCGGCACCGGCTGCGCCCCGCCTCCCACTACGCGCTGGGACGGCTCCCGCGATGGCTGCGCCTCGCGGCCCCGTTCGCGGGCGCCCTGAACGCCCTGGCCCGGGTGCGCCCTCTCGCCGCGCTCGCCAAGCGGCTGGCGGGCATCGCACCGGAGCGGGGGATTCCGGTCCTGGCCCGGGAGACGTTCACGCGGTGGCTGAACCGGCGCTGGGGCAGGGGGACGTTCATCCTCTCCAACGACCAGGTGGCCACGGTCTGGCCCGACACCTTCACCGAGTACCTCTCGCCCGAGGTGGGCCGGGCGGCGGTGAAGGTCGTGGAGGCGGCGACGGGCCGCCGGGTCCTGGCACCGGGGCCGGGCGTGTGCTGCGGCCTCACGTACGTCTCCACGGGCCAGCTGGACCGGGCCCGCAAGGTGATGCGCCGCACCCTGGACCGGCTGGCCGGCACCCATGACTCCCCGGTGATCGTCCTCGAACCGAGCTGCGCGGCCACCCTGCGCACGGACCTTCCCGAGCTGCTGCCGGACGACCCGCGCGCCGCCGAACTGGCCGCCTCCGTCCACACCCTGGCCGAGTACCTGGAGAAGTACGCCCCCGACTGGCGGCCCCCGCGCCTGGACCGCCCGGTCACCGGCCAGACCCACTGCCACCAGCACGCGGTCCTCGGCGACGGTCCGGACCGCCGGCTCCGCGAACGGGCGGGCCTCACCGGCGAACTCACCGGCGGCTGCTGCGGACTGGCCGGCAACTTCGGCTTCGAACGCGGCCACTGGGACGTGTCCGTGGCCTGCGCGCAGGACGCGCTGCTGCCGGCGGTACGGGAGGCGCCGCCGGGCGCGGAGGTGCTGGCGGACGGGTTCTCGTGCCGGACGCAGCTGGCCCAGCTGGGCGGGGTGCGGGGGCGGCACCTGGCGGAGGTGCTGGCGGAGGGGCTGGACCCGGGGGCTCCGGCCCCGGACGCCTGCTAAGCGGGCGCGTGCACCGGGAGACCGAAGTCGGCTGCGGCCTTGGCCAGTTCACTGTCGTATGTGACGAAGGCGGTCAGCCCCACCCGGAAGGGGTCGGCGGTCGCCAGATGGAGGGAGTCCGAGGTGCCCAGCTCGGGGGTCTGATAGGCGGTCGCGCGCGCCAGGACGGTGCTGGTGAGATCGATCAGGTAGACGCCACGGACGGCCTGGGCCACGAAGTACGCGATGCGCTGGGGGTCGACCCCGGCCCGGTGCAGCGTGCGGGTGATCTCCAGCCGGGCCAGGTCGCTCGTGAGGAGCTCGGTCCCCTCCGGCAGCGCCGCACGCCAGGCGCGCAGGGCCTCGGATTCCTTCTCCGGCTTGATGAATTTCAGAAGCGCGCAGGAGTCGAGGTAGATCAACGCCGACGCTCCTCATCGCGCTCCGACAGCAGGAGACCGGAGAGGCTCGGCAGATCCGGTGCCAGTTCGGGCGCCAGGTCCGGCATGCCCTGCTCGGCGGGCGGAGTGGCGTCGCCGGACTCGATCATGCGACGGAGCGGGTCGGGTGTCTCGGCCTCGGGCACCATGCGCAGAACGGGAACACCGCGGTCGGTGACGAGTATGGGCACGCCCGAGCGCACCAGCGCCACGGCCTTGGACGGGTTCTGGTTGAGCTCACGCAACCCGATCGTTTCCATGCTCCGAATGTAGCTACATAATGTAGGTACGGCAATCGCGAGAGGGGTCGGTCACCCAGCCGGGTGCGCGTAGCGCGGTGGGCATGCCCTCACCGGCCGGTGTCCCGCCCCACGATCTCCCGGGCCAGCGACGCGAGATCGGCCAGCGCCGGATGGCCGGGTGCGTCGCGGCGGGCGAGGAGCACCGGGACGGTCGGCGCGTCGGTGAGCGGGCGGTAGGTGACCCCGGCGTGCGGGTGCATGGTCGCCGTCGAGGCGGCCGACACCCCGGTGCCGCGCCCCGCCGCGATGGCGGTCAGCCAGTCGTCGGTGTTGGCGACCGTGAGGGTGGCGGCGGGGCGGGCGCCCGGCGGCCACAGGTCGGGGGTGGTGGTGCCGGAGACGGTGTTCAGGACGACGGTGCCGGTCGCCAGATCGGCCAGCCGGAGGGTGGCGCGGCCGGCGAGGGGGCCGTCGGCCGCCACGGCGGCCACCCGCTCCTCCACGTACAGCACCTCCGTGACGAGACCGGGTGTCTCGACCGGGCCGCGCAGCAGGGCCGCGTCGACCTCGCCCCGGGCCAGTCCGGCGGTGCGGTCGTCGATGCGGCGCAGTTCCAGCGGGGTCTGCGGATATCGCTCCTGCCAGCCACGGAGCAGCGGTGTGGTGTAGCGGCCGAACGCGGACCAAGCGTGCCCGAGCCGCAGCGGCCGGCCGCGCAGTCCCTCCGGGTCGAGCGCCGCGTCGAAGGCGGCCACGGCGGCGGCCGCCTTGTCGCGGAAGGCGACGCCTTCGGGGGTGAGGGCCAGGTGGTGGGTGGAGCGGTCGACGAGCCGGATGCCGAGGTGCCGTTCAAGGGCGGCCAGGGTGCGGGAGACGGCGGGCTGGGTGAGCCTGAGCCGGGCGGCGGCCCGGGTCACGCTGGATTCGTCGGCCACGGCGAGGAACGCGCGCAGATGGCGGACTTCGACACCGCGTCCGGCGCTCCGGTCCGCACCGTCCGCGCCCTGTCCTGTACTCATGCGCCGGGAGCATAACGGGAGACCAGTCGGCATTTCACGCGCCACGCGGAGGTGCCTACGGTAAGGGGATGGGCTGCACGAGGTGAGTGCAGTATCTTCAATTGGGCAGTGCAGCATATTGCACTTGCCTCGCGTACCGTGATCCAAGGAAGTCAGGCCACAGGTGAACGACCAGGGCACCGCCGCAGAATCGGCCGCCGCAGTCTCCGTACCGGAGGCGGTCACCGCCCTCGGTGAGCCGGGCGGCCCGGCCCCCGCCGGAGGGCGCGGAGCCGCGCTCGCCCCGGTCGCGCTGGTGGTCGCGGGCGGCCTCTCCGTGCAGTTCGGCGCGGCGGTCGCGGTCCTGCTGATGCCGAAGGCCGGCGCCCTCGGAGTCGTCACGCTGCGCCTCGCCGCCGCCGCGCTCGTCATGCTCGTCGTCTGCCGTCCCAAGCTGCGCGGCCACTCGCGGGCCGACTGGGGCACGGTGCTCACCTTCGGCGTCGCGATGGGCGCCATGAACACGCTCTTCTACCAGGCCGCCGACCGCATCCCGCTCGGCGCGGCCGTCACCCTGGAGGTGCTCGGCCCGCTCGCCCTGTCGGTGTTCGCCTCGCGCCGCCTGGTCAACGTGGTCTGGGCGGCCCTCGCCCTGGGCGGTGTCCTGCTGCTCAGCGGCGGCGGCTTCGACCGGCTCGACCCGGTGGGCGCCGCGTACGCGCTCGGCGCGGGGGCGATGTGGGCGACGTACATCATCTTCAGCGCCCGCACCGGCCGCCGCTTCCCGCAGGCCGACGGACTGGCCATGGCCATGGTGGTGGCCGCCCTGCTCTCGCTCCCGCTCGGCATCATGGAGTCCGGCTCGAAGCTCCTGGTGCCCAGCACGCTCGGGCTGGGCGCGGCCGTCGCGGTGCTCAGCTCCGTCCTCCCGTACACCCTCGAACTCATGGCGCTGCGCAGGCTGCCCGCCCCCACCTTCGCGATCCTGATGAGCCTGGAACCCGCCATCGCGGCCACGGCCGGTTTCCTCATCCTCGACCAGGCGCTCTCCACCACGGACGCCCTGGCCATCGCCTTGGTCATCGGGGCGAGCATGGGCGCGGTGCGCAGCCAGGTGGGGGGCCGGCGGAAGCCGGGCGGCGGGCGGCCTCCCGCCCGGGAGTCCTGAGCGCTGCCGGGAGTTCTCGGGGCTCGCTCCACCTGGGCGCGACCGGGGCCGGTCAGGTCTCGCGGCGTGCCGTGATGTCCGCCGCGTTGGCACGGATCCAGCGCAGCAGCGGGTCCAGCGCGGCCGCCGCTCCGCGGCCCAGCTCGGTGACCGAATACGTCACGGACGGCGGCTGTCCCGTGCCGACCCGACGGTGCACCAGGCCGTCCTGCTGGAGTGAGCGGAGGGTGGCCGCGAGGCTCTTGTCGCTGATACCCGCGACCACCGTGCGCAGCTCGTGATAGCGGAGCGGTTCGGCCAGCAGTGCCGTGAGGATCAGCATCGTCCACCGGCCGGCGAGGTGCCCCAGCACCTCGCGCGCCGGGCAGTCCTTGTGGAACACGTCACCCATCACGTCTCTCCCGGGCTCCTGGACTGCGCGCTCACCGTCGGGTGAGCACCGCACCACGTGGTGAGCGCCTTCCGCCGCATCTGCGCTCTCCTTAGGTTAGCGACCTGCTCAAGACCTGGGGAGGAAGCATGAAACCGACCACACTCGTCACCGGCGCCGCGCGCGGCCTGGGGGCGGCCATCGCTCGGCAGCTCGGAACGCGCGGTCACCACGTGATCGTCAACTACCGGACCGGTGAAGCCGACGCGGCCGAAACCGTGCGTGCCATCGAGGCTGCGGGCGGCAGCGCGTCAAGCGCCGGGGCCGACGTCACCGACCCGGCCGCCGTCGACGAACTGGTCAGCGGGATTCTCGCCGCCCACGGGCGGATCGACACTGTAGTCGCGGCCGCCAACACCGCTCCGCCGCCCTTCGCCGCGCTGACGGACCTGTCCTGGGCGGACTTCGCGGCCAAGGTGACCGGCGAGCTGGCCGGTGCCTTCCACATCACCAAGCGCGTCCTCGTGCCGATGAGGGCGCGGGGCGCGGGCCGGATCATCTACATCGGCAGCACCGCGGCGGACTACGTCGGCGAAGGCCGACTCGCGCACGGCACCGCGAAATCCGCCCTGGCCACCTTCGCCCGGCACATCGCCGCGGAGAGCGCGCGCGACGGCGTCAGCGTGCTCGTCGTCGCCCCCGGGGCAGTCAGGACGCCCGCCACCGCAGAAGTCCTGACCGGCGAGCGCGGCGCCCTCCTCTCCCGCGAGTCCGTGCTGGGCCGGATGCTGGAGCCGGACGACGTCGCCGCCGCGGTGGCACTGGCCGCCGACCCCGTACTCGCCGTGGCCACCGGTACGACGCTGCGGGTCGACGGCGGCTGGTCGGTCCTCGTCGGCGGCCCGGCCGGCAGGCCTGCCTGAGCCACCCGCCCGAGCACTCCGCCGGCCACGAGCCGGGCAGGGGGTCGCGAGGCTCTGGACGGCGCCGGCACCACGGCGAAGACGGCCGAGGCGGCGTCCCGGGGGCAGTAGAAAGGGCAGCCCCACCTCCTCTCGCGTGCGTACCCCGTGTGGCTCGCACGGGGTACGGAGCTGCCGGACAGCGCGTCGAGTGATCGTCTTCGGGGGTTATCCCCCGCGTGCTCACTGGCTTCAACGCCACCGCCGACAGGCATGTCAGGCGGATTCTTCGGCCTGCCGCGTTTCCGAATGATTGGACCCACAAGCAGCCCCGCACCTCAAGTCCCCGAAGGATCAGCCATGTCGCGCCTTTCCCCGAAGCACCGGTCCGCTTACCGCGCTCTGTCGGCCCTCGCCCTGCTGACCCTGACCGCCGGGGCCGTCACCGCCTGCGGCGCGAGCGACCCGGCCCCCAAGGACCCCGCCCCCGAGCACTCCGCCTCGCCGGCGGCCGACCGGGCGGGTGCGTCCAAGCTGCGCATGATCACCAACGACGGTCACCGCGTGGCCTTCCACGTCACGCCGGGCAACGGCCGCACGATCGTCCTGGACTCGGGCGGCGGCGAGGACTCCTCGTACTGGAACGCCCTCGTCCCCAGGCTCCACGCGGACACCGGCGCCACCGTCATCACGTACGACCGGGCCGGTCTCGGCAGGAGCGAGGTCGTGCCGGGGCCGTGGAAGGTGGAGAGCGCGGTCGGCGACCTCAAGGCGGGGCTGGAGCAACTGGGCGTCACCCGGAACGTGACCCTGGTGTCCCACTCCCAGGCCGGGGAGATCGCGAACTACTTCGCCGAGGAGAACCCGAGGATGCTCTCGGGCGCCGTCCTGGTCGACGCGAATCTGCCCCCGCTCTTCACGGACGAGGAGATCGCCCGTCTCGTGGCGGCGAGCCGGCCGCAGGTCGACGCCGCGAAGAAGAACCCCGACGACCCCCGGAACCGCCAGCTCCTGTCCACCGCGGAGAACTACGTCCCGACGCACCGGGCCTTCCACAAGGTCGTCTGGCCGGACGCGGTGCCCGCCACCGTCATCGTCTCGGAGAAGACCCCGCTCGAAGCGTCCCCGGTGGACGCCCAGCGCTGGCGCGACGCCGCCGCCACGTTCGCGAAGAGCGGGCCCGGCCGGACGCTCGTCACCGCGGAGGGCAGTTCCCACGACGTCCCCAAGGACCGCCCCGACCTGGTGCTCAAGGAGATCGAAGGCATGGTCGCCGCACCGGCGAGCTGACCGGCGAAGCCGGGCCGGGTCGTCAGGCCAGGCCCGCTCCGATCGCGCGGCGCACCGCGTCGGCGCGGTCCTTGATGTCCGCCTTGGCGAACAGGTTGTTGATGTGCGTCTTCACCGTCGCCTCGCTGATGAAGAGCTTCTCCGCGATCGCCCGGTTCGGCAGGCCCTGGCCGATGAGGGTGAGGACCTCGCGTTCGCGGGGCGTGATGTCGGCGGGCAGTGTCCGCCCCGGTGCCGTGGGTCTGGTGCGGACGGTGGCGAGGAGGCGGTCCTGGACCTCGCGGTCGAGCACGGACTGGCCCGCCGCGGCGGCGCGGATCGCGCGGGTGATGTCCTGGCGCCCCGCGTTCTTGGTGAGGTAGCCGCGGGCCCCCGCGCTCAGCGCGGCCAGGATCGAGTCGTCGTCGGCGAAGGTGGTCAGGACGACGACGGCCACGTCCGGGTGCTCGTCGGTGAGCCGCCGGGTCGTCTCGGTGCCGTCCATGACGGGCATCCGCAGGTCCATGAGGACCACGTCCACCGGTCCCGCGGCGACCGCGGCGAGCACCTCGGTACCGTCGGCGGCGGCCGCGACGACCTCGATGTCCTCTGCCAGGCCGAGGACGGCGGCCAGGGGCTCGCGCACGGCGGCCTGGTCGTCGGCGACGACCACCCGCAACGGCTGGGTGCCCTGTGTCGGTTCGGTCATTCCGGAATCACTGCCTCCACCTGCCAGCCGCCTGCGGCCGGTCCTTCGGTGACCGGCCCCGCGGTGATCGTTCCGCCCAGCAGGGCGACCCTCTCCCGCATGCCGATCAGTCCCATCCCGCTGCCGACGCCCACGCGCACCGCACGGGTCGCCGGACTGTTGCGGACCTTCAGTGTCGTCGACGCGGCGTCGAACGTCAGCTCCACGCGGACCTCGCCGCCGGGTGCGTGCCGCGCGGCGTTGGTCAGCGACTCCTGGGCGATCCGCAGCAGGTTCTGGGTGATCCGGGACGGCACGTCGCGGACGGTCCCGTTGACGGTGAGGGCATCGCGGTGGCCGGAGGAGTCGATCAGCGCGGTCAGGCTCCCGACCAGGGGCAGGGCGTCCTCGCGGAGCGCGTGCACGGTCCACTGGGCCTGTTCCAGGCTCTGCCTGACCAGGCTGTGCGCCTTCCGGTTCGCCTCCCGGACCTTCTCCAGGTCGCCCGCCTCGATCAGCGCGTCCGCGAGCTCCAGCTGCATGTTGATGCCGGCCAGCGAGTGGGCGAGGACGTCGTGCACGTCGCGGGCGATCCGTCCGCGCTCGGTCAGGACGGCGGCCTGGGCCTCGGCGCGGGCGGCCCGCTCGGACGATTCGGCGGCGTCGATCACCGCCCAGACGGCGCGCTGGCGGCTGCGGTTGACGATGCCCATCACGACCGGGGCGCCGGTGGTCAGCCCGAGGGCCCAGGGCAGCAGGTGGTGGCCGGGGCCGAGGTGGAAGTACAGGACGCCGCCGCACAGCAGGCTGCTCAGCGCCGCGAGGCTGACGGCCTGTTTCACCGGCAGCCGGAATCCGGCGTGGCCCACCAGGAAGTACGCGAAGAGGTAGCTCGAACCGCTGCGGCTGACGCCGATCAGGGCGGCCGCGGCGGCGATGGCGAGGGTCAGCCAGATCAGGGACGCGCGGGGCGGGACCTTGGTCTCCGGCAGATGCCGGGCCACCAGCGCGAGGGAGTTGACCACGAGGAGCACGGTGACCGCGAGACCCCGGCCGCTCAGCCCCAGCGGGCGGACCGTCGCGAAGGCGGTGGCGATGACGAACAGGGTCAGGACCCACTGCACACGGGGGTCCTGAACGGCGACGGGCCGGGGGCCGGGCCTCCCCTGCGGGGGGAGGCCCGGCCCGGGGGCGTTCTGCGCGGTGGGCCCGTTCCGGTCTTCGGGGGCGCTCGGTGCTTCGGGCACGGCGTGACCATAGCTCACGGCCGGGCCGTACGGTCGAGAGGTCACGGCCGGACCGAACGGTCGAGGGCGGGCGCGGGAGCGGAAGCGGGCCGCTTCGCCGTACCGGCGGCACCGGTCCGGTCGACCATCCGGCTCCGGACGAAGATCGTGGCGAGCCGCGTGATGACCTCGGTGAGCGCCATCAGGACGAAGGCGGCGACCCAGGCCTGATCCGTGGTGATGTGGTGGGCGATGCTGAACCGCGCCACGTCGTCCGCGCCCCCGCCGTGCGAGACCCAGATCTGGAAGCCCATGCGGGCGCCCATGCCGAGCACCCACAGAACCGCGGAGATCACGCCGGCCTTGATCAGGAGGTGCTCGCCCACGGCCCGGATCCGGGTGTAGACGCCGCCGGCGATGCCGAGGGCCGCGCCGACGGCCATCAGCGCGCCGATCAGCACCAGGTCGTTGCCCGCCGTGGGCACGCTGTGGAGGTACGAGTGCGCCACGAAGGCCACGATCCCCAGCGGGATCAGGAAGGTCTTGAGGTCCAGCCGGCCTTCCCGCAGCTGCCGGAAGACGACCAGGACGAGGGCGATGTCGGTGATCCAGTCGGTGGTTGTCATGCCCTCAAGACTGCTGCCGCACGGTCTCTCGCACCTGGACCCATGGGTGGAACGAGAGGTGGAGATCGGTGCCGCCCCGGACCGGGTGACGACCCGATCCGGAGAAACCATGCAAGCACGCTTGATTGTTTTCTGTCCCGCTGGCAGGCTCCGGGGCACACCGCCACGCCCCGAGGGGAGCGCACCGTGTCCGATGCCTCAGCCGTGCTCGACGATCTGCGCAGCGAGAGCGAGGAACTCGACCTGCTGGTAGCCGGGTTGAGCGCCCCGCAGTGGGCGGGCGCGACGCCCGCCGCAGGGTGGACCGTCGCCCACCAGGTGGCCCATCTGAGCTGGACCGACGAGGTGGCGCTGCTCTCCGTCACCGAACCGGAGCAGTTCGGGGAGGAGGTCGCGAAGGCGGCGCGGGATCCGGAGGGCTTCGTCGACGAGGCCGCCGCCGAGGTGGTGGCGGCGTACGCGCCGCCCGCCCTGCTGACCCACTGGCGCGACGGGCGGCAGCGGCTCCAGGAGGCCCTGCGCTCGGCCCCCGCCGGGACCCGTTTCCCCTGGTACGGGCCGCCGATGAGCGTCGCCTCCATGGCGACAGGCCGCCTCATGGAGACCTGGGCGCACGGTCAGGACGTGGCCGACGCGCTCGGCGTCACCCGCACCCCCACCGCCCGGCTGCGGCACGTGGCGCGGATCGGGGTACGGGCGCGGGACTACGCCTTCCTGGTACGGGGCATCCCGGCACCCGGTGAGGAGTTCCGGGTGGAACTGGAAGGGCCCGGAGGCGAGTTGATCGCGTACGGGCCGGAGGACGCCGGCCAGCGGGTCACCGGGCCGCTGCACGACTTCTGCCTGCTCGTCACCCAGCGCGCCCACCGCGACGACCTCGCCGTACGGGCCGAGGGACCCGACGCGGAGGTGTGGCTGGGCATCGCGCAGGCCTTCGCCGGGCCCGCCGGTCCTGGACGCGCCCCGCAGCGCGGGAGCGGCGCATGACCTCGGGGACGGACGCGTACCCCTCGCCGCTGCGGATCGGCAACGCCTCCGGGTTCTACGGCGACCGCTTCGACGCCGTGCGCGAGATGCTCACCGGCGGCCCCCTCGACGTCCTCACCGGCGACTATCTCGCCGAGCTGACCATGCTCATCCTCGGCCGCGGCCGGCTCAAGGACCCCTCGCGCGGCTACGCCACCACCTTCCTGCGCCAGCTGGAGGAGGGCCTCGGGCTCGCCCACGAGCGCGGAGTACGGATCGTCGCCAACGCGGGCGGCCTCAACCCGGCCGGACTGGCGGACGCAGTAAGGGAGTTGGCCGACAAGGTGGGCGTCCCGGTGCGCGTCGCCCACGTCGAGGGCGACAGCCTCCCCGTGCCCGACGGGTATCTCACCGCCAACGCCTACCTCGGCGGCGCGGGCATCGCCGCCTGTCTGCGGGCCGGTGCCGACGTCGTCGTCACCGGGCGGGTCACCGACGCGGCGCTCGTCACCGGCCCCGCCGCCGCCCACTTCGGCTGGGGGCCGGACGACCACGACGCGCTCGCCGGGGCGGTCGTCGCCGGGCACGTGCTGGAGTGCGGCACCCAGGCGACCGGCGGGAACTACTCCTTCTTCCGCGACCACGACATCCGCCGCCCCGGCTTCCCCATAGCCGAGATACACGCCGACGGCACCTCCGTCATCACCAAGCACGACGGCACCGGCGGCGTCGTCGACCTCGGCACCGTCACCGCCCAACTGCTGTACGAGACCGGCGGCGCCCGGTACGCGGGGCCCGACGTCACCGCCCGGCTCGACACCGTACGGCTGTCCACCGACGGCCCCGACCGGGTCAGGATCTCCGGGGTGCGGGGCGAGGCCCCGCCGCCCACCCTCAAGGCCGGGCTGACCCGGCTCGGCGGCTGGCGCAACGAGGTCGTCTTCGTCCTCACCGGTCTCGATATCGAGGCCAAGGAACGGCTCGTCCGGGACCAGATCGCGGACGCGTTCGCCCGCGCCGGAAAGCAGCCGGCCGAGGTGCGCTGGGAGCCGGCCCGCACCGACCGGGCCGACGCCGCGACCGAGGAGACGGCGAGCGCCCTGCTCAGGCTCGTCGTCCGCGACCAGGATCCGGACGCCGTCGGGCGGGCCCTGTCCGGCGCCGCGATCGAGCTGGCCCTCGGCAGCTACCCCGGCTTCCACGTCACCGCCCCGCCCGGAAAGGGCGCGCCCTACGGGGTGTTCGAGGCCCGGTACGTACCGGCCGGGGAGGTCACGCACCTCGCGGTGCTGCCCGACGGGCGGCGCGAGGCGCAGGAACCGCCCGCTTGGACGCTCGCCCTCGCGGAAACCGAACAGCCGCCGCTGCCGCAGCCGTTGGACGCGGGGCCCACCCGCAGCGCGCCGCTCGGGCTCCTCGCGGGCGCCCGCAGCGGCGACAAGGGCGGGGACGCGAACGTGGGGGTGTGGGTGCGGAGCGAGGCGGCATGGCGGTGGCTGGCCCACGAGCTGACCGTCGAGCGCTTCCGGGAACTCCTCCCGGAGACCGCACCGCTCACCGTCGTACGCCATGTCCTGCCGAACCTGCGCGCCCTGAACTTCACCGTCCACGGGCTGCTCGGTGAGGGCGTCGCCGCCCAGCACCGGTTCGACCCGCAGGCCAAGGCGCTGGGGGAGTGGCTCCGCTCCCGTCACTTGGAGATACCCGTGGCCCTGCTGGAGAGCGCACCGGAGGTGCACGCATGACCGTCCTGCCCACCGGGCTCGACACCGCGAGCCCCGAATACGCCGCGAACCGGGCGGCGATGCTCGACAAGCTCACCGAACTCGACGCCGCGCACGCCAAGGCGCTGGAGGGCGGCGGCGAGAAGTACGTCGAGCGGCACCGCTCGCGCGGCAAGCTGCTGGCCCGCGAGCGCATCGAACTTCTCGTGGACCGGGACACCCCGTTCCTGGAGCTGTCGCCGCTCGCCGCCTGGGGCAGCGATTACACGGTCGGCGCCTCGCTCGTCACGGGGATCGGCGTGGTCGAGGGCGTCGAGTGCCTGATCACCGCCAACGACCCGACCGTACGCGGCGGCGCCTCCAACCCCTGGACCCTGAAGAAGGCCCTGCGCGCCAACGAGATCGCCTTCGCCAACCGGCTGCCCGTCATCAGCCTGGTCGAGTCGGGCGGGGCCGACCTCCCCTCCCAGAAGGAGATCTTCATCCCCGGCGGGGCGCTCTTCCGCGACCTCACCCGGCTCTCCGCCGCCGGTATCCCGACCGTGGCGGTCGTCTTCGGGAACTCCACGGCGGGCGGGGCGTACGTCCCCGGGATGTCCGACCACACCGTGATGATCAAGGAGCGGTCCAAGGTCTTCCTCGGCGGCCCGCCGCTGGTGAAGATGGCGACCGGCGAGGAGAGCGACGACGAATCGCTCGGCGGCGCCGAGATGCACGCCCGCACCTCCGGTCTCGCCGACCACTTCGCCGCCGACGAGCAGGACGCGCTGCGCCAGGCCCGCCGGATCGTCGCCCGCCTCAACTGGCGCAAGGCGCACGCGGATCCGGGCCCGGCGGAGCCTCCCAAGTACGACGAGGACGAGCTGATCGGCATCGTCCCCGGCGACCTGAAGGTGCCCTTCGACCCGCGCGAGGTCATCGCCCGGCTGGTCGACGGCTCGGACTTCGACGCGTTCAAACCGCTCTACGGGACCAGCCTGGTCACCGGCTGGGCCCGGCTGCACGGCTACCCCGTCGGCATCCTCGCCAACGCGCAGGGCGTGCTGTTCAGCGAGGAGTCGCAGAAGGCGGCGCAGTTCATCCAGCTCGCGAACCAGCGCGACATCCCGCTCCTCTTCCTGCACAACACCACCGGCTACATGGTCGGCAAGGAGTACGAACAGGGCGGCATCATCAAGCACGGCGCGATGATGATCAACGCGGTGTCCAACTCGAAGGTCCCGCACCTGTCCGTCCTGATGGGCGCCTCCTACGGCGCCGGGCACTACGGCATGTGCGGCAGGGCGTACGACCCGCGCTTCCTCTTCGCCTGGCCGGGCAGCAAGTCCGCCGTCATGGGCCCGCAGCAGCTGGCCGGGGTGCTCTCCATCGTCGCCCGCGCCTCCGCCGCCGCGAAGGGGCGTCCGTACGACGACGAGGCGGACGCCGGGCTGCGCGCCATGGTGGAGCAGCAGATCGAGTCCGAGTCGCTGCCGATGTTCCTGTCCGGGCGGCTGTACGACGACGGGGTCATCGACCCGCGCGACACCAGGACCGTCCTCGGGATGTGCCTGTCCGCCATCCACACCGCACCGGTCGAGGGCGCCCGCGGCGGCTTCGGCGTCTTCCGGATGTGAGAGGAACCGACATGATCAGAACCCTTCTTGTCGCCAACCGGGGCGAGATCGCCTGCCGGATCTTCCGCACCTGCCGCGCGCTGGGCATCGCCACCGTCGCCGTGTACTCCGACGCGGACGCCGGCGCGCTGCACGTGCGGGAGGCCGACACCGCCGTACGGCTGCCGGGGTCCGCCCCCTCCGATACGTATCTGCGCGGCGATCTCGTCGTGGCCGCGGCCCTCGCGGCGGGCGCCGACGCCGTCCACCCCGGGTACGGGTTCCTCTCCGAGAACGCCGGATTCGCGGGCGCCGTGCGGGACGCGGGGCTGGTCTGGGTGGGCCCGCCGGTCAAGGCCATCGAGCTGATGGCGTCCAAGACCCGCGCCAAGGAGCTGATGGCCGCCGCCGGGGTGCCGCTCCTCGCCCCCGTCGACCCGGCCGCGGCCCGCGCAGAGGACCTGCCGCTGCTGCTCAAGGCGGCTTCCGGCGGGGGCGGGCGGGGCATGCGGATCGTCCGCGAACTGGTCGACCTGGAGGGCGAGCTGACCGCCGCGGCGGCGGAGGCGCTGTCCGCCTTCGGGGACGGGGAGGTCTTCGCGGAGCCGTACGTGGAGCGCGGCCGGCACGTCGAGGTCCAGGTCATGGCGGACGAGCACGACGGCGTATGGGCGCTCGGCACCCGCGACTGCTCGCTCCAGCGCCGCCACCAGAAGGTCATCGAGGAGGCCCCCGCACCCGGTCTGGACGACGGGCTGCGCGACCGGCTGCACACCGCCGCCGTCGCCGCCGCACGGGCCGTCGGTTACCGGGGCGCGGGCACCGTCGAATTCCTGGTCACCGAGGACGGGCGGCCGTACTTCCTGGAGATGAACACCCGCCTCCAGGTCGAACACCCGGTGACGGAGGCCGTGTTCGGCCTCGACCTGGTCGCCCTCCAGCTCCGTACGGCGGAGGGCGAACCGCTGCCCTCCGCCGATCCCCCGCAGCCCGCCGGGCACGCCGTCGAGGCCCGGCTCTACGCGGAGGACCCGGCGCGCGACTGGCAGCCACAGACCGGAGCACTGCTCTCGTTCGAGGTGCCGGACGAGCCCGGTGTGCGCCTGGACACCGGGTACACCGACGGCGACACCATCGGCGTGCACTACGACCCGATGATCGCCAAGGTGATCGCGCACGCCCCCACCCGCGCCGAAGCCGTCCGCCTCCTCGCCCGGGCCCTGGAGCGCGCCCGCGTGCACGGCCCGGTCACCAACCGCGAACTGCTCGTACGCTCCCTGCGCCACCCGGACTTCGCGGCGGCCCGCCTGGACACCGGCTTCTACGGACGCCACCTGGCCGCCCTGACCCCCGCCCCCGAAGAGGCCGCCGTCCGCCTGGCCGCGACCGCCGCCGCCCTCGCCACAGCCACCCACCGCACAGCCACCACCACCGCCAGGACGGCAACCGGCCCCGCCCGCCTCGGCGCCTGGCGCAACGTCCCCTCGCAGCCCCAGCTCCGCCGCTACCGCGGCGAACCCGACGGCCGTGAGTACGACATCGCCTACCGCACCACCCGCGACGGGCTCACCACCGGCCCCGACCTCCGGATCGTCGCCGCCCGCCCCGACCGCGTCACCCTCGAAACCGGCGGTGTCACCCGGCACTTCGCCGTTACCGCCCACGACGACCGGGTGTACGTGGACACCGCCACCGGCTCGTACACCTTCACCGCCCTGCCCCGCTTCACCGACCCCGCCGCACGCACCGAACCCGGCTCCCTGCTCGCCCCGATGCCCGGCACCGTCGTCCGCCTCGCGGAGGGGCTGGCGGCCGGGTCCGCCGTGGAGGCCGGGCAGCCGCTGATCTGGCTGGAGGCGATGAAGATGGAGCACCGCATCCTCGCCCCCGCCACCGGCACCCTCACCGCCCTGCACGCCGCACCCGGCCTCCAGGTGGAGGTCGGCGCCCTGCTCGCCGTCGTCACGGAAGACGCGTCCGAACCCGCTGAGGAGACCGCATGAGCACCGTCCTCGAAACCGAAGAGCACCAGGCCCTGCGCGCAGCCGTCGCCGCCCTCGGGAAGCGCTACGGGCGCGACTACATGACGTCCGTCGTCCGCGACGGCGCCCACCCCCGCGAGCTGTGGGCGGAGGCCGCCAAGCTCGGCTACCTCGGGGTGAACCTCCCCGAGGAGTACGGCGGCGGAGGCAGCGGCATGGCGGAACTCTCCATAGTGCTGGAGGAGTTGGGCGCGGCCGGATCGCCGCTCCTCATGATGGTCGTCTCACCCGCCATCTGCGGCACCGTCATCGCCCGATTCGGCACCGAGGCGCAGAAGCGCCAGTGGCTGCCCGGCCTCGCGGACGGCAGCCTCACCATGGCGTTCGGCATCACGGAGCCGGACGCCGGTTCCAACTCGCACCGGATCACCACCACCGCCCGCCGCGACGGCGAGGAGTGGGTGCTCACCGGCCGCAAGGTCTTCGTCTCCGGCGTCGACATAGCCGACGCCACGCTCATCGTCGGCCGCACCGAGGACGCCAGGTCCGGCAGGCTCAAGCCGTGCCTCTTCATCGTCCCGCGCGAGGCCTCCGGCTTCCAGCGCTCGCAGATCGACATGGAACTCCAGGCCCCGGAGAAGCAGTTCGAACTCGTCCTGGACGACGTGCGGCTGCCCGCCGACGCGCTCGTCGGGGACGAGGACGCGGGCCTCCTCCAGCTGTTCGCCGGACTCAACCCCGAGCGCATCATGACCGCCGCCTTCGGCATCGGAATGGGCCGCTACGCGCTGGGCCGGGCCGTCGAGTACGCGAAGACCCGCCAGGTGTGGAAGGAGCCCATCGGCGCCCACCAGGCCATCGCGCACCCCCTCGCCCAGGCCCACATCGAACTCGAACTGGCCCGGCTGATGATGCAGAAGGCCGCCCGGCTCTACGACGACGGGGACGACGCCGGGGCGGGCGAGGCCGCGAACATGGCGAAGTACGCGGCGGGCGAGGCGTGCGTCAAGGCGGTCGACCAGGCCGTGCACACCCTCGGCGGCAACGGACTCACCCGCGAGTACGGCCTCGGCTCCCTGATCACCGCCTCCCGGGTGGCCCGGATCGCTCCGGTCAGCCGGGAAATGATCCTGAACTACGTATCCCACCAGTCCCTGGGTCTCCCCAAGTCGTACTGACAGCAGCCATTCTGTCCCTCCACGCCGTACGGGACCCGCCGCATCCGGTCCCGGCCCCGGCGTCGCACGTCACCTCGCACGCGTCGTACGGGGCGGCCCGCCGAAGCGGCCGCCCCGCCATCCGCACCGAAGGGACTCCCGTCATGGCGCACGTGTTCCGGAGCGACTACCCCGACGTCCAGCCACTCGACACGGCCATCCACGACGCGGTGCTGGGCCAGGCCGCCGCGGAGTTCGGAGACAGGGTCGCCCTGATCGACGGCACGGACGACAGCCGCCGGCTCACCTACCGGCAGCTCGACACCTTCCACCGCAAGATCGCCGCCGGGCTGGCCGCCGCCGGACTCGCCAAGGGCGACGTACTCGCCCTGCACAGCCCGAACACCATCGCCTACCCGGCCGTCTTCTTCGGCGCCACCAGAGCCGGGGCCACCGTCACCACCGCCCACCCGCTCGCCACGGCGGAGGAGTTCGCGAGCCAGCTCCGCGACTCCTCCGCACGCTGGATCGTCACCGCCTCCCCGCTCCTGAACACCGCCCGCCGCGCGGCCGAACTCGTCGGCGGCATCGAGGAGATCTTCGTCTGCGACCACGCGGACGGGCACACCTCGATCCTCGACATGCTCACCACCACCGCCCCCGAACCGATGGTCACCATCGACCCGGCCGAGGACATCGCCGCGCTGCCGTACTCCTCCGGCACCACCGGCGTCCCCAAGGGCGTCATGCTCACCCACCGCTCCATGGCCACCAACCTGGAACAGCTGCGCCCCTTCGTCCCCATGGACACCGAAGCCCGCATCCTGGCCGTGCTCCCCTTCTTCCACATCTACGGGCTCACCGCCCTGATGAACGCGCCGCTGCGCAGCGGCGCCACCGTCGTCGTCCTGCCGCGCTTCGACCTCGCCCAGTTCCTGACCGCGATCGAGACACACCGCATCACCGGGCTGTACGTGGCCCCGCCGATCGTGCTGGCCCTCGCGAAGCACCCGGTCGTCGACCGGTACGACCTGTCCTCCATCGAGTACATCGTCAGCTCCGCCGCCCCGCTCGACGCCGGACTGGCCGCCGCCTGCTCCCGCCGGCTCGGCCTGCCGCCCCTGCGCCAGGCGTACGGGATGACGGAGCTGTCGCCCGGCACCCACGTCGTCCCGCTGGCCGCCGAGGACCCGCCGCCCGGCGCCGTCGGCACCCTGCTGCCCAACACCGAGATGCGCGTCCTCTCCCTCGACGCCCCCGGCGAGGACGCCGGAACCGGCACCGACGGCGAGATCCTGATCCGCGGCCCGCAGGTGATGAAGGGCTACCTCGGCCGCCCCGAAGCCACCGCCGCGATGATCGACGCCGACGGCTGGCTGCACACCGGAGACATCGGGCGGGTGGACGAGGACGGCTGGCTGTTCGTCGTCGACCGGGTCAAGGAACTCATCAAGTACAAGGGCTACCAGGTCGCCCCCGCCGAACTCGAAGCGCTGCTCCTCGGTCACGCCTCCATAGCCGACGCCGCCGTCATCGGCGTGTACGACGCGGACGGCAACGAGGTCCCCAAGGCCTTCCTGGTCCGCCGGGCGACCGTCGCCCCCGCCGACCTCACGGCGGACGACGTCATGGCGTACGTCACCGAGCGCGTCGCCCCGTACAAGAAGATCCGCCAGGTCGAGTTCATCGACTCCGTACCGCGCGCCGTGTCCGGCAAGATCCTCCGCCGCGAACTGCGCGACCGGGAGAAGACCCGCACCGCCCCCGACACCCCGGAGAAGACCCCATGACGCTGGCCGCCCCCACGCACGAGCGCGGCATCACCACCCTCACCCTGGACTCACCGGCCAACCGCAACGCGCTCTCCGCGCGGCTGGTCGTCGAGCTCTCGGCCGCGCTCGCCGCGTGCGCGGCCGACGACGCCGTACGGGCCGTCGTCCTCACCCACACCGGCAACACCTTCTGCGCGGGCGCCGACCTGACCGCCCCCGCGGACCCGGCGGCCTTCGTCGCACTGCTGCGGCAGATCGTCGCACTGCCCAAACCGGTGGTGGCCCGGGTCACCGGCCACGTCCGGGCGGGCGGGCTCGGGCTGCTCGGCGCCTGCGACATCTCGGCGGCCGGACCCGGCGCCACCTTCGCGCTGACCGAATCCCGCCTCGGCCTCGCCCCGGCCGTCATCTCGATACCCCTGCTGCCGCGCGTCGACCCGCGCGCCGCCGCCCGCTACTACCTCACCGGCGAACGCTTCGACGCCACGGAGGCCGCCCGGATCTCCCTCATCACGCTGGCCGCCGCCACCGACGACGTGGACGAGGCGCTGGCCCCCGTGCTCGACGGGCTGCGCCGGGCCTCCCCACAGGGGCTGCGGGCATCGAAGGAGCTGGTCACGGCTAGTGTGCTGGAGAGTTTCGACCAGCACGCGGAAGACCTCATCGCCCGCTCCGCCGCACTCTTCGCCTCGGAGGAGGCCCGCGAGGGGATGACGGCCTTCCTCGAACGACGGGATCCCGCATGGGTGTGGTGACACAGGGCAGAAGCGCGGGCCCCAAGCAGGACCGCAGCCGGGCCACCCGCATGCGGCTCCTGGAAGCCGCGGTCTCCTGCCTGGCCGAACACGGCTGGGCGGGCTCCACCGTCTCAGTCGTCGCGGAACGCGCCGGGGTCTCGCGCGGCGCCGCCCAGCACCATTTCCCCACCCGCGAGGACCTGTTCACCGCAGCCGTCGAGTACGTCGCGGAGGAACGCTCCGCCGCCCTGCGGGCCCTGCCCGACCAGGACCGCGCGGCGGTCGTCGCCGCCCTCGTCGACCTCTACACCGGGCCGCTCTTCCGCGCCGCCCTCCAACTCTGGGTCGCCGCCTCCAACGAGGAGCAGCTCCGCCCCCGCGTCACCGAGCTGGAGGCCCGCGTCGGCCGCGAGACCCACCGCATCGCCGTCGGCCTCCTGCACGCCGACGAGAACCGCCCCGGCGTACGCGAGACGGTCCAGGGCCTCCTGGACATGGCCCGCGGTCTGGGCCTGGCCAACGTCCTCACCGACGACACGGCCCGCCGCCGCCGCGTGGTGACGCAGTGGGCGGCGATGATCGAGGACGCGCTGGGCTGACACCGCCCGTCCGGGAGCGATGTCACAACTGGGTTCATCCGTTTCGTCGTTCAGGGAAACGGCCTCCCGCGGGGGAGCGCCGGGCAACGCGCTACCCCTTGAATCGGAGAAACCGTGTCCGCTGCATACCTCACCCTCACCATCCTCGGCGTGGTCTTCAACGGCTCCGCCGCCGTCACCTATCTGATCGGCCACGACTACCCGAAGACCCAGGCCGACATGAAGGGCATCGACCGCAAGTGGGTCCCGGTCCTCGGGTCGCTGCTCGCGGCGGGCACGGTGGGGCTGCTGGCCGGACTCGTCGTCCCGGTCCTGGGCACCCTCGCCGCCATCGGCCTCATCCTCTACTTCATCGGCGCGATCTACGCGCACCTGCGGGTGGGCTCCCGGAACATCGTGGGCGGGATCGTGTTCCTCGCCACGGCGGCGGCCGTCCTGGTGCTGGGGCTGCTCGATCACGGCGCCTGGTAGCGGCGGGGGGCCCGGATATCCTGCTCGGTCCCGACAGGCCAGGGAGGCCCCGCACCATGACCAGTAACACGTCCCCCTTCCCCGCCCGGATCGAGCTGACGGGGGAGGGCCTCGTCCTGCGCGACTGGACGGAGGCCGACCTGACCGCGATGCCGGACCTGTTCGACCACCCCGACATCGCGCACTGGACCCCGATCGTCTCGCCCTTCGACGAGAAGGCCGCCCACGCCCGCCTGGACAAGGCCCGGCGCCTTCGGGAGGAGGGCTCGACCATCCTGCTCGCGATCACCGAGGACGGCGGCGCCCCGCTCGGCGAGGTGATGCTGCGACGCGCCCCCGAGGGCACGGAGCTGGGCTACGCCGTGGGCCCCGCCCACCGGGGCCACGGCCTGGCCGCACGGGCGGTACGCCTGATGGCGGGGTACGCCTTCGAGGAGCTGGGCGCGGACCGGGTGATCCTGGAGCTGGAGGCCGACAACGCCGCCAGCGTCGGGGTCGCCACCCGGGCGGGCTTCAGCCTGCTCGACATCCCCCTGATCGAGGGCGAGGAGAAGGGCAGGCCCTACGCCCTCCAGACGTGGGGCCTGGACCGCCCCTGACGACGACGGGCCGCCACCGCCTCACCGCGCCGCCCCTTGATCGCCTACCGAGGGGAGCCTAGGCTCCTGTGCCCATGGGGGCGGGGATGGGGGAACCGGACCGCGGGCGGGTCAGGCGCCGTGCGGCCGTGGCTCTGCTGGCCGTGGCGGCGGGGCTGGTCGTTCTCGCCGTGCTGGGCGCGGTGTTCGTCCTGCTGCCGGGTGTGGTGGTGCGTCACGATCTCGCGGGGGCGAGCGTCGCGGCGGAGGACCGGCTGAAGGCGGTGAACGATGTCCGCACGACGCTGCTACAGGTGGTCGGCGGTCTGGTCGTGCTCTTCGGCGCGTACGCCACCTGGCGGCAACTGCGGGTGAGCCAGGACGGTTTGCGCGCCACCCAGGAGGGCTACGTCACCGACCGGTTCAGCCGGGCCGTCGACCAGCTCGGCAGCGACAAGCTGGATGTGCGCATCGGCGGGCTGCACGCGCTGTGGCGGATCGCGGAGCAGTCCGACCGCGACCGGGAGGCCATCATCTCCATCCAGGCCGCGTATCTGCGTACGCACCTGCCCTGGCCGCCCACCGGGCCGGAATCACCGGCGGCGGACGTGCACATCAACGACATCGCGCCCCTGGAGACCCGCGCCGCCGACGCCCAGGTGGCGCTGACCGCGCTCGGCGTGCTGTGCCAGCACCGGGAGCAGTCCTGGGTCAATCTCGGCATCACCGACTTGCGCCGGGCCGACTGCGACGGACTCTGGTTCCACGAGGTCAACTTCGACCGCACCAGCCTGGAGGCGGCAGGCCTGTACCGCGCCAACCTGACCCAGACGTCCCTGGTCTCGGTCAACCTGCGGCACGCCGACCTCACGACCGCGATCCTCCGCCGGGCCCGCTGCGTCCTGGCCGACCTGCGGGGCGCCAAGCTGGTCCGAACCGACCTGCGTGACGCCGACTTCACCGAGACCGACCTGCGCGAGGCGAACCTGCGCAAGGCCGTCGCCCACGGCGCGGTCTTCCGACGCGCCGACCTCCGCATGGCCGACCTGCGCGGCACCGACCTGAGCACCGCCGACCTCGTCGAAGCGCGCCTGACCGGCGCCATGGCCAGCGAACACACCCGCTGGCCCGCCGGATTCGACCACACGGCCGCCGGGGTCGTCGTCACCGATGACCCCGGCCCCGAGCCCTCGCCCCTGCTCCAGCCACCGGGGATGACGCAGCAGGTACCGCCGCTGCGGTGAGATCCCGGGCGGCACGGGGGCTCCTGGCGGGGCGTGCCGGAACCGGATGCGGGCGGATCGCGTCTTTTGCCCCACAAGCTGAAAGGGACTGTTCCCCCCACGCAGTGAAAGGGACTGACATGGCCCCTGACTTACGCGGTCCGCGACCGCCTTTCCCTCCGCCTGTCCCTCCGCCTTCCCCTCCTCCCTACCCTCCCTATCCGCCCCGCCCTCCAAGAGGTCCGGGCAACACGCCGCAGCCGTTTACGCCGTTGTGGCGTCGGCTGCGTGAGGACGAATGGCCCTCATTGCACGAGCTGATGGGCGGCCGGCAACCCGGGAGCGTGCGGCCCCTCGCATGGGTGCTGATGGTGCCGTGCATGTGGTGGCTGACGGTGGTGGTGGTGGTCTCCTACCTGGTTGCCCGCAACGCCCGCCGGACCGCCCGCCGCGTCTTTCCCTCCCGCCCTGAAGGACGCGTCGAGGACCGCGCGGTGCTGAAGGTGCAACGAGTGCGGGCGTGGGTCGCCATCGCCATGTCGGGCGGGCTGCTGGCTGTCTACGGCGGTGTGTCGGATGCCTGGAACCAGTTCGTGCAACGGCTGTACCTCGCACCCTGGTTGGCGCTCGCGAGCGCGGTGCTGGTGGCGGCGGTGCTGTACTGGGTGGCCCGTCGGGAGCGGCGACTGCTCATGCGGGCGCAGTTCAGGGGCGCCGGTCTGCCCATCCTGGGCTATGTCGTCGCCTGGGTGCTCGTGCCGGTGCTGTTCGTGGTGACGCTCATGACCATGGATGCGCTGCTGCCGCACACCATCACCGAAGTGACCATGTTCCTCATGTACCTCCCCGTGCTGGCCCTCTGGGCGCCGTTCTGGTGGATCGTCTACTTCGTGTCCTTCGCCTCCGGACCGGCGGTCCGCAACGGCTTCAGCCTTTCGGCCGCCCACCCGGCGCTTCCGGCGCTGACCACGTGCGCGGCGGTCTGGGTGTTCGCCCTGTTCAGCGGGGCGGCCGCAGGCGGTCTGCCGCCTGGACTGGAACCGCTGGCGGCCTTCGGCGGCCCGGCATCGGTGACGGCACTGGCGTGGTGGGAGATCCACCGTCTGCGACATCAGCACGGCATGCGCTGGCGGGGCTGACCTCAGCCCGCGTCATGAAAGGTGGCAGTGGTGGTCTGGATATGGGTGGTAGCAGGAGTCATCGTGCTCTGTTGTGGCGTACACGAGGCCTACGTCCAGCACGGCCTCAGACGCGACGGGATGCGTGTCAGGGGTCTGGTGGTCAGCCACAACGTGTCGAGCGGCCCGAACGGCGGGGGCACTTTCCCGGTGGTCGAATTCGTTGACGCGCAGGGCAGGCGTCACACGTTCCAGTCCAGATCATCAGGGATCAGGCGGCTTCCCGTGGGCGGTGAGGTCCCCGTGCGCTACTCTCCCGCCGATCCGAACGTCGCGCGAATCGACCTCGTCGGGAGAAGGATCTTCGATGTCGGAATTCTTCTCCTGGTCGGGGCACTGTTCCTGACGCTCGGAATCCTGATGGTCCTCGGAGTCCTGACCGGTTCCGGGGACACCCCGCACGGCCTCTGACTCACGGTGCCTTGAGGAGGTCGCGGAGCCCGGCGACGAGTTGGGTGACGTCGCGTTCGGCGGGCGGGGCGGCAACAGGGGCGGCGCTGGGTGTCGCGGGCTGTCGGCAGGGCTGGCAGAGGCCGTCGGGGAGGGCTTCCGGGCGGCCGGGGGTGCCGCATTCCGTGCACTCCATCATCACGCGCCGTACGGGGGTCCCGGCAGGCGGCGGCGTGGGAGCGGTGGGGAGCGCGGGCGGGATCTTGCCGGTGAGGCGGTGGCGGACGAGCCCGGCCGGCGAGTCGACGCGGGCGGGCAGCCCGGCGGTGAGCGCGGCGGTCAGGTAGTCGGCGTCCACGCCGCGTGCGAACCACCGCTCGGCCAGGGCCGCCAGGGCCGCGCAGTCGGCGGCGGAGAGGGCGAGA
This sequence comes from Streptomyces sp. NPDC057900, assembly GCF_042887885.1. Lineage (NCBI taxonomy): Bacteria > Bacillati > Actinomycetota > Actinomycetes > Kitasatosporales > Streptomycetaceae > Streptomyces > Streptomyces sp. NPDC057900. The sequence continues at coordinate 300,576 of NZ_JBHVOI010000002.1, forward strand.
CGTGCGTCGACCCGCCCGAGCCCGGCCAGCGCGAGGTAGGCGGGGGAGGCGGCGGGGCTCGCTGGCTGCGGTTCCTGTACGGGTACGGGCGCAGCTTCGGGTACGGGAACGGGCGCCGGCTCGGGTACGGAAACGGGCGCTGGCTCCCGTACCGGCGCCGGGGCGAGGTGGGCCGCCCACCACTCGTTGTCGTGGGCGGTCCGCGACCAGTAGGTCCGGAACACCCAGCGCACCTCGTCACCGTCCCCGATCGCGCACCGCACCCGCCGCAGATGCCCGGCGACCGACAGCGCGGTCAGCGCGGAGCTGATGGCCTGCTGCCCGTAGAGCGGGAGCTGTTTGGCGAGGCACTTCACGCTCATCGCGGCGCCCTCGGGCAGCCGCTCGATGAACCCGGCGACGTACTGCTCCCGGAAGGGCAGCAGCGCGAAGTCATCCGCGTGGGACGGGCGTTGGTGCGGTGCGGTTCGCTTGCCGTAGCCGGGATGGGCCATCGGGTACGGGGGCGACACTGCGGACGCGGACAGGGCGGGACTAAAGTTCTGATCAGCCACGGGATCGGTGCTTTCGATCTTGAGGTCAGACCCCGGCCGGTGTTGGAACACCGCGTCGGGGTCACTTCGTTCTCGCACCGTAGACAGTCGCGACGCAGCGTCGCAAGCTGTCACCATTAGTCATACTTGCGGTCCGTGACGGGTCGGGGAGGTAGGGGAGGTCTTCTCAACCACCCTTCTTTCCCAACCGGTTGGAAGAAGGCGCTCGAACCTCGAAGCTCGTGGCTCGGAGCTCGAAACTCGGGGCTCGAATCCCAAGCATCGAGCTCCGGGCCCGCCTCGCCCCTTCGTACGCTCGAACGAGTGAACCCCCCTCTTGAAGCCCGGAGCTCGACCCCCGAGCTGCGAGTTTCGAGCGGGAAGTCTTGTCGGACCCGTACAGATTCGTTGTACGGGTGCGACAGGGCGTGGATCACGGACATGGGTGGGATTGAGGACCGTATGCACCCCAGGAATCGACTGCGCAAGAACGCGTCGGCCATGAAGCTCGTGGGCAAACTACTCGCACGTTTCCGCGTCGCGGCCGGACTGACGCAGGCCCAACTCGCCGATTTAGCGCGGGTGCAGGTGGAGACGATCGCCTCCATCGAGCAGGGCCGCCGCTCGCTCCTCCCGGACCTGGCGGAGCGGCTGGACGAGCTGCTGGAGACGAAGGGCGCGCTGGCCACGGCGGTGGAGTACATGCCGGAGGTCGATCTCGTACCCGCCTGGGCCGAGCAGTACATGGACCTGGAACGGGCGGCGCTGGCCCTCTCCTGGTACGACAACCAGGTCCTGCCAGGACTCCTCCAGACCGAGGCCTACGCACGGGCCGTGTTCCGCAACAGGGTGCCCGCGTTCAGCGAGGAGAACATCGCGATCCAGACCGCCTCGCGACTGGAACGCCAGGAGATCCTGCACCGCGCAGAGCCGCCGACGATCAGCTTTGTCATCTGGGAGCCGGTGGTGAGGCTCCAACTCGTCAGCGACGAGGAGCATGTGGAGCAGCTCCGCCACCTGCGTGCGTGCGCGATGCTGCCGGGCGTGAGCCTTCAGATTCTCCCGCTGAACCACCGGACCCACGCCGGGCTCGCCGGACCCTTCACGCTCCTGGAAACACCCGACTTCCAACAGGTCGCCTACTCCGAAACGCAGCGCGGCAGCATGCTCATCTCCGACCCCGATGAGATCAGCATGCTGTCCCAGAAATATGCGATGCTGCGAGCTCAGGCCCTCAGCCCCGAAGACACCCTGGGCCTGCTGGCTCGTCTACTGGGAGAGCAATGAGTACTGCACGCGCGTGGTTCAAGTCCAGCTACAGCGGCAGCGAGGGCGGCGCATGCCTCGAAGTCGCCTACGAGTGGTTCAAGTCCAGCTACAGCAGCGATGAGGGCGGCCAGTGCCTCGAAGTCGCCTACGAATGGCAGAAGTCCAGCTACAGCAGTGACGAAGGCGGCGCCTGCGTCGAAGTCGCCGCGCACACCGCCGCCGTACACGTCCGCGACTCCAAGAACCCGGACGGCCCGGAACTGTCCCTGCCGCCCACCGCCTGGGCCGCGTTCACCGCACACGTCGGCCGCTGAGGCACTGCCTCGGCGGCAGGCGCCCGTTGTCAGAGGCGGCTGGCAGCATCGACGTATGAACGCCATCCGCAGGACGCCGCCTCGGCCGATCGACGTGACCACGGTCTTTCCGCAGCTGGCCCCGCTGGCGCGCACGGCGGTCCGCCTGCACCCCAGGCCCGGATCCCCGTCGCCGCACGAGAGCTCGGTCGGCGGGCCGCTGCTGTGGCCCGCCGACGAGCCGTGGCCGTACTGCGAGGAGCGGCACGAGTGGCGCGACGAGCAGACGGGCGAGCAGCGCGTGGGGCCGAGCGCGATGCTGCCCGTGGCCCAGCTGTACGTACGCGACGTACCCCTGCTGGACCCGCCCGGCGGGGCCGATCTGCTCCAGGTGCTGTGGTGCCCCTGCGAGCACCCGCCGGAGCTCAAGCCGCCGACCGCGCTGGTCTGGCGCACCGCCGCCGAGGTAACCGGGATACTCGCGGCGCCGCCCAGACCGACCGTGCAGGAGTACGACGACAACTACGTACCGGAGCCGTGCCTGCTCACGCCGGAACAGATCACCGAGTACCCCAACATGCTCGCCCTGGACGAGGGAACCCAGCGGCAGATGGAGGACTGGGCGACCTGGGAGGCGGCCGGTGTCGCGATGGACAGGTCCTTCGAGGACGGCCCGCACGAGTACTACATGGAGGAGCTGTCCGACGCCCCCGGCTGGAAGGTCGGCGGCTGTCCCCCGTGGGGCCTCACCGATCCCGACGACCAGTTCTGCGTCACGTGCGGCGCCGGGATGGTGCCGCTGCTGACGATCGCCTCGGACGAGTGGCATCCCGACGGCCACAGCTGGATTCCCTACGCGGACCAGGACCTGCCCGGACTCGACCTCTCCGGCACGGCGAACCCGCCCGGGGTCCAGGTATCCAAGGGCAACCATCTCCAGCTCTACGTCTGCCCGGAGTCCCCGGACCACCCGCACGCCAGCCTGATCCAGTGAGCCGGGCGCGCCTTCATGGACTGTCCGGCTCACTGGCCTGCTGGTAGAGCACCACGAGCGCACCGTGCAGGGGCTGTTCCTGCCCGTCTACCTCGCCGTCCTCCTCGGCGTCGTCGACCAGTCCGGCCAGAGTCTCTCCGAGCTGCCTCGCCTTCGCGGGGGTGAGACGCAGGTGGCGCAGGGTCAGGTGGGGTTCGACGGGGGAGCGGTCCAGCTCCTGGGCGACGGCGGCGAGCATCGCGGCCGTGCCGGCCGCCTGCGGTTCGGCGACGACCATGTGACGGGCCGTGCGCTGGAAGTACTGCTCGGTGCCGCCCCGGACCTGGCGGGTCTCCGCGATGTGGACGAGCCCGGCTTCGCGGAGAACCTTGAGGTGGTGGGCGACGTTGCCCTTCTTCGCGTCGAGCTGGGCCGCGAGCCGGCTGACGGTGGCGGGCCGGTGCCCCAGGGCGAAGAGCAGCCGCTGCCGCAACGGGTTGGCGAGCGCGGCGAATTGCTGGGGCGCGCCGATCTCCAGGATGTCCTCGGGGGGCGGCGAGTGGGAAGGCTGATCACTCATAAAGAAAGTGTCTAAAACCTTTGACGCTTTCGCAAGTGAGGTGCTGTACTCCCTCCCATGACGACATCGACGAAGCTCCAGCCCGCCCCGGTCATCGACGAGACGCTCCGGCTCCTGACCGAGCGATACGTCTTCCCCGAGGCGGCCGAACAGATAGCGGGCCTGCTCCAACGACGCCTGGCCGAGGGCGCGTACGACGTCGAGGAGGCCGAGGAGCTCGCCCGTCTGGTCACCGAGGACCTCCAGTCCGTCAACGGCGACCGGCACCTGAGGCTGAAGCACCACGCCGAGCCGGTGCCCCCGAAGGCGGGGGCGGCCACCCTGGAGGCCATGCGCCGGGACTTCGACGCCTCGCTGGGCGGCGTACCCCGGTTGCAGCTGCTCGACGGAGGGGTCGCCGTGGTCGAGCTGGCTCCGATGCTGTTCCCGCTGGACTGGGCCGCAGAGCCCCTGAGCGCCGCCCTCACCCTGGCCTCCCGCGCACAGGCGCTGATCGTGGACCTACGCGGCAACCGGGGCGGCGACCCGGACACGGTCGCCTTCGTCTGCGGCTACCTGCTGGACGAGCGCACCCACCTCAACACCATGTACTGGCGCGGCGGCGAGCGCACCGAGCAGTCCTGGACCCCGCCGCACGTTCCCGGCGCGCGCTTCGGCGGCACAAAGCCGCTGTACGTGCTGACGAGCGACAGCACCTTCTCCGCCGCCGAGGAGCTCGCGTACGACCTCCAGCAGCTCGGCCGCGCCGTGGTCGTCGGCGAGAGCACCCGGGGCGGCGCGCACCCGTGCCAGGGCTGGACCGTGCACCCGCACCTGGAGGCCACCATCCCCTTCGGCCGCGCCATCAACCCCGTCTCGGGTACGAACTGGGAGGGCGTCGGCGTACAGCCGGACGTCCCCTGCCCCGCCGCCGAGTCCCTCGACCGGGCGCACACGCTGGCCCTCGCCCGACTGGCGGGCTGATCGCCGCCGGACTCCGGAGGTCGTCGCGTGGATACCAGATCACGCGCGGGAAAGGTGTGAGCATCGTGGGACAGTGCCCCAAAAGGATACTGTCGGTGAAATAACCACCATGATCCGTGACTCTGCGTATATGGTCGGGCGGAATTGTCACCCCACCCTGGAGTTGTCGTGGCACGCTTCCGTACCCGTCTCGCCCTGCTCGGCTCGGCCGTAGCTCTCACCGCAGGCGCCGCCGTACCCGCCCAGTTCGCCGCGGCGCACCCCGCCGCAGCGGCCGGGCAGCTGGAGTGGGTCGCCCTGGGTGACTCGTACACCGCCGGAGTCATCCGGGCCGCGGGCGACACCTTCGAGGTCCCGCGCGACGGATGCGAGCGCACCGACCGGTCCTACCCCCAGGTCGTCGACCGCGACCTCGGCAGCCTGTTCGAGCTGACCAACGTCAGCTGTGGCGCCGCCACCATCGCGAACGTCACCGACACGCCCCAGAACCCGATCGGCCGTCAACTGCCGCCCATCTCCGAGGACCCGGACTACCCCTTCCCTCCGGTTCCCCCTCAGTCCGAGGCGGTGGGCGCGGGCACAGATGTCATCACCGTCGGCGTGGGCGGCAACTCCCTCGGTTTCGCCGACTTCCTCACCAAGTGCGCGCAGCTGGGCGGCGAGGCCGAAGGCAAGGGCACCCCGTGCAAGGACGCCCTGGCAGCCGAGGTCCCGGACCGGCTGAAGACCGTGCGCCATGAATACGACCGGATGCTCACCGTGCTCCACCAGCGCGCACCGAAGGCGAAGATCCTGGCCGTCGGCTACCCCACGGTCATCCCCCAGGACGTCTCCAAGTGCACCTTCGGCGACCTGACGAAGTTCGGCACGATCGCCCAGGGCGACCTGGCCTGGCTGCGCACCGATGTCCTGGAGCCCCTCAACAAGGCCATCGACGACTCGACCGGTACGCAGGAGACCGCCCGCTTCGTCGACCTCTACGCCTCCTCCCGTGACCACAGCGTCTGCGACGACGCCAAGTGGGTCGAAGGCTTCGTCACCCTTCCCGACCAGCTCTCCTTCGTGCACCCCAACGCGCGCGGCCACCGCAACGCCGCCGACCACGTCGAAGAAGCGATGCTGAACACCATCGACCCGAGCTGACCTCCGACGGGTCCTAGGTCGCCGGACCTCCGCCCCCGTTTCCGCGAGGATCGTTCGCGGGTCCGATGCGGCAGCGCGGGGCGGGCGGAGATCCTTTCGGTGGACCTGCCGAAAGAGGGAGTGCGTGATGTCGTACATCGAGAACATGCGGTACCCGGAGCCCCGCTACCACGGCGCCGAGGGCGAGGTGAACGCGTCCTTCCGGCCGGCCGACACCCCGCCGGAGGTCTCGTCGCCGGGCGGATCGACCAGCTACCTCGCCACGCAGGAATCGACGGGCGGCGAATTCGGTCTGTACAAGGGCGTGTTGGGGCCGAAATCGGCAGGTGCGAAGACGCATTTCCACCGGGCGATGTCGGAGTCCTTCTACATCCTCTCCGGAGAGCTGGAGCTCTTCAACGGCGAGAAGTGGGTCACCGGCCGCGAGGGCGACTTCCTGTACGTGCCGGTCGGCGGTCTGCACGCCTTCAAGAACGTGACCGACGAACCCATGTCCATGCTCATGCTCTTCTCTCCGGGCGCCCCGCGTGAGGAGTACTTCGAGCAGGTCGCGGAGGTGTCGCGGCGCGGACCGGAGGAGCTGAAGGAGTTCCGTATCCGGCACGACAGCTACTTCGTGGAGGACTTCGACTTCGGGAACGGGCAGGCGGAATAGCCGCTACGCGGCCTGGCACCTCGAACTCGTCCACGACCCCGCCGCCCCCACGGACCCGCGCCCCACCCCGGAGGACCTGCTCGTCGTCTACCTCGGCGAACCGGTGCCGGACTCCCTCGTGGAGCGGCTCGAACAGCACGGCGGCAAGCGGGTGCCCGCGCACAATCCGTACTGGGACACCTGGGGCGTGACCGTGCAGGACCCGGACGGATACCTCCTGGTGCTCTCCACCAGGAACTGGTCCAACTCCTAGAAAGGCGATCGAGATCCTCTGATCCCTCCGCGACCGCGGCCGTCGGCCGGGCATGTCGTCGGGGACGAGATGCCCGGCGCGCGGACGTGGGAACGGGCTCAGCTGGTCCAGAGGACCGGGCTGTCGCTGTACGCGTCGCCCTCGTCGAACGAGGCGGCCGCGATGGGCGAGGTCTTCGTGGCGCTGAGCGAGCAGGTCTCGTACGAGGCGCCCTTCTTGGCGAAGTCACGCGGCGCGGTCTCGTTGTCGCACTTGCCCGGCAGGTCACCGATCAGGACGATGCCCGTGGGGCCGCCGTCGGCCAGCTCGCCGCGCAGCTTCAGGGACGAGTACGAGAGGTCGGTGCCGCCGACGTTCTCCACCTTCATGCGGATGTAGTAGGGCGTCATGCCCTTCGCCTTCGCGCCGAATCCGGCCATGTCGGCCTCCGCGCCCTTCTCGATCGCCGTGACGGTCACGGCGATGGTGCCCTTCTTCTCCGTCCCGTACTTGAACGGCAGCACCGCCTTCTCGCCGACCTTGAGCTTCGTGCCCGGCGCGGTGACGTCACCGGCCGGGGCGGCACCGTCGTCGCCGGGGTCCGCGGACGGGCTGCTCGGGTCCGCCGCCGCCGAGTCGGACGCCGCCGGATCGGCCGACGCCGGGGCGGACGCCGAGGGCGATTCCTTGGCCGACGACGAGTCGTCGCTGTCATTGCATGCCGTGAGCCCGAGCCCCATGGTGGCGAGAGCGGCTGCGAAGAAGATGCGTCCCTTGTGTGTCATTTCGACCTAACTGGCAATAAGGGCTGCCCCGTACGACAGCCATGCGTTCAGCAGACGCATCTCAGAATGGGTCGGGAATGACACAGGCATGCCACAGGAATGCGACGGGCGCGGCACGGCTCGGCGCGGCGCGGCGACGGGCGGCCCCGGCCGCCCCCCGGCCGCCCCTCAGTTGCCCAGGTCCGCCAGCTGGTCGAATCCCGGGATCTCCCGCGGGCTGCGCGTCCCCGGACCGGTGTACGTCGCCGAGGGCCGCACCAGGCGGCCCGTCCGCTTCTGCTCCAGGATGTGCGCCGACCAGCCCGCAGTACGGGCACACGTGAACATCGACGTGAACATGTGCGCCGGCACCTCCGCGAAGTCCAGCATGATCGCCGCCCAGAACTCCACGTTCGTCGCCAGCACCCGGTCCGGGCGGCGCGCGTGCAACTCCTCCAGCGCGGCCTTCTCCAGCGCCTGCGCCACCTCGAAGCGCGGCGCGCCCAGCTCCTCCGCCGTGCGCCGGAGCACGCGGGCGCGGGGGTCCTCCGCGCGGTAGACGCGGTGCCCGAAGCCCATCAGGCGTTCGCCCTTGTCCAGGGCCTTCTTCACGTACGCGGTGGCGTCCCCGGTCCGCTCGATCTCCTCGATCATGCCGAGGACGCGGGACGGCGCGCCGCCGTGCAGCGGGCCCGACATCGCGCCGACCGCACCGGACAGCGCGGCGGCCACGTCGGCGCCGGTGGAGGCGATGACGCGGGCGGTGAACGTGGAGGCGTTCATGCCGTGCTCGGCGGCGGACGTCCAGTAGGCGTCCACGGCCTTCACATGGCGGGGGTCCGGCTCGCCGCGCCAGCGGATCATGAACCGTTCGACGACGGACCCGGCCTTGTCGATCTCGCTCTGCGGGACCATCGGCACGCCCTGCCCGCGCGCCGACTGGGCGACGTACGAGAGCGCCATGACGGCGGCCCGCGCCAGGTTGTTGCGCGCGGTCTCCTCGTCGATGTCCAGGAGGGGTTTCAGGCCCCACACGGGGGCGAGCATCGCCAGCGCGGACTGCACGTCCACCCGGATGTCACCGGAGTGGACCGGGATCGGGAACGGCTCCGCGGGCGGCAGACCGGGGTTGAACGCCCCGTCGACCAGCAGCCCCCAGACGTTGCCGAACGACACGTGGCCGACGAGATCCTCGATGTCGACCCCTCGGTACCGGAGCGAACCGCCTTCCTTGTCAGGTTCGGCGATCTCCGTTTCGAACGCGACGACTCCTTCGAGTCCGGGTACGAAGTCGGACATCAGGCGGCTCCCTCGGATCGGCGGCTGCGGGCGGGCCGCGAACGGCTCGCTCCACGATATTGGCGGGTTCCGACGTGACCGGGAAGCGTGACATCCGGCACAGCTCCCCGTTCGCTCCCGGAACGGTTGACGGCCCTCCTCGCCGGGCAAACTCGGCCGCTGCGGCAGGATGAGCGTGTGTCCACCGCAGATTCCTCCTTCGATTCCACCACCGATCCGGCCGCGATGCGCGAGCAGTACCGTTCCGAGAGCTTCTCCGAGGACAGCCTGGCCGCGGACCCCATGCAGCAGTTCGCCCGCTGGTTCCGGCAGATCGCCGCAGGCGGCATGCTGCACGAGCCGAACGCCATGGTGGTGTCCACGGCGACGCCCGACGGCGTGCCGTCCTCCCGGACGGTGCTGCTGAAGATGTACGACGAGCGCGGCTTCGTCTTCTTCACCAACTACGAGTCCCGCAAGGGCCGCGAACTGGCCGCCAACCCGCGCGTGTCGCTGCTCTTCCCCTGGCACCCGCTGGCCCGCCAGGTCATCGTCACCGGCAGCGCGGCCCGCGTCGGCCGCGAGGAGACGGCCGCCTACTTCCGTACCCGCCCGCACGGCTCCCAGCTCGGCGCCTGGGCGAGCGAACAGTCCTCGGTGATCGGCTCCCGCGAGGAGCTGGTGCGGCGCTACGAGGAGCTGTCGGCCCGCTACCCGGAGGGCGAACGGATTCCGGCGCCCCCGCACTGGGGCGGCTTCCGGGTCGTCCCGGCCACCATCGAGTTCTGGCAGGGCCACGAGAACCGGCTGCACGACCGGCTGCGCTACGTACGCGAGGACGCGGACGGGGCGGCCGGCAGCGGGGCCGGGTGGCGCGTCGAGCGGCTGAGCCCGTAGGACGCCGCCCCTGAAGACGCAGAAACCCGCAGGCTCTGGACCCTCCTCGCGGAGGGGCCGGCCGGACTGACCGGCGAGCCTGCGGGTCGGCGACTGCTTGGGATTGGCCGGCGTCCGGCCTGCACTTCGAAGAGTGCGACGACGGGCGTCAGCCCGCAGTCACCTCACGAGTCCGAAAAGAAATCACTTCCGGAACACCTCCTTTCCTGTGTACCCACAGCCTAGGAACCGCTCCGGGGCCGCACAACCGAATTAACGGGCCACTGATTTCGGTGAAGTCGCTGTGTGCTGGGTCACGTTCGAGTTCAATGGTGTGACGTGCGGTAATGCCGGACACGTCCTGCAGGGGGTACGGGGATGAGTGCTTCCAGGAGCAGCGGAACCACCGACGCTCTCGGGCCCGAGGAAGGCCCGGAGGGGCGGCCGGGACCCCCGGAGGCGCAGGTGGACGGGCCGGCGGCGATTCCCGGCTCCGAGCTGCTGGCGGCCCTGCTCGACGGGATGGACGCCGCGCTCTGCGCCTTCGACGCGGACGGCACCGTCACCCACTGGAACCGCGAGGCCGAGCGGATTCTCGGCTGGTCCGCGGCGGAGGCCGTCGGGAAGCCCGGATTCGCCGGATGGGCGGTGCGGCGGGCGGACGCGGGCGAGGTCCAGGGGCGGCTGATGGCCGTCATGGACGGGCCGGGGCGGCAGGTGCACGAGTTCGCGCTGCTGCGCAAGGACGGCGGCCGGGTGCTGGTGCGGACGCAGTCGGCCGGGGTGCGCGGCGCGGACGGGAAGCCCGCCGGGGTGTACTGCGCGTTCAGCGAGGTGCACGCGCAGATCGATCTGGAGCGGGCCATCGCGCTGAGCGAGGCGCTGTTCGAGGACGCGTCGTGGGGGGTGGTCCTCGTCGATGTGGACCTGCGGCCGACCGTCGTCAACGCCCACGCCGCCCGCGCGCTGGGCGGCGGCCGCACGGCCCTGCTGGGACGGCCGCTGGGCGAGCTGATCGTGCAGGGCGTCGAGGACCTGGAGGGCGCGCTCCAGCACGTGCTGGCCGCCGGGGACCCGCCCGCCCCCGTCGAGCTGTGGGTGACGCTGCGGACGGCGGAGGGCAGCCGTCGGCGCTGCTGGCGCAGCGGCTTCGTGCGGCTGGCCTCGCCGCTCGCGGAGGAACCGGTGCCGCTCGGCGTCGGCTGGCTGTTCCAGGACATCACGGCGGCGAAGCTGGCCGCCCAGGACGCGGACCGGGCGCGCTTCCGGTCGAACCAGCTGCACCGGGCCTCGCACTCCGCGGCCGAGTGCGAGGACCCGATGGAGGCGGCGACCACCTCGCTCGACTACGCGCTCGCGGGCTTCGCGGACCACGCGCTGATCGACCTGGTGGCGGGGGACCGGCTGGTCCGCGCCGCCGCGACGCCGTCGGACGCGCCGGGCCCGTGCCTGCCGGTGGCCGGTGGCGGCATCCCGCTCCGGTACGTACCCGGCCACCCCGCCCTCCAGGCGGTGGACCGCACGGGCTCGGTACGGGCCACGGCGGGGGCCGGGGAGGCGGGGGAGTGGGCGGCCGGGCGGCAGTGGCCGGCCGACTCGGTGCACGCCCTGTGCGCGGTGCTGCGGAGCCGGGGCCGGACGCTGGGCGTGGTGACGTTCCTGCGCTCGGCCCACCGCGCCGCCTTCGAACGCCCGGACGCGGTGTACGCGGAGAGCGTGGCGGACCGCGTCGCGGCGTCGGTGGACCTGTACGAGGCGCTGAGGGCCGCCGACTCCGGCACTTCCGGCCCGTCCGGCGGCTGAGGACGCGCGGGCCCCGTCCGCCGACGGCCCCGCTCACCCGCCGCCGGGCGGTTCAGTGCCGGTAGAAGATCCGGTCCGCGTACTGCGCCATCACGCGCCCGTTCCACTCATGGCCGCCGTCGACGTTCCCGGACCGCAGCAACGGCGGCTCCACGCCCCGCTCCAGCAGCCGCTCCGCGGCCGCCGCCATCATCGCCTGCATCACCGCACTGGTGACCACCGTGGAGGCGGGCGCGAACGGCGCCTCGATGCCGTCCACGTTCAGTTCCGCGTCACCGATCGCGATCTTGCTGTCCAGCACGATGTCGCAGTGGTCGCGCAGGAAGCCGCCCGAGCTGTGCCGGGACCGGGTGCCGTCCGCGTACGCGACCGAGGTGACGCCGATGACCTTCAGGCCCAGCGCACGCGCGTTCATCGCCATCTCCACCGGCAGCGCGTTGCGCCCGGACAGCGAGATGATCACCAGCACGTCGCCCGGCTTCGCGGGGCTGGAGTCGAGGACCGCGCCCGCGAGGCCGTCGACCCGCTCCAGCGCGGAGCCCAGGGTCGCCGGCATGACGTCGACCCCGAGGGCGCCGGGGACGGCCATCAGGTTCATCAGGGCGAGGCCGCCCGCGCGGTAGACGACGTCCTGGGCGGCGAGCGAGGAGTGCCCGGCGCCGAAGGCGAAGAGCCGGCCCCCGGCCTCCACGGTGTCCGCGATGGCCGCACCGGCTGCCGCGATGTTGCCGGACTCCTCGTCGCGCACCCGCTCCAGCAGGCCGATCGCTGCGTCGAAGAACTGACCGGCCAGCTTGCTTTCGCTCATCTGAGGAGGGCCTTTCCGGCGGGGTGGAGGTGACCAGGGGCGTCCGTACCGCCGATCACGTTGCGGTCTGGACCAGTGACATGTCAATACCGCACGGGGCCCGCGCGGCCGGGCCCGATGGGCCTCATCGGACCGACGAGGCACGGTTGTCAGCGGTATGCGTCAGAATTGGGTGAGGGCCAGCGCACGATTGCATCGAGGGGCACGAATGTCCGGACTGATCGACACAACGGAGATGTATCTCCGCACCATCCTCGAACTTGAAGAGGAAGGCGTGGTCCCCATGCGCGCCCGGATCGCGGAACGGCTGGACCAGAGCGGTCCGACGGTCAGCCAGACGGTGGCCCGCATGGAGCGCGACGGCCTGGTTCAGGTCGCGGGCGACCGCCATCTGGAGCTGACGGACGAAGGGCGCCGGCTGGCGACCCGGGTGATGCGCAAGCACCGGCTCGCGGAGTGCCTGCTGGTCGACGTGATCGGCCTGGAGTGGGAGCAGGTCCACGCAGAGGCCTGTCGGTGGGAACACGTGATGAGCGAGGCCGTGGAGCGGCGGGTGCTGGAGCTGCTGCGCCACCCGACGGAGTCCCCGTACGGGAATCCGATCCCCGGTCTGGAGGAGCTGGGCGAGAAGGCCGAGGCCGATCCGTTCCTCGACGAGGGCATGGTGAGCCTCTCGGATCTCGACCCGGGCGCCGAGGGCAAGACCGTGGTGGTCCGCCGGATCGGTGAGCCGATCCAGACGGACGCCCAGCTGATGTACACGCTGCGGCGGGCGGGCGTGCAGCCCGGTTCCGTGGTCAGCGTGACGGAGTCGCCCGGCGGGGTGCTGGTCGGCAGCAGCGGAGAGGCGGCGGAGCTGGATTCAGAGGTGGCGTCGCACGTCTTCGTGGCCAAGCGCTGACTCCTCAGCTCCCCAACCCCTCCACAATCCCTCCACTTCCGTTTTTCCGTACGGAACAGCAGCGCCCGGAGGGATCGCGTGCCAGGCTGTGCCGGTGGGATTACCTGAGAGTGTCCGCCGCCCGGCCGCGCGGCCGGGGAGGGGAGCAGGGTATGCGCCCGTCGTCTGTGCGTGTCCGGCCCGCGCCCGGGCCTGCGTACAGGCCTGCGCACGGGCCTGCGCACCGGAGGGGACGCGCGTCCACGGCCGCTTCCGGCCCCGGTCAGGGGCCCCGTGAACGGCGGATGGCCCCGGCGCCTCACGGCACCGGGGCCTGTCCTCCCCTGCTTCCGACCTGGAGCCCCGAGCTCTTCAGGTCGGTCCCTGCGGGCCCTCATCCCCGAGTGGCCCGCCTCCCGGAGAAAACCTCCCCTCCCCGGCCGACGTCAATCCTTGGAAGCGGTCACTCGAACGAGCGGTGTTGCGTGCCGGAACCCAGTTTTCGAATAAGAGTTCGATAGTCTGCTGGTACGCGACCACACGGTGATCGAGGGACCAGAAGGGGGTGCCAGAACTATGGTGCGGCGCATCGATGTAACCGGAACCGACGGCGTACGCCTCGCGGCCTGGGAGTTCGCGGATCCGCCCAAGGAGCGCGCGGAGAGCGAACGCGCCCCCGGTGTCTTATTGCTCCACGGGCTGATGGGCCGGGCCTCGCACTGGGCCTCCACCACCCGCTGGCTCGCCGAGCGGCACCGCGCGGTCGGCCTCGACCAGCGGGGCCACGGCCGCAGCGAGAAGCCCGCCGAGGGCCCGTACACGCGCGACGCCTACGTCGCAGACGCGGAGGCGGCGATCGAACAGCTCGACCTCGGCCCCGTGACCCTCGTCGGGCACGCCATGGGAGCGCTCACCGCCTGGCAGCTCGCGGCCAAGCGCCCCGACCTCGTCCGGGCCCTGGTCATCTGCGACATGCGGGCCTCCGCGCTCGGGGCGGCCTCGCAGCGGGAGTGGGAGGACTGGTTCACGTCCTGGCCGGTGCCGTTCGCGACGCTGTCCGACGTACGGAAGTGGTTCGGCGAGGACGACCCCTGGGTGGAGCGGCCCAGCCCCTCGCGCGGCGAGTTCTTCGCCGAGGTGATGGCCGAGAGCGCCGACGGCTGGCGGCCCGTCTTCTCCCGCCGCCAGATGCTCCAGTCCCGCGCCACCTGGGTGTTCGAGGCGCACTGGGAGGAGCTGGCCCAGGTCGGCTGCCCGACCCTGGTGCTCCGGGGGCTGGACGGCGAGCTGGGCCGGGCGGAGGCCCAGGAGATGGTCCGGGTGCTGCCGCGCGGGCAGTACGCGGAGGTGGCCGACGCCGGACACCTCGTCCACTACGACCAGCCGGAGGGCTGGCGGTCCGCGGTCGAACCCTTCCTGGACCAGCTGGCAGAGGACGACCGCGACGACAGGGACGACCGCGACGACAGGGACGACCGGGACGAGCGGGAGCCGGTGGCTCCGTAACGCTTCCGCCCGCCCCCGCCCCGGCACCCGCCCCTCGTCACCCCTTGCTGACCGCCGCCAGGATCTCCGGCAGCCGGTCCGCGGTCCGGGGCGCCGCCACCCGCAGCCCGGCCCAGGCGAGCAGCGCCCCGTACACCGCACCCGCCGGCAGCAGCACCCACAGCCACTCCTGCGCACCCGCGACCCGCAGCCAGATCGTCGCCGCGATCACCGGGGCGCACAGCAGCGCCGCGGAGACCATGCCGCCGAAGATCGACATCCAGGCGAGCCCGGCCTGCCCGGGCGCCACGTTCTTGAACGCGCCGTCCTGCGGGATCGAGTACGGCAGATTCGCGGAGGCCACCGCGCCCGTCGCCAGCATCGCGCCCAGCAGCGCGAACGACAGCCCCATGACCCCAGGCAGCTGCTGCCAGTCCCCGAGCAGCGCACAGGTCAGCACCGTCACCAGGATCGTGTACGGAAGGGTGATCAGCAGCAGGGCCAGCGCCCGCGCCCGCACCTCCAGGTACGCGTCCCGGGTCGAGGAGATCGTCATGGCCACCATCCAGAACGCGGAGGTGTCCTGCCCGAACTGGTTGTACATCTGGATGCCGAGCATCCCGGCGGCGAAGCAGGCGAAGTAGACGGAGCCGGTGCCCTGCAAGGCGTTGAGCAGCGGCACGATCAGCCCGATCGCCAGCGCCGTCACCCACGCCGCCTTGGTCTTCGGGTCCCGGGCGACGTAGCGCAGGCTGCGCTGCATCACCGGGCCGGTGCGCCCCTCCGGGAGCAGCGCCCAGACCCCGGAGCCGCGCGAGCCGGACTTCTTCCGGTTCGGTTCGGCCGCGGCGAGCGTCGAGCCGTCCGGCGCGGTCATCAGCTTCACCAGGCTGCGCTGCCACAGCCACACCAGCAGGGCCAGCGCCGCCACGGAGAGCAGCAGCTGAACGGTGGCCCGGCCGTACGAGCCCTGGGACGCGGAGTGCACGGAGCCGATGGCCGAAGCGGGCGGCAGCCAGCGCACCACCTCCGCCGCCGGGTCCAGCGCGGAGAGGCCGCCGGCCTGGCCGAGCCGCTGCGCGCCGAAGTTGACGGCCTGGATGCCCACGGCGATCACCAGGCCGCTGAGGACCGCCAGATCGCGGCCCTTGCGGGACGTCAGCAGCCGGCTGTTGGCCGTGGCGACGGTCCGCGCCAGCGCCACGCAGACCAGCAGGGTGAGCGGGGCGGCCAGCACCGCGAACACCGTCGCGCCCGCACCGTGGGCCAGCGCGATCACCGAACCGGTGGTCAGGCAGAGCGTGAACAGCGGGCCGATGCCGACCAGCGAGGACGTCAGCAGCGCGGTGATCAGGGGCCTCGGCCGCAGCGGCAGCATCACCAGACGGCTCGGGTCGAGGGTCTCGTCCCCGTCGGAGAAGAACAGCGGCATCACGGCCCAGCCGAGCGCCACCACCTCGGCCAGCAGGACCACGAGCGATTCCGCGTGGGCGTTGCCGCGCAGCGCGAGCAGCGCGATGAGCTGGCCCGCGGCGATCAGCAGGGTGACGACGACGGACGTGATGTACGCGGCCCGCCGCCCGGAGGACTGCCGCAGCCCGTTGCGCAGCAGCGACAGCTTCAGCCGGACGAAGACCGGGACCAGGGCCGTACCGCCCATGGCGCCCGCGGCGTCCGTCCGGGGCCCGGATCCCGCCGGGGCGTCCAGCACGCTCATCGGGCACCGCCCAGCCAGTCCAGGGCGTCGCCGTCGTCCCGGCCGCCCGCGCCGACGAGCTCCAGGAACGCGTCCTGGAGGCTGGGCGCCTCCCCGCGCACCTGCGCCAGAGTGCCCTGGGCCCTGATGCTGCCGGCCGCCATCACGGCCACCCAGTCGCACAGCGACTCGACGAGCTCCATCACATGGCTGGAGAAGATGACGGTCGCCCCGGAGCGGGTGTAGCGCTCCAGCACCTTGCGGATGGTCTGCGCGGAGACCGGGTCGACGCCCTCGAACGGCTCGTCCAGGAAGAGCACTTCGGGGTTGTGCAGCAGCGCCGCCGCGAGCCCGATCTTCTTCCGCATGCCGGTCGAGTAGTCGACGACCAGCTTGTGCTGGGCGCCCGCCAGGTCGAGTACGTCCAGTAGCTGGGTGGCCCGGCTGTCCGTCTCGGGCCCCGGCAGCCCGCGCAACCGGCCGGTGTAGCCGAGCAGTTCACGTCCAGAGAGGCGCTCGAAGAGCCGCAGGCCCTCGGGCAGCACACCGATCCGGGACTTCACCTCGACCGGATCGCGCCAGACGTCCCGGCCGCCGACCTCGATCCGGCCCATGTCGGGGCGGAGCAGCCCGGTGACCATGGACAGGGTGGTGGTCTTGCCCGCGCCGTTGGGGCCGACCAGACCGATGAACTTGCCCGCGGGCAGCTCCAGATCGATTCCGGCCACCGCCGTCTGCTCCCCGAACCGTTTCCAGAGCCCCTCCACGCGCACCGCGGGCGGTGCCACCCGCGGCGAGTCCGCTTCGGCCGTCCGCGCCGTCTGCGCTGTCTGCTCTGTCCTGTCCGTATCGTGCCGGTCCGGCATGGTGCACGCCCTTCGAAGTCCCCGTGTGTGGGGGCCACCCTACGAAAGGCGGGCTACGTCCGGCGGGTCCGCGCGTCAGCCGCTTCCCGGCCGCAGGCGTAGGCGAGCGGGCTGATCAGCTCCTCCACCTCGGGCAGCCAGCGGTTCGCGGTGGTGGGGCGGCGCGCCCACTGCACGGAGCCGCTCCCGCCGACCCGGGTCGGCGGCGCCGTCACGTACTGGCCCTCGCCGCAGCTTCGCAGCCCGATCGCGGGGGCGCTCCAGCCCAGCCGCTGTACCAGCGCGTCGGCCTTGGCGGCGGCGCCCGGCAGTACGAAGAACTGCATCCGGCGGTCGGGGGCGCGGGTGACCGGGCCCAGCGGCAGGCTGAGGCGCTCCATCCGGGCGAGCGCCAGGAATCCGGCCGACTCCGGTACGTCGATCGCGTCGAAGGTGCGGCCGGTCGGCAGCAGGATGGACGCCCGGGGCTGCCGCTCCCACATCCGGCGCGCCGCCGCACCACTGCCGGTGGCCAGGCCCGCCCAGTCGGCCTGGGTGGGGTGCGCGCCGGGAGCCGCGCACCGGCCCTCGCCGCACGAGCACCGCTCCACCCCGTCGGCCGGCTCCAGCCAGGTGCCGGGGCACACGTCCCAGTTGCGCTCGTCCGCGTACCGCACGGCGGCGTCGAGCAGCGGCTCCGCACGCTGCTGGGGGACCGGCGCGGCTTCCATGACTCCGATGGGCTCTTCCACGCACAGCACAACTCCCGCCACCACCTGGGGTTACGGGCGTGACGTGCGCGGTTGGGGGCCGTTCCGCTCCCGCATACGGGGCGCATCGATGCATGGACGGGGGCGCGCGGTAGGCGTCACGGCGAAGGAGGGGTAACCAGATACGGGAATTCCGGCACAGTTCGACTCGCATCTTAGAGCGCTTGCTGTGACGAAAGATGCAAGACGTCGTGAAAGTGACCAACACGATGAATCGGCGCATTTCTCAGGCATATGTCGGGCAGTGATCCCGCAACCATCACCGCGGCCTCAGGGGGACAAACATGGCAGCCAGGCCTCTCGTCGCACGCCAGCCGAACGAACGGCTGCAAGCGCTCATTCAGGAAGCCGGATGCTCCAACGCGGGCCTGGCCCGCCGCGTCAACATGGTCGGTGCCGAACGCGGCCTCGACCTCCGATACGACAAGACCTCGGTCGCCCGCTGGCTGCGCGGACAGCAGCCGCGCGGCAGGGCGCCGGGAATCATCGCGGAAGCACTCGGCCGCAAGCTCGGCCGTACCGTCACGATCGACGAGATCGGGATGGCCAACGGCAAGAACCTCGCCTCCGGTGTGGGCCTCCAGTTCGCCCCGACGGTGATCGGGGCGATCGAGCAGGTCTGCGAGCTCTGGCGCAGCGACGTCGGCCGCCGGGACTTCCTCACCGGCTCTGCGGTGGCCTCCTCCGCACTGGTCGAGCCCAGCCGGGACTGGCTGATCAGCGGTGCGGACCCGCAGGTCGCACGGGCGGCCGGGGCCCGGGTCGGCATGCCGGACGTGGAGGCGGTGCGGGCGATGACGGCCGCGCTGGTCGACCTCGACCACCGGTTCGGCAGCGGCCATGTGCGGCCCGTCCTGGTGCACTACCTCAACAGCGTGGTCTCCGGGCTGCTTTCCGGCGCGTACCGCGAATCGACCGGGCGGCAGCTGTTCGCGGCGGTCGCGCGACTCACCGAACTCGCCGGGTACATGGCGATCGACACGGGTCAGCCGGGGCTCGCCCAGCGCTACTACATCCAGGCGCTGCGCCTCGCCCAGGCGGCCGGTGACCGCGCCTACGGCGGCTATGTGCTGGCCGCGTCGATGAGCCATCTCGCGGCCCAGCTCGGCAATCCGCGCGAGATCGCCCAACTGGCCAGGGCCGCGCAGGAGGGTGCGCGCGGACGGGTCACGCCGAGGGCGGAGGCGATGTTCTACGCCGCGGAGGCACGCGGCCACGCCCTCCTCGGGGACGCCGGCACCTGCCGTTCCGTGGCGAGCCTGGCGCAGGCGGCCCTGGACCGCGCGGACCCGGACAGCGGTGACGATCCCGACTGGATCGCGCACTTCGACCACGCCTACCTGGCCGACGAACTGGCGCACTGTCACCGCGATCTCGGCCAGGCGGAGTCCGCCGCGCGCCGGGCGAAGGAGTCCCTGGACGGCCACCCGGAGTCCCGGGCCCGCCGCCGGGGCATCGGCCTGGCGCTGCTGGCCACGGCTCAGGTGCAGCTGCGCGAGGTGGAGCAGGCCTGCCACACCGGGACGCGGGCGATGGAGCTGCTCGGCTCGGTGCGCTCCAGCCGGGGCGCGGAGTATCTGGAGGACCTCCAGCAACGGCTGGTGCCGTACGGGGACGAGCCCGCGGTACGGGAGTTCGGGGCCCGGCTGGAGCTCCAGGCGGCATGAACGGAGGGTGCGGCCGGAACCCGCCACGGTGTCCGAATCGGGACGATCGGGCCGGCCGACCCCATTAACTGCGTCTTAAGGCCGCTGAGCGTTACAGCCGCTGTGAAGGGGTGGTGAGCGACCTCACGCGCTTGGCGAAGGGCGGCCGGCACCCGGTAGCGTGAGCCGACGATTCCATAGGTTCACACGTAGGAGTCCCGGTGACACAGAGCGGACAGGGCGACGAGCAGCAGCTCCCTGCTGTACGACCCGCACACGAGGGTGTCGTGCTGCCCGCGGGTGGCGGCGAGCCCTGGACGCCGGGGGCGCCGGCGAACCAGCCCGCCCCGGCGGAGGGCCAGCCGTGGGGCCAGCCCTGGGGGCCGCAGGCGCCGCACCAGGACGCCGCGTCGCAGGGCCAGTACGGGCAGCAGGGCGGCGGACCCGCGTACGGGCAGCAGCACGGGCAGTACGACCAGGGGCAGCAGCAGAACCCGGCGTACGGCCAGGGCCAGTACGGGCAGGGTCAGCAGGGCCACCAGGGATCCTCCTACGGCCAGCCGCAGCCGCTGCCGCCCGCCCAGCCGCAGGGCCCGTACGCCCAGCCGTTGCCCCCCGAGGCCGTACCGGGCATGGGCATGAACACGGGCGGGGACTCGGACGCCACGCAGTACATCGCTCCGGTGCCCTCCGGCCCCGCGCCGGGCGGGCTGCCGCCGGAGAACCCCGCGGAGTCGACCCAGTACCTGGGCCAGGGCCGGTCGC
Source organism: Streptomyces sp. NPDC057900 (assembly GCF_042887885.1). Lineage (NCBI taxonomy): Bacteria > Bacillati > Actinomycetota > Actinomycetes > Kitasatosporales > Streptomycetaceae > Streptomyces > Streptomyces sp. NPDC057900. The sequence goes on from NZ_JBHVOI010000002.1 coordinate 320,833, forward strand.
AGGCGTACCAGCAGCCCCCGCAGGGCGGCCAGGACGCCGACGCGACCCAGTACATACCCCCGGTGCCCGGTGGAGCCCCGTACGGGATCAGACCGGGCACGCCCGGCGAGCGGCCGCCGCCCGCCGAGTTCGACAACCTCTTCCGCAGCGACGAGCCCGCGGGAGCGACGCAGCAGATGCCCCGGTTCGACCCCGGGCAGCAGTCCCCGCAGTACCAGGGCCCCCCGCAGCCCCAGCAGTCGTACCAGCAGCCGCCGCCCCCGTACAACGGTCCGGAGGACGGGTCGGCGGGTGACGGGCGCGAGGAGCGGCGCAAGCGGCCCGCGCACGTCCCGCTGATCGCCGCGGTCGTCGTCGGCTGTGCGGTGATCGGGCTCGGCGCCGGTGCGCTGCTGAGCGGTGGCGACGACGACAAGGACAGCAAGGAGCCGGTGGCCTCGGCGAGTTCACCCGCCGCCCAGCCCTCCAGCAAGGCCGCGCCCGACCCGGCGAAGCCGCAGGCGGAAGCGCTCGACAAGCTGCTCGCCGACAGCAACAACAGCCGGGCCGCCGTCATCGGCGCCGTCGAGAAGACCAAGACCTGCACCAACCTCGACAAGGCCGTGTCGGACCTCAAGGGCGCCGCCCAGCAGCGCCGCGACCTGGTCACCCGGCTCAAGGGCCTCTCGGTCGACAAGCTGCCGAACAACGGCGAGCTGACCGCCTCGCTCACCAAGGCCTGGCAGGCCTCCGCGTCCGCCGACGACCACTACGCCGCCTGGGCCGCGCAGGCCAAGAGCAAGAAGGTCTGCAAGCACGGCAAGGCCCGTACGACCCCGCAGACGCAGGCGGCCAACGCGCAGAGCGGCGAGGCGAGCAAGGCCAAGCGCGAGGCGTCCAAGCTGTGGAACACCATCGCGAAGAAGTACGGCCTGACCGAGCGCGAGGCGACCGCGCTCTGAGCCCGGCGACCGGCTCGGGGGACGGGCGCCCCTCCGCCCGTCTCAGCCGGTCGCGCTCGCGTCCGACAGGGTCTTCGTCACGTCGACGAAGCCCTTCTTGTCGGCGACCAGCTTGCCGTCGCGCACCACCTGGAACGTCACCTTGCTGTTGACGATGCGCGGGTACGAGTCCGAGCCGATCATGTCCTCGTAGCGCCAGCGCAGTTCGGGGGTGAGGCCGCCGGTGTCGACCCGGATGCCCTTGTTGAGGGCCTTGGTGACCTTCCCCGCGGTGATCACCGGCTCGTCCAGCGACTCGACGATCGACTTCAGCGCGGTATAGGCGATCCAGGTGGTCTGCACCCCCGTGTCGTCCGGGTCGATCCGGTTGTCGCCGAAGGCGTGCTCGCGGATCACCTGCCGCATCCGGTTCCAGCGGGCGTCGCCCGCGTCCGGGTACCAGCCGGTGACGTACGCGCCCTCGAACGGGCTGTCGCGGCCGCCCGTGCGGTCGATGAGCGGCTGGCCCACGCTGCCGAGCACCGAGGAGATGCTGACCGCCGCGGCCGCCGGGGCCAGCCGCCGGAAGGAGTCGAAGAACGTCTCGGTGCGGTCGCCCAGTACGGCGGTCACGCAGCCGCCGGCCGCGCCCGCCCCGGCGAGTGCCTGCCCGGCCGCGCTGTCGTAGGAAGTGGCCGTCTCCGACGCCCGGATGTCGGCGGGCGCGGGCCGGCGGGCCTCGGTGAGGCCGGTCTTCAGGAGCCAGGACTGCCCGTCGCCGCCCAGCGTGTCCGGCCGCACCAGCGAGACCCGCTCGCAACCACGGGCCAGCTGCTTGGCGTTGCCCGCCAGCAGCGCGAACTGCCCGCCGGTCACCGGGTAGGACATATAGCTGCGGAACTCCTCCTCGGAGGCGCCGTAGCCGCCGATGTACGGAATCCCGGCCACCTCCAGCGGTGCCATGAACGCCCGCCCGTACCGGCTGTACGAGCCGACGACCGCGACCGCCTTCTCCTCGACGGCCCGGCGGGCGCAGCGGCCCGCGCCGATCGAGGTGTCCTGCTCGTCGCAGGTGACGACGCGCAGCTTGTGGCCGTCGATCCCGCCGCTGCCGTTGATCCAGCGCGCGTACGTCTGCGCCATGGCGGTCATGCCCGCCATGTCGGCGCTGTCCGGGCCGGAGGCGCCGCTCGGCGCCCAGGTGACGACGGTGACGGGCTCCCTGGAGTCCCCCGAGGCCCCAGGGAGCACACCGCAGCCGGTCATCAGCAGGGCCCCTGCCGCCACTGTGCCGATGAGCGGCCTGATAGGGCGGGGAAGAGTGGGGCGCTGCCGTCCGGTCATGGGCCCTGACCCTTCCCGGCCCCGGGTAACGCCGCAGTGTGGTCCGTTCAACGCTCGGTGACATCCGGGTGAATTACAGGGGGCCGCACGGGAGGCCGGAAAGGGAACGTACGATCGACAGCTGTGCAGCAAGGTTCCGAGAACACTTCCCGTCGCGGCCGTCGCTCCTCCACCATGGGCGGCATGCCGCTCAACGACATTCCGTGGTGGCGCTGGCGCAGCAACGTGCGCTCGGCGCTGCACATGCTCTCCGACCCCGTCTTCCACCACGAGTGCTGGCTGGCCGGCCGGGAGGGATACGGCGACGTCACCGACGCCGTGTACCGCCTGGTCGAGGACACCTGGCTCGACAACTGGTCCGCCGAGAAGTACGTCGGCACGGTCTTCCGGGACTCCGGAGAGGCCGCCCTCGTGGACGTCGCCGTGCTGCGGGTGCTGCGCATCATGCACCAGGTCGGCGCGGACGCCCCTGTCTCCGCGTACCTGGAGCACCACGGCTGGCCGGAAGCCGTCCGGGCCGCCCGCGAGGCCCATGTGCTGCTCGCCTCGAACGACGGCGAGGACCCGGACGTACCGCCGCGCTCGCTGGACGTGCTCCGCATCATGACCAGAACGGCCTGAGATCCGGGCGGTGTGGCACCCTACGGGAATGACCGCGCCGCAGCCTGCTGACACCGTCCCCGAGCAGTACGTCCTCACGCTCTCGTGCCCCGACAAAAAGGGCATCGTGCACGCCGTGTCGAGCTATCTCTTCATGACCGGCTGCAATATCGAGGACAGCCAGCAGTTCGGGGACCACGACACGGGTCTGTTCTTCATGCGGGTCCACTTCTCCGCGGACAGCCCGGTGACCGCGGAGAAGCTGCGGGCGAGCTTCGCCGCGATCGGTGACTCCTTCCGGATGGAGTGGCAGATCCACCGCTCCTCCGACCGGATGCGGATCGTGCTCATGGTCAGCAAGTTCGGCCACTGCCTGAACGACCTGCTGTTCCGCTCCCGGACCGGGGCACTGCCGGTCGAGATCGCGGCGGTCGTCTCCAACCACACGGACTTCGCCGAGCTCGTCGCCTCGTACGACATCCCGTTCCGGCACATCCCGGTGACCAGGGACAACAAGGCGGAAGCCGAGGCGCGGCTGCTGGAGCTGGTCCGTGAGGAGGACGTGGAGCTGGTCGTGCTGGCCCGCTACATGCAGGTCCTCTCCGACGACCTCTGCAAGCAGCTGAGCGGCCGGATCATCAACATCCACCACTCCTTCCTGCCGAGCTTCAAGGGCGCCAAGCCGTACCACCAGGCGCACGCCCGTGGCGTGAAGCTGATCGGCGCCACCGCGCACTACGTGACGGCCGACCTCGACGAGGGGCCGATCATCGAGCAGGAGGTGGAGCGGGTGAGCCACGGCGTCACGCCGGACCAGCTCGTCGCCATCGGACGCGATGTGGAGTGCCGGGCCCTGGCGCGCGCGGTGAAGTGGCACGCGGAGCGGCGCATCCTGCTCAACGGCCGCCGCACGGTGGTCTTCCCCTAGGGCCTGTCGTCCTGGCGCCGTCGCTCAACTGCCGGGCCCGGCTCACAGTCTGCTGAGCGAGGCCGCCGCGTAGAGCACGTCCTCGATCGCCTCACGGTCACCGCGCTGACCGGCCGCCGTCTCCACCGGCGGTACGTGGCCCGCGAGCAGCTCGCAGAACTCGGCGCCGTCCAGCGCGACCTGCGCCACCGTGTGGTCGGGGGAGCCGACCGCCGCCGGTGAGTCCAGCGCGATGTACCAGTCGCCACCGCCCAGGCCCTCGACCTCCAGGTGGAGCGAGCGGCCCGGGGCACCTGCCATCACCAGATCGCGGGCCGGACCCGCGAGCCCGGCCCGTCGCCGTCCGGCCAGCGCGGCGGGCAGCATCCGGACCGCCAGATCGATCATCCGGTTGAGGTGGGCCGCGGAGGGCGTCTCGTACGGGTAGTCCACCGCCCTCGCGATATCGCCGCCGTGCACCCAGCACTCGAACGCGCGGTCCACCAGGGCGTCCTGCAACGGCAGCGCGAAATCGCCGTAGGAGACCGAGAGGTCCGAGACGCCGCGGCCCGCGAACGACACCGTGCGGATGAGCGTGTGGCTCTGCTCGCGCCACGGCTCACGGACGGCACGGGTCGGCGGCAGCCGCGCGGCCGACCAGTACCTCTCGGTACGGGCGGTCGGCGCGAGGACCGGTCCCGGGCCCCGGCGCGGGGCGCCCGGGACACTGTCGGCGAGCGGGTCGTCGAGTCCGAGAGCGGTGCTGACCAGCCCGTCGACCGTCAGCAGGTGACCGATCACCCCGGCGACCGTCGTCTTGCGGTGGGCCAGGCGCTCGCCCTCGAACCACTTCAGCCGCACCGGGGCGTGCCACTCGGAGGTGCCGATGTCACGCAGCAGTGCGTCGAGGCGGGCGGTCTCCGCGTCGTACGGCGCCGCCCAGTCGGGCACCGGGATCTGGGCCGGCCGTCGGCTCAGGCAGTTGTCCAGCACCCGGGTCCTGAGCAGCGGATCGAGGTCCAGGCTGCCGTCGGTGTGCAGCAGCCCGACCGCGTCGCGCAGCCGCAGTGCCTCGTCCGCGCAGGGCGCGCACTCCGTGAGGTGCTCCTCCACGGCCTCGGTCTCCTCGGTGGAACAGGCGGACAGCGCCCACGCGCCGAGGAGCGCCTTCAGCACGCGGTGCGGGAGCACCAGGGCCGGCGGCGGGGCCGACAGTGGATTCGGCGGCGGGTTCGGCCGGTTGCCGGACTGGTCCGGTTCCGGCTGCGGCGGTACGGATTCCGGCTGGGGCGCGGGTGGTGGTGGCGTCACGTGATCCATGTCGAAGTCGTCCGCCGCGGCCCGCGGGCCCGGTATCCGACGGGCGCCACGCACCTCGTCGTCCCGTCCGCCGTGCTCGCGGCCGTCACCGGCGGGTCCTTCTCCGTCGTCGGTCACAGCCGCCGCCCGTATCCGGGCGGTGAGGTGTCCTCAAGGGGCCGGGTATGGGCGGTGGAGAGCAGCTGGAGGCCGAGTCGAAGCCGGCGCCTGGCCTCGTCCTCCGTGACGCCGAGGTCGGCCGCGGTCTGCCGGTAGTCCCGGCGCTGTATGTACGCGAGCTCCAGCGCCGCCCGCAGCGGGGCGGGCATGGAGGCGACGATGTAGTCGGCACGGGCCGCCGCGGTGGCCCGGCGCACCCGCTCCTCCAGCTCGGCCGGATCCGCGCGGGCCTCGCCGTCCTCCGCGTCCTCGCGGGCCGCCGCGTCGGCGGTGCTGCGGAGCCGGCGCACGGACTGGCGGTGGGTGAGCCGGGCGACCCAGGACCGCATCGAGCCCTGCTTGGGGTCGTAGGCGTCGGGGTTCTCCCACACGTACCCGAAGACCTCCCTGGTCACCAGGTCCGCGGCGCTCTCGTCGTCGAGCATCCGGTGGGCCTGGCTGTGTACGAGCGCGGCGAACCGGTCGTAGAGCTCGCCGAGGGCGGCGGCCTCACCGCGGGCCAGCCGCTGCTGCATCTTGCGGTCCCAGCGGGGTGGTGCGTTATTGGCCATGAGACCCCCAGCCCTGTGCCCGTGACTCTGTACCCCTCGTCACACCGAATGTAGTCGGCCGCCTGGATCATGCACGCACTTTGCGGCAACTCCGCCCGCGCGAACGCCCTGGATGGTAGGGAATGCGGCCTCCGTGGCGACGGAATCAGACCTGAAGTGATCATTTCTGCCTGAAACCCTGCTGGGCCTTCATGGGGGAGGCGGTGTTTCATGGAGTGTGCGCCGGGGCAGCCGCGAGGAGGAACGCAAACTTCCGGATCGCGAATTCCCCGGAATCCCCGGAACGAGAGGCCCAGTCGCGTGACAAAGCCATCCCCTCCTGGACACGGCCTTCCGGCTGCCACGAACCACGCGGCCTGGCTCGCCCCGGAACGTTCCCGCAAGCCACTGAGCGTGGCCGAGAGCGAGCAGAGCGGCTGGACCGTGCTGCACATACGCGGTGAGCTGGATCTGGTCACCTCGCCTGCGGTCCGGCAGTCCGTCCACGACGCGGTGGCCGTCGGCCGCCACGATGTCGTGCTCGACCTCTCCGAGGTCTTCTTCTGCGACTCCAGCGGCGTCGGCGTGCTGATCGCCTCCCGCCGCCTGATGCGCTCCTGCGGGGGCCGGCTGCGGCTGATCCTGCCCGCCAGGGGCGCGGAGGACGGCTCCCACGTCAACCGGGTGCTCGCCGCTCTCGGAGTACGCCGGCTGTTCGAGGTCTACCCCGACTGGGACTCCGCCGTGGACGACGCGGCTCAGCCGCTCTCGGCCTGAAACGGTCCGTCCGGCGCCTTGGGGTGCCCGGCCTGTCACACCTCTGACGCGGGTAAATGACACGCGAACCCCGTGGGCGTCGTACGCTCCCCGCATGGACAGCGCAGAGTATGAGCGCAAGATCGCGTTCCGTTTCGCCGCCTTCGACCAGGACGGAAACGGATACATCGATCGCGCGGATTTCGACGCCGCCGCGGCCCGTCTGCTCACCGAGTTCGGTACGACGGCCCGCTGCGACAAGGGCCAGGCCCTCTACAGCGGGGCCGAGGCCTTCTGGCAGGGCATGGCGGGCATCGCGGACGTGGACGGGGACCAGCGCGTCAGCCGCGCCGAGTTCGTCGGCGGCGCGGTGAAACGGCTCCGAGACAACCCCGAGCGGTTCGCGGAGATCGCCCGCCCCTTCCTGCGCGCGGCGCTCGCCGTGGCCGCCGAGGGCGAGGACGGCGGAGCCGCGGTACCGGCCGTGGAACGGGCGCTACGCGTGCTCGGCGCGAGCCCGGACGCGGCGGCGTTCGGCGCGCAGAGCCTGGACGCGGACCACGACGGCCGGGTCGCGGAGGCGGACGCGGTGGCGGCGTTCTCCGCGTACTTCACGGTGATCGAACCCGACGCGTAGCCCTCGGCCGGGGGGCGCGCGAGTTTTGGGTGCCCCTTTCCGGGGTGCGGGGTTCCGTCCTCAATCGCCGGACGGGCTTGTTTGTGCGGGTGCTCCGCGTTGTGTGCCATTCCCGGTGGGTGGGGCGGAGTACCCGCACAAAATCAAGCCCGTCCGGCGTTTGAGGACGGAACCCCGCGCCCCGGACCGGGGAAGTTACGCGAACCGCTCCCGCAGCTGGTACTTCAGGACCTTGCGGAGCGTTTCGTTGCGGGGGAGGGCGTCCAGGATCTCCAGTTGTTCCGGGAGTTTGTGGACGGACAGGCCCTCGGCGCGGAGGTAGGCCGTCACGTCGGGGAGGGTGAGGGGCGCGGCGCCCGGGGGCTGTTCGAGCACCGCGCAGACGCGTTCGCCGCGCGATTCGTCCGGCAGGCCGATCACCGCCGCGTCGCCGACGCCGGGGTGGCGGGCGAGGAGGTCCTCTATCTCCTTGGCCGAGATGTTCTCGCCCTTGCGGATGATGATGTCCTTCAGCCGGCCGGTGAGGACGAGGTGGCCGCTCGGCCGGAGGTGGCCGACGTCGCCCGTGATGAGGAAGCCGTCCGCGTCGAACGGGCTCGCGGCGGCGAGGTAGCCCTGGCAGACGGCCTCGCCCCGGAGCCGCACCTCGCCGTCCACCCCGCAGGGCACCCGCTTGCCGTCCTCGTCGGTGATCCGGATCTCCATGCCCTCGGGCGGGCGGCCCTCCGTTCCGGCCAGGTGTTCCACCGTGTCGTCGGGGGCGCCCATCGTGATCATGGGGACCTCGGTCATGCCGTAGCCGTGGGTGAGCTGGACGCCCATCTCGCGGACCACCGCGTGGTAGATCTCCGGGGGTTTCGGGGCGCCGCCGCCCGCGAGGAGGCGGAGGGTGGGGATGAGGGGGGTGGCCGGGTCCTTGCGCTGCTCCGTGAGGAACATGGAGTAGAACGCGGTGGAGCCGCCCGCGACCGTCACCCCGTGCCGCCGGTAGCCCGCCAGCGCGTCCGGCATCGCGAAGTGCTCGAACAGCACGGCCGGGAAGCCGTACAGGAGGAGCATCACCGAGTAGTCCGGGCCCGCGACATGGGCGAACGGGAAGGCCATCGAGCCGACGTCGTCCGCCGACAGGTGCAGCGCGTGGGCCAGGCAGGAGCCGGCCGCGATCAGGCCGCGGTCGGTGTGCAGGACGCCCTTCGGGTCGGAGGTGGTGCCCGAGGTCCAGTAGATCCAGCGCACCGACGTGCCGTCGGCGGGGGGCGGCGGGAGGACCGCCGGGTCGCCGTCCGGAAGCGTGTCGTACGCCTCGAAGATCCGGGGCGGGTGCGTGAGGTCCGCGGAGAGGCGGGCGGCCATCGCCGCATGGTCGAAGCCCCGCCAGGTGCCGGGCACCGCGAAGAACTCGGCCTTCGACTCGCGCAGCGCGTAGCCGGTCTCGCGGTCGCGGTAGAAGGGGATGAGCGGGGTCTGCACCGCCCCGATCCGGGCCAGCGCGAAGGACAGCAGCGCTGTTTCCAGCCGGGTCGGCAGTTGCCAGGCGACGACGGTTCCGGGGCGTACCCCCATGTCGTACAGGCCCGCCGCCACCCGCTCCGTGCGGGTGCGCAGCTCGCCGAAGGTGAGTGTGCGGTCGTCCTGGATCAGGAAGGGCCGCTCCGGCGTCAGGGCGGCCCGGCGTTCGATGAGCTCCCAGAAGGTGCCCGATGCTCCCAGGGCATGTGCGGTCTCGTTCACGGCGAACCCCTCACAGCTGACGGGTAGTCAGATCGTGCGGAGAGCGTAGAGCGCTGCGCCTTGTCGGTCCAGGGGTGCGGGGCTAGCCTGAGTGCGACGTCAATCTGACGGGTCATCAGAAATGCGTGCGCCGAAGGGGACACCATGACGGAACTGCCTCGGATCGTCAGCGTCGACGACCATGTGATCGAGCCGCCGCACCTGTTCTCGACCTGGCTGCCGGCCAAGTACCGCGAGCGCGGCCCGCAGCCGCTGACGGCGGGCATCGGGGAGCTGGAGTACACCGGCGGCAAGTACGTCATCACGATGGACCCGGACGGTCCGCCCACCGACTGGTGGATCTACGAGGACCTCAAGTTCCCGTACAAGCGCAACATCGCCGCCGTCGGGTTCGACCGCGACGACATGACGCTGGAGGGGATCACCCGGGCCGAGATGCGGCGTGGGTGCTGGGACCCCGTCGAGCGGCTGAAGGACATGGACCTCAACCACGTCGAGGCGAGCCTCTGCTTCCCCACTTTCCCGAGGTTCTGCGGGCAGACCTTCGCGGAGGCGCACGACAAGGAGGTCGCGCTGGCGTGCGTGCGCGCCTACAACGACTGGATGGTCGAGGAGTGGTGCGGGGACAGCGGCGGCCGGCTGATCCCGCTGTGCATCATCCCGCTCTGGGACATCGATCTCGCGGTCGCGGAGATCAGGCGGAACGCGGCGCGCGGGGTGCGGGCGGTCACCTTCTCGGAGATCCCGACCTATCTGGGGCTGCCGTCGATCCACACGGGGTACTGGGACCCGTTCTTCGCCGCCTGCCAGGAGACCGGCACGGTCGTGAACATGCACATCGGGTCCAGCTCGCAGATGCCCGCCGCCTCGCCCGACGCCCCGCCCGCCGTCCAGGCCTCGCTGTCCTTCAACAACGCGATGGCCTCGATGATGGACTTCCTGTTCAGCGGGGTGCTGGTGAAGTTCCCGCAGCTCAAGCTCGCGTACAGCGAGGGGCAGATGGGCTGGATCCCGTACGCCCTGGAGCGCGCCGACGACGTCTGGGAGGAGCACCGGGCCTGGGGCGGGGTGCGCGATCTGATCCCGGAGCCGCCGTCCACGTACTACTACCGGCAGATGTTCTGCTGCTTCTTCCGCGACAAGCACGGGGTGGCGTCCCTGGACGTCGTGGGGCGGGACAACGCGACCTTCGAGACCGACTATCCGCACGTCGACTCGACCTTCCCGAACACCAAGGAGGTCGCGCTCGACCACGTCAAGGGACTGGACGACGAGACCATCTACAAACTGATGCGCGGGAACGCGATCCGGATGCTCGGCCTCGACCTCGACAAGTAGGCGCGTGCGTCATGGACCTCTCGTACACGGAGGAAGAGGAAGCCTTCCGGGCCCGGCTGCGGGAGTGGCTGGGCTCGGTGCTCCCCGGGCTGCCGCCGAAGCCGGACCCCGGCGACTGGCCGGGGCGGCGGGCGTACGACAGCGGGTGGCAGCGGTTGTTGTACGACGCCGGTTACGCGGGTCTGCACTGGCCTGTCGATGCCGGCGGCCGGGGCGCCACACCGACTCAGCACCTGATCTTCCTGGAGGAGACGGAGCGGGCCGGGGCGCCTTACGTCGGGGCCAACTTCGTCGGGCTGCTGCACGCCGGACCCACCATCGCCGCGGAGGGCACCGCCGAGCAGCGGGCCCGCTGGCTGCCCCCGGTGCTGCGCGGCGACGAGATCTGGTGCCAGGGCTTCAGCGAGCCGGACGCGGGCTCCGACCTGGCCTCGCTGCGGACCCGCGCGGTCCGCGACGGCGACGAGTACGTGGTCAGCGGCAGCAAGATCTGGACCTCGCACGCGGAGGTCGCCGACTGGTGCGAGCTGCTGGTGAGGACGGATACGCAGGCGCCGAAGCACCGGGGCATCAGCTGGCTCGCCATGCCGATGGACGCCCCCGGCGTCACCGTCCGGCCGCTGCGCACGCTCGCCGGGTCCACGGAGTTCGCGGAGATGTTCCTCGACGAGGTGCGGGTGCCCGTCTCGCACCGCGTCGGGGCGGAGAACGACGGCTGGCGGGTCACCATGGTCACGCTCTCGTTCGAGCGCGGCACGGCGTTCGTGGGGGAGGTCGTCGCCTGCCGCCGGACGCTGGACGCGCTGGCGGCGGAGGCCCGCAGGAACGGGCGGTGGGACGACGCGGTGCTGCGGCGGCGGCTGGGCAGGCTGAACGCGGAGTTCCGGGCGCTGTGGCGGCTCACCCAGTGGAACGTCAGCGAGGCGCAGGCCAGTGGCGGCGTCCCCGGGACCGGCGGCTCGGTCTTCAAGCTGCGGTACTCGCACGCCCGCCAGGAGCTGTACGAGGCGGCCGCCGAGGTGCTGGGCGCGGGCGACGCCCTCGACCTGGACCGGGAGTGGGTGCTGGACCGGCTCTCCTCGCTCTCGTACACGATCGCGGCCGGTACCTCGCAGATCCAGCACAACATCGTCGCCGAGCGGATTCTCGGCCTGCCGAAGGGGCGGTGAGCGGACAGTGGACTTCCAGCTCTCGGACGACCAGCGGGCCCTGCGGACGGGGATGCGGGAACTGCTCGCCGGGCGGTTCGACAGGGACCGGATGCGGGCCGCGCTGGACGGGGGTGGGGGAGTCGGCGGTGAGCTGTGGCGGGAGCTGGGCGCGGCCGGGCTCTTCGCGCTGCGGCTGCCGGAGACGGCGGGCGGCGTCGGGCTCGGGCTGCCCGAATCCGTACTCGTGTTCGATGAGGTGGGGCGGTGCCTACTGCCGGGGCCACTGATCGCCACCCAGCTGGCCGCGGGAGCGGTGAAGGGGGCCGCGGAGGGCGAGGCGGTGGTGGCCCTGGCGGAGGCCGGGCGGCCGGTCGGGCACTTGGCGGCGGCCGACGCGCTGCTGGTCCTCGACGGGGACTCGGCCAGGCTGCTCGGTGGCGGGGTGCTGCGGCGGCTCCTGGGTGAGGCCGAGCCCGTACGGTCGCTCGACCCGGGAACCCCGCTGTGGCGGGTGGGGGATCTGTCGGCGTACGAGGGCGAGCCACTGCCCGACGGGGCGCGGCTGCGCCGCGAGGGCGCCCTGCTGGCCGCCGCCGAGCAGCTCGGCAGCGCCGCCCGCAGCCTGGAGACGGCGGTTCAACACGCCGGTCAACGTGAACAGTTCGGGGCGCCCATCGGGTCCTTCCAGGCGGTCAAGCATCTGTGCGCCGGAATGCTGGTGCGCGCCGAGACGGCCCGTACCGCCGTCTACGCGGCCGCCGTGACGGCGGACCCGGTGGAGATCGCCGGGGCCAAGCTGCTGGCCGACGAGGCGGCCGTCGGCAACGCCCGCGACTGCCTCCAGGTGCACGGCGGCATGGGCTTCACCTGGGAGGCGGATGTGCACCTGCACCTGAAGCGGGCCTGGCTGCGGGCCGGGCAGTGGCTGACGGCGGCGGACGCGGAGGAGGCGCTGGCCGCCGATCTGGGCTGATCCGGGGCGGCCGGACGCCCGCTGCGTGCGGGTGACGCGACGGACCCCTGAGGTTCACGCTGAGCAGTGACACAGTGCAGTCGGTAAGCACCGATACCGGCTTGTGTCCTTTGCGTGATTCGTCACGGGGTGGAGTCGGCGCCGGGCTCGGGTACGCTCCGTTGGATGCGAGTGGTTCTGGAACCTGGCGATCCGGATGTGGCCTGTGCGGCTGCTCCGGTCCGCGAGAGGTGCCCTGCTCGTGATCCACTCAGAGGGGCCGGGCCTGCCGGGGAAACGTTTCCCGGGGTTTTCGTGGCCGCCGGGCGCCTCTGTTCGACTCTCCGCAGCGTGCGTCGCACAGTATGCACCACGCGTACTCCTTCGCGCTGGAATATGCCCGAAGCGCTTGTTGCGGTGACTGTACGTCAACCATGCTGTCTCGTAAGGGAATCACGTTCCGTGACCCTGAGGAGGCGCGAGGCGATGTGTCCGCCGGTTCGGATGGTGTGAGCGGTGCAGGTGCTTCAGGTTCAGTTGGAGGTCGGGGCCGACCCGGCGGAGGTCGGGCGGGCCCGCAGATGGGCGCGTTCGAGACTGCTCGTGTCCGGGATAAGAGACGACGAGCCGCTGGCCGAGACGCTCATCCTGCTGATCTCGGAACTGGTCACCAACGCGGTCGTGCACACCGGCTGCCCGGCCGTGCTGCGCATGCTGTTCGGCTCGACGGGGGCGCCGGGTAACGCCGGGACCGTACGGGTCGAGGTGGCCGACACCAGTTGCCGCCCGCCGCAGCAGCGGCACGCGGAGGGCGAGGACACCGGCGGCCGGGGGCTTGAGCTGGTCGACGGCCTGGCCGACCGCTGGGGCTGGCAGCCGGAGGGCGCCGGCAAGCGGATCTGGTGCGAGGTGGACCGGAGTATTCCGGTGATCCAGGTGCAGATGCAGCCCTGCGCCCATGGGGCGGGTGCGCACGGCGCCGGGGCGTGCGGGGCCGGCGACTGCGATGCCGGTGCCGGTGCCGCGTACGAGCCGTCGCACGCGGTCACCCATCGCGCATAGGTTCGCAGCCGACCGGTCCTGCCGGCGCGGGGCTTCGCCCCGCGCCCGGCCCCCCGGCGACGCGGTCGCCGCTGCTCAGAAGACCGCGACCGGGGCCACCGGAGTGCCGGTCGCGCCGACGAACGGCTCCGGCATCGCGGAGAGCAGGAAGCCGTAGCGCTTCGACTCCGCACAGGCTGTGGACAACTGCTCCAGATTCCAGTTCTGGCCCTGGAGCATGCCCATCTCGACCAGATCCAGCGCGTGCACGCCCAGCCACAGATCGTCGATCTCCGGCGGGAAGATCTCGAAGGTCAGCGTGTCGTTGGCGACCGCGGCCACATCCCGGGCCCGGAACCACTCGGGCGTCCGGATCGAGAGCCCCGGTGACGGATAGCCGTACCCGTTCTTGTCCCCGGCCAGAAAGACCTGCACCTGCCCGGTCCGTACGAGCACGATGTCCCCGGACCGCACCCGCACCCCGGCCAGCTCCTCCGCCGCGTCCAGGTCCTCCGGGGTGACGGCGTGGTCGCCGGGCAGCCTGTCCACCCCGTGGGCGCGGGCCACGTCGAGGAGCACCCCGCGCGAGACGATGTGCGGGGCCTTCTCGATGCCGCTGAACCTGGCCCCCTCGTGCGGGGTGATGCTGTCGGCCGGGCGGCCGTTGTAGATCTTCCCGGAGTGCGAGACGTGCGTCAGGGCGTCCCAGTGGGTGGCGGTCTGGAGGCTCAGGACCGCGGTGTCGTCGCTGGTCGCGACGGTGCCGGGGCCGAACAGCTCCTGGTTGATCTGGACCATGGTGTGCAGCGGGTTGATCCGTCCCTGGATCAGCCCGCTCTGTACGCCGTCCTGCTTGAGCGGCAGCGCGAGCGGCACCCGTCGCCCGGTGCGCACGGTGGCCGCCGCCTCCCGGACGACCTCGTCGGTGATCAGGTTGAGCGTCCCGATCTCGTCGTCCGCGCCCCAGCGGCCCCAGTTGTTCACGCGCTTGGCGATGTCGTGGAACTCGTCCGGCAGTGACATGGAGCCTCCTGGGGCTTGTGCCGGTGGACCTGATGACCCATAGAATCTAACGGTCCGTCAGAAACCGCGGGAAGGGGCCGGGCATGGGGAACTTCTTGGCAGGCAAAGTGGTGGCCGTCACGGGTGCCGGACGAGGCATCGGGCGGGCCGTCGCGATCGCCGCGGCGGCCGAGGGGGCGAGAGTCGTCGTCAACGACTACGGCGTCTCCATCGAGGGCGGCGAACCCGCCAGCGAGATAGCCGAGTCCGTCGTCAAGGAGATCGTGGCGGCGGGCGGCGAGGCGGTCGCGGTGGCCGACGACATCTCCACCATGGCCGGCGGGCAGCGGGTCGTGGACACCGCGCTGGACCGGTTCGGGCGCATCGACGGGGTGGTGTGCGTGGCCGGCATCCTGCGTGAACGGATGCTGTTCAACATGTCGGAGGAGGAGTGGGACCCCGTGGTCGCCACCCACCTCAAGGGCACCTTCACCGTCTTCCGGGCCGCGTCCGCGGTGATGCGCAAGCAGGAGGGCGCGGGCACGCTGATCGGCTTCACCAGCGGCAACCACCAGGGCAGCGTGGCCCAGGCGAACTACAGCGCGGCGAAGGGCGGGATCATCTCGCTGGTCCGCAGCGCGGCACTGGGCCTGCACAAGTACGGCGTCACGGCCAACGCGGTCGCCCCGGTGGCGCGGACCCGGATGTCCGCCAACGTACCCATGGAGCTCAAGGAGATCGGCGAGCCCGAGGACGTGGCCGCGCTCGTCGTCTACCTCCTCAGCGACCGGGCCCGCGCGGAGAGCATCACCGGGCAGGTGTACACCATCGCGGGTCCCAAGATCGCGGTCTGGGCCCAGCCGAGGGAGCTGCGCGCGGGGTACGCGGAGGGCGCGGCCTGGACCCCGGAACGCATCGCGGACTTCCTCCCGGGGACGGTGGGCACGGACCCGATGCCGATGCTGGCGCAGCTGGAGGCGATGGCGGAGGCGGCGCGGGCCGCGAAGCGGCCGAACGCGTAGGCGGGCGCGCTTTCCGAACCCCTCCGGGGCGCTGCCCCGGGCCCCGGTCCTCAATCGCCGGACGGGCTTGAAGCGGGCGCCCCCAACCCCGTAAAGGAAAGGACTCACCGTGGACTTCAGCTTCGGCCCCGACGACGCCGCGTTCCGCGAGGAGGCGCGCAGTTGGCTGGAGGACCATCTCGTCGACGCGTACGCGGCAGGCATCGGCACCGGCGGCCCGGGGAGCGAGCACGAGGGCATCGCCGTCCGCCGCGCCTGGGAGCGCGAACTCGGCCGGGGCGGCTGGATCGGCCTCGGCTGGGAGGGGGACGGGGACGGCTCGGGCGATGGGGCGTACGGCAACCGCACCGCCACCCTCACCCAGCAGGTCGTCTGGGCCGAGGAGTACGCCCGCCTCCGGGCACCCGCCCGCGTCGGCCACATCGGGGAGAACCTGCTCGCCCCGACCCTCATCGCCCACGGCAGCCCGGAGCAGCGCCGCCGCTTCCTGCCGCCCATCGCGCGCGGCGAGACCCTGTGGTGCCAGGGGTACAGCGAGCCGGGCGCGGGTTCGGACCTGGCGGGGGTGCGGACGGCCGCCGTACGCGATCCGGAGCGCGGCGGCTACCGCGTGACCGGGCAGAAGGTCTGGACGTCGCTCGCGCGGGACGCCGACTGGTGCTTCGTACTGGCCCGTACCGAGCCCGGTTCGCGGCGGCACCACGGGCTGTCGTTCCTGCTGGTGCCGATGGACCAGCCGGGCCGGATCGAGGTGCGGCCGATCCGGCAGATGTCGGGGACCAGTGAGTTCAACGAGGTGTTCCTCGACGGGGCGCACGCGCAGGAGGTGGTCGGCGGCGAGGGCAACGGCTGGGCCGTCGCCATGGGTCTGCTGGCCCTGGAGCGCGGCGTCTCCACGCTCGTCCAGCAGATCGGGTTCGCCGCGGAGCTGGACCGGGTGGTCCGGGCGGCCGTCGAGAGCGGCGCCACCGACGACCCGGTCCTGCGCGAACGGCTCGTCCGCCAGTGGGCCGAGCTGCGGACGATGCGCTGGAACGCCCTGCGCACCCTCGGCACCACCGGGGACCCGGGCGCCCCCAGCGTCGCGAAACTCCTCTGGGGCGGCTGGCACAAACGCCTGGGCGAACTCGCCGTGCAGATCAGGGGCGCGGCGGGAGCCGTCGGCCCGCACGACTGGTCGCCCGGCGCACCGTACGAGATCGACGAGGCACAGCGCCTGTTCCTGTTCACCCGGTCCGACACCATCTACGGCGGCTCGGACGAGATCCAGCGGAACATCATCGCCGAGCGCGTGCTCGGCCTACCGAGGGAGCCGAGATGAGAGGCGTCGTCTTCGACGGCAAGCGGACCGAGGTCGTCGACGATCTGGAGATACGTGATCCGGGTCCCGGCGAGGTACTGGTCGCGGTGGCCGCGGCGGGGCTCTGCCACAGCGACCTGTCGGTGATCGACGGGACGATCCCGTTCCCGCTGCCGGTGGTGCTCGGACACGAGGGCGCGGGCGTGGTCGAGGCGGTCGGGGCCGGGGTGAGCCATGTGGCGCCCGGCGACCACGTGTCCCTGTCCACGCTCGCCAGCTGCGGCGCCTGCGCCCAGTGCGACCGGGGCCGCCCCACGATGTGCCGCAAGGCGATCGGGATGCCGGGCAAGCCGTTCTCGCGGGGCGGGAAGCCGCTGTACCAGTTCGCGTCCAACTCGGCGTTCGCCGAACGGACCCTGGTCAAGGCCGTGCAGGCGGTGAAGATCCCGGCGGACCTGCCCCTGACCTCTGCGGCCCTGATCGGCTGCGGGGTGCTGACGGGAGTCGGAGCCGTACTGAACAGGGCCAGGGTCGACCGGGGCGAGAGCGTCGTCGTGATCGGCACCGGCGGCATCGGGCTCAACGTGATCCAGGGCGCCAGGATCGCCGGGGCGCTGACCATCGTCGCCATCGACTCCAACCCGGCGAAGGAGGCGGTGGCCCGGCAGTTCGGCGCCACCCACTTCCTGACGTCGGCCGAGGGGGTCAAGGAGATCCTGCCGCACGGCGCCGACCACGCCTTCGAGTGCGTGGGCCGCACCGAGCTGATCCGTACCGCGATCGACCTGCTCGACCGGCACGGCCAGGCGATCCTGCTGGGCGTACCGGCGGCGACGGCGGAGGCGTCGTTCCTCGTCTCGTCGATGTACCTGGACAAGTCGATCCTGGGCTGCCGCTACGGCTCCTCGCGCCCGCAGCGCGATATCGCGCTGTACGCGGAGCTGTACCGGGAGGGCCGGCTGCTGCTGGACGAACTCGTCACCGAGACCTACCCGGTGGAGGACTTCGCCAAGGCGGCGGACGACGCGCACCACGGACGGGTGGCACGCGGGGTGCTGGTGTTCTGAGGGTGTCCCGGGGTGGGGAGGCCGCTCAGCAGCGGTCTCCCGCCGTCGCCCGGAACGTCCGGCGGTACGTCGTCGGCGACACCCCCAGCGCCGCCTGGAGGTGCTGCCGCAGCGAGGTGGGCGTGCCGAAACCGGCGTCCCTGGCGACCTGGTCGATCGACAGGTCGGTGGACTCCAGCAGCTGACGGGCGCGCTCCACCCGCTGCTGGGTCAGCCACTGGACCGGGCTGATCCCGACCTCCTCACGGAACCGCCGGGTGAACGTCCGTACGCTCATCGACTCCTGCTGCGCCATGTCGCGCAGCAGGATCGGCCGTTCCAGCCGCCCCAGCGCCCAGGCCCGCGCGGTGGTCGTGCCGGCGATCTGGGCGTCGGGGACCGGGCGCTGGATGTACTGTGCCTGGCCGCCGTCGCGGTGCGGCGGTACGACGGTGCGCCGGGCGACGTCGTTGGCGACGGCGGTGCCGTGGTCGCGGCGCACAATGTGCAGGCAGAGGTCGATCCCGGCGGCGACCCCGGCGGACGTCAGGACGTCGCCGTCGTCGACGAACAGGACGTCGGGGTCGACCCGGACCGCGGGGAACAGCGCCTGGAAGTGGTCCGCGGAGGACCAGTGGGTGGTGGCGGGGCGCCCGTCGAGGTACCCGGCGGCGGCGAGGACGTAGCCGCCGGTGCAGATCGAGACCATCCGGGTGCCGGGCCTGATGTACGCGAAGGCGGCCGCGAGTTCGTCGGTGAGCCGGCCCTCGGAGTAGACGGGGCCGAGTTCGTAGCTGGCGGGGATCACCACCGTGTCGGCGGTGGCGAGGGCCTCCGGTCCGTGCTCGACCGTGATCGTGAAGTCCGCGTCGGTGTGGACGAGGCCGGGCGGGCGGACCGAACAGGTCACGACCTCATAGAGTTTCTCGCCCCGGTTGAGCGGCTCCGATCCGAGGGAACGGCCGAATATCCTTTGCGGGATGCCCAGTTCGAAGGGGAGCAGCCCATCGAGGGCGAGAACGACGACTCGGTGCGGCACTGCGGACTCCCTTCACCACTAGCTGGTATAGACCATAAGCTGATACATGTCATCGGTGTGAAGGAAAAGTCAGCAGACCGCGCGCGCATTCCCGCCGCGGATCGCGCGTCCCCCGCGTCCCCCTTGTCCCCCGCGTCCCCGTTGTCCCAGTTGCCCCCGCTGCCGTACCCGCCCGCCGGGGCCGAACCCCTCTGGAACCGCAACTTCCGGCTCTTCTTCGTCGCCCGGACCGCGGCGCTCTTCGGGGACGGAATGATCCCGGTGGCGCTCACGGCGGGCCTGCTGGGCGCGGGGCGCCCGCACTCCTCCGTGGGGTACGCGCTGGCGGCCTGGATGGGGCCGCTGGCGCTGTTCGTCCTCTTCGGCGGCGTACTCGCGGACCGGTTCACGCCGCGCCGGATGATGATCATCGCCGACACGCTGCGGCTGATCGGCGCCTCCGCGCTCGCGGTCTCCTTCGCGGTCGGCAACCCGCCGCTGTGGGCGGTGTACTCGCTGAGCGCGGTGGCCGGTGTGGGGGCGGCGCTCTTCCAGCCGGGCGTCGCCTCGACCGTGCCCCGGGTCTCCTCCGACGTGCAGCGCGCCAACGCCGTGCTCCGGGTCTCGGAGGCGCTGATGACGATGGCGGGCCCGGCGTTCGCGGGCGTCCTCGTCGGCCTCGCGAGCGCGGGCGCGGTCTACGCGGCGAACGCGTCGACGTTCCTGGTCTCGGGTGTCTGCCTCTTCCTGCTGCGGCTGGCCCCGGCCCCGTCCGACGACGCGCGGCGCGGCACGTTCGTGGCCGAACTGGTCGACGGATGGCGCGAGTTCCGGGCGCGCAGCTGGCTGTGGGGGGTGATCGCGATCTGGACGGTGTACGGCTTCGCCGTGCTCGGCCCGATGCTCCCGCTGACCGCCGTCGAGGTGACCGAGGCGCACGGCTCGGGGACGTACGGCGCGATGATGGCGGTGAACGGCGCGGGCAGTGTCGTCGGCGGGCTGCTCGCCCTGCGGCTGCGGCCGCGCCGCCCGCTGGCGGCGGGGGCCGTGGCGCTGACCGGGGTGTGCGTGAACCTGCTGGCGCTGGGGCTCGGGCTGCCCGTGTCCGCGCTGGGGGCGGGGCAGTTCATCGCGGGCGCGGCGTTCGCGTTCTGGCTGGTGATGTGGTCGACGACCGTCCAGACACAGGTGCCGCCGGAAGCGCTGAACCGGCTGCACGCCTACGACGTGGCCGGATCGCTGCTGATGCTGGCGGCGGGCCGGGCGCTGGCGGGCCCGGTCGCGGACCGGGTGGGCGCACCGGAGGTG
Organism: Streptomyces sp. NPDC057900; assembly: GCF_042887885.1. Taxonomy (NCBI): domain Bacteria; kingdom Bacillati; phylum Actinomycetota; class Actinomycetes; order Kitasatosporales; family Streptomycetaceae; genus Streptomyces; species Streptomyces sp. NPDC057900. Next base: position 340,915 of record NZ_JBHVOI010000002.1, read on the forward strand.
CTGCTGGCCGGGGCCGTGATCAACCTGCTGGCGGTGGGCGTGCTGCTGGGGGCCCGGCCGATCAGGCGGCTGGAGCGGATCGGATGAGGGGCCGCGTTCCGGCACGGGCCGTGGCGGCGGGGGCGGCCGTGGTCACGGTCGCGGCCGGGCTCGGCGTCCGTACCGTCGCGGACGGGGATCTCGCCAAGTACGCCGGGGACGCGCTCTATACGGTCCTGATCTGCGCCCTCGTCGCGCTGTGCGCCCCCCGCGCCCGGCCGGTGGTGGTGGCGGGCACGGGGCTGGCGGTCAGCTGGGCCGTCGAGCTGCTCCAGCTGACCGGGGTGCCGGCGGAGCTGTCCCGGCGGAGCGGGGTGGCGCGGCTGGTGCTGGGCTCGACGTTCAACGCGCCGGACCTGCTCTGGTACGCGGTGGGCGCGGCGGCCGTCTGGGCTGTCCTGGCGGCTACTTCCCGCCGGATCGGGCCCGGTCCTCGGACTTCTGCATCTCGATGACCTGGAGGATGTGTGCGCTGGTCTGCCGGCGCACACTCCCGCCGACGAGCAGCGCCGCCCCGAGCAGGGAGAGCGGCGCGGACACGGCCAGGAGGGTGAGCTGCTGGGGCCAGGCGGTGATCAACTCGCAGTTGGACACCGTGCCGTAGCAGTACGCGTCCCGCTGGTCCACCAGCAGGACCGCCAGCCACACCCACAACGCGGCGGCGGCGAGCAGCAGCGCGACGCCCCATCCCTGCATCAGCGCGGAGCGGTGGTGGAATCTCTGGCGTGCGACCCAGTACATGAGGCCCCCCGAGGGCGTGGACGGAAGCGGCTCGGTTCCGTACCCCCGGATGCCGCCCGTACGGGCGTAAGGGCGTTCGGGTGTTCGGGCGTGCGAGCCGCCGGAGCTGGAGAGCGTACGCGCTCCGGTCGAGCGGCGTGGCCCGATTCCTGCGAACAGTGTCCCTCGGGCCACTCGTGGGGGAGGTGGCGGTGGCCGGATGCTGAGTGACGTGCCCCAGACAACGAGATCTCCCGCCCCGGACGCCCGCCGGCGGACCGCCTCCGAGGTGCGGCCCCGTCCCCGGATCCACCGCGCGTGGATCGTCGCCGCCGTCACCTTCGTGACGATCATCGGCGGCGCGGCCTTCAACTCCCTTCCCGGACTGCTCATCGACCCGCTCCACGCCGAGTTCGACTGGTCGCGCGGGGAGATCGGCCTCGCGGTCTCCGTCGACATGGCGCTGTACGGGCTCACCGCCCCGTTCGCGGCGGCGCTGATGGACCGGTTCGGCATCCGCCGGGTCGTGGTCGTCGCGCTCAGCGCGGTCGCCGCCGGGGCGCTGGCCAGCGTCTGGATGACGGCGGCCTGGCAGCTGCTGATCTACTGGGGCGTGCTCGTCGGCCTCGGCAGCGGCTCGATGGCGATGGCCTTCTCCGCGACGGTCACCAACCGCTGGTTCGTCGCCCGCCGGGGCCTGGTCACCGGCATCCTCACTGCGGCGGGCGCCTCCGGTCAGCTGGTGTTCCTGCCGCTCTGCGCCTGGATCGTCGACCGGCACGGCTGGCGCCCGGCCTCGGTGACCGTCGCGCTCGCGGCCCTGGCCGTCGTCCCGTTCGTCTGGCTCCTGATGCGCGACCACCCGGCCGATGTGGGCCTGGCCCCGTACGGCGGGGAGTACGCGGACAAGCCCGCACCCGCCCGGGGCGCGGCGAGCCGGACCCTGCGCATCCTGTTCGACGCCGCCCGCACCGGACCGTTCTGGCTGCTGGCCGGGACCTTCGCGATCTGCGGCGCCTCGACCAACGGCCTGATCCGTACGCACTTCGTGCCCTCGGCGCACGACCACGGCATGCCCATCACCGCCGCCGCCTCGCTGCTCGCGGTCATCGGGATCTTCGACATCATCGGCACGGTCTTCTCCGGCTGGCTCACCGACCGCTTCGACGCCCGCCGGCTGCTGGCCGTCTACTACGCGCTGCGCGGGATCTCGCTGCTGTTCCTGCCGATGCTGATGGCGCCGACCGTGCACCCGCCGATGGTCTTCTTCATCGTCTTCTACGGCCTGGACTGGGTCGCCACGGTCCCGCCGACGCTGGCCCTGTGCCGGGAGCAGTACGGGGAGGACAGCGCGATCGTCTTCGGCTGGGTCCTGGCCTCCCACCAGGTGGGCGCCGCCCTGGTGGCGTTCCTCGGCGGGGTCGCCCGCGACCACTTCGGCTCGTACGACATGGTCTGGTACGCGTCCGGGGCCCTGTGCGCGACGGCCGCGCTGATGGCACTGGTGATCCGGCGGAGCCCGGCGGCCTCCGTCGTCCTGTGACCGGGTGCGCTCAGCGGCTGAAGCGCCCGAACGCCCCTTGGTGGAAGAGCAACGGCCCGTCCCCGTCCCCGCCGTCCTCGTCCGCCGCCCCCAGCGCCTCCACCCGGCCGACCACGATCAGGTGGTCGCCGCCGGTGTGGACGGCCTGGATGCGGCAGTCGACCCAGGCGGGCACGGAGTCCAGCAGGGGCGACCCGGTCGCGGGCGCGGGGGAGTGGGCCACCCCGGCGAACTTGTCGGCCCCGCTCACCGCGAAGGCCCGGCACAGCGCGCCCTGCTCCGCGCCCAGGATGTTGACGCAGAAGGCCCCGGCGCGGGCGATGCGCGGCCAGGTCGTCGACGTACGGGCGACCATGAACGTGACCAGCGGCGGATCCAGCGAGAGCGAGGCGAACGACTGGCAGGCGAACCCCGCCGGACCGCCGGTGCCGTCAGTACGGCCGGTGCCGCCGGTGCCGTCGCTGCCGTCCGGATCGTGCGCGGTGACGATGGTGACCCCGCTCGCGAAGTGCCCCAGCACCCGGCGGAACTCACCCGGGTCCACGGGCAGCCGCTCGTCATCTGCGACGGCCCGCAGGGCCGGGCGCGGCAGTGGATCGACCGGCACCGGAGCGACGGCCGTCGCGGCGCCGACGGACCTGAGGTAGCGGACGGCGGTTGCGGCCATGCCTGCGTGTCCCATCACTCTTCGATTAGAACTGACGAGGCGTCAGATGGGAAGGGGTGCGGACCGTTCCTCGGCCTTCGTCAGGCACTGCGCCGCCCGCCTGTCGACGACGCGTGGCTCGGTGACGGCTACGCTGAGTCGTCACGCGTCCGCCGGCCCCGGCAGGGGCAGGGTCAATGCGGGCTAGATCCCGCGGTACTTCGGGGCTCGCCGTTCCACGAAGCTCGCCACGCCCTCGTTGGCGTCCCGCGTGGTCATGTTGATCTCCTGGGCCATCGCCTCCGCCGCGAACGCCGTGGCGCGGTCGGCGTCCAGCGAGGCGTTGACCAGCTGCTTGGTGAGGGCGATCGAACGGGTGGGGCCCTCGGCCAGCCGCTGGGCCCAGGCCCGCGCGGTCGCCGCCAGCTCCTCGTCCGGCACGGTCCGGTTGACGAGCCCCAGGCGCTCCGCGTCCCGGGCCGGGAGCGAGTCCCCGAAGAACATCAGCTCCTTGGCGCGCTGCGGCCCGATCAGCCGGGGCAACAGGTACGCGCCACCGCCGTCCGGCACGAGGCCGCGGCGCACGAACACCTCGATGAACTTCGCGGACTCGGCCGCCAGCACCAGATCGCAGGCGAACGCGAGATGGGCCCCGATACCGGCCGCCGTGCCGTTGACCGCCGCGATGACGGGCTTCTCGCAGTCCAGGACGGCGGCGATCAGGCGCTGGGCGCCCAGCCGGATCGTCCGGGCGACATCGCCGGGCACCCGGTCGCCGGTCGCCGGGGCGCCCCGCAGATCGGCACCGGCGCAGAAGCCCCGGCCGGTGGCGGTCAGGACGACGGCCCTGATCCCGGGGTCCGCGGAGGCCTCCGCGAGCAGCGCGATCACGCGTTCGCGCTGGTCCCAGGTGACGGCGTTCATCGCCTCCGGGCGGTTGAGGGTGATCGTCGAGACGCCGTTGTCAGTGGCGTGGAGTATCAATGAATCAGGCGATCCGGACGGGTCGTGGTGGTCGGTGTGGTCGGTGGTGTCTTCGGGGGAGGACGGCATGGGGCAGCTCCTGAGCAGGTGGCGGGGCAGGGCGAGGGGTTGGTGGCGGGCGCGGCGGGGGAGTCGGCCGGCGCGCCGGTCAGCGGCAGACCGCGAGTGCGTCCAGCGCCACCGCGCCCTGCCCGCGGCCCAGCACCATCAGCGGGTTGATGTCCAGCTCGGACAGGTCATCGCCCAGTTCCAGGGCCATCCGCTGCACCCGCAGCACCACTTCGACGAGCGCGTCCACATCCACCGGCGCCCCGCCGCGCACCCCTTCCAGCAGGGCCCGGCCGCGCAGTTCGCCGAGCATCGCCCTCGCCTGGTCCTCGCCGAAGGGCGGCACCCGCACCGCCGCGTCGTGCAGCACCTCGACCAGTACGCCGCCGAGCCCGACGGTCACGGTCGGGCCGAACAGCGCGTCCTGCGTGACGCCGACCATCATCTCGACGCCCCGCTCGATCATCTGGCAGACCAGGATCCCGTCCAGCTCGATGTCCTCGTAGCGCGCGATGTCGGTCAGCTCGCGGTAGGCGTCCCGCACCTGGCTGGCGGAGGTGAGCCCGACCTTGACCAGGCCCAGTTCGGTCTTGTGGGCCAGCCGCGCGCCGGACGCCTTCATGACGACGGGGTAGCCGACGAGCCCGGCCGCCCGGACGGCCGCCGCGGCGCTGGTCACCAACTGCTCGCGGGGCACCCGGATTCCGTACGCCCGCAGCAGCTGCTTCGCCGCGTGCTCGCTCAGCTGGTGGCCCGGACGCATCAGTGCCTGCGCCTTGCGGAAGGAGGGCGACGGCGTGCGCGGCGCCTCGTCGAAGGGGGAGCGGTAGGAGGCGGCGAAGCGGTGGTGGTCCTGATAGGCCTTCACCGCGGTGATGCAGTTGCCGAAGGTACGGAAGGTGGCGACGCGCGAGGAGCCGAGCAACGTCGTCCGGTAGGCGTCCTCGGTGCCGACCGGCGAACCCCACACCACGCACACCAGCTTGTCCGTGGCCTCCGCCGCGTCGACCAAGTCCTGCGCGAGCCTGTCGCTCATCGGCGGGAAGGGGCCGGTGATCGGACAGATCAGCACCCCGACCGAGGGGTCCGCGAGTATCGCGTCGATGATCTTCCGGCCCCGCCAGTCACCCACCGGGTGACCGCCGTTGTCGACCGGGTTCGCCACGTTCAGGTAGTCGGGTATCCAGGTGTACAGCTCGGCCTGCTTCTCCTCGGAGAGGACGGGGATGTCCAGGCCCGCCGCGGTCGCCAGGTCGGAGAAGTGCGCGCCCGTGCCGCCCGAGATCGAATACACCACGACCCCGTCGGCCAGCGGCTTGCGCGCCCGTGCCAGGAGGGCCGCGGTGTCCTGGAGTTCGTCGAGACCGTCCACCCGGATCACGCCGAACTGCCGCATCGCCGCGTCGACGACCTGGTCGGCGCCGGTCAGTTTGCCGGTGTGTGAAGCGGCCATCCTGGCCCCCGTCTCCGTCCGCCCGACCTTGACCGCCACCACCGGGACACCGGCGCGTGCGGCCCGGTCGGCGGCGAGCAGAAAGGAGCGCCCGTCCTTGAGCCCCTCCACGTAGCAGGCGATGGCCCCGACCTCGGGCCGCTGGGAGAAGTACGAGATGAAGTCGGAGGTCTCCAGGTCCGCCTCGTTGCCGGTGGGCGCCCAGTGCGAGAGCCGCACGCCCAGCTCCTGAAGGGTGTAGACGGGGCGCCCCTGGTGGCCGGACTGGGTGATCAGCGCGATCGCCGGCCCCTCCAGGTCGTCCCGGAACTCCTCGAAGGCGTTGAGGTTGGTGTTCGGCCCGAGCAGCCGCAGCCCCGACCGCTCCACCGCGGCGGCCAGCCGGGCCTGCGCGGCGGCGCCCTCCGCCCCGGTCTCCGCGAAACCGGACGCGAAGGCGACGGCGAACCTCACCTTGGCGTGCGCGAGTTCCTCGATCACCGGGAGCGGGTCACCGACCAGCAGTACCGCCAGATCGACCTGTTCCGGCAGCTCGGACACGGAAGGAGAGCAGGGCCGCCCGAAGACGGACTCCCGCGTGGGGTGCACGGGATACAGCCGCGCCCCGACGCGCTCGGCCCAGGCGATCAGCTGCCGGGTGATGCCGGTATTGGGCCGGCCGTCGGTGTCGGACGCGCCGATGACAGCCACGGACTCCGGCCGGAAGAACCGGTCCAGATCCGGTACGGCCGCGTGCAGCGGACGGCCGCTGACGTCGAGATCGCCTTCCGCGGCGGCCGCCGTCATGCTGTGGACGGCGGCGTGCGGCTCCTCGCCGCAGGCCACCACCCTGGCGCGGAAGTCGGTGGTGAGGGTGCCGTGAGTCGATCCAAGCATCGTTCCGCCCACTCCTGCTCGAAGGTCCCCGGCGCTCGCGCTGCCCGGCCGGCGTCATGAGCTGACGCCGTGTCAGGTTACTGAACTGACGGCCCGTCAGGAATGGGTGTGCAGGCAAAGGCTGAGAGTGGCGGTTCCGCGAGTGCCGACACGGCACCGGAACGGGTCCGGACACGAGCCCCTGCCACCGAGCTCCCGCCCCCGGGTCACCCACCACGGGTGCCCCCACGGGGCGGGGTCCGCCCCTTCGAGCCCGCCCGGCGATTGAGGGCAGGGTGGCGCCCACGCGACCGCGCGCCCAGGGGTGGGCCTGGCCCAAGCCCCGCGCGACCGCGCGCCCAGGGGCGGGCCTGGCCCAAGCCTCGGGTTCAGCCCCTGCGGGCGAGCTTCCTGGCGATCTTCTCCGCGTCCCGGGCCAGCTCGCGGAGCATGCCGCTGATCGGGTTGGTGAAGCCGGTGAAGTACAGCCCGGGGGCCTCCTTCGGCGTACGGCCGCCGTGCACGACGGGCCGGCCGCGGGCGTCCAGCACCCCGAGGTGGCCGACCAGCCCCTCCAGGGAGCGGAGGTAGCCGGTCGCCGCGATGACCGCGTCCGGGGTGATCCGGGACCCGTCGGCCAGCACCACCGCGTCCTCGTCGAACGACTCGACGGCCGCCACCGGCACCACGCGGCCGTCCTTCACCGCCTTGATCAGCCCCACGTCCTGGACCGGGATGGCCCCGTCCTTGACCCGCGAGTACAGGCCGGTGTCCGGGCGGGGCAGCCCGTGTTCGGCGAGATCGGGCATCGAGACGCGGGTCAGCAGGCCCCCGGCCCGGTCGACGAGCGCGACCGGCAGCCGGCGCACCAGGATGCCGGTGCCCTGGGCGGGCCAGCCCGCCGTGGAGCGGCGCAGGATGTGCGGAGCGGTGCGCACCGCGAGCCGTACCCGTGCCGCCCCGCCCTCCACCAGGTCGACGGCGATCTCGGCCCCGGTGTTGCCGACGCCCACGACGAGGACGTCCTTGCCCGCGTAGGGGGCCGGGTTGCGGTACTCGGCGGCGTGCGCGAGTTCGCCGGTGAACGTGGAGCGGCCGGGCCAGTCGGGGATGCGCGGGGTGTGGTTGAAGCCGGTGGCCACGACCACCGCCCGCCCGGTCAGCTCGCGCCCGCCGGTCGCGGTCAGCCGCCACCCGGTCCCGTCCGGCGCCCGGTCGACGCGGGAGACCTCGACGCCGGTCACCACCTCCAGCTCGTGGTGCTCGGCGTACTTCTCCAGGTACCGCACCACGTTGTCGCGGGAGACCCAGCGGCCGAACCGGCGGGGCATGGGCAGCCCCGGAAGGGACGACCAGCGCCGGGTGGTGTGCAGGTGCAGCCGGTCGTAGTGGCGCCGCCAGGACGCGCCGACGTCCGTGGACTTCTCCAGTACGACGGCCCGTTGGCCCTGTGCGCGCAGGGCCGCCGCGACGGCGAGACCGCCCGGACCGCCGCCGATGACGTAGACGGGCCGGTCCTCCGTGCGGGTGACGGAGGCCGGAATGGGGCTACCGGGGGCAGATGTGCTGTCGGGCATGGTTTGGAGCGTAATCGCGCGCCCTGTTGATGGGTCTCGGTCAAGACCGGAATCGATTGCGAATTGATCACGGGTCCACACCCGGGCATCGGCCGGGGGTGCGCACCCCTTGCGCGGGCCGTCGCCATCAGGTGAACTGACGTACCGTCAGATTACGTGAACGGGAGGGCCCCATGCGGACGATCTGGCTCGACGGAGCCCAGTGGCTCGCCGTGCTCCGGATAGGCCTCGGCCTGTGGTGGCTGGAGAGCTGGCGGCACAAGGACAAGAAGGGCTGGTTCGAGCGCGGCACCGGCATCGCCTGGGCCGCCGACGTCGCGGCCAAGCACCGCTGGCCGGTGGTCCGGAGCGGCTTCGAGAAGGTCGTCGCACCGCGCCCGAAGGCGATGGCGTACGTCGTCGTCTACGCGGAACTCGCCCTGGGCCTCGGCCTGGTGACCGGCCTGCTGACCCCCGTCGCGCTGATCGCGGGGCTGCTGCTCAACCTGCTCTATCTGGTGCTGATGATCCACGACTGGGCCGAGCAGGGGCAGAACGCGATGATGGCGCTCGGCTCGCTCGTCGCGCTGTTCGCGATGTCCTGGCAGACCTGGTCCCTCGACCACGCGATCGGACTCTTCCTGTGACCGCCACCGGACCAGCCACCGGACCAGCCACCTCCACCACCCCGGCCGCCGCTCCCGCCGGGCCCCCGCCGGCCCCCCGCTACGACCTGCCCGAGCCGGACGCGTCCACCCGCCCCTACTGGGACGCCGCCGCCGAGGGCCACCTGCTGCTGCGCCGCTGCCGGGACTGCGGCCGGGCGCACCACTACCCGCGCGAGTTCTGCCCGCACTGCTGGAGCGAGGACGTCGACTGGGAACGGGCCTGCGGCCGGGCCACGCTCTACACCTGGTCCGTCGTCCACCGCAACGACCTGCCCCCGTTCGGCGGCCGGGTGCCGTACGTCGCGGCCGTCGTCGACCTGGCGGAGGGGCCGAGGATGATGACGGAGGTCGTGGAGTGCGAGGAGTCCGCGCTCGCCATCGGGATGCAGCTGCGGGTGACGTTCCGGCAGGAGGAGGGGCGCGAGGCGGTGGCGGTGTTCCGGCCCGGCGGCTGACCGGGGGCGCCTCGCCGGACGCGCCCTACCGGCCGGGCGGTACGTCGGCCCGGACCAGGGCCCGCGCCAGGGCGATGCTCTCCGGGAAGCCGTCGAACGGGAGGGGCTGGGTGGCGACGGCGCCCTCGTGCAGCACGAGGAGTTGGGCGGCGAGGGTGTCCGGGTGCGAGCAGCCCGCGTCGGTGGCGAGTTCCTTGAACAGGTCCAGCAGCCACAGCTTCTGGTTCGCGGCGATGCGGTGTGCGGGGTGCGAGGGGTCCGGAAGTTCGGCCAGTGCGTTGATGAAGGCGCATCCGCGGGTGTTGGCCCCGCTCCAGGTCCGCAGCGCGTCGAAGGGTGCGGTGACGGCCTCGGCGGGAGTGCCGCTGGAGTCGACGGCGGTACGGACGAGCGCCCGCCAGCGCTGGTCGCGGCCCGTGAGATAGGCCGCCACGAGGTTGTCCTTCGAACCGAACCGGTTGTACAGGGTCCGCTTGGTCACCCCCGAGTGCTCGGCGATCAGGTCCACCCCGACCGCGGTGATCCCGCGCTCGTAGAACAACTCCTCGGCGGCCGCCACGATGCGGAGACCGGCCGCCGTCACGGGCCGTGCCGCCGCCCCCGAGGGGTGCTGCCCCGTGAGTTCGTGCCCTGCGGGAACCGTCACTGCGAGCCTCTTCACTGATCGGTGTACGGTGGAACGTGTTCACAGATCAGTATACCTGCGAGGAGGTTCAAGCGATGGGTGAGTCCCAGGTCATGCGAGCGGTGCGAATCACGGGGCACGGAGGGCCGGAGGTCCTTGAGCCGGCGGAGGTCCCCGTCCCCGCCCCTCGGGCAGGAGAGGTGCTGGTCCGGGTCGCCGCGGTGGCCCTGAACAACACCGATCTGTGGACGCGGGAGGGTGCCTACGGGCGCCCCGGGGACCCGGGCGCGAAGTCGGGCTGGCGCGGTCCGGTCGACTTCCCCCGGATCCAGGGTGCCGACGTGGCCGGCCGCGTCGTGGCCGTCGGGCCCGGAGTGGCGGGCAGCCTCGTCGGACTCCGCGTGGTCGTCGACCCCGCGATCTACGACAGCGAGGGGCCGGACGCCAACCCGGTGGGCCTGATGGGCAGCGAGCGCGACGGCGGGTACGCCGAGTACGTGACCGCGCCGGTGGAGCAGGTGCACGACGTGACGGATTCCCCGCTCACGGACGACCAGCTCGCGACGCTCCCGACCGCCTACGGCACGGCGCTGGGCATGATCGAACGGGGCCGGCTGCGGCAGGGGGAGACCGCATTGGTCTCTGGGGCGTCCGGCGGGGTCGGCCTCGCGCTGGTGCAGATCGCCCGTGCGCGCGGCGCGCGGGTCCTCGCCATCAGCAGCGGACCCAAGATCGACGCGGTGCGGGCGGCCGGGGCGCACGCGGTCGTCGACCGTGCGGGAGACATCGCCGGACAGCTCCGCGCCGCCGCCCCGGAAGGCATCGACGTCGCGCTCGACGTCGTGGCCGGCGAACTCGTGAGTGAGGGGCTGCCGCAGTTGCGCGAGGGCGGCCGGTGGGTCATCGCGGGCGCACTCGGCGGCTACGGCGTGAGTTTTGACGTGCGCCGTCTCTACCTGCACAACGCCCAGCTCATCGGGTCCGCGATGCACACGCGCCGGCACTTCGCCCTCCTCATGGACCTGGCCCGTCGGGCGGAGGTCCAGCCCGTCATCGCCGCGGCCTTCCCGCTGGACCGGGCCGCGGAGGCGCAGGACGCGCTCTCCCGCAGGGAGCACGTGGGAAAGATCGTCCTGCACCCCGGTGCCGCAGGACCTGCCTGAGGGACCCGGCCGCCGACCGGTGACCGGGCGGGTGGCAGGGTGAGGTTCCTTGATCCGTACGGCCGCGAGGGACGCACTCCATGAACACGGGCAGCTATTACGAGCGCATCGACGACCACCGCTTCAAGCCCACCGCCCACGCGGGCGGTGCGTGGAGCACGGACGAAGTGCACTTCAGCCCGCTCGGCGGCCTCATCGTCCACGCCATCGACCACCATCTGGCCGACCGGCCGGGTGAGCGGCTGCTGCTGTCCCGGATCAGCTTCGACATCCTCGGACGGCTCGCCCTGGACGAGTGCGAGATCCGGGTCGAGACCATCCGGCCCGGCCGCACCATCGAACTGGTCGAGGCCGTCGCCCTGATCGCGGACCGCCCCGTCGTACGCGCCAGGGCCTGGTGCCTCGCCGCCATCGACACCGCCCCGGTCGCCGGGGGCCAGGCCGACAGGCTCGCGGCCCCGGAAACGCTCGCCCCCTGGCGCATGGCGGACCTCTGGCCCGGCGGCTACATCGCGTCCATCGACGTCCGCCCGCTCGCGCCGCCCACGCCGGGCCGCACGGCCGCGTGGATCTCCACCCCCCTCGACCTGGTCGCGGGCGAGGCCGCCACGCCGCTCGCGTCCTACGTCGCGCTCGTCGACACGGCCAACGGCATCGCCGTACGCCAGCCCCCCACGGCCTGGACGTTCCCCAACGTCGACCTGACCATCCACCTCCAGCGCCAGCCAGAGGGCGGCTGGACCGGACTCGACACCACCGTCGTCTTCGGACCCACCGGCCAGGGCATCACCAGCACCGTCCTGCACGACATCCACGGACCGGTCGGCCAGGCCCAGCAGATCCTCACGGTCCGGCCCGCGTAAGCCGTCCGGGCGGCGTGGCCCGTCCGGAGTCCAGGCTCAGCGCGCGAGGCCCTTGCGCTGCCTGCGCCGCTCGCGGAGGTTGGGGTTACGGATGACGACGCCGCCCGCGCCGCACGTCCCCGTGAGCCGGATGACCGGGGTGCCCGGCAGCCGGTGGTCCCCCTCGGTCTTGTCCTTCAGCCCGCCGAAACCGAGGTCCAGCGCATCGGTCTCCGCCTTCCAGCCGACCGGGACGACGATCCGCACGCCCGCCATCTGCCCGTCCACGTCCACCTCGATCTCGCGCAGCCGGCACTCCGCCCGCGTGAAGTCGAGGCGCACGCCGCCCAGGCCGCCGTACGCGACGATCCTCGGCGGCACCTTCCACACGCCCGTGCGCTCTGCACCGTGGATGCCGCCCTTGAGGGTCAGCGGTTCGCCGGGGTCGAACACGGCGGGCCCGAGGTCGTCGGTGAGCGGTACGAGTTCGCCCCGGGTCTTGGCCGCGAGCGCGTGACCCAGCCGGGTGTCCAGCTCATCGAGGTCCAGACGCCCGTCGGCCGCAGCCTCCCGCAACAGTTCCACGACCGCCTCGCGGTCGGCGTCGGAGGCACGCATGCGGCCGGCGGATGGCGAGGGCTCTGCAGTCATGCACCTGATAATACGGAGACCCCGCAGCCCGGCCGCTCACTCCTCCGGTACGAGTGCGCCGTCACCGCGCAGTGCGGAGGCTCCGCGGCCACGGAGCCTCCGGTCATCGCCGCTGCGATGATGGGGGGCATGTCTGATGCGGAAGCCAAGGTGCCTGCCTCTTCGCGTGGGTATGCGAAAGGGCGGGCGCGCCGTGAGCAGATCGTGACGACGGCCGCGGAGGTCTACGCGGACGTCGGCTATCACGGCGCCTCGCTGCGGGAGATCGCCAAGCGCGCCGGTCTCAGCCACGTGGGCCTCCACTACTACTTCCCCAGCCGTGAGGCCCTGCTGGCGGCGGTGCTGGAGCGCCGCGACGAGGAGGACAACGCACGGCTCGGACCGAAGGAGTACTCACCGACGGCGGCGGTGCGGCATCTGGTGGCTCTGGCCGATCACAACGCCGGGCATCCGGGGATTGTGGAGCTGTACGTACGCCTCGCGGCGGAGGCGTTCGCCGAGGACCATCCCGCGCATCAGTACTTCACGGATCACTACGGGACGACGCGGGAGTACGTGCACCGGGCGTTGCGGGAGCTGGCGGAGCAGGGGGCGTTGCGGGAGGGTGTCGATCCCCGGGTGGCGGCGGCCGGGTTCGTGGCGCTGATGGACGGGTTGCAGGTGCAGTGGCTGACGAGTCCGGACGAGGTGGACATGGCCGGGGTGCTCCGTGCCCACCTGGAGCAGCTCCTCAAGGAGCCTTTGACGTAGCTCCGTGGAGGCGTCGCAGCAGCAGGAGGGCGACAGCCGCCGTGGCCACCTCGCCTGCGGCCAGGGCGGTCCAGACCCCGGTGGTGCCGAGCCGGCCGAGGGTGGCGATCAGGGGGACCTTGATCAGGAGCAGGCTGCCGATGGAGATGAGGTACGCGGGTGCCGGGCGGCCCAGCGACTGGGCGTAGGCCGCCACCAGTGGGCCGATTCCGGCGACGGTGAGCCCGATCGCGATGACCGGCAGCGCCTGTCCGGCGGTGGCGATGGTGTCGGCGTCGTTGAGGAAGAGGCCGGCCAGCGGGCGGGCCAGGGCGGCGAGGGCGGCGGCGGTGACCAGCCCGTACAGCACGGACGCGAGAAGCGAGTAGTTGCGGGCCTTGAGCGCCCGGCCGGGCAGGCCGCGGCCGGTGTTGTAGCCGACGATCGGCTGTAGTCCCTGGCTGATGCCGGTGTGCGGCATCATCACGAAGGTCTGGAGGCGGGCGCAGACGGCGTAGGCCGCGAGCGCGGTGGCCGAACCGGCGGCCGTGAGAGTGGAGTTGACGAGGACGGCCAGCAGCGTGACACCGGTACCGGCCAGGAACGAGGGCAGGCCGACGCCGAGCAGCGCTCGCAGCGTCGGGCCGTGGGGCAACAGGTCCCGCGGGCCGACGCGGTAGGGGCGGTGCCTCTGTACGAAGAAGAACCACAGGCTCATCGCGGCGGAGACGGCCTGGCCGCCGACGGTGCCGAGCGCGGCGCCCCGTACCCCCATGCCGAATCCGAAGATGAGCAGCGGGTCCAGGGTGATCTGTACGGCGACGGGCACCAGCCACAGCAGGGTCGAGAACCCCATGCGGCCCTCGGCCCGCACCAGGCTGGAGAAGCCGGTGGACACCAGGGCCCCGCACAGCAGCACCACGGCGTAGGGGCGGGCGGTCGCGCCCAGTTCGCCGGTGGCGCCGAGCAGGGCGAGCAGCGGGTCCAGGAAGGCCAGGCCGAGTGCGGTGGTGGCCGCGGCGCAGGCCCAGAACAGGGCGAAGGAGTTGCCCGCCGCGCGGGCGGCGGCCCGGTGGTCCCCGGTGCCCAGGGCGCGGGAGATCAGGGAGGCGCCGCCCGCGCCGACGGTGGTGGACACCGCGCCGAGGAGCAGCAGGAGCGGGGCCACCAGGTTGACCGCGGCCATGGCGGTGTCGCCCACGCCGCGGCCGACGAACCAGGCGTTGGTGAGGGCGTAGACGCCGTACACGCCTACCGCGGCGGTGGTCTGGGTGCAGGCGCGCCACAGCAGCCGGCCCACCGGCTCGGTGCCGAGCCGGGTCGTGTGGTCGGTGACGGCCGGGGCCTGTGCGGACGTCACCGGCGGGTGTGGCCGAGCAGCGCCATGGCCTCGTCGAGGCGGAGGCGGGCCCAGTCGTACTGCTTGCTGTCGGTGTGCCCGCGGTACACGGTCTCGATGACCATGATCAGTACCAGGTAGAGGCCGTAGAGGCGGCGGCGCGTCTGCTCGGTCCCGGTCAGCCCGGCGTGACCGTAGCCGTGCATGAAGGACGCCGGGTCGCCGAAGGCGGCCAGCTGGGTGCCGGTGAAACCGGCCTCCATCAAGGGGTCGCCGTAGAAGGCGCGTTCGTGGTCGATGATGCAGACGATCTTCCCGTCGCGGACCATCACGTTGCTGGCCCACAGGTCCCACTCCACCAGACGGGCTTCTGTGACCTCGTCGAGGCTGTCGGCGTGCGCGGCCACGGCCGCGCGCACGGTGTCGTACTCCCAGCCGATATCGACGCCGCGACGCTCGCCGTCGACGAGCACGTTCTCCGTCATCGTGGTGAACGCCTGCCGCCAGGTGGCGTGGCCGGGCCCGGCCAGCGGGCCGAAGTGCGGGCCGCGGACGGAGTTGATCTCCCGGTTGTACGTGCCGAGCTGCTCCATCAGGGCGTCCCGCTCGGCCGCCGGAAGCGCCTCCTCGATGATGCCGAGGTTGTCGGCGTCGATGTACGGCATGAAGAAGTATTCGGCGTCGCACAGTTCGCGGCTCCGGTCGGCGAAGTGGACGGCGGGGACGGGTACGGAGGTATGCGTCCTCAGCAGGTCCAGCGTGGCCAGTTCGATCGACATGGCGCCGTGCTCGTAGGTCATCACCTCCACCGCGGGCGGCGGGGCGATCTTCAGGACGACCTCGGCGCCGTCGCGCAGGCGGATGCGGTAGGCGACGTTGAACCAGCCGTGCCCCAGCTCACTCGCCCACCCGTCCCCGGCCGGGACCTGCCCGGCTCCGTAGGCGCGCTCGATCATGGCGCGCAGCACCTCGGGAGTCTGCCTGTTCTTGGTGATGCTCTCCACTCTCGTTCCCTTCGTCAGCGGCGCGCCGACCGCACGGCTCTCGGCGGGCGACCACAAATACTTACCATGTGGTAGAAATTCTGCGCCAGAGGGATGGACGGGTTTCTTCGCACCGGTCCTGCGAGCCGCACGACGGAGCTGTGACCGGTCGGGCGGAGGTAAATGCGGTCGTGCCGGAAGGCGTTGATCCTTAGGCTGCCCGGATGCCGGTAAGAGATCTTCAGCGCGTCGCGGCCTTCCGCCTGTCCTTCGCCAGGCGGCAGGCCGCAGTCGTGAACGAGGTTCCCGGCGGCTTGGTCGTCCTGGACCCGGCGTACGCCGCGTCGTACGAGCACAACCAGCTCGTGCTCGAACGGTCACCGCACCCCGCCGGACTCCCCGCCCTGGCCGAGACGGCTCTCGGCCACCTGCGCCACCGCCAGATCACGGTGCTCGACGACAGCACCGGCACCGACTGCGCACCCGCCCTCACCGCGGCCGGGTACACCCACGTGACCGAACTCGTCATGACGTACACCGCGACGCCTCCCGGGGGATCGCCCAGATCGAGGACGTCGTCACCGCCGACACCCACGTCCGGCGCGGCTACGCGGACACGCTCCTCGCCGCCGCTCTGCGGCACGCGTCGGACTGCGGCCTGTTCTTCCTCCTGGCCGACCCCGACGACTGGCCGCACGCCTGGTACACCCGCCGCGGCTTCGAGCCGATCGGGCGGTTCCACGTGTTCACCCGCGCGGACTCCGATGGCTGAGGGCTGATCACAGCCCCGGCGCCCCCCACACCGGGAACCAGCGGGCCAGGTCCTTCTCCACGCGGAGGTCGTCCCCGAGGGCGGACCGGACCTGGAGCTCCAGTTGGTTGTCGCGTTTCTCGCCGCTGCCCGGGACCGGGGCGAAGGGGTAGAAGGTGCCGCGTTTGTAGAGGTAGACCAGGGCCAGGGGGCGGTCCTGGTCGTCGCGGAAGGCGATCAGGGAGCAGAGCAGCTGCGGGCCGAAGCCGCCGTCCTGGAGCAGGGTGTTGACCGCGTGCAGGTCGTTGACCAGGGCGGCGGTGTCCTCTGCGGGCTGGCGGGCGAGCAGCCAGGTGTAGCCGTAGGAGTCCCGGCTGAACTCCACCGGGATGCCGCCGTGCGCGGTGTCGGCGTCCAGCAGCTCCCGTACGTCCTGCTGGATACGGGCGAACGTGCCGCCCTCCACGCCCGCGAAGCACACCGAGCCGAGGCCGGTCGGGACGAAGCCCGTCGCCGCCTGGAGGGTCAGGGCGGCGGACGGGACGGCGAAGAGCTGGTCCAGGTCGGGGCGGACCGGTTTGCTGCGGCCCAGGATGGTGTCGAGCAGACCCACGGAGGCTCCTTACGGGCGGGAGAGGTCGGCGGAGATGCGGGAGAGCTGGTCGAGGCGCTGTTCGAGGGTCGGGTGCGAGGAGAGCAGCCGGCTCAGGCTCTCCTTGGAGGAGAAGGCCGGGACGAAGTAGAAGGCGTTGTACGGCTCCGCCTTCCGCAGGTCCTCCGTCGGGATCCGGGCCATCTGGCCGCTCACCTTGGTGAGGGCGGAGGCCAGGGCCGAGGGACGGCCGGTGAGCAGGGCGGCGGTGCGGTCGGCGGACAGCTCGCGGTAGCGCGACAGCAGGCGGGTCAGCAGGAAGCTCAGGGCGTAGACCACGGCGCTGACCAGCGGGATGAGCATGATCGCGATGCCGATGGGGTCGTTGTTGCGGCTGTTGCGGGCGAAGCCGCCCCAGAGCGCCACCCGGGTGATGATGCCCGCGAGTACGCCGAGGAACGAGGCGATCGTCATGACGGCGACGTCACGGTGCGCGACGTGCGACATCTCGTGGGCGAGTACGCCCTCCAGTTCCTCGGGCTCCAGTCTGCGCAGCAGCCCCGTGGTGGCGCAGACGAGGGCCGTCTTCTCGCTGCGGCCGGTGGCGAAGGCGTTCGGTACGTCGCTCTGCGAGATCGCCACCCGGGGTTTGGGCATGTCGGCGAGGGCGCAGATGCGGTCGATGGCGCCGTGCAGTTCCGGCGCCTCCTCCGGGGTGACCTCACGGGCGCCCATGCTGAAGGCGGCGATGCGGTCGCTGAACCAGAACTGGGCGATGAACATGCCGCCGGTAATGATCAGGATGATCGGCCAGGCACCGCGCAGCACGGCGAGCAGTACGCCGACCAGGACCACGTACAGCAGGCCGATCAGGAACATGGTGGTGACCATGCGCGTGGTGAGACCGCGGTCCGAGGCGTACCGGCTACGGGTTCGGGTCATGGGTGACCTCCAGTCCTCATCTGCTTCCCATAGTGCTCCTCGGCGGTTGAAATCGGATAAGGGCGGAACGTAATGAGCCGTGGCGGGCGCGTCCGGTACGCGGTATTTGGCCGAACAACGCCTAGCCCAGTTAGGTGCCTAGGGCATCTAGTGGTGGGTGATCGGCAGGACTCCCCCCTTCTTTGCGAGGTCCTCCATGGCAGAGACCGACATCGAGACCCAGACCGCGACGATCGATTTTCCGCAGAACCGCAGCTGCCCGTACCACCCGCCGACGGGCTATCCGAGTGAGACCCGGGGGCAGCAGGCGGTGACCCCCGTCCGTATCTACACCGGCCGGACGGTGTGGCTGGTGACCGGTCACGCCGAGGCGCGGTCGCTCCTGGCGGACCCCAGGCTGTCGTCCGACCGGGAACACCCCGAGTTCCCGCTGTTCGCCAAGCGGCAGGCCGAGACCACCCAGCGCCGGGTGGAACTGATCGGCGTCGACGATCCCGAGCACAACGCCCAGCGCCGGATGCTGATCCCGAGCTTCACGGTCAGGCGGACGGCGGCGCTGCGGCCGCAGATCCGGGCGACCGTGGACGGCCTCCTCGACGCGATGGTCGAGCAGGGGCCGCCGGCCGATCTGGTCAGCGCCTTCGCGCTGCCGGTGCCCTCGATGGTCATCTGCGCGCTGCTCGGGGTGCCCTACAAGGACCACGAGTTCTTCGAGGCGCAGTCGCGCAAGCTGCTCCGGGGCCCGGAGGCCTCCGACGTCGAAGCCGCGCGGGACGCCCTCGACGAGTACTTCCGGGTCCTGATCGAGCGCAAGCGGCGCGCCCCCGGCGAGGGGCTGCTGGACGAGCTCATCGTCAAGCAGCTGGAGACCGGTGCGGTGGACACCGAGGAGCTGGTGCGGCTGGCCGAGATCCTGCTCGTCGCGGGGCACGAGACGACCGCGAACATGATCTCGCTCGGCACCTTCACCCTTCTCCAGCACCCGGAACAGCTGGCCCTGATGCGGGCGGCCGGTGCCTCCACCGGTGACGGGCCCGGCAGCGGGATGCCCGCCGCGGTGGAGGAGCTGCTGCGGTTCCTGTCCATCGCGGACGGGCTGTCGCGGGTGGCGGTCGAGGACATCGAGGTGGGCGGGGTGACCGTCCGGGCGGGGGACGGGGTCCTCCTGTCCACGTCGGTGATCAACCGGGACGGGTCCGTGTACCCCTCGCCCGACGAGCTGGACCTCGGCCGCAACGCGCGCAACCACGTGGCGTTCGGGTTCGGCATCCATCAGTGCCTGGGCCAGAACCTGGCGCGGGCCGAACTGGAGATCGCGCTGCCCGCCCTCTTCGAGCGGCTCCCCGGTCTGCGGCTGGCGGTCCCCGCGGACGACGTCCCGTTCAAACCGGGGGACACGATCCAGGGGCTGCTGGAACTCCCCGTGACGTGGTGACGGAAACCGATCGGAAGGGCGGTTCTGCTGAGATGCGGATCGATATCGACAAGGACGTGTGCATCGGCGCGGGCCAGTGCGCGCTCGCGGCGCCGAAGGTGTTCACCCAGGACGACGACGGGTTCAGCGAGCTGCTGCCCGAGCCCGGTGACGACGCCCTCGGCGGGCCGATGGTCGGCGAGGCGGCCCGTGCCTGCCCGGTGCAGGCGATCACGGTGAACTGACCGACCGGGAGGCGGCGACAGCCGAGGGTGCCGTCAGGGCCAGAGCAGCTCCCGCTGCCAGGCCCCGGCGGTCCCGGTGGCCCCGGCGGTTCCGGTGGGACCAGGGGCTCCCGCCGCCTCCGCCGCCTCCGCCGCCCCGGCCTCCCGGCGGTAGCGCAGCCGGACGTGCCGCCGCCGCGCGTCGCCCTGGAAGAACTCGACCTCGTACGGCTCGACGACATAACGCGTCCAGCTCGTCACCTCGGCCTCCGGCTCCGTCCGGGCCCGCTGCCAGGCGGCGTCCGAGGCCCGGTCGAGCTCGCCCGTCGAGCCGAGCACCTCGCTCTGCCGCCCCACCAGCGCGGAGGCCAGCGCGCCGGTGGAACGGGCGTGCAGGTCGGCCCGGCTCTCGGCGGCGGAACACGCGGTGACCGGACCCCGTACCCGTACCTGCCGCCCCTGCGCGGGCCAGTAGAAGCCGAGCGCGGCATGCGGGCGGGCCGCGAGCTGGCGGCCCTTCGCGCTTCCCGCGTGCGTGGCGAAGTGCCAGCCGCGCTCGTCCGCGTCGTGCAGCATCAGGGTCCGCACATCGGGCAGCCCGTCCGCGCCGGCGGTGGCCAGGGTCATGGTGTGCGGCTCCGTCTGCCCGGCGGCCACCGCCTCCGCGAACCAGCCGTGGAAGAGGGGGAGCGGGGCCCGCGGCGCGGCGGCGGGGTCGAAGGCGGGCAGCTCGATGTCCCACACGCGCTGGGCGTGGAGCAGCTCACGGAAGGCGCGCTGGGCGGTGGAGGCGGATGCGGATGCGTCGGTCATGCGGCCATTGGACCTCACGGACCGCGCATCGAGAACGCTGTAGCACGGCGAGACACGTAAGGCTACGCTGGATGCATGAAGACCATCACGCAGCGCGAGTTCCGGAACCGGTCCGCGGATGTCATGAACGCTGTGGAGGAGGGCGAGATCTTCCACATCACCCGCAACGGGATAGAGGTCGCGGAGCTCCGGCCGCTCACGCGTAAGCGGAGGCTGAGTGCGGAGGAGCTGGTGGCCAGGCACCGGCGGCTTCCCCGCGTGGACGCTGCGTCGATGCGTCGCGAGGCGGACGAGCTCTTCGGTGACGAGGACCGGGCCGGGGACGACGATCCCTGGGAGCGCGCGCGTGGCTGAGCGCTACCGCGTGGGTGTGCTCGACACCTGCGCGTACATCGACCTCGACCTGCTGAGTGCCGAGGATCTTCCCGCCTACCCGGCGCTCACCGCCGTGACCATGGCCGAGCTCCAGCAAGGCGTCGCGATGGCCGGGGACGCGGCTGTGCGCGCGGCACGGATGGAGAAGCTCGGCGCGGCCGTGGCCGACTTCGAGCCGCTCCCCTTCGACGCCGAGGCGGCTGCCCGGTACGGAAGCCTGGTGTCCCTTGTCGTGGCTGCGGGCCGTAACCCCCGTCCTCGTCGCATGGACCTGATGATCGCGTCCATTGCCTCCGTCAGGGGACTGCCGCTCTTCACCCGCAATGCGGACGACTTCAAGGGGCTGGAAGGCGTCCTCGACGTCGTCGCTGTGTGACCCGGGGCGCAGCACCCTCACCCCCGCACCCCCTCACCCCCGCCCCAGCACCACCGTTCCCGAGGAGCAGAACCAGCCGCCCGTGCCGGAGGCCACCGCCAGTTCCGGCAGCCGGCCGCCCGCCTTGCGGACCTGGCGTTCCCCCGCCTCGCCGCGCAGCTGGCGTACCGCCTCCACCAGCAGGAACAGTCCACGCATGCCGGGGTGGCAGGCGGACAGGCCGCCGCCGTCCGTGTTGACCGGGAGCTCGCCGGTCAGGCCGGTGCGGCCCTTCTCCACGAACGCGCCGCCCTCGCCCTTCGCGCAGAAGCCCAGGTCCTCCAGCGTCACCAGGGTCATATAGGTGAAGGCGTCGTAGATCTCGGCCAGGTCGATATCGGCCGGGCGCACCCCCGCCCGTTCGAAGGCGAGGCGGCCGGAGACGGCGGCGGGGGAGACCGTGAAGTCGTCCCACTCGGACATCGCGGAGTGCGACACGTGCTCGCCGGTGCCCAGGATCCAGACCGGGTCCTTCGCCGTGTCGGGGACGTACTCCTCTGCCGCCAGCAGCACCGCGCAGCCGCCGTCGCTGCGGATGCAGCAGTGCAGCTTGGTGAAGGGGTCGGCGATCATCGGGCCGGACAGGACCTCGTCGACCGTGACCGGGGTGCGGAACATCGCGTCCGGATTGGCGGCCGCGTTGGCGCGGGCCCGCACCGCCACCTCGGCCAGCTGCTCCAGGGTGGTGCCGTACTCGTGCATGTGGCGGCGGGCGGCCATCGCGTACTTGGCGATCAGCGAGTGCCCGTACGGCACCTCGAACTGGAGGGGGCCCCGCGCCCCGAAGGAGAGGTTGGACGTGCGGCGGCCCGCCTTGATGTCCGCCCGTGCCGTCGAGCCGTAGACCAGCAGTACGGCGTTGGCGCGGCCCGCCGCGATGGCGTCCGCGGCGTGGGCCGCCATCACCTCCCAGGTCGATCCGCCGACCGAGGTGGAGTCCACCCAGGTGGGTTTCAGCCCCAGGTACTCCGCGACCTCGACCGGGGCGAGCGTGCCCAGTCCGGCGGAGGCGAACCCGTCGACGACAGAGCGGTCCAGGCCCGAATCGGCGAGCGCCCGGCGGGCGGCCTGGGCGTGCAGGGCGTACGGCGTCGCCGTGTCGACGCGTCCGCAGTCGGCGAGCGATATGCCGACGACAGCGACCTTGCGGTGGGAAGAAGGCATGAATCTGACGGTACATCAGATTCGGGCCGGGTGAACCGGGCCGCGGCGGCCGGATCTTGTGGGCCGTCACGGTGCGCGGCTCTGGGAATCTCGTAACATCCGCCCTAGCATGACGGCCCGTCAGATCGGAGGCCGTCGGCCTCCGAGGGGAAGGAGTCCGACGATGGATGCCGCCTTCACCGCGGAACAGGACGAGATCCGCCGCACCGTGCGCGAACTGCTGGCCAGACACAGCGGCCCCGAGGACATCAGGAGCGCGGTGGGCACCCGGGACGGTTACGACGCCGAGCTGTGGCGCCGGCTCGCCCAGGACCTCGGGCTGCCCGGACTCGCCCTCCCGCAGGAGTACGGAGGCGCCGGCTGCGGCCCCGTCGAGCTCGCCGTCGTCTGCGAGGAGGCGGGCCGCGCGCTGCTGCCGTCCCCGCTGCTCGCCACCGCCGTGCTCGCCGCGCCCCTGATCGCCGCCCTCGGCACGGAGGAGCAGCGCGCCGCGCTGCTGCCGGCCGTCGCGGCGGGCGGGCTCACCGCGACACTGGCCGTACCGGGCGGCTCCCTCTCCACCGCCCTCGGCCTCACCGGCGACCTGACCGGCGGAAGCTGGGCGGGCGGCGGCCGGGCGGGCGGCGTCCAGGCCCGGCCGGCCGGCGGCGACGGTGCGGGGTGGCGGCTGTACGGGGAGGCGGACCAGGTGCTGGACGGGCACAGCGCCGGGCTGCTCCTGGTCGCCGCGCACACGGGCGGCTTCCCGCGCAGCCGGACCCTGTTGTTCCTGGTCAGGACGGACGGGCCGCAACCGCCCGGCGGACTCGTCCGCACCCGGCAGACCGCGCTGGACGAGACCCGGCCGCTCGCCCGGATCCAGCTGCGCGACACCGAGGCCGAACTCCTCGGCGCCGACGACACGGTGGACGCGACGGCGGCCCTCGCGCTGGCCGGCCGCGCCGCCGCGGCCGCGCTCGCCGCGGAGGCGGTGGGAGCCGCCGCGAGCGCGCTGGAACGCACGGTCGCCTACGTCGGGGAGCGCGAGCAGTTCGGCCGGGCGATCGGCTCCTTCCAGGCCGTGAAGCACCGCCTCGCGGACCTGTACGTGCGGGTGCAGTCGGCCCGCTCCGCGGCGTACTACGCGGCCTGGGACCCGGAGGCCGGCGGGCTCGCCCTCGCCCAGGCGCTGGAGGCCCTGCGCGTCACCACCGCGGAGGCCGTGCAGCTGCACGGGGGGATCGGCTTCACCTGGGAGCACGAGGCGCAGCTGTACTTCAAGCGGGCCGCCGCCGACGAACTGCTGCTGGGCCCCGTCCACCGGCTCCGCGACCACGCGGCCCAGCGGGCGGGACTCTTCGGGGACGCGCCGGGCGAGCGGGACCGGGCGGAACAGGGGCGGACCGGCGGCGGCCCGACCGAACGGGTGGCCGTCTGATGGCGCCCGGTGTACGCCTCGTCCAGAAGGTCTCCTCGACCCGGACCTTCGCGCGGATCGCCCCTCACGTCGTGCCCGCCATGGACCGCGCCGTGCACCGGCTCACCCGGGGCAAGGTGCTGCTCAGCGCGCAGATGCTGCCGGGGGTGGTGCTGACGGTGCCGGGGGCGCGCAGCGGGCAGCTCCGGACGACGCCGCTGGCCTGCATGCCGATGGCACGGGACGACGGTACGGCAAACGGCGGTACGCGAAGCGGTGGCAAGGGAAGCGGCGGTACGGGTGACAGCGGTACGGGCAGCTGGGTGCTGGTCGGCAGCAACTTCGGCCGTCCGGGGCATCCCGCCTGGACGGCGAACCTGCTGGCGCACCCGGAGGCTCCGGTGATCAGCTGGAAGGGCGTCGGGATACCGGTGCGGGCCCGGCTGCTGGCGGGGGAGGAGCGCGCCGAGGTGTGGGAGGCGGCGCTGAAGTTCTGGCCGCCCTACGCGGCGTACCAGGCACGGATCGACCGGGAGATCCGGCTGTTCCGGCTGGAGCGGCGCGACGGTCCGGCGTAGGGGTGCGCGGGTTCACGGAGGCGGAGGTGTCCGGATACACCGACGGCGGACCACATGCGTGGTCCGCCGTCGGTGAGACAGGACCTGGGGCGCCCGGGATCACCGCGCGTCACCCAGTACGGGAATCCGGCGCGGGCGCTACTTGGTCGGCTTCTTGCCGGTGATGCCCAGATGCACCAACAGCGCGAGGTTCGGCCGGAGTTCGGCCTGCTTCACACCCCAGGTGGTGAAGCCCTTCTGGTGCGAGGCGACCGCGGCGAGCATCGCGACCAGCGATCCGGCCATCGCCGCGGGGCTGACGTCCTTGTCGACCTTGCCCTTGGCCTGGAGCTCCTTCACCGAATCGGTAAGGGAGTTGGTCACGGAGTTGAGGATCTTCATGCGGATCTTGTAGAACCGCTTGTCGCCCTCGGCCGCGCCGAGGTCGACCACGCGAAGGATCGCGTCGTTGCGCCGCCAGAAGTCGAGGAACCCCTCGACGAGTTCTTCTGCGGTCTGCCAGCCCGATTTGCCGACCCAGGAGCGCCCGGCGACCAGTTCGGTCAGTCCGGCACCCTCCTTGGCCATCTCCTCCGCGATCTCAAGGACGGCGCCCTCGACGTCGGGGAAGTACTGGTAGAAGGTTGCGGGTGAAGTCCCCGCCTTCCGGGCGACGTCGATGACTTTGACGTCCCGGTACGGCGAGGAACTGAGCATCTCGCTGAGGCAGTCGAGCAGCTTCTGCCGCGTCGCCTGTCCGCGTCGGCCGGCCACGCGGCCGTCGACGGTGCGTACTTGTCCTGTCATGCCGTCAGCTTACCGACGGGTGATCGGAGCGCGATTCGGCCGACTGCAAATGGGGAGGGGCGTAGACGTGGTGGGGGGAGTGCGGCGGTTTCCGCCGATGTGCCCCGCAGTGCGCCCCACGGTTCCGCTTCCACTACCCACACTTACATTAGTGTTATTAACAGCCTGTGGATAACTTCCGTGGATAACTTTCCGTGACGACGGCGATTCGGAAGTCTTGTCTCGAATGTACGTTCTATGGTGCGCCCCGTCCCGCGTCCGGCACTGGCGGGCTGGGGCGCGCGTGCGGCGACCCGCGGTTACGTTGGCTGTGACGAGCGTCACCGCGACGGAAGGATCCGGGCCCATGGCCGCATTCGCGCAGTCCGCGCCGTGCTGGGTGGATGTGCAGCTCTCCGACCTCGAAGCCGGCAAGCGCTTCTACGGCGAGCTCTTCGGCTGGACCTTCCGTACGGGCGACGGCCCGTACACCGACGCCCTCAGCGACGGGGCCCTGGTCGCCGCGCTCGCCGCCAAGCAGGACGGCCGGATGCCGACCGCCTGGGGCATCTACTTCGCCACCGACGACATCACCGCCTCCGTCGCCCGCGTCCGGGAGGCGGGCGGCCAGGTGATCACCGAACCGGTGCGGGCCGGCCGGCTGGGCGCGCTCGCCCAGGCCGCCGATCCCGGCGGCGCGGTCTTCGGGCTCTGGCAGGCGGGTGAACGCAAGGGCTTCCAGAAGCAGAACGAGCCGGGCTCCTTCTGCTGGACCGAGGTCTACACCCGGCAGAAGGAACGCGTCGACCCCTTCTACGAGCAGGTCTTCGGCTTCCGCTCGGTCGATCCGGACGAGGCCGGCCCCGGCACACCGGGCGACCCGGACACCGACGAGTCCCGCGTCGACTTCCGTATGTGGTCGCCGGCCGGCACCGAACCCGGCCCGGACACCGCGGTCGGCGGGCGCAGCGTCATCACCGACGCGTTCCCCGCGATGATGCCCAGCTACTTCCTCAACTACTTCGCCGTGGCGGACTGCGACGCCTCCGCCGACACCGTCGTCCGGCTCGGCGGCCGGGTCTCCGCACCGCCCTTCGACATCCCGTACGGGCGGATGGCGGTGCTCCAGGACGACCAGGGCGCCGTCTTCGCCGTACTTCAGCCACCGGTGTCCTGATACCGCCTGGAGTGATCCACGACACCCGGTTCTGCCCCCGGGTTCGCAACCGGCGCCTCGGCCAGGAACAATCGGGGTGCGCACCGTCGGGTGGCGCCCAGTGGTGAGACGCTGCACAGGGCGGGGTTTTCGCGGGCATCGGGCGACCGGGGCCCGTACGGGGAGGGTGGCAGGTAAGTGATGGAGCAGCTGACGCAGCACGACCCGAGGCGGATCGGCCCGTTCGAGGTGCTGGGGCGGCTCGGGGCCGGCGGCATGGGGCTGGTCTATCTCGCCCGCTCGGCGTCGGGCCGGCGGGTGGCGATCAAGACGGTGCGTACGGAACTGGCCGAGGACCAGCTGTTCCGGGTCCGGTTCACGCGCGAGGTGGAGGCGGCCCGCGCGGTCAGCGGCTTCTACACCGCCGCCGTCGTCGACGCCGACCCGCGCGCCGCCGTGCCCTGGCTCGCCACCGCCTATGTGCCCGCGCCCTCACTGGAAGAAATAGTGAATGAGTGCGGGCCGATGCCGACCCAGGCGGTGCGCTGGCTGGCGGCGGGCATCGCCGAGGCCCTCCAGTCCATCCACGGCGCGAAGCTCGTCCACCGCGACATGAAGCCGTCGAACGTGCTCGTCGTCGAGGACGGCCCCCGGGTCATCGACTTCGGGATCGCGTCCGGCGTCTCCAACACCCGGCTGACCATGACGAACGTCGCCGTCGGCACGCCCGCGTACATGTCGCCCGAGCAGGCGCGGGACTCGCGCAGCGTCACGGGCGCCAGCGACATCTTCTCGCTCGGCTCGACGCTCGTCTTCGCCGCGACCGGCCACGCGCCGTTCCACGGGGCCAACCCGGTCGAGACGGTCTTCATGCTGCTGCGCGAGGGCCCCGACCTGGGCGGCCTGCCCGACGATCTGCGGTCGCTGATCGAGTCCTGCATGCAGATGGACGCCTCGCGCCGGCCCACCCCCGCCGAGCTCCAGTCCCAGCTCGCCCCGCACCTCTTCGCCTCCGGTGGCGACGACAGCGGTACGGCGTCGGCCTGGTTGCCGGCCTCCGCCACCGAGATGATCGAGCTGCGCCGGGGCGGCGGACGCGTGATCGCCGCGCCGGCTCCCGTACCGGCGCCGGCGCCAGCGCCCGCCCCGCCGCTGCCCGCCACGCACGTGGGCGCCGGCCGGGACACCGCCCGGCGGCCCGGAGCCACGGATCCGCGCCCCCCGGCCGCACCGCCGTCTGCCCCGCCCGCGGCCCTGCCCGCGGAGGCGTCCGACGCGGGCGGTCCGGTGCGGCTCTCCGGTGCCCAGGTGCCGATCGGGCCCGGTCCGCGCGCCCAGGACGTACGCGCCACCGCCGCCGTGGGGGAGGCGGCTCCGGTCACCGGCTGGGTGCGCCCGCCCGGCGGGCCGAACGGCTCGCTCACGGCCCATACCGCCCCGGTGCCCGCCCCGGCGCACGCGCCGGACAACGCGCCCCCGGGCCCGGACTCCGGCCCGGACCGCTGGCGGCCCTGGCGGTTCCGGATGTCGAACGACGTGTGGGGCACGCCGGTCGTCGTCGGTGAGCTCCTCTACGTCACCTCCTTCGAGGTGCACGCGCTGGACACCGGCAACGGGCGGCGCCAGTTCAAGACCCGTGACGTGGCCTGGGCGATGGCCGTCGAGGGCGGCCGGATCCACGCCTCGGACGGGCCCTCGCTCTACGCCCTGGACGCGGTCACCGGCGCCGAGCGGTGGCGGCTCCAGAGCGACGCGTGGGTGTACTCGCTCAAGGCGGACCGGGGCACGGTCGTCACCGGCACCCGGGGCGGCGGCGTGCAGGCGTGGGAGGCGTCCACCGGGGAGAAGCTCTGGGAGACCACCGGGGCGCAGACGGACTTCGAGACGGCGGAGGCCGGACCCGCGATCCACGACGGCACGGTCTACCTCTGGCAGGACGCCCGGCTGCGCGCCGTCGACGCCCGGACGGGCATCGAGCGCTGGTCGTACCCGGTGGGCGACGCGGCCTCCTGCGGCGGGGTGCCGGTCCGGGTGACCCCGGCGCCGGACGGTTACGCCTACGTCAGCGCGGGGACCCGGGTCCTGGCGCTGGACATCGGCTCCGGCCGGGTGCGCTGGCACTTCGAGTCCCCCGCGGTCTTCCTCTCGCCGCCCGCGTTCGCGCCGGGCCCGGCGGTGACCGGCGGCGGGGTGTACCTCGCGGACTACCTCGGCACGGTGTACGCGCTGGACGCCGCGACCGGCAAGGACCGCTGGCGCATCGCCACGGAGTCCCGGCAGTCGACCGAACCGGTGCTGGTGGCGACGGGCAACGTGCACGTCGGCAGCGGCAGCGCGCTGTACACGCTGGACGCGGTCACCGGCACCCCGAAGTGGCGGTTCGCCGCGGGCGGCGACGTGGTGGGCTCACCGGTCGTCGCGGACGGCCGGGTCCACTTCGGTTCGGCCGACCACGTGCTCTACACCCTGGACGCGGCGGGCGGCCAGCTCCGCTGGAAGCTCGCGACGGGCGGCGAGATCACGGGCTCCCCGGTCGCGCAGGGCGGGGTGGTGTACGCGTGCAGCAAGGACCGCTGCGTGTACGCGCTGGACGCGCTGAAGGGCACGGGGACGGGCAACAGGCCGCGCTCGTAGGGCGAACGGGCCCTCGTGCCGGGTGCGCCCGGCGGGCCGCTTCGTCCTCAATCGCCGGACGGGCTCGATTTCGGCGGCCGGCCCGATTCCGGCGGCGGGCCGGGCTCCGGGGGCGGGGCGGGCTCCGGGCCCACGTACGGGTCCGTCTCCGGTTCCGGCCAGGGGCTCGTCTGTACCGACGGGCCGGGCTCCCTGGTGGGCGGCCAGGTGTCGGGGTCCGCGGAGCCCGGCGGGTCGTACGGCTCCGGCTGCTCGTACCGCCCCGGCCGCCCCGCGCTTCGCCGCCGCCCCGACATCAGGGCCGCGCCCAGCAGGAGCAGCACCCCGCCGCCCGCCGCGTTCGCGACCCCCTCCTGGAGTCCGGAACCGTCGCCGGTGACCGTGAGTTCGCCGGCCGCCTGGCCCTGCCGGACCATCCAGAGAACGGTGAACCCGAGGACCACCACGCCCGCGAGGGCGACCAGCAGCCGGGACCGCAGCACCACGCCGAGGACCGTCACGACCGCGGCGAAGGCGAAGGGCAGCAGGATCGAACCGAACAGGGCGGGATGCGTCGCGGTGATGCCGGTGAAGAGATCATCGATCCGGTAGTACCGCCCGAGGCGGCCGTCGTACCAGTCACGGAAGGGGCTCAGCACGGCGGCCGCCGCTCCTGCGAGAGCGACGATCGAGCCGAGGACGTTACGGATCATCTCCGGCCTCCAGCGTGACGCGCGAGCGCCACCGGCCGGTGGCGCGGAACAGCACCGCTCTCGCCTCCCGACGCTACGCCGGGCGGATGACCCCCGCCACCAGACGGCGGCGGACCGGCCGTGGGCGGGCCCGTCGTCGGACGATGACGAGACCGTGACAGGGCCATGACTGGACTGCCGGGCGAAACCGGCCATGCTGTGCGCTACGGTGTCGCGCGGCTGTTCGGCCCCGGGGTCGAACACCGGCAGGCATCGAACAACTGAATCACCACACAAGGGGGGCGGCATCGATGATGCGGCAGCACATGAAACTGACAGTGGTCCTGGTCGCGGTGGTCCTCGCACTGACCGGTTTCTCCAGCTCCAGCCACGGACACGGCAGCAAGAGCGGGAGCAAGAGCAAGAGCCGGAAGTCCAGCAGCAGTAGCGGCGGTGGGTGCTCCAACTCCAAGAAGAGCAACGGCACCTACCACGACACCGATTCCAACTCCAGCTACGACAACGACGACTACTCGTCCGGCAGCTCGTCCAGCGGCTCCACCTACGACACGGCGACCCCCACCGCCACCGCGACGGACGCGCCCCGCGCGTACGTCTTCCGCTGCGCGGCACCCCGCAAGGGCAAGCGCAAGGCCGTCACCACCTCCACCGTGCGGCTCACCGCGAACGCAACCGGCAGCCACACGTACACGGTGGACGTGAGCTTCCTCGACTCCAGGGGCAACCCCGTCGACGCGGGCGAGGCGACCGTGGACGCCGACGGCGGCGACACGAAGACCGTCTCCGTCCGGATGCACAACCCGAGCAGGGTCTCCCGGGTGAAGAAGTGCTCGGTCACCGCGGAGCTCACGTACTGACCGACGCCGTACTCACCTGATCCGGGGCTCACCGCCGCCCCTGCCCCGCCCCTCGAACAGCTCGGCCTGCCGCTCCGGTGCCAGGTTCCCGAGCGCGATCAGGTGCGGGGCATGGGCCAGCGCCTGTGTCCTCGCCGCCTCCCTGGCCGACCAGACGGCCCGGACCGTGCCCTGCACCGCCGCCGTCGGGTAGGAGGCGATGACCGCCGCCGCCCGCAGCGCCGCCGCCACCGCGCCGCCGGCCGGGGTCACCTCGCTGACCAGCCCGGTCTCGTACGCGCGCCGGGCCGACACCCGCTCGGCCGTCCCCATCAGGGACATCCGGGCCACCTCGCCGAACGGCATCCGCTGCGCCATCGAGATCGCCTCGTACGCGCTGACCATGCCGTACGTGGTGTGCGGATCGAAGAACGTCGCCTCCTCGGACGCGATGACGAACTCCGCCTCGCCCAGCAGGTAGAACGCCCCGCCGCAGGCCATCCCCTCCACGGCCGCGATCACCGGCTTCCACAGGTCGTTGGCCTTCGGCCCGACCGCGATCAGCGGATCTTCGATCGTGTACGGGGACGAGGGCTGCGGGACGTCCACGCCCCGGTCGATCCCCGTGCAGAACGCCCGGCCGCCCGCGCCGGTCAGCACGACGGCCCGCACCCCGTCGTCGTACCGGAACGCCCGCCAGACGGAGACGAGTTCGGCGGCCGTGGCGAGGTCGATCGCGTTGAGCTTCTCGGGCCGGTCCAGGGTGACCAGCGCCACCCCGGTCTCCCGGTCCGTCTCCGTACGCAGCGCCATCGCCCCTCACCGCTCCAGCAGCCAGCGGACCATGGTCACTTCGGGGGAGACGGGACAGAAGACCGCCTTCACCCCGGCCCCGATCCGCAGCCGCTCCGGATCGACGGAGTTCAGCGGTGCGTCGGGCCCGCTGACCACATTGCCGACCAGCCGGATCTCGGGGGCGTCGGCCAGCTCGACCACCACCGCGTTGTACGGAGCCTGCTCGGCGTACGCGGGCAGCAGCGGCGGGTGCGGCAGCACGTACGACCAGATGCGGCCGCGCCCGCTCATCACCCGCCACTCGCTCTCGAACGACTGGCAGTGCGGGCAGCACGGCCGGGGCGGGAAGCGGAGCCGTCCGCAGTCGGGGGCGGCGCACGCCTGGACGCGCAGTTCACCGCGGGCCGCGTACTCCCAGAAGGGCGCGCCGTCGTCGTCGATGACGGGCAGCAGCATGGCATCCATCTCGATCGCTCCTCAGTTCCTCAGCAGTACGGCGGACGTGGGCACGCCCTCCCCGGCGGTGACCAGGCAGGTCGAGGCGTCGGGCACCTGGGCGGTGGAGACGCCGCGCAGCTGCTTCACGCCCTCGTTGATGAGGTTGAAGCCGTGCACGTACCCCTCGCTGAGCCCGCCGCCGCCCGTGTTGATCGGGAGCCGGCCGCCGCTCTCCAGCGCCCCGCCCTCGGTGAAGGAGGCGCCCTCGCCGCGCCCGCAGAACCCGTACCCCTCCAGGGAGAGCGGGATGAGCGGGGTGAACGCGTCGTAGATCTGGGCGACATCGACGTCGTCCGGCCCGAAGTCGGCCTGCTTCCACAGCTGTCGGGCGGCGGCCCAGGCCGGGCCGGTGAGCGGGTCGTCGTTCCAGTAGTTGACCATCCCGTGGTGCTGGGCGGGCAGTCCCTGGGCGACGGAGTGGAGGTAGACGGGCTTCTGCCGGCAGTCGCGGGCCCGTTCGGCGGAGACGATGACGCAGGCCAGGGCGCCGTCCGTCTCCAGGCAGTTGTCGAAGAGGCAGAGCGGCTCGCTGATCCAGCGCGAGGTCATATACATGTCGCGGGTCAGCGGGCGTTCGTACATCACGGCGTCGGGGTTCTGGTTGGCGCGGTTGCGGCAGGCGAGCGCGACGTTGAAGAGGTGGTCGCGGGTCGCCCCGTACTCGTGCATGTACCGCCGGGCCAGCATGCCGATCTCGTCGGCGGGCCGCAGCAGTCCGTAGGGCCGGGTCCACTGGGCGGGGGTGGGCAGCTGCACGGCGGTGTTCTTCCAGGGCCGGGGGCCAGACCCCCGTTTCCGGGACCGCCAGGCGACGCCGACGCTCGCCTGCCCGGTGGCGACGGCCGCGGCGAGGTGCGCGAGGGTCGCGCAGGAGCCGCCGCCCCCGTACCCCACCTTGCTGAAGAAGGTCACGTCACCGGCCCCGATGGACTTGGCCACCTCGACCTCGTCGGTCTCCTCCATCGTGTACGAGGCGAACGCGTCCACCTCGGACGCGGCGATGCCCGCGTCGTCGAGCGCCGCGACGATGGCCCGGCAGGCCAGGGTCTTCTCCGATTCGGGCAGGTGTTTCGCGAACCGCGTCTGCCCTATCCCGGCTATCGCTGTCTTGTCCTTGAGCGTCGCCACCGCCACCTCCGAAGCCGTCATGACTGCTGACAGCGGAGGAGGCTACAGCTAATCTGACGGATAGTCAGCTACTGCGGTCGGCAGGGCCGTTCGGACCGAGGCGGAGGGCACGAGATGCGCGGCGACGAGGAATGGTCCACCGTCCCGAACCTGGTACGGGAGGCGGCGCGACGGTACGGCGACCGCGAGGCGGTGGCCGAGGGCCGCACCAGGATCACGTACACGGAACTCGGCGAACGCGTGGAACGGGCCGCCGCCGCGTGCATGGCCTCCGGGGTGGAACCGGGGGACCGGGTGGCGGTCTGGGCGCCCAACACCCTGGACTGGATCGTCTCCGCGCTGGGCGCGGTGACCGCGGGGGCGGTCCTGGTGCCGCTCAACACCCGCTTCAAGGGGACCGAGGCGGCGTACATCCTGCAGCGCAGCCGGGCCAAGCTGCTCTTCGTCACGGGCACCTTCCTCGGCACGTCGTACGTGGCCTCGCTGCGCCGGGCCGACATCGAACTCCCGCACCTGGAAACGGTGGTGGTCCTCGCGGACACCGCCCCCGCCGACTACGTCACCTGGAAGGACTTCCTGGCCTCCGGCGAGGGGGTCTCTCCCGAGCGGGTACGGGAACGGGCCGACGCCATCGCCCCGTCCGCCCCCTCCGACATCATCTACACCTCGGGCACCACAGGACACCCCAAGGGCGCGGTCATCAGCCACTCCCAGACCCTGCGCTGCTACGAGATCTGGAGCGAGCTGGCCGGTCTGCGCGAGGGCGACCGCTATCTGATCGTGAACCCGTTCTTCCACACCTTCGGCTACAAGGCCGGCGTGATCGCCTGCCTGATGCGGGGCGCGACGATGGTCCCGCAGCCGGTCTTCAACGTGGACACCGTCCTCGCCAACATAGCCGCCGAGCGCATCTCGGTGCTGCCCGGCCCGCCCACCCTCCACCAGTCGCTCCTGGACCACCCGGCCCGCTCGGCCCACGACCTCTCGGCGCTCCGCCTGGTGGTGACGGGCGCGGCGGTGGTCCCGCTCCAGCTGGTGGAGCGGCTGCGCACCGAACTGGGCATAGCCACGGTCCTGACCGCCTACGGCCTCTCCGAGGCGAGCGGCATCGTGTCGATGTGCCGCCGGGGCGACCCGGCCCGCACCATCGCCGCCACCTCCGGCCGCGCGATCCCCGGCACCGAGATCCGCGTCCTGGCGCCCCCCGGCGAACCGGGCGAAGTCCTGGTCCGGGGCTTCAACGTGATGCGCGGCTACTTCGAGGACCCGGAGACCACCGCCGCCACGATCACCCCGGACGGCTGGCTCCACACCGGCGACGTGGGCGTCCTGGACGCGGACGGCAGCCTGCGCATCACGGACCGGATCAAGGACATGTTCATCGTCGGCGGCTTCAACGCCTACCCCGCGGAGATCGAACAGCTCCTCGGCCTGCACCCGGACGTCGCCGACATCGCGGTCATCGGCATCCCCGACCCCCGCCTGGGCGAGGTCGGCAAGGCCTACGCGGTCCGCCGTCCGGGCGCGACGGTGACCGCCGACGACCTGATCGCCTGGTCGCGGCGCGAGATGGCGAACTACAAGGTGCCGAGGGCGGTGGAGTTCGTCAGCGAGCTCCCGCGCAACGCGAGCGGCAAGGTGGTGAAGGGGGAGCTGCGGGGGCGGGACACACGCGCTCATCACTCCATGGAATGAAGTGATCACCTTATGGAGTGATGGGGCTGTGTGCGTGAGTCCGGCCGGCAGTATGGTGATGGGTATGGCAACCAAGAAGTACACGGTCACTCTGCCGGAGGAGCTGGCGGAGGAGATCCGGGCCGAGGTCGGGCCCGGCGCGTTCAGCGCGTATGTCACCCGCGCCATAGAGCGCCAGCGTGAGCACGACCGGCTGGGGGAGCTGGTGGGGTGGATGCAGGAAGAGGGGGGACCGCTGACCGAGGAGGAGCAGGCGGCGGCCGCCGCTGAGCTGCGCGAGATCGAGCGCTGGTTCGAGGACCGGGAGTCAGCGGCAAGCGGCGAGGCCGAGGCGGCGTGATGGCAGACATGACGTTCGTGCTGGACAGCGAAGCCCTGTCCAAGTCCGTACTGCGCGACCGGGCGATGACCGCCGTTCTCACCAGAGCGCATCAGTCCGGATTCCGCGTGGTGACCAGCTCGATGACCCTCGTCGAGGCCTACCACAGCGACATCCGGGCGGGCGTGTGGAACTGGGCCATGTCCAGGGTCGTCGTCGAGCCCGTCACCAAGGACGTCGCCGACGGGGCGATCCGCCTGCTCAGGGACACCGGTCTGCACGGCCACAAGTACGCCATCGACGCCGCCCTCGCGGTGATCGCGGACCGGCAGCCGGGCCGGGTGGTGGTCTTCACCTCGGACGAGGACGACATGGGGAAGCTGTGCGGCGCGAGGGTGCTGGTGCGGGGGGTGTGAGGGCCCGCCCGTCCGGACGCGGACATGCCGCGGCCGCGACGGCTCCCCCTCCGCGCCGCCGCGGCCGTGCCCCCGTACCCCCGTCGAATTGCGGCTCTAGTTGGCCGGCTCGCCCGTGGCGTGGGTGTCCGTCGGCTTGATGGGGCTGCCGGTGGCGTGGGTGTCCATGGCCTTGATGTCGCCACCCGTCGCGTGCGTGTCCTGGGTCGTCGCCGTACCCGACTCGGCGCCCGTCGCGTGCGTGTCCGTGGGCTTGATGATCGGGTCGGTCTTCTTCTTCGCTTCGCTCATGGTCGTCATCTCCGTTGTGGCTGGCGAGCTGCGTGGGGGGTCCGCCCGGCTGTTCCCCCGTGGACTGCCGGGCGGACCCCTGTCAGGGCCGATCACCTTAGTGGTTGGCCGCTCGTGTCGCCCCGCCTGCCCCCCGACGCGACGGATCGACACGCATGAGATTGCCGCCCGGCGATAAACGAACGATGAACGTCCGGTCCGGGCGCCGGTTATGGCTGCTCAGTGGATACGCGCATCAGCAGAGTGCGGATCTCGGCCGCTTCGTCGGAGTCGAGGGCTTCGTAGATCGCGAGAGCTTCGTGCCAACAGGCCGTTGCCCGCCCCGACTGGCCGATTCCGTTGAGGGCGTGGCCAAGGACGGTGAGCACGTTCCCCCGGCGCCACTCCCCGCCGATGCCGCGCAGCACGGTCAACGCCATCTCTGCCTTGGAAGCGGCCTGTGCCGGGTTGTCCCCGGCCAGATCCGTCTCCGCGAGGCGGAACATGGTCATGCCCTCCCAGAGCCGCTGGCGGCTGTCGCGGAAGACGTCCAGGGCTTCCTCGAAGCTGTGGGTCGCCTCGGTGAGTTCGCCGCTTCGGGTCAGCGCGATCCCAAGGGCGTACCGGGCGTTGGCCCCCCGGAGCGAGTGGCCCATGCTGTCGTAGATACCGATGCCCTTCCGGGCCAGCGCGACAGCACTTGCGGTCCGGCCCATGGCCAGATGAACCCGGGACAGGTTGCAGAGGGAGGATGCCTCGCCCGGCAGGTTCTCGCCCGCACGGAAGTCCTCGATCGCCCGGGTCAGGTACTTCTCGCCGTCCTCGTGGCGGCTCTGGTAGATCGCGATGACCCCGCGGTGGTTGAGCGCCCAGCAGTCCGGCAGCGGGTCATGTGCGTCCGGCGAAAGCCGCAGAACCTGGACTGCCTCCTGGTCGGCCTGCTTGAACCGGCCGGCGACCAGATGGGCATTGCTCAGCGTCACCAGGGCGCGCCGCTCGGCCCTGCGGTCACCGCACCGGCGCGCGGCATCCAGCATGAAGGAGGCGGCGACCTCGTACTGCTTCGAGTTGGCACCGGACTCGGCGAGGTCCAGGGCGGCCCACAGAAGATCGATCGCCCGGCGCAGCATCGTCGGACCGGACGACTGGGGCAGGCACGCCAGGAGGGTTCCGGCCTCCGAATAGAGCCAGTCCTGGGCGTCGTGCCGATCGCTGAACGACAGCCCCGGGTGCTCCGTCGGCTCAAGCTGATCCACCAGCCGGTCCCCCGGCCGCTCCAGCGCGTACACCCCCGCGGCCGTCGCCAGATAGAAGTCCAGCAGCCGCGACAACGCCGACTCCCGCTCCTGCGGGGCCTCCTCGTCCCGCTCCGCGCACGAACGCGCGTAGAGGCGGACCAGGTCGTGGTAGCGGTAGCGGCCCGGCGCGGCGGACTCCACCAGGGATGTGTCGACCAGGGCCTCCAGGAGGTCCTCCGCCGCGTGCGGCTCCAGGTTGAGCAGGGCGGCCGCGGCGGCGAGGGAGATGTCGGGGCCGTCCGCCAGGCCCAGGAGGCGGAAGGCGCGGGCCTGGGCGGGTTCCAGCTGGCCGTAGCCGAGTTCGAAGGTGGCCTTCACCGCGAGGTCGCCCGCCTGGAGTTCGTCCAGCCGGCGGCGTTCGTCCGCGAGCTTGGCGGCCAGGACCGAGACCGTCCAGGTGCGGCGGGCGGCCAGCCGGGAGGCGGCGATGCGGATGGCGAGCGGGAGGAATCCGCAGGCGGCGACCACGTCGAGGGCGGCCTCGCGCTCGGAGTTGATGCGCTCCTCGCCCACGATGCGGGTGAAGAGCTGGAGCGCCTCCTCGGGCGACATCACGTCCAGGTCGACCAGATGCGCCCCCGCCAGGTCGACCATCCGCACCCGGCTGGTGACCAGCGCCGCGCAGCCCGCCGTACCGGGCAGCAGCGGCCGGATCTGGGCCGCGTCGTGGGCGTTGTCCAGGAGGATCAGGATGCGGCGGCCGTCCAGCGTGGAACGGTAGAGCGCGGCGCGTTCGTCGAGGGAGTCGGGGATCGCGGAGTCCGCCGTGCCCAGGGCGCGCAGGAACGCGCCGAGCACCGTCTCCGGTTCCGCGGTGCGGGAGCCCGCGCCCTGGAGGTCGACGTACAGCTGGCCGTCCGGGAAGTGCGGGCGGGCCTGGTGGGCGACGTGCACGGCCAGGGTCGTCTTGCCGACGCCGCCGATGCCCGCGAGGGCGGAGACGGCCATCACGGAGCCCTCCGCGGTGGCGAGCCGGTCGCTCAGCTCGCGGACGAAGGAGGTGCGGCCGGTGAAGTCCGGCACGGTGGCCGGGAGCTGGGCCGGGCGGACCGGGGCGGCGGCCTGGACCGGCTCGTCGACCGGGCGGGCCAGCTCCTCGTCGGCCTGGAGGATGCGCTGCTGGAGCTGGGCCAGTTCGGGGCGCGGGTCCACGCCCAGTTCCTCGGCGAGCAGCCGGCGGGTGTCCGCGTACACCGCGAGGGCCTCGGCCTGCCGGCCGCTGCGGTACAGGGCCACCATCAGCAGCTCGCGCAGCCGTTCGCGCAGCGGGTGCGCGGCGGTGAGCGCGGTCAGTTCGGAGACCGCCTCCGCGTGGCAGCCGACCTCCAGGTCCAGGTCGAGGCGGGTCTCGGTGAGTTGGAGGCGCCACTCCTCCAGCCGGGTGCGCTGGTTCTCCGCGTACGGGCCGGGCACCGAGGCCAGCGCCTCGCCGTCCCACAGGGCGAGCGCCTTGTTCAGCAGCGTCCTGGCCCGGCAGCGGTCACCCGCGGCGCGGGCCTTCTCCGCGCCGGCGGCCAGTTCCTCGGCCACGGTCACATCGAGCGCGTCGGGCCCGGTGCGCATCGCGTACCCGCCGGAGTCGCTCGCCAGGGTCTGCGGACCCAGGACCTTGCGGAGCCTGGAGGCGTACGTGCGTACGGCGGCCAGCGCCTGGGAGGGCGGCTCGTCGCCCCAGATGGCGTCGATGAGTTCACCGGCCGTCGCGGTGTGACCGCCCCGCAGCAACAGGGCGGAGAGCAGGGCGCGCTGCTGCGGCGAACCGGACGGCAGCGTCTCGTCGCCCCGCCGGGCCCGTACCGGTCCGAGCACGGAGAAGCGCAGCTCTGTACCGTCCGTCGGCTGCCGCTCCGGAGCTCGTTGTTCCGGAACACGCACCCGTGACCCGTCGTCACGGCCCATTGCCGCCTCCTGTCCTGCTCTCTGCGCACTGCCCAGTGCCGCACCGAACATGTCGGGACACCGCCGAGGAGATCCGGATTGCTCCATACCGTTCGTATCGCCGTCAACAGTCTGCCTTGTGAAGGGCGGACACGTCAGCAGTGGGTGACTCTCTGCACGAGCCCTCGACAACGATTGTGGAACGGAGCCTCGCACAGATAGCTGACGGTTCGTCAGATCAACGCTACCGTGGTACGCATGGAGACCTTCCCGAAGATCATCTCGGTGGACGACCACACGGTGGAGCCCCCTCATGTCTGGCGGGACCGGCTCCCGTCCAAGTACGCGGACTCCGGTCCGCGCATCGTCCGGGCGCCGCTCAAGGAAATGACGTTCATGGGCGGAAAGTTCGCGCCCGTGATGGGTGCGAAGGGCGACGAAGGCCCGATCGGCGACTGGTGGGTGTACGAGGACCTGCACCGCCCGCTCACCCGCCTCGACACCTCCGTCGGCTACGACAGGGACGAGATCAAGCTCGAAGTCATCACGTACGAGCAGATGCGTCCCGGTTCGTTCTCGGTGCCCGAGCGGCTCGCCGACATGGACATCAACCACGTGCAGTCCGCGCTCTGCTTCCCGACCTTCCCCCGCTTCT
Organism: Streptomyces sp. NPDC057900; assembly: GCF_042887885.1. NCBI lineage: Bacteria > Bacillati > Actinomycetota > Actinomycetes > Kitasatosporales > Streptomycetaceae > Streptomyces > Streptomyces sp. NPDC057900. Next base: position 379,913 of record NZ_JBHVOI010000002.1, read on the forward strand.
GCGGCCAGACCTTCACCGAAGCGAAGGACCGCGAACTCGGCCTGCTCGGCGTGCGCGCGTACAACGACTGGATGGTCGACGAGTGGTGCGGCCCGGACGCGCACGGCCGGCTCATCCCGCTCACCCTCGTCCCGCTCTGGGACGCGCAGCTGGCAGCCGAGGAGGTCAGGCGCAACGCGGCGCGCGGGGTGCGTGCGGTGGCGTTCTCCGAAATACCTCCACATCTCGGACTGCCGTCCATTCATACGGACGAGTGGGATCCGTTCCTCCGGGCCTGCGACGAGACGGGGACGGTGATCGCCATGCACATCGGCTCGTCCTCGAAGATGCCGTCCACCTCGGCCGACGCGCCGCCCGCCGTCGGCTCCACCATCACCTTCGCCAACTGCTGCTTCTCGATGGTCGACTGGCTGATGAGCGGCAAGTTCGAACGCTTCCCGAACCTGCGGATCATGTACGCGGAGGGGCAGATCGGCTGGATTCCGTACATCCTGGAACGCGCCGACGTGGTCTGGGAGGAGAACCGGGGCTGGGGCGGGGTCGCGGACAAGGTCCACCGGCCGCCGTCGGAGCTGTTCACCGAGCACGTCTACGGCTGCTTCTTCGACGACGCCTTCGGGCTGAAGAACCTGGACGCGATCGGCGTTCCCAACGTGCTGTACGAGACGGACTACCCGCACTCCGACTCGACCTGGCCCAAGTCCCGCGAGGTCGGGGAGGAGCAGATGGGGCACCTCGACGCGGACGTGGTGGACCGCATCGTGCGCCGCAACGCGATCGATCTGCTCGGGCTCACCGACGACGGGCTGTGGGCGGGACCCGGCGCGTAGGAGGGGCGGGGCCGTCCGCACGAGGGCGGCCCAACCCCCGGGGCGGGCCGCCCGTCGTACCGGCGGCCCCGCCCCGGCGCGTCAGGCTTCCCTGACGACCGGCTCCTGGAGCTCCGTCACCCACCGCGACTCGTCCTGCGGGCACTCCAGGGTGACCTCGCGTGCGTACCCCGCAGACCGGTAACCGGAGCCGTCGATCCAGCGTGCCAGGGTCTGCGATGTCGGCAGCACGCCGTCCATCGAGCCCCGGTGGATGACGGTCGCCGCCTCGAACGGAGGCAGCTCGACCACCGTGATCCCGGTGTCACCCAGCGGCCCCGGCGGTGCGGAGACCGTCACCCCGGCGTGCACGACGACCGCGCCGCCGCCCTCCGGAGCGTCCCCGTAGCGCGCGATCCCGGGGCCCGCCGGGGCGACCCCGGCCCGTTCCAGCAGCGGGAGCAGCTGCTCGTACAGGGGGCGGATCACCGGAGTGATGTCCTGCGGTCCGTAGCCCGCGGCCACCCCGGTCAGCTCCGCGACCCGTACCGCCGCGACGTTCCTGACCACCACATCGTCCACTGGCATGTGTCCCTCGCTCTCGATCGACCGGAGCCTCGCCTCGACCTGGGCCAGCCGTGCCGCCGCCGCGGCCACCGCCTCCGCCAGCTCCGAACGCCGCAGCCGCAGCATCCCGCGCAGCTCCTCCGGACCCACCTCCTCGTCGAGGACGGCCCGCACCTGCTGGAGCGTGAAGCCGAGATCCTTGAGGGCGATGATCCGGTTGAGCCGGGCGAGCTGGCCGCCGCCGTAGTAGCGGTAGCCGGTGTCGGGGTCGGTACTGTCGGGGGGCAGCAGCCCGATCGCGTCGTAGTGACGCAGCATCCGGGCCGACACCCGCCCGTGGCGGGCGAAGTCTCCGATGGTGAACATGATGTCTCCCAGTGCACGGCCTCACACGGTGTCAAGGTCAAGCATCGCGTGGCCCCGGCACCGGTGTGACGCAGGCCACTGGAACCTGCCGCCCGTCGTGGACAGGACATGACGTGGAGCATTCTCTGAGAGCCCGGATACGGGCAGGCGACCCGGACGCGTTCGGCGGCCTCTTCGACGACTACGCGCAGACGGTGTTCCGGTACGCGGTCCGCTCGACCGGCGACTGGGCCGGCGCCGAGGACATCGTGTCGCTCACCTTCCTGGAGGCGTGGCGGCTGCGCGCGACCCTGCGGGAGTCGGACGAGGAGCTGAGGCCCTGGCTGCTCGGCATCGCGACCAACGTCCTGCGCAACACCCGCCGCGCCGCCCGCAGACATGACGCCGCGCTGACCCGGATGCCGGCCGGACCCGCCGTGCCGGACTTCGCGGACGAGCTGGTGGGCCGCATCCACGACGCGGAACAGCTCGCCGCCGCACAGGCCGCGCTGCGACGGCTGAGACCCAAGGAGCGGGAGGTGTTCCTGCTCTGTGTGTGGGACGGCCTGGACTACCGGGACACGGCACGGGCGCTCGGAGTCCCCGTCGGAACCGTCCGCTCCAGGCTCTCCCGGGCCCGGAAACGGCTGAGGGAACTCACCGAGGACGAGAAAAGGAAAATCGCAGAAACCACAAGAAACATGGAACTACCCGGATCAACTGGACAGTACCTGAGTGACCGCGCCACCGCGGTCCGGTCGAACGAAAGGGAGGGAAACCGATGAGTGCCGACGCCGAGAAGGTTGCGGGGGAGCTCAGGGCGCAGCTGCCCGAGCCGCACGGACCGGTCCTGCCGGGCGACCGTCACCGGCTGCTCAGGGAGCATTTGATGAACGAGATCCACCGGGCCCAGGTCTGGGACGAGGCCCCCGACAAGGTCCAGACCCAGGTCCGGGGCGAGAAGACCCCGACGGCGCTACGGCCGCGCCGCAACCGCGCCTGGTACGCCGTGCCCGTGGGCATGGCCGCCGCCGGCGCGCTCGCCTTCACCTTCCTCGCGGGTCCCGGCGGGAGCGGCGGCGACACCGGTTACCACCTGAGCGCGGCCCCCGTGGTCAAGGTCGAGGTCGGCTCGGCGAACGGCGTCGGCGCGCTGATGGAGAACGTCGCGGAGCGCGCCGCGGAGGGCCCCGCGGCCCGTGTCGGCGTGAACCAGTTCGTCTACGTGCGCTCGCACTACTCCAACATGCAGGCCGAGGACGGCAGCCCCCTCAAGCTGAAGACGTACTACCGGGAGGCGTGGACGTCCCAGAACCCCGACAAGGTGCAGAGCCGCCTCAAGCAGCCGGGCGACGACATCATCTGGTCGGCGCCGCGCGACGGTGACGAAGGGCTCGCGGAGTGGAACCGCAACCACACCTACGCCGCGCTGGAGAAGCTGCCCACCGAGCCCGACGCGCTGCTGAAGAAGCTCCGTGAGGACGCCGCGTACTCCGGCTCGTCCGATCAGAACCTCTTCAACTACGTGGGCGGCCTGATCAACGAGAACGTCCTGCCGCCCGAGACCGGCGCGGCGATCTACCGCGCGGCGGCGAAGATCCCCGGCGTCGTCGCGCTGGACAAGGCCCAGGACGGCGACGGCCGCCCCGGTGTGGCACTCGCCCGTACGGACGAGAGGGACCACGAGCGCAAGGAACTGGTCTTCGACGCCAACAGCTACGACTACCTGGGCATGCGCGCCTACCTCGTCCAGAACACCGAGCTGGGCAAGAAGGGCACCGTCACGGAGATGCAGGCGGTGCTCGACCGGGGCGTCGTGGACAGCCGCGACGAGACGCCCAAGAAATAGAGCCGTAAAAGCGGGACCTTGAGAAGCCGGGACCTTGAGAAGCAGGGCACACAGGCAGGAGCCCCGCTCCTCCGCCGAGGCGGGGGAGCGGGGCTCCTTGGGTACTGCGTTACCGGCCGCGATCGGCCGACCCGGGCAACTAGGCCGGGGTGACGTTCTCAGCCTGCGGACCCTTGGGTCCCTGAGTGACGTCGAAGTTCACGACCTGGTTCTCCTCAAGGGAGCGGAACCCGGACGCGTTGATCGCGGAGTAATGGACGAAGACATCCGGGCCGCCGCCGTCCTGGGCGATGAAGCCGAAGCCCTTTTCAGCGTTGAACCACTTGACGGTTCCGGTAGCCATAAGCCCTCCTTGGGCCAAAGGGTTGCCCTGCTCCAGAACCTGCAAAGAAGTCTGAAAACTACAAAAGCCTGCGGGTTACATGCTCCGCAGGCTCTGTACTGCAAGGGAAACCAAACTGCAACTTGGCGTTGAGCCTAGCACGCAGGATGTGCGGAAGGGTAGAGGGAAAGATCACGCGACTCGAATGTTTGATTGCCGTGCGCGTGAGCGGTCCGGGACCCTCTCCGAGCAGGGCCGGGAGACCTTGCGAGAACCCCTGCGCGAGGGGGTCGGCCGCCATTCGGGGAACCCCCCGGGAGAGGGATCGCGCGGCGCCGCGCGCCCCCGGTGGGGCCGTCGGGGGCCGACAGGTCTAGCCTCGCGATGTGGACAATTCAACCGTCTCAACCGTCGCAGGCGACGACCGTCGCAACCGGCCGCGCGTCGGCCACATCCAGTTCCTCAACTGCCTTCCCCTCTACTGGGGGCTGGCGCGGACCGGGACCCTGCTCGACCTGGAGCTCTCGAAGGACACCCCGGAGAAGCTCAGCGAGCAGCTGATCAGGGGCGATCTGGACATCGGCCCCATCACGCTCGTGGAGTTCCTGCGCAACGCCGACGACCTGGTCGCCTTCCCCGACATCGCGGTCGGCTGCGACGGGCCCGTCATGTCGTGCGTGATCGTGTCGCAGCGCCCCCTGGAGGACCTCGACCGGGCCCGGGTGGCGCTCGGCTCGACCTCCCGCACCTCGGTACGGCTGGCCCAGTTGCTGCTCGCCGAGCGGTACGGGGTGACCCCGGACTACTACACCTGCCCGCCCGACCTCGGCGTGATGATGCAGGAGGCGGACGCCGCCGTCCTCATCGGTGACGCGGCGCTGCGCGCCAACCTGCACGACGCCCCCCGCCTCGGCCTCCAGGTCCACGACCTGGGCGCGATGTGGAAGGAGTGGACGGGGCTGCCGTTCGTCTTCGCGGTCTGGGCCGCCCGCAAGGACTACCTGGCGGCCGAGCCCACCGCGGTGAACAAGGTCCACGAGGCGTTCCTGGCCTCGCGGGACGTCTCCCTTGAGGAGGTCACCAAGGTCGCGGAGCAGGCCGCGCGCTGGGAGGCCTTCGACGCGGAGGTCCTGGAGCGCTACTTCACGACCCTCGACTTCCGTTTCGGTCCGGCGCAGCTGGCCGGCGTCCAGGAGTTCGCCCGCCGGACCGGCCCGACGACCGGCTTCGCCGCGGACGTGAACGTGGAGCTGCTCGGCGGCTGAGCGCGCGAGCGGCTGAGTGCACGCGAGGGTATGCGGCGGGTAGGTGGAATGATGCATTCCACCTACCCGCCGCCCTTTCCGCGCCCGTTCCCGCCTTCCCTCTTCCCCCTTCCGGTCTTCCCTCGGGATATCGATTCGAGTGAATACGCGTTGAATGGCCGATTAGTGGGAAGCGTCGGGAGTGCGCCCCGGTGGCTTCCGCCAATCGGTCCGTCACCCGGGAACGACACATTCGCGCTCTTTTCTTGTGATGAATGGCGCCGTTCGTTCCCTCGGGGGCGATATCGGCGGATGGTTTGCCTGGGACCGCATGACCTTCGGCTCTAGGCTTCGGTCGGAGGTCCGGGCCGGTGTCCACAGGGGGAGTCCGCATATGCAGCCGCTGGAAGCCGGCGAACCGCTGAGCATCGGTGCCTACCGGCTGATCGGCAGACTCGGTGCCGGCGGCATGGGGCGCGTCTATCTGGGGCGCAGTGCAGGCGGCCGCACCGTCGCGGTCAAGGTGGTCCATCCGCACTTCGCGCTCGACGAGCAGTTCCGCGCCCGGTTCCGGCACGAGGTGGACGCGGCGCGGCGGATCGGCGCCCAGTGGACCGCGCCCGTCCTGGACGCCGATCCCGACGCCCCCGTCCCGTGGGTGGCGACCGGCTACGTGGCCGGGCCCCCGCTCTCCGCCGCGGTGACCGAGCACGGCCCGCTGCCCGAACAGGCGGTACGCACCCTGGGCGCGGGGCTGGCGGAGGCGCTCGGCGCGGTCCATGAGCAGGGCCTGATCCACCGTGACGTGAAGCCCTCCAACGTGCTGCTCGCCCTCGACGGCCCCCGGCTGATCGACTTCGGCATCGCCAGGGCCATCGACGCCACCGCCTCGCTCACCTCCACCGGGGTCTCGGTCGGCTCGCCCGGCTACATGGCACCGGAGCAGATCCGGGGCCAGGAGATCTCGGGCGCGGCCGACGTCTTCTCACTGGGTGCGGTGCTCGCGTACGCGGCCACCGGTGCCGCGCCCTTCCTCGGTGACTCGTCCGCCGTACTGCTCTACAAGGTGGTGCACGAGGAGCCCGAGCTGGGCGACCTGGAGGGCGAGCTGCGCGAGGTCGTCGCCTCCTGCCTGGCGAAGGACCCGGCGCACCGGCCCGGTCCGGCACTGCTCGCGGAGCGGCTGGCCCCCGGCGGCGCGGCTCCCCGGGTGGCGGCGGGCTGGCTGCCCGGCCGCCTGGAGCGCGAGGTCAGCCGTTCCGCGGTCGCGCTGCTGGACCTGGAACCGCAGGACGCCCCGGTGCGGTCGGGGCCGGTGCCGTTCACCAACGCCTCGCACGGGTTCGACGGGGGCCCCGCACTCGGGGTGTTCGGCCCGCCGGTCGAACCGGCGGCCCCCCTGACCGGACCGGGTACGGGCCCGCCGCCGTACCCGCCGGGCCCCGGAACGGACGGGGTGCCGGGGCAGCGCGCGCCCGATTCCCGGTTCACCGTGAGTGTCGGCGCCGACTCCCGGCCGGGCGAGCAGCACCGGGGGCGCAGGCTGAGCTGCACCGTCGCCCTCGCAGTGGCCGGTGCGCTCGCCGCGGTGACCGTGGGCAGCGCCTACGTCTTCGACCTGATGCCGGGCGGTAGCGGCAGCAACAACGCGGACCACGGAGGCACCGACCGCACCCCGGGCGCCACCGCCTCGCCCAGGCCGAGCAGCCCCGGTGACAGCGCCGCCACTCCGGGCGGTCAGGTCGGCGAGGTGCCGAAGAGCTTCATCGGCACCTGGGAGGGGCCGCTCACCGAGAAGACGACCGGTCAGCCGCACGGCACGCTCAGCGTGGTGATCAGGAAGGGGAAGAAGGGCGCCGACGTGATGCGTGCGAGCACGACGATCTCCACCCTCGGCGTCGAGATCAGCTGTCACAGCGTCGCGTCCTTCACCTCGGGCACCGAGAAGGAGCTGTTGTTCCGGGAGCGCGTCGATCCGGAACGCCCCGGCACGGCGGGCCTGTGCACGACCACCGACTCGGACCTCCACTTCACCCGCGTCGACGACGACACCCTCCGCTTCCGGTCCGACGAGCGGGGCGCCGGGCTCCCCTACGGCACGCTCGACCGGTCCGGCGGCTGACCTGCGGCAGGGCTGGCGTACGCTGAACCGGTCCGTAGATCCGTTGAAAAACCGCCGAAAGGTGACAGCCCGGTGACCGAGAAGGCCGACCTCCAGCCCATCCTCGACCGAGCCGCCGAAGGCGGGCGGATCACTCCGGCGGAGGCGCTCGACCTCTACCGCTCCGCCCCGCTGCACGCGCTGGGCGCGGCCGCCGACGCCGTACGCCGACGCCGTTACGCCGGTACGGAGCACATCGCGACGTACATCATCGAGCGCAACATCAACTACACGAACGTGTGCGTGACGGCGTGCAAGTTCTGCGCCTTCTACGCCGCGCCCAAGGACACCGCCAAGGGCTGGTCCCGCGACCTCGACGACATCCTGCGCCGCTGCGCGGAGACCGTCGAGCTGGGCGGCACCCAGATCATGTTCCAGGGCGGGCACCACCCGGACTACGGCGTGGAGTACTACGAGGAGCACTTCTCCGCGATCAAGAAGGCGTTCCCGCAGCTGGTCATTCACTCGCTCGGCGCCTCCGAGATCGAGCACATGGCCCGGATCTCCAAGGTCTCCGCCGAGGAGGCCATCAGCCGCATCCACGCCGCCGGCCTCGACTCCTTCGCGGGCGCGGGCGCCGAGCTGCTGCCGGCCCGGCCGCGTACCGCGATCGCCCCGCTCAAGGAGTCCGGCGAGCGCTGGCTGGAGATCATGGAGATCGCCCACGGCCTCGGGGTCGAGTCGACCTCCACCATGCTGATGGGCACGGGCGAGACCAACGCCGAGCGCATCGAGCACCTGAGCATGATCCGCGACGTACAGGACCGGACGGGAGGCTTCCGCGCCTTCATCCCGTACACGTACCAGCCGGAGAACAACAAGCTGAAGGGCCAGACGCAGGCCACGCTCTTCGAGTACCTGCGGATGATCGCCATCGCCCGGCTCTTCCTGGACAACGTCGCCCACATCCAGGGGTCCTGGCTCACCACCGGCAAGGAGGTCGGCCAGCTGTCGCTGCACTACGGCGCGGACGACCTCGGCTCGATCATGCTGGAGGAGAACGTCGTCTCCTCGGCCGGTGCCAAGCACCGCTCCAACCGGCTGGAGATCATCGACCTCATCCGCAAGGCCGACCGGGTCCCGGCCCAGCGCGCCACCACGTACGAGCACCTCGTCGTCCACGACGACCCGGCGAACGACCCGGTCGACGAGCGCGTCGTCTCGCACATCTCGTCCACCGCGATCGAGGGCGGCACCGCCCACCCGGAGCTCAAGCTCCTGAACGCCAACTGACGCCGCCGTGCTGACCGTCCACGCCGCGCCGCTGGTCCTTCCGGTCGGCGCGGGCCCCGTCGAGCGGGGCGCGGTGGCCGTGGACGGGGACCGGATCGTCGCCCTCGGTCCGTACGAGGCGGTCGCCGCCGCTCATCCGGCGGCGCGGGTACGGCAGTGGCCGGGCGTCATCGCCCCCGGACTCCGGCAGCGGCACGCGGAGTGGCTGCTGACCCGCTGCTACCACCCCGACCCGCGCGAGGCGGACGAACTCGGGGCCGATCCGCTGTCGGGCGAGGCGTTCGCGCGGCTGGCGCGGGAGCTGGACCCGACCCGGTGGGCGGGCAGCGTACGCCGGGGCCTCCAGCAGATGCTGCGGTACGGGACGACGCACGTCACCGGCCCGTTCCGCGACCCGGCTGTGCGGACGGCGGTGTCACGTTCCGGTCTGGTGGAGGTGCCGTCCGTCGCCGGGGATCCCGACGGCGAGGTCAGGGGCCTCGATCCGCTGGCCGGGGGACGCGACCTGCCGGGCTCCGTGCACGCCCCGCTCGTCACCGGGGCCCGCGCCGACTTCGCGGTGTTCGACGTACCGGACGAGACCGCGCTCGTCGCGGCGGGGGCGGGGACCTGCGTGGTCACCGTTCTGGGCGGGCGGCTGGTGTACCGGCGGCGCTGAGCGCGTCGAACACCGCGCACAGGAGTCTCACGGCACCGACGGGCCGCCCAGGTACTGGCCCTTGGCGTCGTAGGGCCAGGCGTTGGCGACGCATCCCTTGAGTCCGTAGATCTGCTGCATCATGGCGGGGGCGGGGCGGCCCTTGCCGGGGCAGGTTTCGTGGCCGTGGCCGAGCCAGTGGCCGACTTCGTGGTTGATGATGAGGGCGCGGTAGTCCGCCAGGGGGCCGCTGAACTCGGGCGAACCGGTCTGCCAGCGCTTGAGGTTGACCATGACGTCCACGCCTACGCGGCAGTTGACCTCGCCGTGCGTGTCCAGACCGCTCTTCCCGCAGATCCTGTCCGTGGTCCGGGGCGAGGCGATCCGTATGACCAGCCCCGCAGGACCCTCGGCGACCTGGCGGAAGGTGTTCTCGCCGTGGTGCGACCAGCCCCGGGGCGCGGCCAGGATGCGGGCGACCTCTGCGGCCGCCTTGTCCGGGTCCAGGCCGGAGCCGTCCTCCACCTCGACCCGGTAGGCGTGGCCGCTGCCGGTGGTCGACGCGGCCGCGCGGGCGACGGTGAAGGAGGCGGTGGAGCCCGAGTCGGCGCGGCCCGCGCGCTCGCTCTTCCACCGGAGCCCCGCCACGGTGGCCGCCACCAGCACGACCGGGACGACGGCCATGACGAGCAGCCGTTTCCGGCCACGCCCCCGCTGACCCTGCCGACGCACGTCCGATCCGGACATCCGCGCCCCTCCCCAGTGCTCAGGTGTTCGTATTCCCCTCTGTAATGACCGCTGATGCCCCGGATTGGTTCAGTCCACTCGCCCACGAAGCGGACAGGGCGGGTGCCTCAGGAGTCACAGGAGCCTCATGGCACGGAGGGTCCGCCCAGGTACTTGCCGTTGGTGCCGTAGGGCCAGGCGTTGGCGACGCATCCTTTGAGTCCGTAGATCTGCTGCATCATGGCGGGGGCGGGGCGGCCGCTGCCGGGGCAGGTTTCGTGGCCGTGGCCCAGCCAGTGGCCGACTTCGTGGTTGATGATGAGGGCGCGGTAGTCGGCCAGGGGCCCGTTGAACTCGGGCGAACCGGTCTGCCAGCGTTTGAGGTTGACCATGACATCGACGCCTACGCGGCAGTTGACCTCGCCATGGGTGTTGAGGCCGCTGCTCCCGCAGATCCTGTCGACGGTCGCCGCCGTGGCGATCCGGACGACCAGCCCCGCAGGGCCCTTCGTGACCTGGTGGAACGTGTGCTGCCCGCCGTGCGCCCAGCCGCGCGGCGCCGCGAGGAACCCGGCGATCTGGGTGGCGGCCGCGTCCGGGTCGACGCCGGTGCCGTCCTCCACCTCGACCCGGTAGGCGTTGCCACCGCCCGAGGTCGCGCCGGCCCGCGCGACCGTGAAGGTGCCGGGGCCGTGGGAGGGGATGGCGGGATGGCCGCCGCCCTTCTCGGTACCGGAGTCGGTGTCGGAGCTCGGCTTCGTCTTCGGGCTCGCCTTCGGCTTGGCCCGCGCCTTCGGTCCGGTACTCGCCCCGCCCTTCGAACCGGAACCGGAGTCCTCGGCCCCCGACTTGCCGCCGGAACCGGAGACGGAGACGGAACCCGAACCCGGACCGGAGTTGTCTGATCCGGGCGCGGCGGCAGCGGCCGACAGATCGTCCCCGCCGGTCCACAGCGGCGAGGCGGCCACCGCGACGCAGATCACGGCCGTCGGCACGAGGACGGCGACCAGCAGCCGTATCCGGCCCCGGCGGCGACGTTCCCGCCGTGAGCGCCGCCAGACCTCCCGGCCGGCCCGTCGCTGTCCCTGCTGTCTCCGTACCTCAGCCGACACGATCCGCGTACTCCTTCGATTCCATGGGGTGTGCCGTCGCGTACTCCACGAGCTCCAGGAACCTGGAGTCGCCCGCGACGGCGAGCAGTTGACCGGCGGTGACGGGTGAGGGCCCCCCTGTGCCGTCGTCACCGCCGACCGAGAGGACGACCGCGCTGTCGCGGTACGTGAAGCGGACCAGGGTGCGCGTGGCGGCCGGTGACCCGTCCGGGCCGGCGACCGACGTCAGGGCACGGGCCTCGGTCCCGTCGGGAAGCGTCGCCCGCTCGCAGTGCGGCAGGTCGTCCGGGTACTGGGGGCAGGGCGCCTCCTGCGGAGCGACACTCCGGCCGCTCCCGGGGCGCACCGAGAGGACGACCGGGTAGACCTCGCTCCCGATCCCGGCCTGGTACCGGCTGACGGCGAGGTCCACCGGGTGGACCGAGCCCACCTTCCGTGGCAGCAACTCGCTGAGCAGCAGCGCGGCATGGCGCTGGAACTTCTGCTGCCGGGTCCGCTCAGCGGCCGGCAGGTCGGCCATGGACGACTGTCCGGGGGACGGCTCGATGTGCACGGTGGGCAGTTCCGGCGCATCCGTGGGCACCGGCGACACCGGACCCGACGAAGCGGGTGACGGCACGTCCGTCGGGGTGCTCGTCGGGGCGTTCTCGGGGGACGGCGTCGGCGCGATGCTCGTGGGCCGCGCGGCGGCGGACCACGTCCGGGCCGGTTCCGTACCGCCGTTCCCGTTGCCGTTCCCGTTCCCGTTCCCGCTCCACAGCGGCAGGACGGCGCCGAGTGTGCCGAGGGCCACCACACCCGTCACCACCGCCCCGATGGCCGCGCGGGCCCGGGTGCGGCGCCGGTGGCCCTGGACCAGGGCGGCGGGCACCAGGTCCGGCAGGGTCGGCGCACCGTCGGTCGCCTGCTCCATGGCGGCCCTGATCAGCAGGGTCTCGGCCTCGTCGTCCGCGGCCCGGCCGGGAGAGCGGTCAGAAGACATGTCCACGACGGTTCTCCTCAGCTTCGGGTGGTGTAGAGGTGTGCGTCGCCCAGCCGTGTACGCAGGGTGGCGAGCGCCCGCGAGCACTGGCTCTTCACGGTGGACGGGCTGCACCGCAGCAGTTCGGCCACGGTCTCCACGCTCAGGTCCTCCCAGTAGCGCAGTACGACCATCGCCCTTGCGCGGGGCGGTAGTTCGGCCAGCGCGGCCAGCAGGGTGACCGTCAGCTCGGGACCGACCGCGGGTGCGTGCGCGGCGATCGGCGTATGGGCACGGAAGTCGCGCAGCCGCCGTCGGCGCTCGGCGATATAGGTGCGGGTCAGCACGGTCCTGGCATAGGCGTCCGGATGGTCGGCGGCGCTCACCCGGTGCCAGTGCTGGAACAGCTTGGCCAGCGTCGTCTGGGTCAGATCACGGGCCGCCTCCGCGTCGCCGCACAGCAGGTAAGCGGTGCGGTACAGCCGGCGCTGGCTCGCCCGCGCGAACTCCTCGAAGCTGTCGCCGCCGTCCCGGCCGGGCCCCGCGCTCATCCGGCCCCCTTCACGGTCCGTAGGTGGTCTCTCCCGCTGTTACTGAGAGCGCACGGGCCGGAAAGGTTGAAGCCGAATCCAAACTCGTGTCCGAATTCCGGACAGGTCGGTGCGAAGCAGGGCCGGGCGGGCGGGGCGGGGTGAAGTGGGGCGGGGGCTGCCCGGTCTCCCGACGGCGGGCCCGTCCCGTCGCTCCACGGGCGGACTGCTTGAATGGGAGGCGTGACCCGAGCCTCCCTGGACAAGCAGCCGCACGAAGTCGCCTCGATGTTCGACGACGTGGCGGCGAACTACGACCTGACCAACGACGTGCTCTCGCTCGGCCAGGCCCGGCTGTGGCGCAAGGAGGTCGCCAAGGCGGTCCACGCCCGCCCCGCGGAGAAGGTCCTCGACCTGGCCGCCGGGACCGCGACGTCCTCGCTGCCGTTCGCCGCGACCGGGGCGTACGTCGTGCCGTGCGACTTCTCCATCGGCATGCTCCAGGAGGGCAAGAAGCGCAACTCCTGGCTGCCGTTCACGGCGGGCGACGCGACGCGGCTGCCGTTCCGGGACGAGACGTTCGACGCGGTCACCATCTCCTTCGGGCTGCGCAACGTCCAGGACACGGACGCGGCGCTGAGCGAGCTGTACCGGGTGACGAAGCCGGGCGGCCGGGTCGTCATCTGCGAGTTCTCCCAGCCGGTCTGGACGCCGTTCCGGACCGTCTACACCGAGTACCTGATGCGGGCGCTGCCGCCGGTCGCGCGCGCGGTGTCGTCCAACCCCGACGCGTACGTCTACCTCGCCGAGTCGATCCGCGCCTGGCCCGACCAGGCCGGGCTCGCGGCGAAGCTCCAGCGGGCCGGCTGGTCGGACGTCGCCTGGCGCAACCTCACCGGCGGTGTGGTCGCGCTGCACCGGGGCGTCCGCGCCTGAGCGCTCGCGCCGGGGCGTCCGCGTCCGACGGCCCCGGCGCCGAGGTACGGGGCGCCGGGCGCGGGGCGCGGTCGACATGAGGGAGCCCTTCGGGAGGTTGACCGGAGGGCCCCCATAGACTGCACGGGACATGTGCCGCGCGGCACGCGATTTCGAGTCTTCGGGAGATCCGACCGTGACCGAGCCCCTGTCCGAACACAGCGCGGATGTGATCGTCGTCGGGGCAGGCCCAGCCGGCTCCACGACCGCGTACTACCTCGCCAAGGCGGGCCTGGACGTCCTCCTCCTGGAGAAGACCGCCTTCCCCCGCGAGAAGGTCTGCGGCGACGGCCTCACCCCGCGCGCCACCAAGCAGCTCGTCTCCATGGGCATCGACATCTCCGAAGAGGCCGGCTGGCTCCGGAACAAGGGCCTGCGCATCATCGGCGGCGGCGTCCGGCTCCAGCTGGACTGGCCGGATCTCGCCTCCTACCCGGACTACGGGCTGGTCCGCAAGCGCGACGACTTCGACGAGCAGCTGGCCCGCCAGGCGCAGAAGGGCGGCGCCCGGCTGTACGAGCGCTGCAACGTCGGCGCCCCGATCACCGACCCCCGCACCGGCCGGATCACCGGCGTACACGCGAAGCTCGGCGAGGAGAAGACCCCGGTCACCTTCCACGCCCCGCTCGTCGTCGCCGCCGACGGCAACTCCACCCGCCTCTCCCTCGCGATGGGCCTGCACCGCCGCGAGGACCGCCCGATGGGCGTCGCGGTCCGTACGTACTTCACCTCGCCCCGCCACGACGACGACTACCTGGAGTCCTGGCTGGAACTCTGGGACCGCCGGGGCACGGAGGACCGCCTGCTGCCCGGCTACGGCTGGATCTTCGGCATGGGCGACGGCACCTCCAACGTCGGCCTCGGCATCCTCAACTCCTCCGCCGCCTTCAAGGAGCTGGACTGGCGCGAGGTCCTCAAGGCGTGGTGCGCGTCGATGCCGGAGGACTGGGGCTACACCCCGGACAACATGACGATGCCGATCCGCGGCGCCGCCCTCCCGATGGCCTTCAATCGCCAGCCGCACTACACCAAGGGCCTCCTGCTGGTCGGTGACGCGGGCGGCATGGTCAACCCGTTCAACGGCGAGGGCATCGCGTACGCCATGGAGTCGGGCCAGATCGCCGCGGACGTCATCGTCCAGGCCCACGCCCGCGCGACCCCGGCCCAGCGCGAACTGGCCCTGAACAACTACCCGAAGGTGCTCAAGGAGACCTACGGCGGCTACTACACGATGGGCCGCGCCTTCGTGAAGCTGATCGGCAACCCGAAGGTCATGAAGGTCGCCACCCAGCGCGGTCTGACGCACCCGCTGCTGATGAAGTTCACCCTCAAGATGCTCGCCAACCTCACCGACCCGACGGGCGGCGACGCGATGGACCGCATCATCAACGGCCTCTCGAAGGTGGCGCCGAAGGCCTGAGGGGCGGGCGGGGGTCTTCGAGAACCGCCTAGACGGGCAGCGTCCAGCCGGGACCGTCCGGAGACCCCAGCCACACCTGCTGGACGCGGGGGGTGATCGTCATGCCGAACTCGGAGAGGTGCGGCGAACCGTGGGCCTGCCAGAGGGCGATCGAGTCCTCGACGGCGTCCCACAGCTTGAGCGGGCCACGCTGGATCACGGTCCAGCCGTCGCCGTCCTCGGCCGCTTGAGTCCGCGCCTGCGAGCCCGTGGCGACGTCGAGCAGGACCTGCTCGTGTCCCGCGCCGAGCCGTTCGGCCGACGGGGCGGCGAGCTGCGCGACGTATCGGCCGCTCCAGTCGTCGAGCAGCGCGGGGTCGATCCTGCTCCGCCGCTGTTCGCCCGGCAGCAGTTCGACGGGTCCGTGCGGGGGCCGGTCGTGTGTGCGGGCCATCATGAACGAGGTGTACCCGGGCAGGAACCGGCCTGCTGCTCCGCCCTCGCCGTCAGAGGTGAGGAGCACCAGTCCGTGCCCGAACCCCCATCCGGCCAGGGTGACGAGCAGGGTGCCCCCGTCCTTGATCTGCGGGAGCAGGCCGTACGGGACATGGCGCATGGAGCAGAACGCGAGGACGACGTCGTACGGGGCCCGGTCAGCATGTCCGCGCAGACCGTCGCCCGTGACCAGCGTCGGTGCGTACCCGGCCTCGGCGAGGGCCTCGCGAGCGCGCTCGGCGACGGCGGGGTCGGTCTCGATCGCGGTGGTGCGGCCCTCGCCCGCGATCTCGCACACGTAGGCGGTCGACAGCCCCGTACCGGCGCCGATGATCAGGACCCGGTTGCCGGCGGTGATCCGGGCCTGCTCGATCATCCAGAGGACCAGCCCGGGGAGGGTCGAGGACGATGTCGGCGTGCCGCCGGTGATCGGCGCGGCGGCGTCCTCCGCGAGTACGCCATCGATCTGCGTGACCCACGTCGTGTTCCGGTAGGTGAGGCGCAGCCACTCCTCGGCCGGGACGTCGGCGCGCCGAGTCGGCGTCCACACGGTGACACCCGGCGGGTCGCTCGGCAGGTAGACCGCTCGGCCGAGAAACGTCTCGCGCGGTACGGTCCGGGCCGCGCGGAGCACATCCGGGTCGTGCAGCAGGCCCTCGTCGACGAGCTGTTGGACGAGGCGACAGCGCAGGGCTGCGGATTGCTCGGGTGTCATGCGGGTGCGCCCTTCTGGAGGATGTCAGCGAGCGCGCTCGCGATCGCTCGGATCGTGGGCTCGTCGACGAATGCCCACTGACCGTTCGGATTGCATTCGAGGAACCACCATCGGCCGCTCTCGTCGAGGGCGAAGTCGAACGCGCCGAACGTGAGCCCGAACGCGCGGAGGAAGCGCCCGACGGCCTCACGGACCTGGCACGGGACCGGTACGGGCAAGCAGGTGATCAGACGCTGGTCCTGCCGCCAGTCCAAGTGATCGCCGGCGGTGTCGATCCGTGTGGCGAACAACGTGTCACCGACGGCGGCGAGCCGGATGTCCGCGATCTTCGGAACACACACTTGGAACAGGTGGGGACATAGGCCGATCGAGTCGTCGAGCTCGTCGGCGTGGACAGGGCGAACCCAGATGGTCCGGTTACGGCCGTCCTCCCCTGTGAGGTGCACGCCATGAACCGGTTTGTAGATCACGGCCCCGTGCTCGGCCGCGAACGCGCGGGCGTCCCGGGGCACGTTCGTGATCAGGGTCTCGGGTACGGAGAAGCCGAGACGTTCGGCCGTGCCGAGCTGGGCGAGCTTGTGGTCGGCGGCGCGGTTGCGGATGGGGTGGTTGACGTGCGGCACCTCGGGGAGCGCGGTCAGCATCCCCGTGTATCCGGCGCGTGACTGTTCGAGGGCGAAACGCGTTGGAGCGACTCGCCCTGCCGCGGGTCGCCGTAGGGCGTGGGACGCCGCCAGTAGACCGAGCGGACGGCGGACAGGCCGACGCTTCTGGAAGCTGTGCTCAGGTCCCCCGTGAACGGGGCTTCCCCGACCCGGACGCTCATGCGTGCGTGCTCGGGGAAGTCGACGGCGGGGTCGAGCTGTACGGCCGGGACGCCTCGGCCGTACAGCTCACTCAGCACCAGATCCGCTGTGACGTCACCGAGTGCGGTGATGACGAGAACCGGCGAGTCGGCCATGTCAGTCCGGTACGTGGTCTTCAAGGGCGTCCGAGTCTGCGGGGGCGGGCGGCTGCGAGCCCCCGCCGTCGGCACCGGTCGAGGTCGGTGAGGACGTCGACTGACTGGTGCCGTGCCCGCCCGTCATGTCGACGGTCCGGCCTGCCGCGTCGAAGTAGCGCGTCGTCTGCGTCTCGGGATCGACCTCGGTCCGGGTGAACGGGTACCGCACGGTGGTGGGGTAAGGGGCCAGGCGCTTGACGCCCCACGGCCGGACAGCGATGGACATCGGGTTCTCCTTCATCCCTTTGCCCGCCGTGAGCAGGCCCGGCGGGTGGTCCTCGACTGACGTGGCTCCGAGGCCGGTGGCTGCGGCTCGTCGTTTCATGAACAGACTCCTTCCACTTCGTGCGGGAACTTGTCGATGTGTATTGAGTACAGCCGATAGGACGTGCCCCGGACAGGCGCAATGTGTAGTCCCAGGGTTGTCCCGTCCTCGCTCGCAGTACGCTTGCGGTCACTGTCGATGATGGAATTGACGCGTGGACGACCCGATCCGGCACCCCCTCGCCTACGCCCGCGAACTGCGCGGGTGGTCGCAGAGTGACTTGGCCGCGCGACTCGACCGGGTCGCCCGCAGACGCGGACTCCGTTCCGGTACCGACAAGACAGCCATCAGCCGGTGGGAGAACGGACGTAAGAAGCCCGGCCCCGACTCGCAGATCCTGATAGCCGAAGCTTTCGGCGTCCCCGTGACGGAAATGGAGTTGTACGGCTGGCCCGACTGGCTGCCCGGCCGGGATCTCCCTATGCCGCTCGGGACGGCGCACACGGTTCACGTACTTCGAGACGCACAGAAAGCCGCCATGGACCGCCGCAGCTTCATGACCTACAGCGCGGCTGCGCTGGCCGGCCTCGCCGCCCAGTGGGCCACGATCGAGACGGACCGCCTCACCGCCGCACTCAGCGGGCGGACGGCTGTTCTGCTGCCCAAGGCCAGGGACAAGACACGCGGCATCTTCCTGACCTACCAGGCCAAGGGTTTCCTCCGGTCCAACGACATCGAACAGGCCCTGGCCGTCACCACCGAATCGCTGGACCTCGCCACCAGGATCGGCGCCGAGCGGTGCGTCACCCTCGTTCGTGAGCTGGCCCCGGCGTTCAAGCCCTACCGACAGGTGGAGGGCGTGGCCGACTTCATCGACCGTCTGCGATCCCGGTGACCCCGGCAAAGGCGGTGCGCCGACCACGTTCTCGTACAGCTCTCCCCGATGCCTCCAACCCGCTTCTGATGAAGTTGAGATGGACGTCCGGGCCTGACACCCCAAGCTCCGGACCGAGGTCTATCGTGGGCGCTATGACCGCCTCTGGACTGAATCTGATCCGCATCGTCTCCCGCGATTCGCCCATGGCCCTCGCCCAGGTGGAGCGCGTCCGCGCGCTGCTGGCCGCCCGCTACCCGGACACCGTCACCGAGGTCGTCCCGGTCAGGACGACCGGCGACAAGTGGATGGGCGATCTCGCGGCAGTCGAGGGCAAGGGCGCGTTCACGAAGGAGGTCGACCAGGCGCTCCTCGCGGGCGAGGCGGATCTCGCGGTGCACTGCGTGAAGGACATCCCCGCCGACCGGCCGTTGCCCGCCGGTACGACGTTCGCCGCGTTCCTCGCCCGCGACGACATCCGGGACGCGCTCATCCACCCGGAGGGCCTCCGCCTCGACGAGCTCCCGGCCGGCACGCGCGTCGGCACCTCGTCGGTCCGGCGCATCGCCCAGCTGGCCGCCTCGCACCCGCACCTGGACTGCGTACCGATGCGGGGCAACGCCAACCGGCGCCTGGAGAAGCTCGCCGCCGGGGAGGCCGATGCGCTGCTGCTGGCGCTCTCCGGGCTCGAACGCATCGGCCGTACCGACGTGATCACCGAAGTGCTGTCGCCCGAGCTGATGTGCCCGCCGATCGGTGCGGGAGTCCTCGCTCTCCAGTGCCGCGAGGACGACACGGCCCTGATCGACGTGATCAGCGAGCTGGGTGACGCGGGCACTCATCGCGAGACGACCGCAGAGCGGATGCTCCTGCACGTCCTGCAAGGGCACTGCAACAGCCCGATCGCCGGATACGCCAAGGTCGAAGGCAGCGGCGAGCTCTCACTCCGGGCAAAGGTGTTCACCCCCGACGGCAAGACCGTCCTCAACGCCCACGAGTGGGCCGGGCCCCTCGACCCGGCCACCCTCGGCACGTCCGTCGCCGTCAGCCTGCTGCGTCAGGGCGCGCGTGAGCTGATCGACGGCATCGCGCACTGAGTGGCGTCGAGGGGGTGAGCATCAGGGGGGCAGGGGGCGTACGGGCCACTCGATGTGGCGCCCCTGGGGGAGCGGCAAGCGTGAACCCGCGGGGCTTGCCGCGATGCAGCGCCCCGAGAGCCTCGACCCAGTCGCCCTGGCCCGCCCCAGGAGAGGGCCCGCGCCCGTCTCGTGCGGGGCTCGTCCCTGTACGTGGCAGGCGTCGGCCCTCCTCGTCGCCGTCGCGTCGCGTCGCCGTCGACCGGATGTCAGTGGCCGCGCATCCTCAGCGGCAGCGGCGCTGCGCCTGCCTTCCATGGGCAGGAGCAGAGCCGGCCATCCAATGACCGTTCCACATCAGCAGTTCTGCGCTCTCCAGGCAGGCGAACCTCGCCGCGCGTCCCCGGGGCGGTTGGCCCGGCCGCGACTCGGCGCCCCGTCAGGACCACAACTCACGCAGCGCAGCATTGACTTCAGCCGGATGCTGAGTGTGCGGGTAGTAGCCCGGCACCCGTAGACGGCGGGCGCCGATCCGGTCGGCGACCGCCTCCGCGCAGGCCACCAGCGGCTCCCCGGCATACCGGCGGTACAGCTCCGGAGCGTCCTCCCAGGTGCCCCAGATGACGAGCTTGGGCCAAGAAGCGGCGGCCAGTGGCTCCAATGGCGGATCCGCCTCCCAGACCGGCCGCTCATGCATCGACGTAAGAACGGCACGCAGCCTCGCGGGCGTCGGCTCCGGCATCGGCATGCCGAGCCCTTCCGTGGACAGCCGCAGGTACTCGGCCGGGTCCAACTCATCCGGCTGCGCCTCTTGGCGGGGGCCCGAACCCTTCGGCTGCGCCTTCTGTTGCGTGCCGGCCGTCTTCTCCACCCGGTCCAGCAGTTCGCGTACCGCCGGATGATCCGGTGCCGCCCTGAAGGCGGACGGCTGGATCAGGGCGAGCGACCGCACCGCTCGGGGACGCCGCGCCGCGGCCAGCATCGCGGCCAGCCCGCCATTGGAATGGCCGACCAGATGGGCCCCGTCGGGGCAGCCATCGAGCAACCTCACGAGATCGTCGGCATCGGTCTCGAAGTCGCTGCGCGCGGTGTCGGGAGAGCCGCCGTAGCCGCGCCGGTCCACCAACAGCAGCGGGCGCCCGGCTGCGAGAGGGCGCTGGGCCGCGAATCCGTATGCGGCGTCCTCGGCCCAGGTGAAGATGCCGTGTACGAAGACGCCGGGCACGGTACTCGCTCCGGTCTCCGGGCCGGCATTCCAGACGGTGACGTGTACCGGCTCCATCTCCGGCCTCCCTGAATTCTTCTCTGTGGCTCTGTGGCTCTGTGGCTCTGTGGCTCTGTGGATCTGTGGATCTGTCGGTGACGAAGGAACGTGGTCCGGCCGTAGCAGGCATGAACCCGACGCCCCGGCGGGGCGGCCCAGCTCCTGATGCTGATGTGCGGCCTCGGCTGCCGATGTGTTGCGCGCTCGGGAGTGTCTTCAGTGCCGCTGACAAAACCACGCATCCCCTTCTGTCGCTCGATGGCGCCCCGGAGCCCGTACGCAGCCGTACCGGGTTCAGTTGAGGTCGAAGGGAGCAGGGGGGACTCCCTGCCAGATCCGGCGCGAAGCCTGCTCGGGATAGGGCACGGTCCTCGGTTCGGCGGCCAGGACGCGGGTCAGCTGCCGGCCGGGATCGTAAGCGGCCCACCCGGGACTGCCGGTGGCGGCGAAGCGGACCCATGCCTGCTGGAGTTCGCGCGACACCTCGACCGCCTCGGGCGCGGGTTCCTCACCGAGGAGCTGCTTGCCGTTGGGGCTCTCCAACGTGCCGAACGCCAGGGGTACGTCGAGACTGTGGCAGGCGCCACCGACGGTCGGTGAGCTGAGCTGCAGCTCGAAGAGGAACGACTTGCCGCCCGCCGCCGTGTTCGCCTCGGCCAGCAGCAACGACGGCATGCGGAAGGTGGCGTCGGAGAACACCGTCTCCAGCAGTTCTTCCGGGCCCGCCTGCGGGTGGGCGGCGCGGTACGCGTCCGGGCCGCCGGGCCCCGGAGCGAACAAGTCCAGGGCAGTATCGGCGTCCTGCGCGGTGAACGTTCCCCGCCGCCCCATCATGACGCTGAACAGCCGGAACTCGTCGCGCGTGTGGCCGACGAGGAGGTCGACGCCGACGGCACGGCCGCCGGTCAGGGCGGTCCAGGGCGTTTCGGTGAGGATGTCGCCATCGATCACAGGGCACACCGCGATACCCAGGTGGGCAAGCCTTCCCCAGCGCTCCCCGTACTGGGGGAGGTCGACGCACAGTCCGGTCAGCTCGTCGGCCAGGCGTTGCGGGGCGATGTCGGCCAGTGCCGCAGCGGTGGGCGCGGTGCCGAGGCGGTCCGCGAGCGTTGCGGTGACCTGCTCCGCCAGGGCGGGCATGCAGTGCAGGCCCGGCGCCGAGTGAGTGATGGCCCGCCGGAACAGGCCACGTGCCGACGCCATCGTCAGGAGCGCGGCGACCGACCCTGCCCCGCCGGACTGCCCGGCCACGGTGACCAGCTCCGGGTCCCCGCCGAACCGGGCGATGTTCCGCCGTACCCATTCCAGTGCCGCGACCTGGTCGAGCAGGCCACGGTTGGCCGGAGCGCCGTCGAGGAGAGCGAACCCCTCCGCACCCATACGGCAGTTGACACTCACAACGACGAGCCCCGCCCGGGTCAGCGCCGTGGGGTCGTACATCGGGTCGCCGGGGTCACCCGCCATGTAGCCTCCGCAGATGATCCACACCAACACCGGCAGGCCCCCACTGCCTGGGTCCGGCGTGGACACGTTGAGCGTCAGCCAGCCCGTGTCCTCGGACGGATCCGCCCGAGTCGGCCCGGACTGCGGTGCGACAGGTCCGAATTCGACCGCCGGCCGGACGCCCTCCCAGGGGCGCGCCGGGACAGGAGCGGCGAAGCGGAGCGCACCCACGGGTGGCTGAGCGTAGGGGATGCCGCGGAACACCGCGTGCCCCTGTCGCCGGCGGCCCTCCACCAAGCCCTCGGCGGTACGCACTCTTGGATGCTCAGGCACAGCTTGTCCTCTCCGGCCGGTATCCGCAGGCTCTCCAGGTTTATCGGTCAGCTGTATTATGTCAACTGTATTGGAAAAGGATTGGGGCAGACCGTGCCGAAACAAGTGGACCACCGCGAGCGCCGCGAAACGATCGCCCGAGCGCTGTGGAGAGTGGTGGACCTGCGTGGAGTGCTGCACCTGAGCCTGCGCGAGATCGCACGCGAGGCAGGCATCTCCCACGGACAGCTGCAGCACTACTTCGCCTCTCGGCAGGCCCTGCTCACCTTCGCCATGGACTTCGCCGCCGAGCAGACCGCGCAGCGCATCAGTCGAAGCCTGGAGGAACTCGGCGACCCGCCGCATCCCCGCGATGTACTCCGACTGACGCTCACGGAAATGCTTCCGATCCACGCCGACGCTCGTGCGACCAGCCGGATGAACGCCGCGTACGTCCTGGAGGCGCTGCACGACGAGAAGGTACTCACGCGCACGCGTGACGCCATGGTCCAAGGGCGCGCGCAGATAGAACAGTTGATCCGCCAGGCGATCGCGGACGGGCACATCGATTCCACCCGCGACCCGGCGACCGAGACCAACCTTCTTCTCGCTCTCACCGGTTTCGCCACCCTGATCGAACTGAACGTGATCGATCCCGAGGACGCACTCAAGGCCGTGGACCAGCACCTGGACGGACTGTTCGGCTAGGGCCGAGCGGCGACCAGACACATCACCGACAGCCAGATGACCGACAGGCGCATATCCGACAGGCGCATATCCGACAAGTGCTGGGCCCGGCCGGCGATCTCGCTCAATGGCTGTTCACGACTCGCGTCTACCCCTGAGAAGTGTCCCTGCCCGTACCGGCGGACTTCATGCCCGCAGCGGAGCAAGTTCCCTCACATGGGTACAGCAGGAAGCCCGTGACTACGCAACGAAGAAAAACTGTCGTGGCGAGAGTAGACATCTGGCTTGTGGCGTGAGTAGTGTTTTCCTCGTAACCAGGACGGCAAAGACGGCGCGGCAGACACGAACTGCCGGGCGCAGGACCGAACGGAATGCGGAACGGCGGCGGAGTGGCGGAGCCGGAAACGGTGGGCTCCCTCGCTGGCAGCCGGGCCGAGCGGCCCCAGGGGTCGCAAGCAGTACCGCAGTACCCGCAGGAACGACCGATATTTCGAACGAGGTAAGGAGCAGACGCCATCAGGATCGCCCGGGCGAGAAGAAGCACCGCTCGGGTACCGCAGGCCCCAGAACGGAAGGTGGTCCCCGGTCACGCATATGCGATCCCCGCACCTCTGCCCTCCCAGGCGGACGAGCGGAACAAGAAGGCCGGCGCAGTCAGCCGGTAGATGGTGTTGAAAGCTCGGGGCCCGGGTGCCGTAAGGCGCTCGGGCCCCTCGACCATGTCCCCGAAAGATGAGGTGCTATGCCCCCTCGAAGTCCCCGCCCCGCCGACACCCTCGACGATGACGACTACCCCGCCTACACCATGGGCCGAGCCGCGGAGATGCTCGGCGCCACCCCCGCCTTCCTCCGTGCCCTCGGTGAGAACCGGCTGATCACCCCCCTGCGCTCGGACGGCGGCCACCGCCGGTACTCGCGCTACCAGCTGCGCATCGCCGCCCGGGCCCGTGAACTCGTCGACCGGGGCACGAAGATCGAAGACGCCTGCCGCATCGTGATCCTCGAAGACCAGCTCGAAGAGGCCCAGCGCATCAACGCCGAATACCGCCGCGCCGCCGAGTCCCGGAACCCGCAGGCGGGGTCTGCGCGCTGAGGTCCTGCCCGGCGCGGAGATCTGTCGCGGGCGACGTCTGCGGAACCGGCGTCAGGTTCGTCCTCAACAGTCCGTCGTACGCGGCTTCGCGCGCCTAGCGCCCGCCGCGAGCACCACCAGCCCCGCCACCCCCGCCCCGCACCACATCACAGCCCGGAGCGAGGTGTGGTCGACGATCGCGCCGCCGGTGAGGGCGCCGGTGGCGAGTGTTGCCTGGAAGGACGCGGTGAACAGGACCGTGGCGGCCTCGGGTGCCTGTGGGGCCGCTCGGGCGAACCAGGTCTGGGAGCAGACCGGGACCGCGCCGTAGCCGAGTCCCCAGGCGATGAGCAGGGCGAGGGCGCCCCAGTCGGTGCGGCCCAGGGCCGGGAGGAGGGCGGTCGCGGTGGCGATCGTCGCGGCGGCCGTCGCGAAGGCGAGGCGGGGGGCGCGTGTGACCAGTGCGCCACCGATGAAGTTGCCGGCCACCCCGGCGGCGCCGTAGAGCAGCAGGTATCCCGTGAGCTGCGCCGGATCGGTGCCGGTGATCTGTCGGAGAAAGGGAGTTACGTAGGTGTACGTGGCGAAATGCGCCATGACGATGAGGAACGTCATCAGCAGCGCGTGCCGGGTGCCCGTGGACCGGAGCAGGGCGCGGAGCACCGAGGGGCGGGTGGCCTCGGCCGGGGGCAGGGCGGGGAGCGTCAGGAGCAGCAGGGCCAGCGCGCCGGTGCTCAGCACCCCCATCGCCGCGAACGTGGTGCGCCAGCCCGCCAGGTCACCGATGAACGTGCCGGCGGGGACGCCGAGGACCGAACCGAGGGGGACGGCCGCGAAGATGACCGCCGTCGCCCGCCCGGCCGACGCGGGGCCGACCAGCCGGGCGGCGAGCCCGACGCCGATCGACCAGAAGCCGCCGATGGTGATGCCGACGAGCACCCGGGCGGCCAGCACCATCCAGTAGGCCGTCGCGGCCGCGGTGAGGAAGTCGGCCGCCGCGAGCAGCAGGACCAGGGCGCAGAGCATCAGCCTGCGGTCGACCCGGGCCGTCGCGAGGGTCACCGTCGGGGCGGCGACGGCGGCGAGGAAGCCGGGCATCGTCATCATCAGGCCCGCCGTGCCGTCCGCGACGCCGAACTCGGCCCCGATCGGGGTGAGGAGGCCGATCGGCAGGATCTCCGTGGTGACGATGGCGAAGAGGGCCAGGGTCATGGCGGACACGGCCCACCAGCCGCGTAAGGGCGTGCGGCGCGGGGTGCGGGTGGGGGCGATGAGTTCGGTGGGCATGACGGGGCCGTCCTGGGCTCGGTGGAGCGGGGCTGTTCGCTCCAGTTCACAAGCGCACGCGGCCGGCGTCCGGCAGGTTCGCGACGTCAACCGTGACCGCCGGGGGTGATGTCGGGTTCCCGCTGGGGATCGCACCCGGAAACGCCGAAGAGCCACGGCTCCCGAGCGGGGGAGCTGTGGCTCTTCTGCGTGCGCCCGAGGCGCTTGTGAATCCGTGAACTCAGGTGCCGTGGACTCAGGTGCCGCGAACTCTGGTGACGTGAACTCAGGTGCCGTGGCCTCTGGTGACGTGAATCAGAGAACGCGGACCGCGCCCGTCGGCATGTCGTAGTCCAGGGGGCGCTGCACCACACCGGTCGAGGAGTTCTGCGCGCCGACGAACTGGCCGCCGCCCACGTAGACCCCGACGTGGTACGCGCTGCCCGCGCCGCCCCAGTACAGGATGTCGCCCGGCTGGAGGTTGCCGAGCCCGACCTGGGTGCCCGCGGTCGACTGGCTCTGCGAGACGCGCGGCAGGTCGACGCCCACCGTGCGGAACGCGGCCTGGACGAGGCCGGAGCAGTCCCAGGAGTTGGGGCCCGTGCCGCCGGACACGTACGCGTCGCCCACCTGCATCTGCACGAAGGAGACGACCGAGGCCGCGGAGCCCGATGCGGAGGAGGAGGCCGGCGCGGAGGCGGTCGACACGGAGGAGCCGGACGAGGAGGAGCCCGAGGGGGCGCTGAGCGTCGTGCGCTCGGTGGAGCGGGAGGCGCGCTCGGCGGCCTCTGCCTTGGCCTCCGCCTTGGCCTTCGCGGCGGCTTCGGCCTTCTTCTTGGCCTCTGCCTTGCGGACGGCCTCCGCCTTGGCCTTCTTGGCGGCCTTGGCGGCGGTGGCGGCTGCCGCGTCCTCGCTGGCCTGCGTCTCCAGGTCGAGGGCGACCTGCTGCGTGGCCTCCGCGGACGCCGCGACGGTGGTGGAGAGGCCCGCCGTGATGGTGGGCATCTCGATGGTCTGGGTCACCGGCTCGGCCTGGGCCGGACCGGCAGCGCCTGCGACCGCGATGGTGCTGAGGACGCCACCGGCAACTCCGGCCCGCAGCGCCGTCTTCGAGGCGCTTTGGCGGGGCTTCCGGTGGCTGGGTATGAGAGCGGTGTGGGACATGGGTACTAGCGCTATCAGGGCCCCAGGGGTCCCATCAAGAAACGTGTGTTGCGACACAGTTACGTCCGGAATCTGTGAATCCGCTTTCCGGGGACCCTTATTGACGCCGTAACGGGCAAATCGGGCAGGCGTGATCACTGCTGTGATCACGGGTTTTCGGCAATACGCCCGAATTGCCCGTCACTTACCATCCGTTCATACCGTTGGCCAAGCCCGCTTGTGTGGCAGCAGTGGTGGGGTGACGCAGGTCACAGCATGGTCTCGGTGTGATGGGCATACGAGCGCCTCGCGCCAGAGGTGTGGCGAGGGGCGTCGCGAGAGGTGTCGCGAGGGGTGCGGTGCGGGTGTCGAACTGGCCGTGCGTGATGGCCCATTCGTCCGTTAGTGGGTTGATGTACCGATGTGGGTGGTTCGTCCGTCACGCCCCCGGGAGTTGCCCCCGTTGCCCCCCGGTGGCCCCTCGGTGACCTCCCGGCAGCCTCGATGGCCCGCCCCGCCCCAGAGTGGGGCAGATCCCTATATCACCGCATCGCGTCCATCGCCAATTTGGCTGTAGGTGCCATCGCTTGATAGAGCAACACCTCTTTGACCAGCCATGACGGCACCGGATGTCACGTCTCGTGATCACTCGGCCGCTTCGTGTATGAAGATCACCGCTCATCCGACTTCATGATCGTTCGTCAGGTGGTGGAGATCACAAAGGCGTTGTCGTACCCCGTGTCGCAGATCACAGGACGGCGGGCATAGGATGCGGGGCAGTCGGGCTTGTGAACTGCCTCACATGTGCACGATCTTGGTGAGGTGGCGAGCCAGATCGCCCGATGCGGTCCAACGGTCAAGGACGACTGGAAGGAGCGAGGAGCGTGAATGCCTACGCGCCCATCCTCGTGCTCGGCGCCCTCGGGGCAGGGTTTGCGATCTTCTCCGTGGTCAGCGCCACGCTTATCGGCCCCAAGCGGTACAACCGGGCAAAGCAGGAAGCGTACGAGTGCGGTATCGAACCCACCCCCACTCCAGCCGGAGGCGGCCGTTTCCCGATCAAGTACTACCTGACGGCGATGCTCTTCATCGTCTTCGACATCGAGATCGTCTTCCTCTATCCCTGGGCGGTCACCTTCGACGCCCTGGGGATCTTCGGGCTCGTCGAGATGCTGCTCTTCGTGCTCACCGTCTTCGTCGCCTACGCGTATGTGTGGCGTCGCGGCGGCCTGGAATGGGACTGAGGGGCTGAGGGGCACACCATGGGACTCGAAGAGAAGCTGCCCAGCGGCTTCGTGCTGACCACTGTCGAGCAGGCCGCCGGCTGGGTACGGAAGTCCTCCGTATTCCCGGCCACCTTCGGCCTCGCCTGCTGCGCCATCGAGATGATGACGACCGGGGCCGGTCGCTATGACCTGGCCCGGTTCGGGATGGAGGTCTTCCGCGGATCGCCGCGGCAGGCGGACCTGATGATCGTGGCGGGACGGGTCAGCCAGAAGATGGCGCCCGTCCTGCGGCAGGTCTACGACCAGATGCCGAATCCCAAGTGGGTCATCTCCATGGGGGTTTGCGCGTCATCAGGCGGGATGTTCAATAATTACGCCATTGTTCAGGGTGTTGATCATATTGTGCCGGTTGATATCTATTTGCCGGGTTGCCCGCCGCGTCCCGAGATGCTGATCGACGCGATCCTCAAGCTCCACCAGAAGATCCAGGGCTCCAAGCTCGGGGTCAACGCGGAGGAGGCCGCCCGCGAGGCGGAGGAAGCGGCGATCAACGCACTGCCCCTGATCGAGATGAAGGGGCTGCTGCGATGAGCGACCAGCAGCCCGGCGCCAACGGCGTCCCCACCCCGCGCGACGAGACCGGCGAGGTCATCGGCGTACGCAAGGGCATGTTCGGCGCCAACAACGGCGGCGACACCTCCGGCTACGGCGGGCTCGTCCGTACCGTCACGCTGCCGGGCGCCACCTCGCGCCCGTACGGCGGCTGGTTCGACGAGGTGGCCGACGAGCTCGAAGGGGCCCTGGAGGAACAGGGTCTCCTCCCGGACAACGCCATCGAGAAGACCGTCGTGGACCGCGGCGAGCTGACCTTCCACATCGCCCGCGAGCACCTGCCCACCGTCGCGAAGACCTTGCGCGACGACCCGGCACTGCGCTTCGAGCTCTGTACGGGGGTGAGCGGCGTCCACTTCCTCGGTGACAAGGGACGCGAGCTGCACGCCGTCTACCACCTGCGCTCGCTCACCCACGGCCGGCTCATCCGGCTGGAGGTGTCCGCGCCGGACAGCGATCCGCACGTCCCGTCCCTCGTCGCGGTCTACCCGACCAACGACTGGCACGAGCGCGAGACGTACGACTTCTTCGGGCTCGTCTTCGACGGGCATCCCGCCCTCACCCGGATCATGATGCCGGACGACTGGCAGGGCTTCCCGCAGCGCAAGGACTACCCGCTCGGCGGCATCGCCGTCGAGTACAAGGGCGCCCAGATCCCGGCTCCGGACCAGCGGAGGTCGTACTCCTGATGACCACTCCCCACGCGACACCACGCGCCACGACCGAGGGGACTGTATATACGGTCACCGGCGGCGACTGGGACGAGGTCGTCCAGTCGGCGGCCGCCTCCGACGACGAGCGCATCATCGTCAACATGGGTCCCCAGCACCCGTCCACCCACGGAGTGCTCCGGCTGATCCTGGAGATCGACGGCGAGACCGTCACCGAGGCCCGCTGCGGCATCGGCTACCTCCACACCGGCATCGAGAAGAACCTCGAATTCCGGAACTGGACGCAGGGCACCACCTTCGTCACGCGCATGGACTACCTCACGCCGTTCTTCAACGAGACGGCGTACTGCCTGGGGGTGGAGAAGCTCCTCGGCATCGAGGACCAGATCCCCGACCGGGCGACCGTCCTGCGCGTGCTGCTGATGGAGCTCAACCGGCTCTCCTCGCACCTGGTGTGCATCGCCACCGGCGGCATGGAGCTCGGCGCCACGACGATCATGATCTACGGCTTCCGCGATCGTGAACTCGTTCTCGACCTCTTCGAACTGATCACCGGACTGCGGATGAACCACGCGTTCGTGCGGCCCGGCGGACTCGCCCAGGACCTGCCCCCCGGCACGGTCGACCACCTGCGCGAGTTCGTGAAGACCATGAAGAAGAACCTGCCGGAGTACGACAAGCTCGCCACCGGCAACCCCATCTTCAAGGCCCGCATGCAGGACGTCGGCTATCTCGACCTGACCGGCTGCATGGCGCTCGGCGCCACCGGTCCCGTCCTGCGCTCCGCCGGACTCCCGCACGACCTGCGCAAGACCGATCCCTACTGCGGTTATGAGGACTACGAGTTCGACGTCCCCACGGCCGACAGCTGCGACTCCTACGGCCGCTTCCTCATCCGCCTTGAGGAGATGCGCCAGTCGCTGCGGATCATCGAGCAGTGCATCGACCGGCTCGCGCCGGGACCGGTCATGGTCGCCGACAAGAAGATCGCCTGGCCCGCGCAGCTCGCGCTCGGACCGGACGGACTCGGCAACTCGCTCGACCACATCAGGAAGATCATGGGCACCTCCATGGAGGCCCTGATCCACCACTTCAAGCTGGTGACCGAGGGTTTCCGGGTCCCCGCCGGGCAGGCGTACACCGCCGTCGAATCGCCCAAGGGCGAACTCGGCGTGCACGTCGTCTCCGACGGCGGCACCCGCCCCTACCGGGTCCACTTCCGCGACCCGTCCTTCACCAACCTCCAGGCCATGGCGGCGATGTGCGAGGGCGGCCAGGTCGCTGACGTCATCGTCGCCGTCGCGTCCATCGACCCCGTGATGGGAGGCGTCGACCGGTGACCGAAGCACGCAGCGAAGTCAGTCTGGGGATGCCGCAGCTCCCCGCCCCCGCCTACCCGGCCGAGGTGCGCGCCAGGCTCGAAGCGGACGGGAAGGAGGTGATCGCCCGCTACCCCGGCAGCCGCTCCGCGCTGCTGCCACTGCTCCACCTGGTGCAGTCGGAGGAGGGGTTCGTCTCCCGTACGGGCATGGCGTTCTGCGCCGAGCAGCTCGACCTCACCACCGCCGAGGTCACCGCGGTCGCCACCTTCTACTCGATGTACCGGCGCAAGCCGAGCGGCGACTACCAGGTCGGCGTCTGCACCAACACGCTCTGCGCGGTGATGGGCGGCGACGCGATCTTCGACCGGCTCAAGGAGCACCTCGGCGTCGGCAACGACGAGACGACGGAGGACGGCAAGGTCACCCTCGAACACATCGAGTGCAACGCGGCCTGCGACTTCGCGCCCGTCGTGATGGTGAACTGGGAGTTCTTCGACAACCAGACGCCCGAGAGCGCGACCCGGCTCGTGGACGACCTGATCGCCGGCCGCACCGTCGAGCCGACCCGCGGCGCCCCGCTGTGCTCGTACAAGGACACCGCCCGGATCCTGGCCGGTTTCCCCGACGAGCGCCCCGGCGCGGTCGAGGCGACCGGCGGCGCCGGACCTGCCTCGCTGATCGGCCTGAAGCTGGCCAAGGGCGAGGCCACGCCGCAGCCCCGCGTGGTGGGACCGCGCGGCGAGGCCCCGAGCGACGAACCGCAGAAGGGTGCCGAACACCTCAGCTCCCACGACGCACCACAAGAGACCTCGGCATCCGACCCGGACCACCCGGCCGGTCCCGCCGCCGAGGAGGGGGAGTGATGACGTTGGCCGCCGAAATCGACAAGAACGGGACCAGCCCCGAGAAGCTTCTGGCACCGGTCCTGTCCGCCTTCTGGGACGAGCCCGAGTCCTGGACCCTGGAGACCTACCGCCGCCACGAGGGGTACGAGGGACTGCGCAAGGCCCTCGCCATGCCCCCGGACGACCTCATCGCGTACGTCAAGGACTCCGGTCTGCGCGGCCGGGGCGGCGCCGGCTTCCCCACCGGGATGAAGTGGCAGTTCATCCCGCAGGGCGACGGCAAACCGCACTACCTGGTGGTCAACGCCGACGAGTCGGAGCCCGGGACCTGCAAGGACATCCCGCTCCTCTTCGCCAATCCGCACAGCCTCATCGAAGGCATCGTGATCGCCTGCTACGCGATCCGCTCCTCGCACGCCTTCATCTACCTGCGCGGCGAGGTCGTCCCCGTACTGCGGCGGCTGCACGAGGCCGTGCGCGAGGCGTACGAGGCGGGCTATCTCGGCAAGGACATCCTGGGCTCCGGTCTCGATCTGGAACTCACCGTGCACGCGGGTGCCGGCGCCTACATCTGCGGTGAGGAGACGGCGCTGCTCGACTCCCTCGAAGGACGGCGCGGCCAGCCCCGGCTGCGCCCGCCCTTCCCCGCGGTCGCCGGTCTGTACGCCTGCCCCACTGTGGTGAACAACGTCGAGTCCATCGCCTCGGTTCCCGCGATCCTGAACAAGGGCAAGGACTGGTTCAAGTCGATGGGCAGCGAGAAGTCCCCGGGCTTCACGCTCTACTCGCTCAGCGGACACGTCGCGGGACCCGGCCAGTACGAGGCCCCGCTCGGCGTCACGCTGCGCCAGCTCCTCGACATCAGCGGCGGCATGCGCCCCGGCCACCGGCTCAAGTTCTGGACCCCGGGCGGCTCCTCCACCCCGATGTTCACCGAGGAGCACCTCGACGTCCCCCTCGACTACGAGGGCGTCGGCGCCGCCGGATCCATGCTCGGCACCAAGGCGCTCCAGTGCTTCGACGAGACGACCTGCGTCGTGCGGGCCGTCACCCGGTGGACCGAGTTCTACGCCCACGAGTCCTGCGGCAAGTGCACGCCCTGCCGCGAAGGCACGTACTGGCTCGTCCAGTTGCTCCGCGACATCGAGGCCGGCAAGGGGCAGATGTCCGACCTGGACAAGCTGAACGACATCGCCGACAACATCAACGGCAAGTCGTTCTGCGCCCTCGGTGACGGCGCCGCCTCACCGATCTTCTCCTCGCTCAAGTACTTCCGCGAGGAGTACGAACAGCACATCACGGGCCAGGGCTGCCCCTTCGATCCCGCCAGGTCGACCGTCTGGGCCGACGACAAAGACGACAAGAACGCTCACCGGGGGGTGAACGCATGACAGTCACCACGAGTGCGCCCTCCGGGGGCGGCGAGGCGGCTCTCCCGCCCGAGGACCTCGTCACGCTGACCATCGACGGCATCGAGATCAGCGTGCCCAAGGGCACCCTGGTCATCCGGGCCGCCGAACTCCTCGGCATCGAGATCCCGCGCTTCTGCGACCACCCGCTCCTCGACCCGGCCGGCGCCTGCCGCCAGTGCATCGT
Organism: Streptomyces sp. NPDC057900; assembly: GCF_042887885.1. Taxonomy (NCBI): domain Bacteria; kingdom Bacillati; phylum Actinomycetota; class Actinomycetes; order Kitasatosporales; family Streptomycetaceae; genus Streptomyces; species Streptomyces sp. NPDC057900. The sequence continues at coordinate 412,670 of NZ_JBHVOI010000002.1, forward strand.
CGAGGTCGAGGGCCAGCGCAAGCCGATGGCGTCCTGCACCATCACCTGCACCGACGGCATGGTCGTCAAATCGCAGATCACCTCGCCCGTCGCGGAGAAGGCCCAGAAGGGGGTGATGGAGCTCCTGCTCATCAACCACCCGCTGGACTGCCCGGTCTGCGACAAGGGCGGCGAGTGCCCCCTGCAGAACCAGGCGATGTCGCACGGCGGCGCCGACTCCCGCTTCGACGGGAAGAAGCGCACCTTCGAGAAGCCCGTCCCGATCTCCGCCCAGGTGCTGCTGGACCGTGAGCGGTGCGTGCTCTGCGCGCGCTGCACCCGGTTCTCCAACCAGGTGGCGGGCGACCCGATGATCGAGCTGATCGAGCGCGGCGCGCTCCAGCAGGTCGGCACCGGCGAGGGCGACCCGTTCGAGTCGTACTTCTCCGGCAACACCATCCAGATCTGCCCGGTCGGGGCGCTGACCTCGGCGGCCTACCGGTTCCGCTCCCGCCCCTTCGACCTGGTGTCCTCGCCCTCCGTGTGCGAGCACTGCGCGGGCGGCTGCGCGACGCGCACCGACCACCGGCGCGGCAAGGTCATGCGGCGCCTCGCCTCCAACGACCCCGAGGTCAACGAGGAGTGGCTCTGCGACAAGGGCCGCTTCGGCTTCCGCTACGCCCAGCAGCGCGACCGGCTCACCACCCCGCTGGTACGGGGCGAGTCCGGCGAGCTGGAGCCGGCGAGCTGGCCCGAGGCGCTGGAAGCGGCGGCCGCCGGGCTCGCCGCCGCCCGCGGCAGGGCCGGCGTCCTCACGGGCGGCCGGCTGACCGTCGAGGACGCGTACGCGTACAGCAAGTTCGCCCGGATCGCCCTGGACACCAACGACATCGACTTCCGGGCCCGGGTGCACAGCAGCGAGGAGGGCGACTTCCTGGCCGCCCGCGTCGCCGGGCGCGGCAAGGACCTGGACGGCGGCGGGGTCACGTACACCTCGCTGGAGAAGGCCCCGGCGGTGCTGCTGGTCGGCTTCGAGTCGGAGGAGGAGGCGCCCGGCGTCTTCCTGCGGCTGCGCAAGGCCAACCGCAAGAGCGGCCAGCGGACCTTCGGGATCGCCTCGCACGCCACCCGGGGGCTCACGAAGGCGGGCGGCACGCTGCTGCCGGCCGCCCCCGGCACCGAGACGGAGTGGCTGGACGCGATCGCGGGCGGCGTCGGCCTGGACGGCGACGGAGCCGCCGCGGCCGAGGCGCTGCGCGGCGACGGCGCCCTGATCGTGGTGGGGGAGCGGCTGGCCGGTGTGCCGGGCGGACTGAGCGCCGCGGTACGGACGGCGACCGCCACCGGCGCCACCCTGGTGTGGATCCCGCGCCGGGCCGGCGAACGCGGTGCGGTGGAGGCGGGCGCGCTCCCGTCGCTGCTGCCCGGCGGTCGCCCGGCCACAGACCCGCGGGCCAGGGACGAGGTGGCGGCCCTGTGGCGCGTCGCCGAACTCCCGTCCCGGTTCGGCCGCGACACCGGCCAGATCATCGAGGCCGCGGCCTCCGGTGAACTGGGCGCGCTGCTCGTCGCCGGGGTCGAGACCGCGGACCTGCCGGAGCCCGCCCTGGCCCTGGAGGCCCTGGACCGGGTCGGCTTCCTGGTCTCGCTGGAGCTGCGCCCCAGCGAGGTGACCGACCGCGCCGACGTGGTGTTCCCGGTGGCCGCGGTCGCCGAGAAGTCCGGCACCTTCCTCAACTGGGAGGGCCGGGCCCGGATGTTCGAGGCCGCGCTGAAGCCCGAGCAGATGACCCGGACCCTCGCGCCGGGCGATGCCCGGGTGCTGCACATGCTGGCCGACGCGCTGGACGTCCACTTCGCGCTGCCGGACCTGAAGTCGGTCCGCCGCGAGCTGGACCGGCTCGGCGGCTGGCAGGGCACGCACGCGGTGGACCCGCGCGAGGCGTCCCAGCCGCTGCCCAGGCCCGGCGACGGCGAGGCGGTCCTGGCGGGCCACCGGATGCTGCTCGACCTGGGCCGGCTCCAGGAGGGCGATACGGCGCTGGCCGGGACGCGGCACGCCGCCGTCGCCCGGCTCTCCGCCGTCACCGCCGCCGAGACGGGCGTCAAGGACGGCGATCTGCTGGCCGTCAGCGGCCCGGCCGGGAGCGTCGAACTCCCGCTCCAGGTCACCGACATGCCGGACCGGGTGGTCTGGGTGCCGCTGAACTCCACCGGACGGGGCGTGCCGGCCACCACCGGCGCCCAGCCCGGCGGTCTGGTGCGGATCGGTCCCGCCGCACCGGGTACTCCCGACGAGACACCGGAGGTGCGAGCGTGACTGCCCTCGCTCAACTGGCCGCGGCCCCGCACGGCGCGGTGCTCGCCGCAGAGGACCTGTCGATGTTCGGCACCGACCCCTGGTGGCTCGTCGTTGTCAAGGCGGTCTTCTGCTTCGCGTTCCTGATGGTGACCGTGCTCTTCTCCATCGTGTGGGAGCGCAAGGTCGTCGCCTGGATGCAGCTGCGCATCGGTCCCAACCGGCACGGCCCCTGGGGCATGCTCCAGTCGCTGGCCGACGGCATCAAGCTGATGCTGAAGGAGGACCTGGTCGTCAAGCGGGCGGACAAGGTCGTCTACATCCTCGCGCCGATCGTCGCCGCCGTTCCGGCGTTCATGGCGATCGCGGTGATCCCGTTCGGCCCGTCCGGCAACGAGGTCTCGATCTTCGGGCACCGTACGGCGATGCAGCTCACCGACCTGCCGATCGCGATGCTCTACATCCTCGCGGTCGCCTCGGTCGGCATCTACGGCATCGTCCTCGCGGGCTGGTCCTCCGGATCGACGTACCCGCTGCTCGGCGGTCTGCGCTCGTGCGCGCAGATGATCAGCTACGAGATCGCGATGGGCGCCGCGTTCGCCTCGGTGTTCCTCTACTCCGGGTCGATGTCGACCTCGAAGATCGTGGAGGCGCAGCAGGACCGGTGGTTCATCCTGCTGCTGCCGGTCTCGTTCATCATCTACATCATCACGATGGTCGGTGAGACCAACCGCGCCCCGTTCGACATGCCCGAGTCCGAGGGCGACCTGGTCGGCGGCTTCAACACCGAGTACTCGTCCATCAAGTTCGCGATGTTCATGCTCGCCGAGTACGTCAACATGGTCACCGTCTCCGCGGTCTCCATCACCCTGTTCCTGGGCGGCTGGCGGGCCCCGTGGCCGATCAGCACCTTCTGGGAGGGCGCGAACCACGGCTGGTGGCCGATGCTCTGGTTCGTCATCAAGGTGCAGCTGCTGCTGTTCTTCTTCATCTGGCTGCGCGGCACGCTGCCCCGGGTCCGCTACGACCAGCTGATGAAGCTGGGCTGGAAGGTCCTGATCCCGGTCTCCGTGGTCTGGCTGATGCTGGTCGCCACGGTGCGGGCGCTGCGCAACGAGGGCTACGACTACTCGAAGATCCTGCTGTACGTGGCAGGGGCCGTGATCGCGATCCTGCTGATCTCCTTCGTCGTCGACATGTTCCGCGACCGCAAGGGCCGGGCCGACGCGGCCGAGGCGGAGCCGGAACCGGCGTTCGACCCGATGGCGGGCGGATTCCCGGTGCCACCGCTGCCCGGACAGACCCTGCCGCCAGTGCCCAGGCGAGTGCCGCGCCGTGAGCGGGAGCTCGTTGTCAGTGGCGGCGTGGATACTCAGAGTGACGGAAATCCGAGTGACGGAAAGGAGGCCGACCATGTCTGAACTGCCTGAGTCGCGGGGGCCGCAGAGGCCGCCGAAGGCCACCGGGCCGACGGGGTCGAGTGTGGCTTCCGGGGGCTCGGGGGCCGGCGGGTCCGCCCAGTCCCCGCAGTCCTCGGACGACAAGTTCCAGAATCCGGTGGCCGGCTTCGGCGTGACCTTCAAGGCCATGTTCAAGAAGCGGCTGACCGAGCAGTATCCGGAGACGCCGAAGGTGACGGCGCCGCGCTTCCACGGCCGGCACCAGCTCAACCGCCATCCGGACGGCCTGGAGAAGTGCATCGGCTGCGAGCTGTGCGCCTGGGCCTGTCCGGCGGACGCGATCTACGTCGAGGGCGCGGACAACACCGAGGAGGAGCGCTACTCCCCGGGCGAGCGCTACGGCCGCGTCTACCAGATCAACTACGCGCGCTGCATCCTGTGCGGACTGTGCATCGAGGCCTGCCCGACCCGGGCGCTGACGATGACCAACGAGTTCGAGCTCGCCAACACCACCCGCGAGAGCCTCATCTACACCAAGGACGAGCTGCTCGCGGGCCTGGAGGAAGGCATGGTCGACAGCCCGCATTCGATCTTCCCCGGCACGGACGAACAGGACTACTACCGGGGCCTGGTGACCGAGGCGGCTCCCGGTACGGAACGTCAGGTCGCCGTCTCCAAGGGCGAGAAGCCGGCCGAGGACGCGCACGAGAGCAACGGCGCGGAGGTGGACGCATGACCGGCCTGGCCGTCGCGGCCTCCCAGACGTCCACCGGCGAGGCCGTCCAGTTCTGGGTGCTCGGCATCGTCGCCGTGATCGGCGCGCTGTCCACCGTACTGATGAAGAGGGCCGTGCACAGTGCGCTGAGCCTCGCCGGGACCATGATCATCCTGGCGGTCTTCTACCTCGCCAACGGGGCGTACTTCCTGGGCATCGTCCAGGTCGTCGTCTACACCGGCGCGATCATGATGCTGTTCCTCTTCGTGGTCATGCTCGTCGGTGTCACGGCGGCGGACTCCCTGAAGGAGACCCTCAAGGGCCAGCGCTGGCTGGCCATCGGCTGCGGTCTCGGCTTCGGTGTCCTCCTGATCGCCGGCATCGGCAACGCCTCGCTGAACAGCTTCAACGGGCTCGGCACCGCCAACGCCCAGCACGGCGGAAACGTGGAGGGGCTCGCCAGCCTCATCTTCACCAAGTACGTCTTCGCCTTCGAGATCACCGGCGCCCTGCTGATCACCGCGACGGTCGGCGCGATGGTGCTCACCCACCGCGAGCGCACCGAACGGGCCAAGACCCAGCGGGAGATGTCCGAGGACCGCGTGCGCAGCAGCCACCTGCCGCCGCTGCCCGCCCCCGGTGTCTACGCCCGGCACAACGCCGTGGACATCGCCGGTCTGCTCCCCGACGGCACACCGTCCGAACTCACCGTGATGCAGACGCTGCGCAAGCGCGGCCAGATGCGCGATGTGTCCAACGAGTCGCTGGCCGAACTCAAGGCGCTGGAGCAGCGCTCCGGCGAACGGCTCGGCCGGGACACCGCAGAGGAAGAGGAGGTCGCCAAGTGAATCCGGTCAACTACCTCTATCTCGCCGCACTGCTGTTCACGATCGGCGCGTCCGGAGTGCTGATCAGGCGGAACGCGATCGTGGTGTTCATGTGCGTGGAGCTGATGCTCAACGCCTGCAACCTCGCGTTCGTCACCTTCTCCCGCATGCACGGCAACCTCGACGGCCAGATCATCGCGTTCTTCACGATGGTCGTCGCCGCCGCGGAGGTCGTCGTCGGGCTCGCGATCATCGTGTCGCTGTTCCGTTCCCGCCACTCGGCCTCGGTCGACGACGCCAGCCTGATGAAGCTGTAAGGGGAGCTTGGAACCGTGGAGAACCTGATTGCGCTGCTTGTCGCGGCGCCCCTGCTCGGAGCGGCGGTGCTGCTCTGCGGCGGCCGACGCCTTGACCGCGTGGGCCACTATCTCGGCACCCTGCTCGCCGGCGCCTCCTTCGTCATCGGCGTGGTGCTCTTCCTCGACATGCTGGGGAAGAGCGCGGACGACCGGGCGCTGCACCAGAAGCTGTTCAGCTGGATTCCGGTCGAGGGCTTCCAGGCCGATGTGGCCTTCCAGCTCGACCAGCTGTCGATGACGTTCGTGCTGCTGATCACCGGTGTGGGCACGCTGATCCACATCTACTCGATCGGCTACATGGCGCACGACGAGCGCCGGCGCCGCTTCTTCGGCTATCTGAACCTCTTCCTCGCGGCGATGCTGATCCTGGTCATCGCCGACAACTACCTGCTGCTGTACGTCGGGTGGGAGGGCGTCGGTCTGGCGTCGTACCTGCTCATCGGCTTCTGGCAGCACAAGCCCAGCGCGGCCACCGCCGCGAAGAAGGCCTTCCTGGTCAACCGGGTCGGTGACATGGGCCTGTCGATCGCGATCATGCTGATGTTCACCACCTTCGGCACCTTCGCCTTCGGCCCCGTCCTGGAGGCGACCGGCGGGGCGACCGAGGGCAAGCTGACGGCGATCGGCCTGATGCTGCTCCTCGCCGCGTGCGGCAAGTCCGCCCAGGTGCCGCTCCAGTCCTGGCTCGGTGACGCGATGGAGGGCCCGACCCCGGTCTCGGCCCTGATCCACGCCGCCACCATGGTGACCGCAGGCGTCTACCTCATCGTCAGGTCCGGCGCGATCTTCAACGCCGCCCCGGACGCACAGCTGGTCGTCGTGGTCGTCGGCGCGGTCACCCTGATCTTCGGGGCGATCGTCGGTTGCGCGAAGGACGACATCAAGAAGGCCCTCGCCGGCTCGACGATGTCGCAGATCGGCTACATGATCCTGGCCGCCGGGCTCGGCCCGATCGGCTACGTCTTCGCGATCATGCACCTGGTGACGCACGGCTTCTTCAAGGCCGGGCTCTTCCTCGGCGCCGGTTCGGTCATGCACGGCATGAACGACGAGGTCGACATGAGGAAGTTCGGCGGCCTCAGGAAGTACATGCCGGTCACCTTCGTCACCTTCGGCCTCGGCTACCTCGCGATCATCGGCTTCCCCGGACTGTCCGGCTTCTTCTCCAAGGACAAGATCATCGAGGCGGCCTTCGCCAAGGGCGGCACCGAGGGCTGGATCCTCGGCGCGGTCACCCTGCTGGGCGCCGCGATCACCGCGTTCTACATGACGCGCGTGATGCTGCTGACGTTCTTCGGCGAGAAGCGCTGGGTCCCGGACGCGGAGGGCCACGAGCCGCATCCGCACGAGTCCCCGAAGTCCATGACGATCCCCATGATCGTGCTGGCCTTCGGCTCGGTCTTCGCCGGTGGCTTCTTCTCCATCGGGGACCGCTTCCTGCACTGGCTGGAGCCCGTCACCGGCCACGACCACGGAGACGCCCCGGTCAGCGCGACCACCGTCACCGCCGCCACCATGGTGGTGCTGGTCATCGGAGTCGGCATCGCCTGGCTGATGTACGGGCGCAAGCCCGTGCCCGCGGTCGCCCCGCGCGGCTCGCTGCTCACCCGGGCCGCCCGCCGCGATCTCCTCCAGGACGACTTCAACCACGTGGTCCTGGTCCGCGGCGGCGAGCACCTCACCCGCTCCCTGGTCTACGTGGACCACACCCTGGTCGACGGCGTCGTCAACGGCACGGCCGCCTCCATGGGCGGGCTCTCCGGCCGGCTGCGCAAACTGCAGAACGGCTACGCCCGCTCCTACGCGGTCTCGATGTTCGGCGGTACGGCGGTTCTCATCGCCGCGACCCTGCTGATGAGGGCGGTCTGATCACATGTCCTTTCCCCTCCTGACAGCGACGGCGGTGCTCCCGGCGATCGGCGCGATCGCCACCGCCGCCGTCCCGGCCGCACGGCGCACCGCCGCCAAATGGCTGGCGCTGCTCTTCTCGCTGGGCACCCTGGTGCTCGCGGGCATCGTGCTCGCCCGCTTCGAACCCGGCGGCAGCCGCTTCCAGCTCACCGAATCGCACGCCTGGATCAAGGACTTCGGCGTCCGGTACGAACTCGGGGTGGACGGCATCGGGGTGGCGCTCATGGCGCTCACCGCCCTGCTCATGCCCTTCATCATCCTGGCGGGCTGGCACGACGCCGACCCCCTGGAGAACCAGAGCCGGCGCTGGCGGCCCACTCAGGGCTTCTTCGCCCTGATGCTGATGACCGAAGCGATGGTGATCCTCTCCTTCGAGGCCACCGACGTCTTCGTCTTCTACATCCTCTTCGAAGCCATGCTCATCCCGATGTACTTCCTCATCGGCGGCTTCGGCGACCGGGCCACCTCCTCCGCGGCCGCCGCGGCGGCCGGTGGCGGCGACGAGAACGCCGCGGCGCAACGCTCGTACGCGGCCGTGAAGTTCCTCCTCTACAACCTGGTCGGCGGCCTCATCATGCTGGCCGCGGTGATCGGGCTCTACACGGTCGCGGGGACGTTCTCGCTCTCCGAGATCGCGGAGGCCCGCGCCAACGGCACGTTCTCCATGGCGACCAGCACCGAGCGCTGGCTCTTCCTCGGGTTCTTCTTCGCCTTCGCGGTGAAGGCCCCGCTGTGGCCGCTGCACACCTGGCTGCCCAACGCCATGGGCGAGGCGACCTCCCCGGTCGCCGTGCTGCTCACCGCGGTCGTCGACAAGGTCGGCACCTTCGCGATGCTGCGCTTCTGCCTCCAGCTCTTCCCGGAGGCCAGCAAGTGGGCCACCCCGGTGATCCTGGTCCTGGCGCTGATCAGCATCGTGTACGGGGCGCTGCTCGCCGTCGGCCAGCGCGACATCAAGCGGCTGATCGCCTACGCGTCGATCTCGCACTTCGGCTTCATCGTCCTCGGCATCTTCGCGATGACGAGCCAGGGCCAGTCGGGCGCGACGCTCTACATGATCAACCACGGCATCTCGACGGCCGCGCTGATGCTGGTGGCGGGCTTCCTGATCACCCGGCGCGGCTCGCGGCTCATCTCCGACTACGGCGGGGTCCAGAAGGTGGCGCCGATCCTGGCCGGCACCTTCCTGATCGGTGGTCTGGCCACTCTGTCGCTGCCGGGACTCGCCCCGTTCGTCAGTGAGTTCCTGGTCCTGGTCGGCGTGTTCTCCGCCTATCCGGTGGCCGGCATCATCGCCACCACCGGGATCGTGCTCGCCGCGATCTACGTCCTGGTGCTCTACCAGCGGACGATGACGGGACCGGTCAAGGCCGAGGTCCAGGGCATGACGGACCTCAAGGTCCGTGAACTGGTGGTGGTCGTCCCGCTGATCGCGCTGCTGGTCTTCCTGGGCGTCTACCCGAAGCCGCTGACGGAGATCGTCAACCCCGCGGTGAAGCAAACCATGTCGGACGTACAGAAGAAGGACCCGCAGCCCCAGGTGGAGGCCGTCAAGTGAGCGCAACAGCTGTCCACAGCCTGTGGACAATGGCGGGCGGGGTGACATCGGCCGCTCCTGACGAGAAGTTCAAGGCGCCGGTCATCGAGTACGCCCAGCTGACCCCGGTCCTGATCGTGATCGGAGTCGCCGTACTGGGCGTGCTCGTCGAGGCCTTCGTGCCGCGCCGGGCCCGTTACCACACGCAGATGTTCCTGACCGTCGTCGCGCTGGTCGCCGCGTTCGCCGCGGTGATCGGCCTGGCGGCCGACGGATACGGCACGACGAAGGCGCACATCGCCGCGATGGGGGCGGTCGCCATCGACGGGCCCGCCCTGTTCCTCCAGGGCACCATCCTGCTGACGTCGCTGGTCGCCGTGTTCACCTTCGCGGAACGGCGGCTCGACCCCGCCTCGCACGGCAACCGGGTCGACTCGTTCGCCGCGCAGGCCGCCTCCGTGCCCGGCAGCGACAGCGAGAAGGCCGCGGTCAAGGCCGGGTTCACCACCACAGAGGTCTTCCCGCTGATCCTCTTCTCGGTCGCGGGCATGCTGGTCTTCCCGGCGGCCAACGATCTGCTGACGCTCTTCGTGGCCCTGGAAGTCTTCTCCCTCCCGCTCTACCTCCTGTGCGCCGTCGCCCGCCGCAAGCGGCTGATGTCGCAGGAGGCCGCGGTGAAGTACTTCCTGCTCGGCGCCTTCTCCTCGGCGTTCCTGCTCTTCGGGATCGCCCTGCTCTACGGGTACGCGGGCTCCGTCTCGTACGCCAAGATCGCGTCCGTCGTGGACGGCTCCATCCAGAAGATCGACCCGGCGCTCGCGGACACCATGGGCAACGACGCGCTGCTGCTCATCGGCGGCGCGATGATCCTGACCGGGCTGCTCTTCAAGGTCGGTGCCGTCCCGTTCCACATGTGGACCCCGGACGTCTACCAGGGCGCCCCGACCCCGGTCACCGGCTTCATGGCCGCGGCCACGAAGATCGCCGCGTTCGGCGCGCTGCTGCGTCTGCTGTACGTGGTGCTGCCGGGCCTCACCTGGGACCTGCGCCCGGTCATGTGGGGCGTCGCGATCGTCACGATGCTCGGCGGTGCGATCGTCGCCATCACCCAGACCGACATCAAGCGGCTGCTGGCCTACTCCTCGATCGCGCACGCCGGATTCATCCTGGCCGGTGTCATCGCGGCCACCCCGGAGGGCATCTCCTCGGTCCTCTTCTACCTGGCCACGTACTCCTTCGTGACGGTCGGCGCCTTCGCCGTCGTCACCCTGGTGCGCGACGCGGGCGGCGAGGCGACGCACCTGTCGAAGTGGGCCGGGCTCGGCCGCCGCTCCCCGCTGGTCGCCGCCGTCTTCGCGGTGTTCCTGCTGGCCTTCGCGGGTATCCCGCTGACCTCGGGCTTCTCCGGGAAGTTCGCGGTGTTCAAGGCCGCGGCCGACGGCGGCGCGGGCGGACTGGTCGTCGTCGGTGTGATCTCCTCCGCGATCGCCGCGTTCTTCTACATCCGGGTCATCGTGCTGATGTTCTTCAGCGAGCCGAAGGCGGACGGCCCCACGGTCGCCGTCCCGTCCCCGCTGACGATGACCACGATCGCGGTCGGTGTCGCGGTCACGCTGGTGCTCGGCCTGGCCCCGCAGTACTTCCTGGACCTGGCGAGCCAGGCGGGAGTCTTCGTGCGGTAGCGGGTAGCGCGCACCACTGCCGGACAGCGCCGGACGGGCTTGGAAGTCAAGCCCGTCCGGCGCTGTCGTACGCGGCGCCTATCGTGGCAGGAGAGCGTGAGGACAAGAACGGGCCGGATGCCGGGGGACAGAGCGATGAGCGGGACGGGCAGGACAGGCGTGACAGACGTGACAGAAGCGACCGTGGATGTGACCGAGAGCGACGCGCGGCAGACGCTCCACCGGGTCTTCGGGTACGAGGCGTTCCGGGGCGAGCAGGAAGCGGTCGTCGACCATGTGGTGGCCGGCGGGGATGCCGTCGTGCTGATGCCGACCGGTGGCGGCAAGTCGCTCTGCTACCAGATCCCGTCCCTGGTCAGGTCCGGTACGGGCATCGTCATCTCGCCGCTGATCGCCCTGATGCAGGACCAGGTGGACGCGCTGCGGGCGCTGGGCGTGCGGGCCGGGTTCATCAACTCCACGCAGGACCTCGACGAGCGGCGCTCGATGGAGGCCCAGTTCGTCGCGGGCGAGCTGGACCTGCTGTACCTCGCGCCCGAGCGGCTCCGGCTGGACTCCACGCTCGGCCTGCTCTCGCGCGGTGAGATCTCCGTCTTCGCCATCGACGAGGCGCACTGCGTCGCCCAGTGGGGCCACGACTTCCGGCCCGACTACCTGGCCCTGTCCGTCCTGGGCGAGCGCTGGCCCGACGTACCCAGGATCGCGCTGACGGCGACGGCGACCGCGGCCACGCACCAGGAGATCACCCAGCGCCTCGGCATGCCCGACGCCAAGCACTTCGTGGCGGGCTTCGACCGGCCCAACATCCAGTACCGCATCGTGCCGAAGGCCGACCCGAAGAAGCAGCTGCTCTCCTTCCTCAAGGAGGAGCACGCCGGGGACGCGGGCATCGTCTACTGCCTCTCGCGCAACTCCACGGAGAAGACCGCCGAGTACCTCTGCCGCAACGGCATCGAGGCCGTTCCGTACCACGCGGGTCTGGACGCCGGGATCCGGGCGCGCCACCAGTCCCGCTTCCTGCGCGAGGAGGGCCTCGTCGTCGTCGCGACGATCGCCTTCGGCATGGGCATCGACAAGCCGGACGTCCGCTTCGTCGCCCACCTCGACCTGCCGAAGTCCGTCGAGGGCTACTACCAGGAGACCGGCCGCGCAGGCCGTGACGGCGCCCCCTCCACGGCCTGGATGGCCTACGGGCTCCAGGACGTCGTCCAGCAGCGCAAGCTCATCCAGGGCGGCGAGGGCGACGAGGCCTTCCGCCGCCGGGCCGCCTCGCACCTGGACTCCATGCTCGCCCTGTGCGAGACCGTCCAGTGCCGCCGGGCCCAACTGCTGAAGTACTTCGGCCAGGAACCCGCCACCACCTCCTGCGGCAACTGCGACACCTGCCTGGCCCCGCCAGAGACCTGGGACGGCACGGTGGTCGCCCAGAAGCTGCTGTCCACGGTCGTACGGCTGAAGCGGGAGCGCGGACAGAAGTTCGGCGCGGGCCAGATCATCGACATCCTGCTGGGCCGCAAGACGGCGAAGATCATCCAGTTCGACCACGACCAGCTCTCGGTGTTCGGCATCGGTGAGGAGCTCGCGGAGGCGGAGTGGCGCGGCGTGGTCCGCCAGCTGCTGGCCCAGGGACTGCTCGCGGTCGAGGGCGAGTACGGCACGCTGGTGCTCACGGAGGAGAGCGGTTCCGTGCTCGGCCGGGAGCGCGAGGTGCTGCTGCGCAAGGAGCCGAAGAAGGTCGCCCCGGCCCGCTCCTCGTCGTCGTCGAAGAGCGGCAAGGGCAAGGCTGCCGCCGTCGCCGACCTCCCGGAGTCGGCGGTCCCGGTCTTCGAGGCACTGCGCGCCTGGCGCGGCGCCCAGGCCAAGGAGCTCGGCCTCCCGGCGTACGTGATCTTCCACGACGCGACGCTGCGGGAGATCGCCACGCTCCGGCCGGGTTCGCTCGCGGAGCTGGGCGGGATCAGCGGCCTGGGCGAGAAGAAGCTGGCGACGTACGGGGAGGGCGTGCTGGAGGTCCTGGCAGGGCTCCCGGCCGCCGACGCGGAACCCGCAGCCCCGGCGGACACGGCCCCGGCACCCGTGGTCTCTGCCCCGGAAGCCCCTGCCGCCCCGGCTCGGGTCCCCGCTCCTGCCCCTGCCTCCGCCGCACCGCCCGCCGACCCGGAGTTCGGCTGGGACGAGGAGCCGCCGGAGTACGACTGAGGCGGACTGCCGGGGGCCACCGCACCCGACAGGCCCTACCCCCCGCCCCCCGACTGGTTCGCCCTGTCCTGGCGGATGTTGCGGAGCACCGCGTGGGCCGGCCAGTGGTCGTGGACCAGGTGGCGCATGGCGCTGCGGCTGCCGCGCTCCGTGCCGACGTAGCGGGAGAGGCCCGCTGCCGAGACGAGGGCGGCCAGGGCCCGGCTGCGGGGGTCGGGGAAGCCCGCTCGCTCGGCGGCGTCGAAGCGGGTACGGGCCAGGGCGGCCACGTCCTTCGCCACCACGGGGTGGCGGTGGTACGGGAACAGGCCGAGGAAGCGGCGGGACTCGCGGCGCAGGACGCCGCGCTCCACCAGGGCGTCCAGATACAGGCCCCCGACCTGCCGGCCGGCGTGCCGGACCCACCTCTTGGCCGACACCCCGGAACCCCGTCCGTCCTTGCCGGGTGCCGGCAGGCTCCGCATCACCCCGGCGAGCACCGGGTCCTGCGGCTCCAGCGGGTTGGCGAGCTGGAAGCGACTGCCCTGTCCGGTGACGTGGCCCTGGAGCTCCAGCTCCGCCAGGGCGGCCCCGGCCATGGCGTACTCCAGGAAGCGGTTGCGGCAGTACGGTTTGCCGCGCACCGGGTCCAGGGCGAGCAGCAGCAGGTCCTCGGGCAGGGTCGGCGTGGGCGGCGGCGGGATCATGGCGCGGACACGATCCTTCCGGTCACCTCGCCGAGACCGACCCGGGTGCCGTCCGGGCCGGGCGCCCATGCGGTCAGCGTCACCGTGTCCCCGTCCTCCAGGAACGTCCGCTTGCCCTCGGGCAGCTCCAGTGGATCGCGGCCGTTCCAGGTGAGTTCGAGCAGGGAGCCGCGCTGGGCGGGCTCCGCACCGCTGATGGTGCCGGAACCGTACAGATCGCCGGTGCGCAGCGAGGCGCCGTTCACCGTCATCTGGGCGAGCTGCTGGGCCGCCGTCCAGTACATGGTGGAGAACGGCGGCTCCGCGACGACCTGGCCGTTGATGGCGACGGAGAGCCGCAGGTCGTAGCCGCCGGGCTCGTCCTCCTCCGCGTCGTCGAGGTAGGGCAGCAGCGGGAAGTCGCGGGCGGGCGGGGCGGTGCGGGCGGCGTCCAGGGCCTCCAGCGGGGTCACCCAGGCGGAGACCGAGGTGGCGAAGGACTTGCCGAGGAAGGGGCCCAGCGGCACGTACTCCCAGGCCTGGATGTCGCGCGCCGACCAGTCGTTGAGCAGTGAGAGGCCGAATACGTGCTCGCGGAAGTCGGTGAGCGCGACCGGGCGCCCCTGCTCGGAGGAGGTGCCGACGACGAAGCCGACCTCGGCCTCGATGTCCAGCTTCACGGACGGTCCGAAGACCGGGGCCGGGTCCGCGGGGGTCTTGCGCTGGCCCGACGGGCGCGCCACATCCGTGCCGGAGACCACGACCGTGCCCGCCCTGCCGTGGTAACCGATCGGCAGGTGCTTCCAGTTGGGGGTGAGCGCGTCGCCGTCCGGGCGGAAGATCCGGCCGACGTTGGTGGCGTGGTGCTCGCTGGCGTAGAAGTCGACGTAATCCGCCACCCGGTAGGGCAGATGGAGCGTCACGGACTCCACCGGGTGCAGCAGCGGCTCTATGTCAGGGCGGTGGGCCGGGACCGTCACCCACGCGGTCAGCGCGCGGCGCACATCGCTCCAGGCGGTGCGGCCGGCCGCGAGCAGCGGCATCAGGTCGGGCTGGGCCAGGAGTTGGGCGTAGGGCGAGCCGAGGGCGAGCGCGGCCGCCCCGGCGTCGAGCACATGGCCGCCGATGCGGACGCCGACGCGTCGTTCTCCGGGCCGATCGGGGGCGGAGAAAACGCCGTACGGAAGGTTGTGCGGACCGAAGGGATCGCCCTCGGCCAGTTCGAGCGGGCTGCTCTGCTCGGGCATCTGTTGCTGCCTCGCTTTCCGGGTCGCTTGGGGGACACGTTACGTGGGCGGCATAACCCGACGGCAGAGTCCCAACCACCCACCCCATGCCCGGAAAGTCCCGCCGTATCCCCGCGCGTCCGGAAGTACGCGGGGATCGGCGGTGCGGTTCACCCGGCCGTGCGCGGAATGCGCTTCTCCCAGGTCCGGTGGAAGACGACCTCGCCGCCGTCCTTGCAGACCACCTCGTTGGAGGTGATGAAGTGGGTCGCGTCGGAGCTGATCTCGGATCGTGTCTCGATCAGCGCGTCCCAGGCCGTCTCCGGCCGGTGCAGCCGGACCGTCCAGTCGGAGCGGGTGTGCGCGGAGAGCGGGTCGCGCTCCTGGATGGTGTACGTCTCGACCGCGTCCTCGGTGAATTCGAGGCCGTCGGGGTAGACCCGGGTGCCGCCGTAGCGCGGGTCGACCTCCATCCGCCACTCGCCCTTGGCGACGTCGCGGATCACCAGCCGCTCGGGGCGCTGCTCGTCGAGGGTGGCGGGGTAGACGACGCCGAGCGGCTCCGACTGCTCGGGTTCCTCGAAGTGGATCGCGGGGTCCTCGGTGTGCCGGCGCACCGGCAGTTCGACGAAGCTGCCCTCCGCGTCCAGCGTGAAGCCCTTCGAGCCGGCCTGCGGCCAGATCCACGGCCAGTACGAGGAGGAGACCGCGAGCCTGATGCGGTGGCCGGGCGGGAAGGTGTGCCCGATGCCGTTCAGTTCGAACGTCACGTCCTCCGTGGCCCCCGCGGGCCAGTCGTCCGCGCGGTCCCGGCCGTGCCGGGCGGCGAGGTTGAGGACGCCTCGGGTGACGAGCGTGGAGGAGCCGTCGGGGGCGACGTCGCAGAGCCGGGCGACGGCCTGGCCGCGCGGTACATCCATCCGGATGCGCAGCCGTACCCGGGGGCGGCCCAGGATCTCGATCGGGGCGTCCTCGACCGGGAATTCGAAGGACACCGACTTGGCGTCCTCGTCGCGCTGGTCGGGCGGCAGGTCGGCGTCGTTGCCGAACGGGAAGAACCGGCCCGCGTCCACCCCGGTCTGCTGCGGTGAGTCGACGATCTGCGGTCCGCCCTTGAGGGCGTACGCGACCGGCGAGACGTTCTCCGAGGGCCAGCTGGTCTCCCCGACCCAGCGGCCGGGCAGCGTCTCGTACACGGTGGCGGGCCGGTGCGACTCGCTGATCCAGGACCTCAGCAGCGGCTCCGCCATGACGCCGGTGTCCTTGTCCTTGAGGTGCTGGTCCCACCAGCGCAGCGTCTCCTGGAGGAAGCCGATGCCGGGCCCCGGCGGCAGACCGCGGTCGGGGTACTGGTGCGACCACGGCCCGATCAGGCCGCGGACCTTCGCCGGGTCCAGGTGCTCGACGAGCCGGAGCACGGTGTCGCGGTAGGGGTC
This sequence comes from Streptomyces sp. NPDC057900, assembly GCF_042887885.1. Classification (NCBI taxonomy): domain Bacteria; kingdom Bacillati; phylum Actinomycetota; class Actinomycetes; order Kitasatosporales; family Streptomycetaceae; genus Streptomyces; species Streptomyces sp. NPDC057900. The sequence continues at coordinate 428,905 of NZ_JBHVOI010000002.1, forward strand.
GTGCCAGCCGCCGACCGCGAGGACGTTCGCCTGGATGGCGGAGTAGTCCTCGCAGACGCTGCCGTGCTTCCAGTAGTTGTCGCGCGTCTGGTGGTCCAGCCAGGTGTGGATGAAGGGGTCGACGGCTTCGAGCCGCTCCAGCCACATGTCCTTCCACGCGTCGCCCACCTGCGCCGGGTCGGGCGGGCGGCAGACGAAGGCGAGCATCGTCGCGGCCCAGGCGTGCATGTCCACGGCGAGGACGGAGCCGCCCATGTAGTGGACGTCGTTGTCGTAGCGGTCGTCCGCCGAGCACACGGTGACGATCGCCTTGAGCGGCTCGGGGGCGAGCGCGGCGATCTGGAGGGAGTTGAAGCCGCCCCAGGAGATGCCGAACATGCCGACGCGCCCCGAGCACCACTCCTGCTGGGCCAGCCAGTGGATGACGGCGACACCGTCGTCGAGCTCGGTCGCGTCGTACTCGTCGCCCGGCAGCCCCTCGCTGTTGCCGTGGCCGCGTACGTCGACGCGCACCGAGGCGTAGCCGTGGCCCGCGTACCAGGGGTGGCGCTGCCAGTCGCGCGGCGCGGTCCAGTCGCTGAGCCGGTAGGGCAGGTACTCCAGCAGGGCGGGCACCGGTTCGTCGGTGACCGGCCGCCAGATCCGGGCGTACAGCCGGGTGCCGTCCGGCAGCGGGATACGGATGTCCTCGTGGGTCGTCTCGTACGGGAATTCGGTGCGGATGTGCATGGGGGTACCTCAGTGGACGGGGTGCATGGTGCGCTTGAGCCAGGGGGCGGCGGCGACGACGGCCACACCGGCCACCACCGCGATAGCGCCATTGACACCGAAGTAGGCGGGGTTGGAGACCTCGCCGTACAGCTTCACGATCTGGGCCTGGATTCCGTTGGCGAGGGCCAGTGAGAGGAACCAGAGCGCCATCGTCTGGCTGGCGAACGCCTTGGGGGCGAGCTTGGTGGTCGCGGACATGCCGGAGGTCTCCAGCAGGATGTCTCCGAGTCCGAGCAGCAGGTACGAGCCGACGATCCACCAGGCGGCCATCTTGTAGCTGTCGTCGGCGTGCCCGGAGGTCGGCAGGACCATCAGCAGGAACGAGAGACCGCCGAGGATCACACCCATCGCGATCTTGTTGGACGCGTGCGGCTGGCGCGGCCCCATCTTCGCCCAGACGGCCGCGACCACCGGAGCGAGCGCGACCTCGAAGGCGCCGAGCGCGGAGGCGTACCAGCTGGCCGGGAAGTGGAAGCCGAAGATCTCCGTGCGGGCGTTGGTCGACGCCAGCAGCATCATCGTCGAGTACGCCTGGAAGAGGATGAAGTTGAAGACCACGGAGGCCAGGAACAGCACCACGTACGGGCGCAGCCTGCCGCGTTCCTCCGGGGTCACCTGCGGGCTCCTGAACATCACCACGAAGTAGACGACCGGGGCGATCACCGAGATGACCGTCAGTACGTCGACGAAGCGGTCCATGGTCAGCCAGCCCACCAGGGCCAGTACGGTGGCGACGGCCGCGACCACGACGGCACCCAGGACGATCCGCCACACGACCGTGCGCTTCGCGTCCGGGGCCAGCGGGAATTCGGCGGAGTGCTTACGCCCGGCCAGGTGACGCCGGCCCAGTACGTACTGGATCAGGCCGAGCGTCATACCGAAGGCGGCGGCCGAGAAGCCCCAGTGCCAGCTCGCGTGGTCGCCCAGCCAGCCGGTGATCAGCGGGCCGAGGAACGCCCCGATGTTGATGCCCATGTAGTAGAGGGCGAAGCCGGCGTCACGGCGCTCGTCGTCGGTGCGGTAGAGCTTGCCGACCATGGTGGCCACGTTGGGCTTGAGCAGCCCCGTACCGGCGCTGATCAGGCCGAGCCCGACCCAGGTCATGGTCGCGGTCGGCACCGCCATGGCGTAGTGGCCGCAGGCGATGAGGATGCCGCCGTACAGGACGGCCCGGTAGGAGCCGAGGATGCGGTCGGCCAGCCAGCCGCCCGCTACGGAGACCAGGTAGACCAGGGTTCCGTACGCCGCGGAGACGGAGGCGGCGGTGCCGGGCTCCATGCCCAGGCCGCCGTGGGCGACCGTGTCGGCGAAGTACAGGACGAGGATGGCCTGCATGCCGAGGAACGAGAACCGCTCCCAGACCTCCAGGCCGGACAGGGTCATCAGACCCCGTGGCTGGCCGAAGAAGGCGTGGTCGTCGCCCGGCGGTGGCTGGGTCGGATCGGTGTCGTGAGCGGTGTGGGACAAAGGGACTACTCCTGATCGTATGAGCTGATCCCGAACATACCGGCGGTGGCGGGAAGGCGCCCACGGTGATCCAAAGGGGACCGGATACGCTGACTTGAGTGATGGCAGCGACACATCGACATTCCGTGTGATCGTCAGCAGACAGGAGATCCCCTCGTGACCGTCGTCGGGCCGTTCGGACTGAGCGTGCGGGACCAGGCTCTTGAAGCCGGTGTCCAGGCCGGTTTGGCTGCTGTCGAGTCGGGGCTGCTCGATGCGACCAAGAGCGAGGTGCCCTTCATCACCGAGGCCGCGCAGCACCTGGTGCACGCGGGGGGCAAGCGGTTCCGGCCGCTGCTCGCGATGCTGGCGGCCCAGTTCGGTGACGCCGACGCCCCGGGCGTGGTGCCCGCCGCGGTGGTCGTCGAGCTGACGCACCTCGCGACGCTGTACCACGACGACGTGATGGACGAGGCCGACGTGCGGCGCGGCGTGGACAGCGCCAACTCCCGCTGGGGCAACTCGGTGGCGGTGCTGACCGGCGACTTCCTCTTCGCGCGCGCGTCGCACATCCTGGCCGACCTCGGCCCCGAGGCCGTACGTATCCAGGCGGAGGCGTTCGAGCGCCTGGTCACCGGCCAGATCCTGGAGACCGCGGGTCCGCGCGACGGGCGTGACCCGGTCGACCACTACCTTGAGGTGATGCGCGGCAAGACCGGCTCGCTGGTCGCCGTGGCCTGCCGCTTCGGCGCGATGATGGCCGGCGCCGACGACGCCACGACCGACACGCTCACCCAGTACGGTGAACGGCTCGGCGTCGCCTTCCAGCTCGCCGACGACGTCCTGGACATCGCCTCCGACTCCCACGAGTCCGGCAAGACCCCCGGCACCGACCTCCTCGAAGGCATCCCGACCCTGCCCGTCCTCCACCTGAGGGCGCATGCCGAGGCCGACGGCAAGCCGGACGACCTGGAGCTCGTCGCGCTGCTGGACGGCGACCTCACGCAGGACGGCCGGCTGGCGGAGGCGCTGCGCCGGCTGCGCGCCCACCCGGCGCTCGAACAGGCCCGACGCGACACCGTCCGGTACGCGGAGGAGGCGCGGGCCACGCTGGCACCGCTGCCCGGCTGCTACGCCAAGTCCGCGCTGGAAGAGATGTGCGACGCCGTGGTGCACCGCGCGGGCTGAGCCCGGTCTGCTCGCCACCCCCTACGGGTAGGCGGAGCCAAGGCGCCCGGTGTCATACCGAAGAGGTATGAGGAGTTGCTCCCCCGGGCTGACGCTTCGGGCTCCCCGATTTGGTCAGATGGAGAACAACCACTCCTGACCAAAACGGGTGAGAATGGCGGCACGGAGTGGACGAGTGCATCCCGACGGAAGCCGCCGACCACGGAGGTAGGGCACACATGGCACCGAACGACAGCGCAGACACCAACGGCACGGCCCCGCACGGCCCCGCGCGAGCCGTAGCGGGCCGCCGGAAGGCGGTGCGCTACATCGTCCCGGTCGCGGTGGCGGGCGTCGCGGCCGCGACGATCGGGCTGGTCCCGGCACTCGCGAGCTCGGGCGATCCCGATCTGCCGGAGATCACCGCGCAGGAACTCATCGAGAAGATCGCCGCCTCGGACACGGAGCAGCTGTCCGGCACGGTGAAGATCAGCACCGACCTCGGCATCCCGTCCCTGGGCGGACTGGCCGGTTCCTTCGCGCCGGACGGCGCGGGGGACAAGGGCGGCGCGAGCGCGGACCCGCAGGCGAAGCTGACGGAGCTGGCGTCCGGCACGCACACCCTCCGGGTGGCCGCCGACGGCCCCGACCGGCAGCGGGTGTCCATCCTGGACAACGCGTCGGAGTACAGCATCGTCCACAACGGCGACGAGGTCTGGGCGTACGACAGCAAGTCCAACGCCGTCTACCACGCCAAGGAGAAGGCCGGGGAGAAGGCCGAGCGTGGTGAGCAGCCGGTTCCCGACGGCGTACCGACCACCCCGAAGGCCTTCGCCGAACAGGCCCTCAAGGCGGCCGACGGCACCACGTCCGTGAAGGTCGGGGGCACCGCGCAGGTCGCGGGGCGCGACGCCTACCGGCTGGTCCTCAAGCCCGAGCAGAGCGGCTCGACGATCGGCTCGATCACCGTCGCGGTGGACGCGAAGACCGGCGTGCCGCTCAAGTTCACCCTCCAGCCCAGCAACGGCGGCAAGGCGGCGATCGACGCGGGGTTCACCTCCGTCGACTTCGGCAAGCCGGCCGCGTCCTCGTTCTCCTTCACCCCGCCCAAGGGTGCCGAGGTCACCGAGGCGGACAGCGCCGCGAACCGCGAGAAGGCGCACAAGGCCGAGGGCGGGCTCGGACCGTTCGAGGGCCTGAACGCCAAGGGCGAGGGCGTGAAGGTGACCGGCGAGGGCTGGAGCACGATCGCCGAGATCAAGGCCCCCGGCGGCAGCGGCCTGCCCACGAAGTCCCCGGGCGACAAGGCCTCGGACGGCATGCCGGCCGAGGTGCAGGGGCTCCTGGACTCGATGGGCGACAAGGTCACCGGCACGTTCGGCTCCGGCACGGTCTTCAAGACCCGCCTGGTCAACGCGCTGATGACCGATGACGGCCGGGTGTACGTCGGCGCGGTCACGAAGGACGCGCTGGTGAAGGCGGCGGACAACGCGAGCTGAGCCACGCCGGTACGCCATCGCGTGACGTATCCGCCCGCCCCGCCGTAGCCTCCGTACGGCGGGGCGGGGGCGATCGTGGGGAGCAGAGATGACAAGGGCGGAGACCGTGCCCGTGCGTGGCCCCGTTCCAGCGGGCGGGCCCGAGCCCGTGATCGAGACCCGGGGGCTGACCAAGCGGTACCGGGGCGGCCAGCTCGCCGTCGACGGGCTCGACCTCACCGTCCCCGGCGGCAGCGTCTTCGGCTTCCTCGGCCCCAACGGCTCCGGGAAGACCACCACCATCCGGATGCTGATGGGGCTGATCGACCCCACGTCCGGCACCGCGACCGTGCTGGGCCGCCCCATGCCCGGCGCCGCCCGCACGGTGCTCCCGCACGTCGGGGCGCTGATCGAGGGGCCCGCCCTGTACGGGTTCCTGAGCGGCCGGGACAACCTGCTGCGCTACGACCGGGCCGACCCGACGGCGGACCCGCGCACCAGGGCCGCCCGCGTCGGTGACGCGCTGGACCGGGTCGGCCTGGCCGCGGCGGGCGGCAAGAAGGCGCGGGCGTACTCGCTGGGCATGAAGCAGCGCCTCGGCCTGGCCGCCGCGCTGCTCAGACCCCGCAGGCTGCTCGTGCTGGACGAGCCGACCAACGGTCTCGACCCGCAGGGCATGCGGGAGATCCGCACCCTGGTCCGGGAGCTGGCCGCGGAGGGCACCACGGTCTTCCTCTCCTCCCACCTCCTGGACGAGATCGAGCAGGTCTGCACCCACGCGGCGGTCATGGCACGCGGCCGGCTGCTCACCCAGGGCCCGGTCACCGAGCTCGCGGCGGGCACCCGGGGCCGGCTCGCCGTCACCACCCCCGACCTGGCCGACGCCGCCCGCGTCCTGAAGGAGCACGGAGTCACCGGCCTCACCCTCGACGGCGACCGGGTACGGGCCGACGCCCCGCCGGGCTCCGTCGAACTCTCGGACCTGAACGCGGCCCTGGTGAACTCCGGTGTCCGGGTACGGTCCTTCGGCGTCGAACGGGCCTCCCTGGAGGACGCCTTCGTCGCGCTCACCGGAGAGGGATTCGATGTCGCAGGCTGAACAGGTGCGCGAGGAGGCCGCCCCGCTCCGGCGCAACCCGCTGTGGACGTTCGGCATCCTGCGCTCGGAGCTGACCACCACCCTGCGCCGCTGGCGCACCCTGGCCCTGCTCGGGGTGCTGGCCGCCGTGCCCGTACTGATCGGGATCGCGGTGCGGATCGAGACGGCGGACGGCTCACCGGCCGGTCCCGGCGGGGGCGGGGGCGGGCCCGCGTTCCTCTCCCAGGTGACCAACAACGGCCTCTTCCTGGTGTTCGCCTCGCTCGCCGCCACCCTCCCGGTCTTCCTCCCGATGGCGGTCGGCGTCATCGCGGGCGACTCCGTCGCGGGCGAGGCCAACGCGGGGACGCTGCGCTACCTGCTGGTCGCGCCGGCCGGCCGGACCCGGCTGCTGCTCGCCAAGTACGCCACCACGCTGGCCTTCTGCCTGCTCGCGACCCTGGTCGTGGCGGCGTCCGCGCTGGCGGTGGGCGCGCTGCTGTTCCCCGTCGGTGACGTCACGACGATCTCCGGTACCCGGATCGGATTCGGTGAGGGCCTGGTGCGGGCGGCGGTCGTCGCGGTCGCGGTCGCGGCGTCACTGATCGGCTTCGCGGCGCTCGGACTGTTCGTCTCCACTCTCACCAACAGCGGCATCGCGGCCATGGCGGCGACGGTCGGGGTGCTGATCACGGTGCAGATCCTGGACACCATCCCGCAGTTGCACGGGATGCACCCGTACCTCTTCCCGCACTACTGGCTGTCCTTCGCGGACCTGCTGCGCGCCCCGGTCTACTGGGACGACCTGGTGAAGAACCTGGAGCTCCAGGGGGTGTACGCGGCGGTGTTCGGCTCGGCGGCCTGGGCCCGTTTCACCGCGAGGGACATCACGGCCTGAGCGTGAACGGGGGCCTCACCCGTACCGTCGGCCGGGCGAGCCGTCCCCCGATCGGCTCGTCGCGGCACGAACGGCACGAACGGTGCGAAGGACGGGAACGAGCCGACACGGTACGTTCCGTTTCCGCTTGAGCATTGTTCGACTTCTGGCGACGGACTGTCAATAAGGATTGGCTCGAACAGCCCTATGCTCACCGAATGATCACATCGCCGAGTTCGCTGCGCCGCAGCGAGAGCTCACGCAGGGCGACGCTGGAGGCGGCCCTCGACCTCTGCACGGAGAGGGGTTACGGCCGCGTCACCGTCGAGGCCATCGCGGCGCGGGCGGGTGTCAGCAAGAAGACGATCTACCGCTGGTGGCCGTCGAAGAGCGCGGTGCTGCTGGAGGCGTTCACGGAGGCGCTGGTCCAGGCCGCTCCGTCCGCCGACACCGATGACATCGCGGCGGATCTGCGGACCCATGTGAACGGCGCGGTCGGCGTGCTCTCCGTACCGCCCTTCGGCCCCGCGTACGCCGGGATACTCTCCGAGCTCCACCATGACGACGAATTGGCCGAGATCGTTCGCACGCAGCTGATCGAACCCCGCTTCGAAGAGGTGGTCGTCCGGCTGCGGGTGGCCCAGGAGAGGGGCCAGATTCCGCCGGGTGCAGATCTGCGGCTGGCGGTGGAGATGCTGTACGGCCCGGTCTACTACCGCCACGTGCTGCGCAAACCGATGCAGGACCCGGAGGCGGTGGCGCTGCTGGTCGATCACGTGCTGCGGTCGCTCGGGGCGACGCCGGGCTGACGCCTGTACGTCGCGGCCGGCGCCCCGCTCACGGGTGCTGCGAGGCCTGCCAGCCGTGCGTCAGCAGATCGAACACCGTCTCCACGGAGGCGTGGGGGTCGTGCCCGGACGCGGCCAGGGCCGGGACCTCCAGGACGAACCGCGCGAGCGCCGCACACGCGAGGTCATCGGCCTCCCGGCCGAGCTCCCGCGCGATCGCGGCGCCGAGGGCGCTCGCGTGCCGCATCCACATGCGTTCCCAGTACTCCCGCAGCGCGGGCGTCCCGTCCACCAGTGCGGTGAACCGGTCCCGGCGCGGGTCCGACGCCATCCGTGTCCAGGCCGTCAGCGCGTGGGCGCGGAGCGCCTCGACGACGTCCTGCCCCGGGGGCCGTTCGCGGACGGCGGCCGTCAGCGAGGCCTCGACCTCCGCCTCGCGGTCGAAGACCAGCGCCTCCTTGCCCGGGAAGTGGGCGAACAGGGTCGTCGTCGAAACGTCGGCCTTCTCCGCGATGTCGCGCACGCTCACCCGCTCGTATCCGTGCTCCAGGAAGAGCTCCAGGGCGGCATCGGCGATCGCCTGCCTGGTGGCGGCCTTCTTGCGCTCGCGGCGGCCGACGGCCGGAGTGTCTGGCATGGCGCCCACCCTACCGCATAGCTGGAATGAAGCAGAAACTGTAATGGTTGCAGTTTCTTACTCGTTCCTGCTTTGCTGGGGTCATGAACACCGAAGCGAACAGCCCGACACCCGCCCGAGCCCGCATCGCCGTCATCGGCGCCGGCCCCGGCGGCCTCACCTGCGCCCGCATCCTCCAGCGGCACGGCATCCCCGTGACCGTCTACGACCGCGACCCGGACGAGAACTCCCGGAACCAGGGAGGCTCGCTCGACCTGCACGACGACAACGGCCAGATCGCACTCCGTGAAGCAGGCCTGCTGGAGGAGTTCTTCGCGCTCGCCAGATCCGAGGGGCAGGAGATGCGCCGGCTGGACCCGGCGGGGAACGTCCGGTCCCACCACATGCCGGACGCGGACGAAACGGCCCGGCCCGAGATCGACCGGGGACAGCTGCGCGATCTCCTGCTGCGCTCGCTCACCGAAGGGACGGTCCAGTGGGGACGGGCCCTCGACTCGGTGGGCGGACCGGCCGACGGGGCGCGCACGCTGAGGTTCACCGACGGGACGACCGTCGAGGCCGACCTCGTGATCGGCGCGGACGGCGCCTTCTCCCGCGTCCGCCCCGCGCTCTCGTCCGCGACACCCCAGTACACGGGGGTCAGCTTCCTCGAAGCACGGTTCGACGCCGTGGAGAGCGCCCACCCCGAACTCGCGGAGCTGGTGGGAGGGGGCAGCGCCCATGCCGCCGACGGGGACCGCGGCCTCTTCGCGCAGCGGAACAGCGGCGGCCACCTGCGCGTCTACATCATGCGGCGCGTCCCGGCGGACTGGATCGCGGCGGCGGGGCTCCGCCCGGCGGACACCGAGGGCATCCGGGCACAGCTGCTGCACGAGTACGCGCACTGGTCGCCGCGGATCCTCCGGATGATCACCGAGAACGACGGCCCCTACGTCGACCGGCCGATCCTCGCCCTGCCGGTGCCGCACACCTGGCAGAGCGCACCCGGTGTGACGCTCCTCGGAGACGCGGCGCACCTCATGCCGCCGCTGGGCGTCGGCGTCAACCTCGCCATGCTCGACGCGAGCGAACTCGCCCTGTCGCTCGTCCGCTCCGCCACCGTCGACGACGCGGTGCGCGGTTACGAGAAGTTGATGCTCCCGCGCTCGGCCGAGGTGGCGCGCACGCTCGAAGGCGGCGCCGAATTCCTGCTGGCCGTGCCCGGCCCGGACGACGAGAACGGCCCGGGCCGGGACGGGCGCTGACGCACCTGCGCGGGGGAGCCGTTCAGCCGAAGACCCGCTCCAGGACGACCGCGACCCCGTCGTCCTGGTGGGACAGGGTCACCTCGTCAGCCGCCGCCCGCAGGAGCGGATGGGCGTTGGCCATCGCCACCCCGTACCCGCAACCGCGGAACATCGGCAGGTCGTTCGGCATGTCACCGAAGGCGATCGCGGTGGCCGGGTCCAGCCCCAGGTGCTCGGCGGCGAACGCGACGCCGGCGCCCTTGTCGATGCCGTACGGCTGGAGCTCGACCGTGCCGGGCCCGGACAGCGTGACGGTCGCCAGCTCCCCGACGGCCGCGTGCGCGGCGGCGGCCAGGGCGTCGTCGTCCAGCTCCGGGTGGCGGATCAGCACCTTGATGACGGGGACGGCCCACAACTCGTCGCGGTGGGACGTCCGGTGGGCGGGCAGCGCCGGGTGCGGCATCAGGTAGCCCGGCTCGATCAGCGTCCGGCCGTCGGGCCCGTCCTGGTCCACCGCGGCGAAGACCTGCCCCACCTGGGCCTCTATCTTGCCGAGCGCGGCGGCGGCCGCCTCCCGGTCCAGGCAGACCGTACGGATCACGCGCCCCGCCCCGGCGTCGTACAGCTGCGTGCCCTGCCCGCAGACGGCGAGCCCCCGGTACCCCAGCGAGGCGAACAACTCCCTTACGCCGGGCACCGGGCGGCCGGTGGCGACGAGGTGGCGGGCCCCGGCGGCGGTGGCGAGGCCGAGCGCGGCGCGGGTGCGGGGGCTCACGGTGTCGTCGTGGCGCAGCAGGGTGCCGTCCAGGTCCGTGGCGACGAGGGAGTATGCGGGTGGCAGAGGCATGGGGCAAGCCTAGGGAGCGAGGTCTTCCGCGCCGAACTCGCCGGGCACGTAACGGTGTACGGGCCGGCCCGTAGGGTTCGGCCATGCCTCTGCCCGCAGAACCGGCGCAATCCACGCTCGCGGCCGAGCTCGCGACGCTGCGGCGACAGCGGGCGCGTCGGCGGCGGCGGCGCGTCACGGCGGCCGGGGCCGCTCTCGTCGCGGTCGCCGGAGTCTCATGGCTCCTGCTGGGCACCGGGCCAGAACCGGGCGACCACGCACCCATGGCCATCTGCGCCGTCGACAGCCGGAACCTGCGCGCCGACGTGGACGCGGACGGACAACTGGACGAGATCCGTGACCAGGACCGCGACGGCACCGGCTCAGTCGTCTTCCACGGCGACGATCACCGCACCGAGGTCGGCGTCGGCGAGGCCCGCGGGTTCTGGCAGAAGCTGCGCGGCGCACCGCTGGAGGCCATGGCGACCCGGGGGACCTTCGGTGACTTCGACGGCGACGGTTACCTCGACCTGGCCCTCTTCTACAGCCAGGGGGACGAGGGCGATTCGCCCCGGCACAACATGCTGGTGCACGAGGTGCGCTACGGGCCGCTCGCCCGTGACCTGAGCAGTGACCGGACCGGCACCGTCCGGATGGGCGGCTCCGCGATGGTGTTCGCGGTGCGGGCCACCGACACCGACCACGACGGCCGGGCCGAGCTCCAGGTCGTCCAGTCGGGTGGGGACGGCACCGCTCTCCGCTACACCGGTCGGCAGGACGGTGCCGGGGTCACGGTGAGCGAAGAGGAGGCCGGCCCGGACGGGTGGGAGGGCTGGTCCGGGCCCGAGCTCGGCCCGCTCGACTTCGGGGCCTGCGCGGATCGCCGTGGCGGGTCAGGGACGCCGCCACGCGGCCGCGCCCCCGCCTCCACCCGGCCCTGACCCCTGCTCACCGCACGCAAAATCGTTGCTCACTGCACGCAGAACTCGTTCTCCTCCGGGTCGGTCATGACCGTCCAAGTCCCGCCCGGTTCCGCGACCTTGCGGAGCACCTTCGCGCCCAGCCGCTCCAGCCGGGCCACCTCCGCGTCACGGCGGTCGGGTCCGGCGTGCACGTCCAGGTGGAGGCGGTTCTTCACCGTCTTGGGCTCGGGGACTCGCTGGAACAGCAGGCGGCGGCCGAGGCCCGTACCGCTTTCCGGCTCGAACGGGTCGTCCGGGTGCCGGGCCGCCGCCAGGTCGAGCCAGGCCCTGCGGCCGTGCGCGGTCGTCGTGATCGCCTCCGGTACGGCGCCGAGGCCCAGGAGCCGTTCCACCAGGGGGCTGTTGTCCTCGATCTCGTAGCCGAGGGCGGCGGCCCAGAAACCGGCCTGGGCGTGCGGGTCAGCGGCGTCGATGACGATCTTCCAGTCAAGGGGCATGGCGCCCATTCTGGTCGGTCCGGACCCACTCAGGGGGTCGAACGGGCGTTCGGCGTGGCGGAGTTGGCGGAGTTGTCAGACCCGCCGGACCGACGTCAGCCGGGCGTAGGCGACCACGTTGGACTGGTAGCCGCCCGCGTCGGGGTCGTAGGCGCCGCCGCAGGTGAGCAGGCGGAGTTGGGCGTCCTTCGTCGGGCCGTAGACGCGGGCGCTGGGGAAGTCGCGCTTCTCGTACTCCTGGACCGCGTAGACGCGGAACGTCGCGATCCGCCGGTCCGCGCGGCGGACCTCCACGGTGGCGCCGGGCGGCAGCGAGTCGAGCCCGGCGAAGGCGGCCGGGCCGGTCGCGGTGTCGACGTGGGCCACCACGATCGCGTTGCCCGGGGAGCCCGGCGGCACCCCGTCCCGGTACCAGCCGGCCAGGTTGCGGTCCGCCGGATCGGGCACGCCGAGCCTGCCCCGGCCGTCCAGGGCCAGGCCCACCAGGGGTGCGCTGACCCGGAGTCCGGGGATGTCGATGCGGACGGGGCGGGCGGCGGGGAGCACGGCCGGCAGGGGCGCCGCCGCCGTGGGCGCGGGGCCGGACCGGGGGGCGGCCCCGCCGCCGGGCTCCGCGAGGGGGGAGCCCAGCAGCAGGACGAGCGCCGCCGCGGCGGCCGGGATCAGCCCGGCCGCCCGGGTCGGGCGCGGGAACGGTGCTCGGGGCAGCCGTTCCCGCAGGATGCGGGGGCTCAACCGCGTCGGCGCCGGGCCGCGCGGAGCCCGCGGACCGAGGCGGCGACGGCTGCCAGCAGCCCGGCCGCGCCGATCGCCAGGCCGGGGCCGGAGAGCCCGTCGGAGCCGGAGCCGGAGCCGGTCAGGGCGGTGGAGCCGTCACCCGCGTCGACCGGGCCGCTCGGCAGGGGTGCGCCGCCGTGGCCGCCGCCCCAGTGGCCGCCGCCGTGGCCGCCGCCGGGCGGGGTGGGCCTGGGGTGGTGGGGGTGGCTGGGGGACGGCGAGGGGCTGGGGCCCGTGCCGGCGGCGGTGATCCGGCTGTGGTCCGTGGCGCTCACGCCCGTGCGGACCGGGCCGTCGGCGCCGTCCACGGTGACGGTCAGTTCGGTCGTCACGTCGAGCCGTCCGGCCGGCGCGCCCTCGGCCGCCGCCAGGGTGAACGCGGCCCCGGCCCTACCGCCCGGCTCCAGCGTGCCGCCCGCCCGGAGGTTGGTCCGCAGCTCGCCGGTGAGCGACCCGTCCGTCTCCCGGGTGAGCGGGACCGCAGAGCCCTCGGACATGACGGTCAGCTGGTCCGGCTTCAGACCGGCCGGGCCCTTGAGCGTCAGGCGCGTGCCGATGCCCTGGTACTGGGGGCCGTCCGCCGGATCGGTGTAGGAGACGTCGGCCGGCCGGGGGCCGTCGCCCGCCTTGATCCGCTCCGGGACGGTGAGCGCCGCAGACGCCCGGCCGGTGACGGCGAAGTCCCAGGTGGTGCCCTGCGCGGTGATGTTGTCGACGTAGGTGTTCAGCGTGCCGTTCGGGTCACCGAGCCGGCCGATGTTGGCGATCACCCCGTACGCCCCCTCGCACGCCGTGACGAAGTGCGACAGCGGGGCGTCCCCGCCCGCCGGGATGCCCGCCACGGCGCGCGAGGTCCGCATCACGGAGTCGTCGGTGAGCCGGTACTTCTGCCAGGTGTCCGGCTTCAGCGCCGCGCCCCGCACGTCGGTGTTGGCGCCGGGTTCGAACGACAGGGTGGTGAAGCCCCCGCAGGACGCCGGGAACTGCAGGTTGGCGCCGATATCGGTGACGCTGGAGCCCTCGGACGCGGTGTACGCCCAGTACGAGACCCCCGCGTCCAGCAGCGGGCGCATCGGTACCGGCGTCCACGTCGCGTTGAAGTAGTGCGCGGCCTGGGCCTGTTGTCCGGCCGCGATCGCGAGGCGCAGGCTGCCGTTCAGGTGGACCGGGTCGGGCTTCGGGGAGATCTCCTGGATCCCCGGGTCCCGGTCCGGGGTCGTTTCCTGGAGGCGGAGCCAGGGGCCGGCGGGGCCGAGCCCGTCCTGATGGACGGTCCGCACGGTGTCGTCCGCGACTGCGGTGGGGGCGATTCCGCAGGCGAGGACGGACACGGCGAACAGGGCTGCGGTGGCGGTCGCGGTGCGCAGGAGCGTCCGGGACGCTCCGGTGGCGCGCAGGGGTCGGGTCATAAGATGTGAGGAAAATATAAGCAGCAGGTCCGCAGGGGGACGACCCGCTGTGACGCGCTCAAGCTCGCTCCAATGCCGCACCCTTCAAGTACGCGGCGACGGCCCGGTGGTCCCCGGCCGGGGCGATCAGCCCCACGTGGTTGTCCGGGCGGATCAGTACCAGGACATCCTCGTCCGGCCCGATGCCGTACGCCGAGCGGGCCCGGCCGCCGTCGTCGGTGAGCCCCTCGGCGCCTCCCGCGTCCACTGCGTACGCCCGCAGTTCACCGGCGTGCGCGGCGGCCGCCTCGCGCAGGGCCGGGCCCGTTCCCGTACCGAAGCCGAGCAGGGTGAAGTGCGGTCCGGCGAAGGCCTCGAACAGGCGGCGGGGCGCTCCGGTGGCCGCGTCGGCGCAGGGCGCGTCGGGCGCGCGGTCGCCCGCGCGCAGCCGGGCGGTGGAGCCCTCGGGCGCCAGGGAGCTCCAGTGGTAGCCGTCGCCCAGGCCGTAGGTCTGCGGGGTGATCGCCGAGTCCAGGCCGCCGCCCGGCTCCTTGATCGCCTCCAGCGTGGCCCGCAGCCGTTCCGCGGTGATGTCCAGGGTCCTGGCCGCGATCGGCAGCCGCTCCTCCTCGTAGGTGTCGAGCAGCGCGGGCGGCGCCTGCCCGGTGGCGGTCCTGGCGAGCTTCCAGCCCAGGTTGTACGCGTCCTGGATGCCGGTGTTCATGCCGAGGCCGCCCGCGATGGAGTGCACGTGCGCGGCGTCCCCGGCCAGGAACACCCTGCCGACCCGATAGCGGTCCGCCAGGCGCTCGTTGACCCGGTAGGAGGAGAGGAGCGTGGCCCGCGTGAGGAGTTCGCCGGGCAGCCGGGCGTGCTTGGCGAAGAGCCGCCGGAAGCCGTCCAGCGACGGGGGTGCGGGGCGGCCCGCGGCGTCCGTCTCCGGGGAGGCCTGGAACCACCAGCCGGTGCGGGTGCCGGGGATCGGGCAGAGCATCACGCCGCCGTCCTCGTCGAACCACTGGTGCCAGACGCCCCGGTCGGGTCCCGTCACCTCGACGTCGCCGCAGACCATCGCCTGCTCCTCGTCCGTGCTGCCCTCGAACGGGACACCGAGGAGCTTGCGCACCGCGCTGTGGCCGCCGTCGCAGCCCACCACGTACCGGGCCGCGATCTCCCGGCCGCCGGTCAGGGACGCCGTCACGGTGTCGTCGTCCTGGGCCAGCCCCACGAGTTCGGCGCCGAGTTCGACCCGTACGCCGTACTCCGCGAGCCGGGCGCGCAGGATCTCCTCCAGCCGCCACTGGGCGATCAGCCAGGGCCGCTCGAAGGGGGCGTCCGGCGTCGGGCGGGCCGCCGTGTACGGGTCGGTGTCCGCGATGACCCGGCCGGCGCGGTACTTGCGCATCGGCAGCGGCGCCGAACCGGCGGCCAGCACCTGATCGATGACGCCGAGGTCCTCAAGGACCTCCAGCGAGCGGGGGTTCGGCCCCTTGGCCCGCGAGCTGCGCGGGAACTGCGGGGACTTGTCGATGATCCGGACGCCGATGTCGCGCCGGGCCAGATCGATGGCCAGGGTCAGGCCGGTCGGCCCGGATCCCACGATCAGCACGGTGGCTGCGGGCTTGGGCATGCGCACTCCTCGGTTGCCGTTTCCGTTGGGCTCCATGGAAACAGCAACCGAGTAAAAAAAGCAACCAAGTAACGATTATGGGGTACGGGTCATGGCGTCGGGGTCGTCACCGAGGGCGAGTACGGACGGGGACGGGGGTGAGGACGGAGACGGGGGCGGGGTGGAACCGGAACCGTCCGCGGCGGGCAGTGCCTGCTTCGCCGCCGCCTCCCGCGCGGCCAGCGCCCGCATCCTCGTACGCCGCGACGTCCGCAGCGCGTCCCAGGTCAGCAGGGTGAGCGCCAGCCAGACCAGGCCGAAGCCCGCCCACCGCTCGGGCGGCATCGCCTCGTGGAAGTACACGATCCCCAGAACGAACTGGAAGACCGGCGCCAGGTACTGCAACAGGCCGAGGGTGGAGAGGGGTACACGGATCGCCGCCGCCCCGAACAGGATCAGCGGACCGGCCGTCACCACCCCCGTCGAGGCGAGCAGCGCGCCGTGCCCGACACCCCCGGAGAGGAACGTCGACTCGCCCCGCGCGCCCAGCCACAGCAGATAGCCGAGCGCGGGCACGAACACCACCGCCGTCTCGGCCGCGAGCGACTCCAGGCCGCCCATGTTGACCTTCTTCTTCATCAGGCCGTACGTCGCGAAGGAGAACGCCAGGACCAGCGAGATCCACGGCGGCTGCCCGTACCCGATCGCCAGGACGAGCACGGAGGCCACGCCCGTGCCGACCGCCACCCACTGCACGGGGCGCAGCCGTTCGCCCAGGAGCAGGACGCCCATGGCGATGGTGACCAGCGGGTTGATGAAGTAGCCGAGCGAGGCCTCGACGACGTGACCGTGGTTCACGGACCAGATGTACAGGCCCCAGTTGACGCTTATCACCACCGCGGCGACGGTGATCAGCGCCAGCTTCCGGGGCTGCCGCAGCAGCTCCCCGATCCAGGACCAGCGGCGCAGCGCGAGGAGGGCGATGCCGACGACGCCGAGGGACCAGACCATGCGGTGGGCGAGGATCTCGACCGCCCCGGACGGCTTCAGCAGCGGCCAGAAGAGCGGGACCAGGCCCCACAGTCCGTAGGCGGCGAATCCGGACAACAGCCCGGCCCGCTGTTCGTTCGTCCCCTTCACGGGCCCTCCCGGCAGATGTGCGCCGGCGCTTCGCCGGCCAGACGAAGGTAGCGCCGACCGGGCCCGGTGTCATTGCCGTATCGCCAGACGGTCATGACACGGGCCCGGGATCGCCGGGGGCTGTCCGCTAGCGCAGGGCCGCGACCGCCTCCGCGACGGTGTCCGCGAGCGGGGTGGTGGGGCGGCCGATCAGCCGGGCCAGGTCCCCGCTGGTACCGGCGAGGCGCCCGCGCCGAACCGCCTCGTCCACGTCCACCAGGATCGCGGCGAAGTCGGCCGGCAGTCCGGCGCCGACCAGGACCTCCTGGTGCGCGGCGGCCTGGACGTCCTTGTGGACGATCTCCTGGCCGGACGCCCTGGACACCTCGGCGGCGTACTCGTCGAACGACCAGGCGACATCGCCGCTCAGCTCGTAGGCCTTGCCCAGGTGGCCCTCGCCGGTCAGCACGGCGACGGCCGCCGCCGCGTAGTCGCCACGGGTGGCGGAGGCGATCCTGCCGTCGCCCGCGTTGGCCACGACCGCGCCGTGGGCCAGGACGGGGGCCAGGTTCGCCGTGTAGTTCTCGGTGTACCAGCCGTTGCGCAGGAAGGTGTACGGGAGGCCGGAGTCCAGGATCAGCTGCTCGGTCGCCTTGTGCTCGTCGGCCAGCCGGAAGTCCGCGTCCGGGCCGCCCAGGATGCCGGTGTACGCGAGCTGCGCCACGCCCGCCGCCTTGGCCGCGTCGATGACGGCGGTGTGCTGCGCGACCCGGCTGCCGACCTCGCTGCCGGAGATCAGCAGGACCCGGTCACCGGCCCGGAAGGCGCCGTCCAGGGTCTCCGGGCGGCTGTAGTCCGCGATCCGGAGCTCGACGCCGAGGGCGGCGATCCCGGCGGCCTTCTCCTTGTTCCGGACCACGGCGGCGACCTCGGTGGCGGGCGTGGTGGCCAGCAGCTGGTCGATGACGAGGCGGCCGAGCTCTCCGGTGGCTCCGGTGACGACGATGCTCATGGGGTTTGCTCCTCTTTAGGTGCTCATGTTCCGTTCGTGCGATCTGCTACTCACCATAGGGATAGCGCTAACCAAAAGAAAGTACGCACTTTGAAGTAAGGTACTGGTATGGGCGTAAGCAGCGTGAGGGACATCAGAGACATCAGGGCCAGGGACACCGCGGCGCGGGGGCCCGATGTGCGGGAGCCGATGTGTCCCTCCCGGGTGGTGCTCGAACACGTCACCAGCCGCTGGGGGGTGCTGGTGCTCGCCGCCCTGCTGGAGCGCTCCTACCGCTTCAGTGAACTGCGCCGCGAGGTCGGCGGGGTCAGCGAGAAGATGCTGTCGCAGACGCTCCGGACGCTGGAGCGGGACGGTTTCGTGGACCGGGACGCCAAGCCGGTCATCCCGCCCCGGGTGGACTACACGCT
The DNA here is from genome assembly GCF_042887885.1 of Streptomyces sp. NPDC057900. NCBI lineage: Bacteria > Bacillati > Actinomycetota > Actinomycetes > Kitasatosporales > Streptomycetaceae > Streptomyces > Streptomyces sp. NPDC057900. The sequence continues at coordinate 446,934 of NZ_JBHVOI010000002.1, forward strand.
CACCGCGATGGGCCGGGAGGCCGCAGAGCAGGTGTGGGGCCTGGCCCGCTGGTCGGAGCGGCAGCTGGACGCGGTGGACGCGGCGCGCGCGGCGTACGACGCGAGCGGCCGGGGTTCCGGCTGACCCGTACGCCGGGCGGTCAGCCCGCCGGGGGCCGGTGGTGCCGCTCCTCCATCGCCCGCAGCGCCCGTGAGACGTCGAACGGCAGGATCGTCACCACCACGTGCGGCAGCCGCGTCAGCGTCTTGCCCAGCTTCTCGCCGGTGCCCCGGTGCAGCAGCTTGCCCAGCGCGTTGCTGTACGTCCGCCGGGGCACCAGGACCGTCAGCCAGGTGTCCCCGTCCTCCGTGCTGCGGTACGCGAGCTCCTTCATCGCGTGGCGCAGCCGCCGGTCGGGGCACGCCACCAGCTCCAGCGGGACGGCGGTGGCGGACGTCTCCTCCCAGCGGGCGGCCAGCCGCCCGGCGTACGCCTCGTCGATCGCGAAGTGCACCGCCCGGATCTCGTCGGGCCGCAGCTCATGGGCGTACCGCAGAGCCATCAGCGTCGCCAGGTCGAGCGCCTCGACCAGCACCAGGACCAGATGGCGCGCGTACACCGCCCGGTCCGCGCCCGGCGCCTGGATGCCCTGGAGCGCGGCGGCCTCGCGCCGGTACTCGCGGTTGATCCGGGTCAGCGTCCACACCCCCAGCGGGAAGATCACCACGACCAGCCAGGCGCCCTCGGTGAACTTGGTGACCGCGAAGATCAGCACGACGGCGGCGGAGGTGGCCGCCGCGAGCGCGTTGAGCGTGACCTTCACCCTGCGGTACCGCTCCCGGCGCCGCAGGTGGTAGACGGTGAGCCCGGCCCCCGCCATGGTGAACGCGGTGAACACGCCGATCGCGTACAGCGCGACCAGCTTGTCCACACTGGCGCCGGTCACCAGGAGCAGCGCCAGTGAGACGACGGTCAGCGCGATGATGCCGTTCGAGAAGGCGAGGCGGTGCCCGCGCCGGGTCAGCACCCTCGGCAGGAACCGGTCCTCCGCGACGAAGCTGGCCAGGTAGGGGAAGCCGGTGAACGGGGTGTTGGCACCCGTGTAGAGCACCAGCGCGGTCGCCAGCTGTACGAAGACCAGCCCGGCCGTGCCGAGTGGCCCGCCGCCGAACGCGAGATGGGCCTCCTGCGCGATGACGGTCGGCGTGCCGTCCGTGTACGGCACGGCATGGGTGAAGTGGGCCAGCGTCGAGACCCCGAGTACGAGGATGCCGAGGATCACGCTCATCGCGATGAGCGTGTGGCGCGCGTTGCGACCCTGGGGCTCGCGGAACGCGGAGATGCCGTTGGAGATCGCTTCGAGCCCGGTGAGCGAGGAGCCGCCGTTGGCGAACGAGCGCAGCACGATGAAGAGCGAGGCCCCGTACAGCCAGCCGTTGCCCGGGGTGCCGAACGGCACGACCCCGGCGGCGTGCGGATCCGCGTGCGGCAGCCCGCCGGTGAGCCCGCGCAGCGCTGCGGCGAGCAGGACCAGCCCGACGGCGGCCATGAAGAGGTAGGCGGGCAGCGCGAAGAGCCGGCCCGCCTCCCGGACCCCGCGCAGGTTCCCGTACGCGAGGAGCACGATCACCGCGACGGAGACCGGCAGCTGGAGATGGTCCAGGCCGGTGAACTCGTTGCCCGCCAGATGGGCGAGCGAGATGAGGGCGTTGGTCCCGGCCGAGACCTGGACGGCGACGGTCACGATGTAGTCGACGAGCAGCGCCACGGCGGCGATCTGTGCGACGTTCGGCCCGAAGTTCTCCCGGGCGACGACGTACGAGCCGCCCGCCCGGGTGTAGATCGTCACCACATCGCTGTAACAGAGCGTCAGCAGCAGCAGGACCAGCAGGATCGCGAAGGTCACCGGCATCAGCAGGGTGAACGCGGCGGCGCCGACGACCGGCACCAGGACCCGGAGCATCTCCTCCGAGCCGTACGCGGACGAACTGATGCAGTCGGAGGCCAGCACCCCCAGCGCCGTCCGGTTGCTCAGCTTCTCCTCGCTGATGCGCTCCGTGGTCAGCGGCTTGCCGAGCAGGTGTCTCTTGACGCGGTACACCGGACGGTCCAGGGTCATGGCCACATGGTGCGTGGACGGCGGCCCCGACACCGCCCGCAATCGCCGCACGCCGCGGAAAGTCAGCCCGTTCGGCAACGCGACGCGGCCCCCGGGAGGAGTTCCTGCGGGGGCCGCGTCGCGTGGCCGAAGCGGTGGCCGGCCGTGCTTCTCCCTGCGGAGGACCTAGCCGACCACGGTCCAGTTGTCGTTGCCCGCGAGCAGCGCGCCGAGGTCGCCCTTGCCGTTCTGCTCGACGGCGGTGTCCAGCTGTTCGGCCATCTGCGTGTCGTAGACCTGCCGTTCGACGCTGCGCAGCACCCCGATCGGGGTGTGGTGCAGGGTGTCCGCGTCCGCCAGCCGGGACAGCGCGAACGCGGTGTTCGGGCTGGCGGCGTGCGCGTCGTGGACCAGGATCTGTGACTTGTTGTCCTCGGTGACGGTGACCACGGTCAGGTCTCCGGTCAGTGAGTCCCGTACGACGCCCTTGGCGTTGTCGGTGCCGAAGACGATGGGCTGGCCGTGTTCCAGCCGGATCACGGCCTCCTGGGCCTGTTCGCGGTCCTTGAGGACCTCGAAGGCGCCGTCGTTGAAGATGTTGCAGTTCTGGTAGATCTCCACCAGCGCCGTGCCCGGGTGGTCGGCCGCCGCCCGCAGCACGCTGGTGAGGTGCTTGCGGTCGGAGTCGACGGTGCGGGCGACGAAGGACGCCTCCGCGCCGATGGCCAGGGACAGCGGGTTGAACGGGGCGTCGAGCGAGCCCATCGGCGTCGACTTGGTGATCTTCCCGACCTCGGAGGTGGGGGAGTACTGACCCTTGGTGAGCCCGTAGATCCGGTTGTTGAAGAGGAGGATCTTCAGGTTCACGTTGCGGCGCAGGGCGTGGATGAGGTGGTTGCCGCCGATGGACAGCGCGTCGCCGTCACCGGTGACCACCCAGACGCTCAGGTCGCGGCGGGAGGAGGCGAGCCCGGTCGCGATGGAGGGGGCCCGACCGTGGATGGAGTGCATCCCGTAGGTGTTCATGTAATACGGGAAGCGGGAGGAGCAGCCGATGCCGGAGACGAAGACGATGTTCTCCTTCGCCAGCCCCAGCTCGGGCATGAAGCCCTGTACGGCGGCGAGGACGGCGTAGTCGCCGCACCCGGGACACCAGCGCACTTCCTGGTCGGACTTGAAGTCCTTCATGGACTGCTTGGCCTCGGACTTCGGCACCAGCTGGAGGAGCTCGTTGGTCTCCGCGGGCTGCAGGAGCTCGTTGGTCTCAGGCATCGATGGCCTCCTTGAGGGCCGTCGCGAGCTGCTCGGCCTTGAACGGCATGCCGTTGACCTGGTTGTAACTGTGCGCGTCCACCAGGTACTTGGCCCGGATGAGGGTGGCCAGCTGTCCCAGGTTCATCTCCGGGACGACCACCTTGTCGTAACGCCTCAGCACCTCGCCGAGATTCCGCGGGAACGGATTGATGTGGCGCAGATGTGCCTGGGCGATGGGCTCTCCGGCGGCACGCAGGCGGCGGACGGCGGCGGTGATGGGGCCGTAGGTGGAGCCCCAGCCCAGGACCAGGGTCTTCGCGTCCGCGGGGTCGTCGACCTCGATGTCCGGGACGGTGATGCCGTCGATCTTGGCCTGCCGGGTGCGGACCATGAAGTCGTGGTTGGCCGGGTCGTAGGAGATGTTCCCGGTGCCGTCCTGCTTCTCGATGCCGCCGATGCGGTGTTCGAGCCCCGGGGTGCCGGGGACCGCCCAGGGCCGGGCCAGGGTCTGCGGGTCGCGCTTGTAGGGCCAGAACACCTCGGTGCCGTCGGCCAGCTCGTGGTTGGGGCCGTGGGCGAACTGGACGCGCAGGTCCGGGAGCCCGTCGACCTCGGGGATGCGCCAGGGCTCCGAGCCGTTGGCGAGGTACCCGTCGGAGAGCAGGAAGACCGGGGTGCGGTAGGTCAGGGCGATCCGGGCGGCGTCCAGCGCCGCGTCGAAGCAGTCCGCCGGGGTCCTGGGGGCGATGATCGGGACGGGGGCCTCGCCGTTGCGCCCGTACATCGCCTGGAGCAGGTCGGCCTGCTCCGTCTTGGTCGGCAGCCCGGTCGAGGGGCCGCCGCGCTGGATGTCGATGATCAGCAGCGGCAGCTCCAGGGAGACCGCCAGCCCGATCGTCTCCGACTTCAGCGCCACTCCGGGACCCGACGTCGTCGTCACCCCCAGCGCACCGCCGAACGCGGCACCGAGCGCGGCGCCGATGCCCGCGATCTCGTCCTCGGCCTGGAAGGTGCGCACGCCGAAGTTCTTGTGCTTCGACAGCTCGTGCAGGATGTCCGAGGCCGGGGTGATGGGGTACGAGCCCAGGTAGACCGGCAGGTCCGCCTGCCGGCCCGCGGCGATCAGGCCGTAGGACAGCGCGAGGTTCCCCGAGATGTTGCGGTACGTACCGGTGGGGAACGCCTGGGTGGCCGGGGCCACCTCGTAGCTGACCGCGAAGTCCTCCGTGGTCTCCCCGAAGTTCCAGCCGGCCCGGAACGCCGCCACGTTCGCCTCGGCGATCTGCGGCTTCTTCGCGAACTTGGCCCGCAGGAAGGTCTCGGTCCCCTCGGTCGGCCGGTGGTACATCCAGGACAGCAGCCCGAGCGCGAACATGTTCTTGGAGCGCTCGGCCTCCTTGCGGGGGAGCCCGAAGTCCTTCAGCGCCTCGATGGTGAGGGTGGTCAGCGGCACCGGGTGGACGTTGTACGCCTCCAGCGAGCCGTCCTCCAGCGGACTTGTCCGGTATCCGACCTTGGCCATCGGACGCTTCGTGAACTCATCGGTGTTCACGATGATTTCCGCGCCGCGCGGCACATCGGCGATATTGGCCTTCAGCGCGGCCGGGTTCATCGCGACCAGCACGTTGGGCGCGTCGCCGGGGGTGAGGATGTCGTGGTCCGCGAAATGCAGCTGGAACGACGAAACCCCAGGCAGGGTGCCTGCGGGGGCCCGGATCTCGGCGGGGAAGTTCGGCAGGGTGGAGAGGTCGTTCCCGAAGGAAGCGGTCTCCGAGGTGAACCGGTCACCCGTGAGCTGCATACCGTCACCGGAGTCACCCGCGAAACGGATGATCACCCGGTCCAGACGGCGGATCTCTTTGTCACCGTTGTCTGTTGCGGACTGGGGGGCACGCTGTCCCCCTACGAGCGCCTCACTGGCCTCATCGGCCTGTTCGGCGGGGCTACTGACCTGGCTGGTCACTTACTGGACCTCCCTCGGCGCGGTGGCTCGGAACCATCCGGCCCGCCGGCGGTCCCAGGCTCCACCCTACGTCTGTAAGGGTCGCCTTCCTCTGGCCGATCATAAGTTGGACGGCATTTTGAGACGCCTGTCCGGCGCCGTCCCGCCATGATTCATCAGCCACCCGGATCCTCGTCGGACCCTCACTGGAGAGTGTGTGGAGCGAGTCGCGCGCGGTCCGGTCCCGGCGGCCGGACGTGGCGTCAGGAACCGCCGGGTACCAGCGGAAACCGTCAGGAGTTCAGATAGGTCAGCACGGCCAGCACCCGCCGGTGGTCGCCGTCACTGGGGGACAGGCCGAGTTTCTGGAAGATGTTGCTGACGTGCTTCTCCACCGCGCCATCGCTCACGACCAGCTGTTTCGCCACCGCGGAGTTGGTCCGCCCCTCCGCCATCAGGCCGAGGACCTCGCGCTCACGGGGCGTCAGCCCGGCCAGCACGTCCTGCTTGCGGCTCCGCCCCAGCAGCTGCGCGACGACCTCCGGGTCAAGCGCCGTACCGCCCTGCGCCACCCGGACCACCGCGTCCACGAACTCCCGCACCTCGGCGACCCGGTCCTTCAGCAGATACCCCACACCCCGGCTGGATCCGGCCAGCAACTCGGTGGCGTACTGCTCCTCCACATACTGCGAAAGGACCAGTACCCCTATGCCCGGGTACTCCTTTCGGAGCCGCACCGCGGCCCGCACGCCCTCGTCCGTGTGGGTCGGCGGCATCCGCACGTCCGCGACCACCACATCGGGCAGCGCGTCCTGCCCGGCGAGGTCGCCCACCGTCTTGATCAGCGCCTCGGCGTCCCCCACCCCCGCCACGACGTCATGACCGAGATCGGTCAGCAGCCGGGTGAGCCCCTCCCGGAGCAGTACCGAATCCTCGGCGATGACTACCCGCACCCTGTCCTCCACCACGACGTCTGTTCCCCCACCACTCGCTGTTCCCGCCCGGATGCCGATCGGCATCCAGCATCCCAGTATCGGCGGTGACGCGGCGAGCGTTCGCGGGGTTGCGTGGCGTGGGGGCCGCAGGTGCGGGGGACGCCGTGCGAGGGGGACGGCTGCCGGGGGTGCGGTCAGCCGCGCCAGGGGAGTTCGGCCGTGATCTTGGTCGGGCCGCCCACCGGGGACTCGACGACCAGGATCCCGTCCACCGCGTCCAGCCGCTCCGTCAGACCGGCGAGACCGCTGCCCGACGTCAGGCCGGCGCCGCCGCGTCCGTTGTCGGTGACCTGGAGCAGCAGCCGGTCCGCCGTCCGCCACACCTCGACGGACGCGCGGGTGGCGTGGGAGTGCTTGCTGACGTTCTGGAGGAGCTCGGACACCGTGAAGTAGGCGATGCCCTCTATGGCCTGCGCGGGCCGGGACGTCAGGTCGACCTCGACGGTGACCGGGACGGTGCAGCGGGAGGCGATGGCGGAGAGGGCGGCGTCCAGGCCCCGGTCGGTGAGGACGGCGGGGTGGATGCCGCGGGCGAGGTCGCGCAGTTCCTGGAGGGCGACCTTGACCTCGCCGTGTGCCTCGTCGACCATTCTGGCGGCGGCCTCCGGGTCGTCGGTCAGCTTCTCCTTGGCGAGGCCCAGATCCATGGCGAGGGCGACGAGGCGGGCCTGGGCGCCGTCGTGGAGATCGCGTTCGATGCGACGCAGGTCGGCGGCGGCGGTGTCGACGACCACCCCCCGGTCCGACTCCAGCTCCGTGACCCGCGTCGCCAGCCGGGACGGACCCAGCAGCCCGGACACCATCAGCCGGTCCACCGAGGTCAGACCGCGCACGATCCACGGGGTGACCAGGACGAACAGCAGCCCGACGGCGCTGGTCAGGGCCAGCTCGACGGGGGAGTCCAGATAGACCTGGTGCCCGTCGTCCCCGTACAGCTGGATCCCCTCGACGCCCGTGTACGCCGGGAAGATCCAGTGCCACGCCGGGTAGGTGAAGGCCGCCAGGCCCCAGGACCACAGGGCCGTCGAGACGATGAAGCCGAAGACCGCCCACGGCAGGTGCAGCAGCGAGTAGAGCAGGTGCCGCCAGGACACCCCGCTCTTCAGGACCGCCCCGACCCACGACATCAGCCCGCCGGTCCGCCCCCGCACCGGCTCCGGGGACGCCACGTCCAGCCCCAGCAGTCCACGGGCCCGCGCCCGCTCCAGCGCGCCGAACCCGCGGCACATGGCCAGGCCCCCGGCCAGCACCGGAATCCCCAGGAAGGTGATGAGCAGCCCGGCGCCCAGCGACGTCATGGTGATCGCGAGGGTGAAGAACACGATGCTGAGGGGCATGCTGAGCAGCAGATACAGGGTCTCGCGCCACGTCCGGGCCTCGAAGGGGGCGCGCAGTACGGCGGGGAACACGTGCTCCGCGTCGGGGCGGTCGCCCCCGGATCCGGCGCCCGGACCGGTGCCGAAGCGGCTGCCGAAGCCGGTGCCGGTGCCCGAGCGCTGTTGGTCCCGCGTATCCGGTCCGTAAGCCGTGGCCATGGCGTCCATCCGTTTCTTCCGCTTCTTCCGCGTACGTGCGTACTGAGTTCTGCCGCTTGCTTCTTGCTTCCTCAAGGGTGCTGTACCGGGCGGCGGCGCACCATGAGGCCGGTCTCCCTCTTCAGCGGGGGGTTTTCCCCACCCCCGGAGCCCGTCCGCGCGCGGCGGCCTTCTCGTCCTCCCGGTCGCGCCAGGGCAGCTCGGCGGTGACCGTCGTCGGGCCGCCGGGCGGCGATTCGAGGACGAACAGCCCGTCCACCGCGCCCAGCCGCTCGGCCAGCCCGGACATCCCCGTACCGCCGTCCATCGAGGCCCCGCCGCGTCCGTCGTCGGTGACCTGGAGCAGCAGCCGGTCCGCCGTCCGCCACACATCGACGGACGCCGTGCGCGCCCCGCTGTGCTTGCTGACGTTCTGGAGGAGCTCGGACACCGTGAAGTACGCGATGCCCTCGATCGCCTGCGCCGGCCGCCCCGGCAGATCCACCCCCACCGTCACGGGGACGGTGCAGCGGGAGGCGATGGCGGAGAGGGCGGCGTCCAGGCCCCGGTCGGTGAGGACGGCGGGGTGGATGCCGCGGGCGAGGTCGCGCAGTTCCTGGAGGGCGACCTTGACCTCGCCGTGCGCCTCGTCGACCATCCTGGCGGCGGCCTCGGGGTCGTCGGTCAGCTTCTCCTTGGCGAGGCCCAGTCCCATGGCGAGGGCGACGAGGCGGGCCTGGGCGCCGTCGTGGAGATCGCGTTCGATGCGGCGCAGGTCGGCGGCGGCGGTGTCGACGACCACCCCCCGGTCCGACTCCAGCTCCGCGATACGGCGTTCCAGCTCGTCGGAGGGCGAGAGCAGCCCGCGCACCATGCCCCGGTCGGCGTTGGCCATGAACCGCGCCGTATAGGGGAGCACCGGCCACAGGACGAAGAGGCTCACGAGCGTCAACGCGAAGGTGAGCACACCCCACGGCAGCCGGATGAAGGAGTACAGCACCGCGCGCCAGCCCACCGGGTCCTTCAGGCTCGTCCACAGCCAGGCGAAGAACCCCTCCTCGCGGCGGACCGGAACCATCGGGCTCGGCTCGTCGATCCGCACCCCGAGCAGACTCCGCGCCCGGCCCCGCTCGGCCCGGCCGATCAGCCGCGCACCCTGGAGCCCGCCGGCCAGCAGAGGCAGGCCGATGACCGTGACCGCGAGACCGACACCGATAGCGATCATGAGCACCGAGTACACGAACCCGATGACCGCCAACGGGAGATTGGCGAGGAGATGCGCGATCTCCTTCCAGGTGTACGTGTCGAAGGCGAAGCGGACGGGCGGCGGCCGGTCGTTACCGGGTACCTGGGGGCTCATGGTCATGGGCCCAGCCTGCCGGGTGGGACATCCGGACGCCATGGGGCTCGTGGGTGGCGATGAAGTGGGGATAACCCCACCCGTTGCCCGACGCGACTGCTTACTGTTCCTTTACAGGGCCTAGACTCCCGTGCGTACAGATCGTCGAACAGGTTTGAGGGAGCGAGGGGGCGGACGTGACGGACGTTGCGGACCTGTCGGGACCGGCCGTTCTCGCGTCGGAGTACTTCCACAGCTACTCGGTCGTCGGACTGCTCGCCGTGGTCGGCGTGCTCTTCGTCGCCGTCGCCTTCGGAGCCGGCCGGCTGATGCGCCCGGTGGTCCCGACGCCGGAGAAACTCCTCACGTACGAGTGCGGCGTGGACCCCGTGGGGGAGGGCTGGGCCCACACCCAGGTCCGTTATTACGTGTACGCCTTCCTGTACGTGATCTTCGCCGTCGACTCGATCTTCCTGTTCCCGTGGGCAACCGTCTTCGCCGCGCCCGGATACGGCGCGACGACGCTGGTGGAAATGTTCATCTTCCTCGGTTTCCTGGCCGTGGGACTGCTCTACGCATGGAAGAAGGGCGTCCTCGAATGGACGTGACGAGCCCGTCGTCAGCCGGTCAGCCGCAGCCACAGCCGCAGTCGGGACCGGAGTCGGGTCCCGAACCCGTACCCACGTTCCTGCCTGAGCCGAAACGGCTGGGTGTGCTGTCCCGGCTCGCCCCCGAGCCGATGAAGGTGGTCCTCAACTGGGGCCGCCGCTACAGCCTCTGGGTCTTCAACTTCGGCCTCGCCTGCTGCGCCATCGAGTTCATCGCCGCCTCCATGGCACGCCACGACTTCATCCGGCTCGGCGTGATCCCGTTCGCGCCCGGCCCCCGCCAGGCCGACCTCATGATCGTCTCCGGCACGGTGACGGACAAGATGGCCCCGGCGGTGAAGCGGCTGTACGAGCAGATGCCCGAGCCCAAGTACGTCATCTCCTTCGGCGCCTGCTCCAACTGCGGCGGCCCGTACTGGGACTCGTACTCGGTGACGAAGGGGGTCGACCAGATCATCCCGGTCGACGTCTACGTCCCCGGCTGCCCGCCCCGTCCCGAGGCCCTGCTCCAGGGGATCCTCAAGCTTCAGGAGAAGATCGCTCGCGAGTCGCTGAGCGAGCGCTACGGGAACGGTGGCGCGGCCCGCCCCTCCACCGCCGCGCTGCGCAGCGGACTGGTCGCCGCACCGCCCGTGCCCGACTCCGCGCCCGACTCCGCGCCCGACTCCGCGAAGGAGGAGGGGAAGTGACCGCCGCCGAGAGCGCCGAGGCCTTTGACCGGCTGCCGGACGCCGTGACCAAGATCTTCGGCGAGGACGCCACGGCGGAGCAGGCGTACGAACTGCTGACCGTCGACGTGCCGCCCGCGTCCTGGACCGCCGCGCTCGAAACGGCGCGCGACCGGCTCGGCTGCACCTACTTCGACTGGCTGAGCGCCGTGGACGAACCGGGCACGGGCTTCCGGGTCTGCGCCCACCTCGCCGCGCTGCCCGACCGCGCCGCCCCCGCCACCGGCCCTGCTGTCCGCCGGCTGCTGCTCCGTACGACCGTTCCGCACGAGGCCGCCGTGCTGCCCAGCGCGATCGGCGTCTACGCGGGCGCCGGCTGGCACGAGCGCGAGACGCACGAGATGTTCGGCATCGGCTTCGACGGCCATCCGCACCTGGTCCCCCTGCTGCTGCCCGAGGGCTTCGAGGGCCACCCGCTGCGGAAGGACTTCGTCCTGGCGGCCCGCGTGGCGAAGGCCTGGCCGGGCGCCAAGGAGCCGGGCGAGTCGGAGCACGGCGGCCCGAAGCGCCGCACGATGCTGCCGCCCGGCGTCCCCGACCCGAACGAGTGGGGCCCGCTGAAGGGCCAGCTCCCCCCGGCCCCCGCCCGCCCCGCCCGCGCGGCGAGGCCCGCGGGCGACCGCCCGGCCCGCCGCACCCGCAGCGCGAGCGACGGCTCGGCGGGCCAGCGGCCGACGAACCCGGCACCTGAACCGGCACCCGCGCCGGACACGGCCCCGACTCCCGCCCCGGTCACGGACGCGCCGACTCCTCCGCCTGCTCCCGCTCCGGGGACGGCTACGGACGCGCCGTGGCACAACGCCCGCCCGGCCTTCGACGACGCACCGTCGGACGGAGCGCCGTCCCCGACTGACGCCGATGCCTCTGATTCGGCCCCATCCCAGCCCCTCCGGCGTTTGAGGAGCGGGGGTCCGGGGGCGGAGCCCCCGGTTCGGGAAGGGGCGGGCAGGGGAGAGCCCCCGCGCAGCGGCACCGACACCCCCGAGCACCCCTCAGACGCAGCAGACGCAGCAGACGCACCTGAACCCCCAGCCACCCCAGAGACCCCCGACACCCCCGCCGGAGGCGATACCGCGTGAACGACGCACTGGACGTCGCCCTCCGCCTCGTCATCGTGTTCGCGGTGTTCATGGCCGTCCCCCTCATCGTGGGCCAGGCCGAACACAAGGTGATGGCCCACATGCAGGGCCGCCTGGGCCCCATGTACGCCGGCGGCTTCCACGGCTGGGCCCAGCTCGTCGCGGACGGAGTGAAGTTCGTACAGAAGGAAGACATCGTCCCGGCCGAGGCCGACCGCCGGGTCTTCCAGCTGGCCCCCGCCGTCGCGCTGCTCCCGTACCTGCTCGTACTCGTAGCCGTCCCGATCGGTCCGGGGGAGGGCGCGGTCGGCCAGGTGGTCGACGCGGGCATCTTCTTCGTGCTCGCCGTGATGGGCGTGGGCGTGCTCGGCTCGCTCATGGCGGGCTGGGCCTCGGCCAACAAGTTCTCGCTGCTCGGCGGCATCCGCACCGCCGCACAGCTGCTCGCGTACGAGCTGCCGATGCTGCTCGCCGCCGCCTCTGTGGCGATGGCGGCCGGTACGGTCTCGCTCCCCGGCATCCTCGACGCCTTCGAGTGGTGGTGGCTGCCCTGGCAGATCGTCGGGGCCCTGGTCTTCTTCGTGGCCGGGCTCGCCGAACTCCAGCGCCCGCCGTTCGACATGCCGGTCGCCGACTCGGAGATCATCTTCGGCGCGTACACCGAGTACACCGGACTCCGGTTCGCCCTGTTCCTGCTCGCCGAATACGCGGGCATCGTCGTGCTGTGCGCGCTGACCACCGTGCTCTTCCTGGGCGGCTGGCACGGGCCGCTGGGCGCCGACGGACTGGGCTGGGTCTGGACGCTCCTGAAGGTCGCCGTCCTCGCCTTCGTCGTCATCTGGCTGCGCGTGAGTTATCCCCGACTCCGTGAGGACCAGCTGCAGAAGCTCGCCTGGACCACGCTCATCCCGCTCGCTCTCGCGCAGATCGCGCTCACCGGCATCGTGAAGGTGGCGATCAGTTAATGCCCCCGATCCCCGGCGCAGGCCTGGCCAAGGGCCTCGCCGTCACCCTGCGGACGATGACGAAGAAGACCGTCACCGCCCAGTACCCGGATACGCAGCCCGAGCTGCCGCCCCGCTCCCGAGGCGTCATCGCGCTGTTCGAGGAGAACTGCACGGTCTGCATGCTCTGCGCCCGTGAGTGCCCCGACTGGTGCATCTACATCGACTCCCACAAGGAGACGGTGCCCGCCGCGGCACCGGGCGGCCGCGAGCGCAGCCGCAATGTGCTGGACCGCTTCGCCATCGACTTCTCGCTCTGCATGTACTGCGGGATCTGCATCGAGGTGTGCCCGTTCGACGCGCTGTTCTGGTCGCCGGAGTTCGAGTACGCGGAGACGGACATCCTCGAACTCACCCACGAGCGCGACAAGCTCCGCGAGTGGATGTGGACGGTGCCCGAGCCGTCGGCGCTCGATCCGGGGGCCGAGGAACCGAAGGAGATCGCCGCCGCCCGCAAGACGGCGGACAAGCTCCGGACCAAGCGCGAACAGGAGGAGGCCGCCGCCGAAGCCGCCCCACCCGCCGCGCCGGACTCCGCCGCCCCACCCGCCGCGCCGGACTCCGCCCCGACAGACTCCGCCCCGACGGACCAGGAGGGCCAGGCGTGATGCCCGCCACCGTCCTCGCCGCCGGGAGCCACCCCGGCTTCCTCTCCCCGTCCGGTATCGAGATCGCCTTCGTGCTGGTCGGGATCGCCACCCTCGGCGCGGCCCTCGTCACCGTCACGACCAGACAACTGGTGCACGCGGCCCTCTGGCTGATCGTCGCGCTCGGCGGCCTCGCCGTCGAATACCTCCTGCTCACGGCCGAGTTCATCGCCTGGGTGCAGGTACTCATCTACGTAGGGTCCGTCGTCGTCCTCCTCCTCTTCGGCCTGATGCTCACCAGGGCCCCCATCGGCCGGTCCCCGGACGCCGATTCGGAGAACCGCTGGGCCGCCCTCGCGGTGGCCGTCGCCGCGGCGGGCACCCTCGTATGGGTCGTCGTGGACGCCTTCCGCACCACCTGGATCGAGCTGGACGGACCGGCCCAGGGGTCCACCGAGGTCACCGGCGCCTTCCTCTTCCGGCACTGGGTACTCCCCTTCGAAGCGCTCTCCGTCCTCCTGCTCGCGGCCCTCGTCGGCGCGATCGTCCTGTCCCGCAAGGGCCGGGAGAGCACCGCCCCGGCCGGCCCGCGCCGAGAGGACAAGAGCTGATGCACCTCGCCTATCCCGCCGTGCTCGCCGTCCTCCTCTTCTGCACCGGCCTCTACGGAGTACTCGCGCGCCGCAACGCGATCCTCGTCCTGATGTCCGTCGAGCTGATGCTCAACGCCGTCAACCTCAACCTGGTCGCCTTCGACGTCTGGCTCCGCGACGCCCTGCACTCCGGTCAGGCCCTCACCCTGTTCACCATCGCCATCGCGGCGGCGGAGATCGGTATCGGGCTGGCCATCGTCCTCGCCGTGTACCGCAACCGGGGCAGTTCCGACGTCGACCGCCTCCGCGACACCGCCGAGACCGACGAGGCCGAGACGGTCCCGGCCGGCGACGACGAAGAAAGCGACGCCCGAGCCCCGCAAGCCGCCGAAGACCCCGCCACTGCTGCGGCAGGGAAGGCAAAGAAGGCAGAGGCCACTCCGTGACCACCACGACCCTCGCCGCCCTTGTCCCCCTCCTCCCGTTCCTGGGAGCCGCGGCCGGACTCCTCCTCGGGCGCGGCGCCCCCGGCTTCGTCCGCCCGCTGGCGGTACTGCCCTCCCTCGCCTCCCTCGTCATCGCGGCCGTCGTCGCCGCACGCCAGGGCGGCGACCGGGCCATCGACGCCGCCACCCAGCTCACCCCCACCGGATCGGTCCCGATCGATCTGGCCCTGCACCTCGACGGCTTCGCGGTCCTCGTGGCCGTGCTGGTCGCCCTGGTCGCGAGCTGCGTGCAGATCTACTCGACCGCGTATCTGCGCGACGACCCCCGCTACCCCTCGTACGCGGCTCTCGTCTCCCTCTTCACCTCCGCGATGCTGCTCGTCGTCTACTCCGGCGACCTGATGGTGCTCCTGGTCGGCTGGGAGGTCATGGGCATCTGTTCGTACTTCCTGGTCGGCCACTACTGGGAGACGCCCGAGGCCCGCGCGGCCTCCCTCAAGGCGTTCCTGGTCACCAAGCTCGGGGACGTCCCCTTCCTCATCGGCCTGTTCGCCCTCGCCGCCGACACGGGCACCTTCCGCATCACCGGCATCCTGGGCTCCGTCGCCCACGGCGGCCTCGACCACCCCACCGTGATCGCCCTGCTGCTCCTGGCCGGTGTCGCGGGCAAGTCCGCGCAGTTCCCGCTGCACACCTGGCTGCCCGACGCGATGGCCGGTCCCACCCCCGTCTCCGCGCTGATCCACGCCGCGACGATGGTCGCGGCCGGCATCTACTTCGTGGCCCGGCTCCTCCCCGTCTTCGCCGCCTCCGGCGCGGCGCTCGTCGTCCTCGCCGTGATGGCGGCGGTCACGATGATCGGCTCCGGACTCGCCGCGCTCGCCCAGGACGACATCAAGCGCGTCCTCGCCTACTCCACGATCGGGCAGCTCGGCTACATGTCCGGCGCCCTGGCCGTCGGTGACCGCGGCGCGGCCGTCTTCCACCTCCTCTCGCACGGCGCGTTCAAGGCCGTCCTCTTCCTCGCCGCGGGCGTCGTCATCCACGCCGCCGGCACCAACTCACTGGCCGCCATGTCCCGCATGGGCGGCCTGGCCAAGCGCATCCCGGACGCGTACTGGACGATGACCGTCGCGCTCCTCGCGCTGGCCGCCATCCCGCCGTTCGCCGGCTTCTTCTCCAAGGAAGCCGTCCTCGTCGCCGCCGAGCACACCGCCCTCGGTGACCGCCACGTCGCCCCGGCCGCCGCCGGCTGGACCGTCCTGATCGCCGGGCTCCTGGCCGCCGTCCTCACCGCCGCGTACGCCACCCGCCTCTGGCTCCTCGCCTTCCGGGGCCGGGGCACGGAGGCCCCCGACCACGGCAGGCAGCCCGTCGCCATGACCTCGGTCCTGTGGGTACTGGCCGTCCCCACCATCGCCTTCGGACTCACCGTCGGCGTGATCGGCGACTGGTTCGACGGCCACAGCCTCACCCCGTCGCTGACCACCGCCGTCCTCTCCACCGGCGTCGGCCTGGTCGGCGGACTCGTCACCTACGCGGCCTGGCGCCACACCACGGCGCTCGCCGCCCGTACCCCCATGGGCTCCGTCACCGCCCACCCCGACGCCGAACCGGCCCTCATCGAGGTCGAGGCGCTGGAGAGCCACACCGCCGCCTACGGAGACGCCGGGGACGCCCCAGACCCGGCCGACCCCGGACGGCTGCTCCTCGGCCCCCTGCACCGCCACGCGGCCACCGGCTTCCACCTGGACGCCGTCTACGCGGCCCTGTTCGTCCGCCCGGTCCAGGCCGCCGCGAGCCTCGTCCGCTTCCTGGACCGCGAGGTCGTCGACACCTACGTACGCGGCTCCGCCACCGGCGCACGCTGGCTCGGCACCGCCGTCCGCCGTGCCCAGACCGGCAACGTGCAGACCTACCTCGGCGCGCTGCTCGCCGGTTCCCTGGTCCTGGCGGTCGCCGCCGTCGTCTTCGCCAACGTCAACGCCGGGTCGTGAGCCGTGATCGATATGAGCGAATCCGTGATGCAGTTCCTTCTGGCGTTCATCGTCGTCGCCCCGCTGCTCGGAGCCGTCGCGGCCCTGCTCCCGGCCCCGCCCGGACTCAAGGGCCGCGACCCCGGCCAGGCCGTGCTCCGCCACGGCGTGACCGTGACCGGCGTGATCCTCCTCGCCGCGATCGTGCTCGCCCTGGGCTTCGACCACGACCACCCGTCGAAGATGCAGGCCACCACCGACATCAGCTGGATCCCGGCGCTCGACGTCCGCATCCATCTCGGCATCGACGGCATCTCGCTCCCCCTTCTCGTACTGACCGCGCTGCTGACCTTCCTCTGCGCGCTCCACAGCTACTTCAAAATGCCCGCGGGCCCCTCCCCGAAGGCCTTCGTCGCACTCATCCTGCTCCTGGAGTCCGGCACCCTCGCGACCTTCGCCGTCCTCGATCTGCTGCTGTTCTTCCTGGCGTTCGAGATGGTGCTCATCCCGATGTACTTCCTCATCGCCCGCTGGGGCGGTGCGCGGAAGCAGGCCGCCGCCTGGAAGTTCATCCTCTACACCCTGCTCGGCTCCGTCGTCATGCTGCTCGGGCTGCTCCTCATCGGACTGAAGAGCGGCACCTTCGACATGGTGGCACTCGCCTCTGACAACGGCCGCGGCCTCACCTCGTCCGTGCAGGTCATCGCCGTTCTCGCGATCGGCATCGGACTCGCCGTCAAAACCCCGATGTGGCCGCTGCACAGCTGGCTGCCGGACGCCCACACCGCCGCCCCCACGGTCGGCTCCGTCCTCCTCGCGGGCGTCCTGCTGAAGATGGGCACCTACGGATTCGTCCGGATCCTGCTCCCGATCGCCCCCGACGGCATGCACACCTTCGCGCCCTACCTCGCGGCCTTCGCGGTCGCCGGCATCATCTACGGATCGCTCGCCTGCCTCGCGCTGGCCCGGCCCGGCGCCAAGGGCGACCTGAAGCGCCTGATCGCGTACTCCTCCGTCGGCCACATGGGCTTCGTCCTCCTCGGCATCGCCAGCATGACCCCCACCGGCGTCAACGGCGCGCTCTTCGCCAACATCGCCCACGGGCTCATCACCGGCCTGCTGTTCTTCCTGGTCGGCGCAGTCAAGGACCGCTACGGCACCGCCGACCTCGACACCCTCTCCGGAGCCACCGGCGCCGCGCTCTACGGCAGCGCGCCCCGCCTCGGCGGCCTCCTCGCGTTCACCGCGATCGCCTCCCTCGGACTGCCCGGACTCGCCGGGTTCTGGGGCGAGATGCTCACCCTGTTCGGCGCCTTCGACCCGGCCGACGGCCTGAGCCGCCCCGCCTTCCTGACGTTCATGTCCATCGCCGCGTTCGGCACCCTGCTCACCGCCGCGTACATGCTCATCCTGGTACGCCGCGTCTGCATGGGCGCCAAGCCGGAGGAACCGCACCGGATCCCCGACATCCAGCACCACGAGTTCGCCGCCTGGACCCCCCTCGCCGCCCTCACCGTCCTGGCCGGGCTGTGGCCCGCCGTCCTCCTCGGCCTCACCGACCCGGCCGTGCAGAAGCTCCTCGCAGGAGGCAAGTCGTGACCACAGCGGCCGACAGCACCACCGGCCTCGTCCAGACCGCGGCCGACACCACCACCAGCCTCGTCCAGTCCGTCGACTGGCTCGCCATCGCGCCCCCGCTCACCGTCGCGGCCGTCGCCCTCGTCGTCCTGGTCGCCGACCTCTTCGTACCGAAGGAACGCAAACCGCTGCTCGGCTACGGAGCCGTCGCCGGTCTCGTGGCCGCCCTGGCGCTGCTCCTCCCGCTGCGCGACGGCGACCGCTCCACCTTCTGCCTCACCACCGGCAGCCACGCCTGCAGCTACACCGCCGACCACTTCACCCTGGTCATCCAGCTCCTCGTGCTCGGCGGCGCCCTGCTCACCGCGCTGCTGTCGATCGGGGACACCCGCAAGCTGCCGGCCGGCGAGTTCTGGTTCCTGCTGCTGTCCTCCGCCGCGGGCGCCGCGCTGCTGCCCGCCGCCCGCGACCTCGCCACGCTCGTCGTCGCCCTCGAAGTCGCCTCACTGCCCGCCTTCGCCCTCGTCGGCATCAAGCGCGGCGACCGGCGCTCCTCCGAGGCCGCGCTGAAGTTCTTCCTGTCCTCCGTCGTCGCGACCGCCGTGATGCTGCTCGGCGTCAGCTTCGTCTACGCGGCGACCGGCACCCTCCACCTCACGGAGATCGCCGGCCGCCTCGACGACGTACCCGGACAGCTCGCCACCCTCGCCGAGGCGGGCGTCGCCCTCACCCTCGTCGGCTTCGCCTTCAAGACGGCCGCCGCGCCCTTCCACTTCTGGGTCCCCGACACCTACGTCGGCGCCCCGCTGCCGATCGCCGCCTACCTCTCCGTCGTCGGAAAGGCGGTCGGCTTCTCCGGCCTCATCCTCGTCACTGTGGTCGCGTTCCCCTCCTACGCGGACGTCTGGGGCCCCGCCCTCGCCGTCCTCGCCGCGCTCACCATGACCGTCGGCAACGTCGCCGCCCTGCGCCAGAGCGCCACCCGCGCCCGCAGCGCCGTACGCCTCCTGGCCTGGTCCTCCGTCGCGCAGGCCGGCTACCTCCTGGTGCCGATCGCCGCCGCCGCGTACGCCGGCGACCGGCAGATCGGCTCCACCGTCGCGTACGCCCTGATGTACGCCGTCGTGAACCTCGGCGCGTTCGCGGTGGCCGCCCTGGTCGCCCGTACCAGCCCCGGCAACCGGCTGGCCGACTACCGCAATCTCTACGCCACCCGCCCCCTTGCCGCCCTCACCCTGGGCTTCTTCCTGCTCTGCCTGGCCGGACTGCCGCCCGGCATCATCGGCCTCTTCGCCAAGGTCACCGTCTTCTCCTCGGCCGTCGACGCCGGACTCGGCTGGCTCGCCGTCGTCATGGCCGTCAACGTCGTGATCGCGCTGTACTACTACCTCCAGTGGACCGCCGCCCTGTTCCGCGGCCCCGCGGAGGACGAGGCACGGGACGCCGCCGAGGATGCCGAGGACCGGACGGCCCAGGACAGCACCGGCCGGCGGCCCGCCGCCCCCCACCGCGCCCCGGCACCGCTCACCGCCGCGATCGTCATCACCGCCGTCGCCGGCCTCGCCCTGTCGGGCGCCCCTCAGGCCGTCCTCCGGTTCGCCGGCGTCAACCTGTTCTGACGCGCACCAAGATCGGTTTGCCCGGAGCGGTCCGCGCAGGGCAGGGTCATGCCCGCGCGACGGCGCATGCGAACGTCACACAGCGCATACGTCACACAGCGCATACGAACGTCACATCGCGACAGAGGAGCCAGAGGCAGTGCTGAACGGGTTCAAGGAATTCATCCTGCGCGGAAACGTCATCTCCATGGCGATCGGCCTCGCCGTAGGAGCCGCGTTCACCGCGGTCGTCACCGGGTTCAGCAACGCGTTCATCGTGCCGCTGATCGGCCTCATCACCCGGGGCACCGGTGACTTCAGCAAGGCCGAGTTCAAGTTCGACGGTGTGACGTTCCCCTACGGCCTCTTCGTCGCCGCCGCGATCGCCTTCCTCATCACCGCCGCGGTCCTCTACTTCTGCGTCGTCGTCCCCATGGCCAAGGTCCAGGACCGCTTCACCGCCAAGAAGGACCAGGAGGAGGTCGACATCAAGGCCGCGCTGCGCGACTGCCCCCGCTGCTACACCGCGATCCCCGCCGTCGCCTCCCGCTGCGCCCACTGCACCAGCGAGGTCGAGCCCGACCCCGAGGCCCTGGCGCTCGCCAAACTCCCCGTCCAGCGCTGACCCGTCGGCACCCCTCCACCCGTACGGCCTACGGCCCGCTCCGGAGCGAACACCCGGAGCGGCCCGGCCCCGCGGCAGCGAGCACAAGGGAACTAGCTCTCCTCGCCTGGCGTTGACCAGTACGGGAGGCTCCACTGGGGAGTGGAGCACCACCAAGCAAGGGTTCCCCTGCTGCACCATTTGGAGGGCGTACCGTGCACCGCCGGCACAACGGGCTGAAAACCGCCGTACTCCTCGGGGGCCTGTCCGCACTCATCATTCTCATCGGCAGCTTCTTCGGACGTACCGGCCTGATCGTCGCGCTCCTGGTAGCCGTCGGCACCAACGCCTACGCGTACTGGAACAGCGACAAGCTGGCGCTGCGCGCCATGCGCGCCCGTCCGGTGAGCGAGTTCGAGGCACCCCAGCTGTACCGCATGGTCCGCGAGCTCTCCACGGCCGCCCGGCAGCCCATGCCGAGGCTCTACATCTCCCCGACGCAGGCCCCCAACGCCTTCGCGACCGGCCGCAACCCGCGCAACGCCGCGGTCTGCTGCACCGACGGCATCCTCCAGATCCTGGACGAGCGCGAGCTGCGCGGCGTCCTCGGCCACGAGCTGAGCCACGTCTACAACCGCGACATCCTGATCTCGTCCGTCGCCGGTGCCCTCGCCTCCGTCGTCATGTTCCTGGTCAACTTCGCCTGGCTGATCCCGGTCGGCCGCTCCAACGACGACGAGGGCCCCGGCATCCTCGGCATGCTCCTGATCATGATCCTGGGCCCGCTCGCCGCCTCCGTCATCCAACTGGCCGTCAGCCGCTCCCGGGAGTACGAGGCGGACGCTTCCGGCGCCCAGCTGACCGGTGACCCACTGGCCCTTGCCGCCGCCCTGCGTAAGCTTGATGCCGGAACCAAGCAGCTTCCACTGCCCCCCGAACCCCGGATCGAGACAGCGAGCCACATGATGATCGCCAACCCGTTCCGCCCCGGCCGGGGCATGTCCAGGATGTTCTCGACCCACCCGCCGATGGCGGAGCGCATCGCCCGACTTGAGCAGATGGCAGGTCATCGCCCATGAAGACAATTCTGAACGTTATTTGGCTGGTCCTGTGCGGCTTCTGGATGTTCCTGGGCTACCTGCTCGCGGGACTCCTGCTGTGCATCACGATCATCGGCATCCCGTTCGGCCTCGCGGCCTTCCGCATCGGCGTCTACGCCCTCTGGCCCTTCGGCCACCGCGTCGTCGACCGCCGGGACGCGGGCGCGCCCTCCTGCGTCGGCAACGTGCTCTGGCTGATCCTCGCCGGCTGGTGGCTGGCGCTCGGTCACATCACCACCGGCATCGCCCTGTGCATCACGATCATCGGCATCCCCCTGGGCATCGCCAACTTCAAGCTGATCCCGGTATCGCTGATGCCCTTCGGCAAGGAGATCGTCAGCACCGACGAGCAGTTCGCCGGCTGGTGACGGTCGGCCGGTGACGTACGGCCGGTGACGTACGGCGTCGCGAGTCACGTACGGCCAGCTCACAGCCCATATTTCGCAACCATGCACCCCGCACCCGCGTCTTGGATTCCAAGACCGAGTGAGGGGTAGGTTCGCACGCATGACGATTATTGGCTGGATCATTCTTGGACTTGTCGCGGGCGTCATCGCCAAGATCCTGCTGCCGGGACGCGACCCCGGCGGCCTCGTGGGCACCACGCTCATAGGGATCGTCGGCGCCTTCGTGGGCGGCTGGATATCCGCGCGCTTCCTGGACCGCCCGATCTCCAAGGACGACTTCTTCGACGCGGCGACCTGGATCTCGGCCATCGGCGGCTCGTTGGTCCTGCTGATCGCCTACCGGCTGCTGTTCGGGAACTCCCGCGACCGCCGCTGACACCCCCTCCGGCCGCCCGTCCTCAGACGCCCAACCCGGTCTCGCGAAGGGTCAGATTGAGCCGACCACCGCTCATGCCTGTCGCGGGACCGGCCGTCCCCGGGTGGATCCTCGGCACCCCGTGGAACGCGAAGCGTGAGGGCCCGCCGAAGACGAACAGATCGCCGGAGGCCAACTCCACGTCGGTGTAGGGCCTTCCCCGCCCCTCCGTGTTCCCGAAGCGGAAGACGCAGCTGTCACCGATGCTCAGCGACACCACGGGGGCACCGGACCGCTCCTCCTTGTCCTGGTGCATGCCCATCCGCGCCGCGTCGTCATAGAAGTTGATCAGCGCGGTGTCCGGCGCGTACGCCCGTACCGGGCTCTCCTGCCCGTACGCCGCCACCAGCGCGTCCCGCCCCAACTCCCCGAGCCACTCCGGGAACGGGGCGACGGGTGCGCCGTTCACGTCGTCCGCCGTGCGGGTGTAGCGGTACGGCTGCCAGTGCCACCCCAGGCACACCGTCCGTACGGACATCACCCCGCCGCCCGGCAGCGCCGTGTGCCGCAACGGCACGGGACCGCGCGCCCACTCCCGGCAGGCCGCCACCAACTCCCGCTGCCGCTCCTCGGAAAGCCATTCGGGAACGTGCACCGCCCCGGGCGCGATCTCCGCCCTCGGCCGGGGGAAGAGCCCGGCCATCAGCTCACCGCCAGGGCGCCCTCAAGCCCCAGAAGCCGCTCCTTGCGCTCCAGGCCGCCCGCGTAGCCGCGCAGCGCCCCGTCGGCGCCGATCACCCGGTGGCACGGCCGTACGACCAGCACGGGATTGCGCCCGATGGCCGTACCCACGGCGCGGACCCCCGCCCCGGAGGCACCGACCCGCTCGGCGATCTGCCCGTACGACACCGTCTCCCCGTACGGGACCTCGTCCAGTGCGGCCCACACCCGGCGCTGGAACTCGGTGCCCGTACCGTCCGCGAGGGCGATGTCGAAGCGGGTCCGCCGCCCCTCGAAGTACTCCCGCAGCTGCCCGGCGATCCCCGTGAAAGCCCCGGGCTCGTGGGCCCAGCCGTCCTGGACGACCGCCGCGCCCTTCTGGCCCGGCAGGGAGAGCGAGACGAGCGCGACCCCGTCGCCGGCCGGTCCCGCGGCCTTCTCGCCGACCAGCAGCAGCTCACCCAGCGGGCTGTCGACCGTCGCGTACATGGTCATGACTCGTCCCTCATCTCGTCCGGCGGACAGCACGGTCATCGGCTGCCACGGACCAGTCTGCGTCGCCCGAACCGCCGGGACCGGCGGTATTCGGACATGACGTCCGGGCGCGGAACCACGCATTCCGTCCCGCGCCCGGACCGCCGCGTCCTACCGGTAGTTCGCGAACTGCACATCGAAGTCGAAGTCCTGGCCCTTGAGCAGCGCCTGAACGGCCTGCAGGTCGTCCCGGCTCTTCGAGCTGACCCGCAGCTCGTCACCCTGGACCTGCGCCTTGACGCCCTTGGGGCCCTCGTCGCGAATGATCTTCGCGACCTTCTTGGCGTTCTCCTGGGAGATGCCCTCCTCGATGGTGGCGAAGAGCTTGTACTCCTTGCCGGACAGCTGCGGCTCGCCCACGTCCAGCGACTTCAGCGAGATGCCGCGCTTGATCAGCTTGGACTGGAAGATGTCGAGGATCGCCTTGACCCGCTCCTCGCCGCTCGCCTCCATGAGGATCTTCTCGCCCGACCAGGAGATCGAGGCGCCGGTGCCCTTGAAGTCGTATCGCTGCGAGATTTCCTTTGCGGCCTGGTTGAGGGCGTTGTCGACCTCCTGCCGCTCGACCTTCGAGACGATGTCGAAACTGGAGTCGGCCATGACGTGTGGCTCCTTGTATCGGGGGTGCTGGAAACGGAATGTCTACGGGGCGGCCGCGGGGCCCACAGGCACCACGCCGCCCCCAAAGCCTAGCCACCCCGGCCCGTACGGGCCGCTGATCAATCCAGTGGCGTAGCACCCCTGGGCATCAGGTATCGTTTACGTCGTTGCCACAGAGCGCCGTCGCGAGACGGGCCCGACGGCAGCATCCCTTGGCGGTGTGCCCGAGTGGCCAAAGGGAGCAGACTGTAAATCTGCCGGCTCAGCCTACCCAGGTTCGAACCCTGGCGCCGCCACTGGAAGTGAAACCCCTTCCGACCTGCTGTTTCAGCCGGTCGGAAGGGGTTTTCTCGTATGCCCGGCGACTCGATGCCGAGGCGTCGAAACCCAACCTTGTCTCACCTGATCTCGCCCCGATCCCAGGTCTGATCAGGGCGTGTCCCCCAGGTGTCCCCCAGGAGAGGGCGGGGCTACTCCGGTTCGTTCCACTCGCGCATCGCTGCGTCGATGCGCCGATTGGCCCGGTCCTGCGTACGGGCCAGCACCTTGGCGTAGACGCGGAACAGCACCGCGATCGTGTGCCCTGCTCGCCGGGCGCATTCCATCGGGTCCACGCCTGAGCTGAGCCAGAAGGACACCCCGGCGTGACGTAGGTCATACGGTCGCCGGGCGAGCTGTGAGACCGCTTCCTCCTCGGTCAGGACGTCTGCGCGTGCTTGGGCCCAGACCTCGCCGTATCCGGTCTCCTGGAGCAGACCGCCCCGGTTAGTCCGGAACAGCCGCCCGTCTGGCGCAGTGCCGTGCGTAGCGACGTGCTGCCGAAGCATGCGCACGAAATGCGGCGGGATCGGCACGGGGCGCGAGTCCTTCACTGCGCGGGCCTTGAGATGGCGGGCTTCGTGCGCCTGGCCGTCGTCGGTCCAACCCTTCCCGACCCTCACGAAGCCTCCCCGGAGAGTTAGAGTGCCCCACCCTTTGTCAGGGAGATGGCACTGGGCCAGCCGGAGCGCCGTCACTTCTGCCGGCCGCATGGCGGCGTAGTAGAGGCAGCCGAAGAACGCTTCGAGGTGTTCACCGCGCGGGCCCTGCTCGCGTACGCCCTTGAGCAGCGCCCGCACCTGGCGGGGGTTCGCCACGCTCTGCGGATCAACCTCTTCGACGGCTTTCGGGGCGACCCACTTCACGGTCGTGAGCGGGTTGACCGGGGTGGAGAAGTACCGCTGCTCGACAGCGAGGCCGAGAACATCGCTCAGGCAGGCGCGCTTGCGCCGCGCGGTGCGTGGGGCGGCGGACTTCCCATCGATCTTCAGGGCGAGCGCGTCCAGGGCGAGTCGTACGGTGGCCGACTCTTCTAGTGCGGAGATCGGCACGGAGTTCTTGGTCAGCCAGCGGAGTGCCTGGGTAACGTCCGCCGGCGGTTCCTCATCCCACCTGTTGCGGTTGTAAGCCCACCCGTAGAGCGCCCGGCGGAGCGTGGCCGCGTCGGGTCGGCCAACGGTGGTCTTCACGAGCGCCGGCGTGATGGTGGCAAGGGCGTCCGCGTAGTTCTTTCGCGACTTCGCCGGGGCGTCGGCCCACTTGCGATCGATGTAGGCACGGGTGTGCTCGTACCAGGTCACAGATCCCTGCATCGCACGGACCTCGGAGACGGGAAGCCCCTTCTCCTCGTCGAACTGCTCGCCGCGCCGGACTGCTGACATCAGCTCCGACCGGCGTCCATCCGCCTGGGCCTTGAGCTGGTAGCTCTTGGAGTGCTTGCGGTGCCCGACCAGCCAGCGCAACCGGTAGGGCTTGGGGCGGTCTCGTCGGACTTCGATGGAGTACAGGCGTACGTCGTAGGTGAGAGGCATGGTGCTCCAGAGAGAAAGGGCCCGCCGTGGTGGCGGGCCCTTGTCGATTGGTGCGTCAGATCGATGTCAGGCGGCGGACTCTTCGCACCTCTCCCACCAGGCGTCCAGATCGGCGCGGCGAACGCGGAGCTGACCGTTGGGGAGCTTGATGAGGCGCGGGCCCTGGGCGCGGGCGCGCATGCGGTAGAACGCGGCACGGCTCATGCCGAGTTCGTCGAGGACTTCGGGGAGCTTGAGCATCTGGGGGCGGGCCATGGTGCGACTCCTTGGCTCGGTTCGGTCTCACAGGTGCGGTTACATCGGTTACGCCGGTTACATCGCAGGTCAGGGACCCTTTTTCTGTAACCGATGGGTGGGGTGTAACCGATGGCGTGCGGTTACAGGTGGCGGGGGACCGGGGCGATGTAACTGGAGGTCTTCCGGTTACACAGCCCCGATCGGTTACAGAAGCGCCGCAGGTCAGAGGCCCATCGGGAGGGGCGTAACCGATGTAACCGAGGAATCCGGGGGCGGGGGGCAGTAGCGGTTCCAGGCGTCTGTGAGGTCGTCTCGGTGGTAGCCCTTGACGATCTGTCCGCCGATGCGCAGTGGTCGGGGAGAGATGGGCTTGCTCTTGGCGGTGACGTATTCCTTGAGGGTCTTGGAGAGGGTGCGGGCGTTGAGCGGGCGGCCGTCGAGGTCGCCCCAGGGCGATTCCTCCATGGCGTTGAGAAGGTGCAGGATTTCGATGGTGGAGACGGTGTCCTCACCGGGGAAGACGTGGTCGCGCAGGTCGGTCAGGAGCTTGACTCCGAGCGAGGCGCGGTCGTCCTCGTTCACGGCGGTGACGAGATCGACGCAGGCTTGCCGGGCCCGGTCGGGCCAGGTTCCGCCGGCCGCGTCGGCCACGGCGAGCAGTGGTTCCCACACGTCTGCGGGCCGGTCTGTGATGCCCTCGGGCATGTCGGGGAAGGCGCCGTCGACGCGGGGCCGGACCTGCTCGGCCCAGGTGGTGAGCTGGTCGCGCAAGGCATGGCCCTGCGGTTCGTGGACGCGGGCCCGGAAGGGTTCCACCCGCTCGTTACGGGCGCGACGCCGCATTCGGATGATGACGGAACGGGCCAGGATCGTGTCTGGCAGCGAGCCGAGCCCGCCCATGGCGACAGCGCAGTATGAGGGGAAGGCAACGACCGTTTGTGTGCCGCCGTCGCCAACGCACCGGTAGGAGACCCCGCTCTTGCGGTGACCGGCGTTCAGCAGTCCGCGCAGATCCTCGTTGTCCTTGGCCTTGGGCCCAAAGACGGTGTCGATCTCGTCGAAAAGGATCGTGGGCCGTCCGGCCTCGTCTGCAACCGCTCGGAACAGCGCGGCGGGAGAGGCGTTGACGGCGTGCATGGGGTGGGGCACCAGGGTGCTGATGACTTCGAGTGCCCGAGTCTTCCCGCTGCCCGGTTCGGGGGAGAGGAAGGCGAGTCGGGGGGTGGAGTCGAAGCAGTCGAGCAGGTGCGTGTGTGCGTCCCACAAGGCGACCGCGACGTAGGCCGCCTCGGTCGGGAAGGCGTTGAACCTGCGGTGGAACGTCTCCACCGCATCGAGCAGGGCGGCGCCGTCGATGGGCGCCTTGGGCTGCTGTGCGGTGGCGGTCATGCGGCGTTCCTCCTGTGCTCTGCGGGGGCGGTGTGGGGGCAGTGCCCGACGCGTACGCGGGCGGTGAGTTCGGTGACGGCCCTGCGGCCCCGTGCGCGTTCGTGGTGGCCGCAGTGGCATAGCCAGTCGGCTTGCGGGGTGCCCGACGTGCGGATCTGGAGTCCGGGCCAGATGCCGGTCACCGTGGTGACGTGCGGGTCAGGGCGAACGGATGAGGGGACGGCCTGCCGGCCGACGACCTTCGGCGCACCACTGCCGGATCGGGCGGGGGCCGGTCCGGCGGTGCTGGGACCGGTGCTGGGTGTCTGGATGCTCTTAAGTGGGGGATTCCTGGGTGCCGTCATGCGGTCCTGCTCGCGTTGTTGGCGATGGACCAGTTCAGTGCGCTGGTCACCGTGGCGCGGCACTCGTTCTCGCGGAGGCCGGCCGTCAGTCCCGCCGAATTAAGAGCCTGCTCTACCTCCTGGCGTGCGAGGTCGCCGGACGGGATGAACCGCCCCAGAGCGCGGGCGGCCCGAACCAGCGTCCAGTTCCGCGAACCCTCCCCAGCCCCGGCCACGGCGGCTGTTTCGGCCCTGAGGGCCGCTGCCGCGTACCGAGAGGCACGAACCGGTACGGGTGCGGCCATCAATGCCCGCGACGCCTGACGGGGCGCCAGGAGGGCGTGCAGCCATTCCGGGAGCGGTACGGGGTCGGTGGGGTCGGTCACTTCGTAGGTGCCGTGGGGGAGGGTGCTGCCGGGGGCGACGACATAGCCGCCGTGGGCGCGGGTGTCGATGTGGGTACCGAGTTTGCCCGCGCTGTTGCCGAGCCGGGCCCCGGCCGGGGTGGCGAAGTACAGGTGTACCCCGCCGCTCGCGGTCCGGACCCGGTAGGTGGTGGGGACGGCCTGTCCGGCGCGCTCGCAGAGCGCTTGCAGGGAAGTGACGCCGTCAGGCGTTCCGTTCAAGTCCTTGGCCTTGACCGTGTCCAGGTCGACGACGACCAGCCCGGACGGGCCGGTCGCCAGGCCGACGTTGAACGCTCCGGTCGACCAGGCCGCGCGGATGCGGTCGGGGTCGGTGGTGGCCCGGTCCTCCCACTTGCGGTGTCCGTCGGCGCAGTCTCCGAGGCCGGTGCAGTCGGTCTCTCCGTGGAGGGCGGGGCGCTTGTCGCGGGGGCGGAGCGGGAAGACGTGCCAGCCGTGTTCGGCTGCTCGTAACGCTGCTTCGAGCGGCGCGGTGTTGCGGTCGTGGGGCATGCTGGGTGTCTCCAGTTCTCTTGTGTGAGCTGCTGGACGACGGCGGCCCCGCTTCATTGGCGTGAGAGGGGGCCGCCGTCGGCGTAGCTAGGCGGCGGTGAAGATGACGCACATGGCGTCGGGGCCGGGTTCGGGGATGCGTTTGCCGGCGGCCTCGTGCACGGACTCGTGGGCGTGGTCGTCGACGGTGTCGCAGACCAGGCGTCCGTCCGGTGCGAGGGTCCAGCCGCTGGTGACGTCGCCCCATCCGTGGGCGTTGCCGGTGGCGTCGGTGGGGGTGTCGAAGTGCGCGGCGTATCCGTCGAGGTCGGTTGTGTTTCCACAGAGGTCGCAGGCGGCGACGTAGCAGACGATGCGGTGTGTGGACATGGCGTTGTCCTCTCGGTTCAGCTGTGGACGAGACGAGGGTGGCCCCGGATCTTTCGGCCACACTCCCACCCGTAGTCACTCTGCGTAGCTAATGGATGGGTCGGGGGATGGCTGTGGAGAGGCTGTTTCCGGGGGTTTCCGGGGTGCGGGGAGGGGTGCCTCCCCAGCCTCCCCATGCTCCCCAACTGCGGTGTTGTCGCTGATCAGCGTGGGTGGGGCGGGTTGGGGAGGCGGTTGGGGAGAACTCCCCAGGATGTGCGCGACTCCCCAACTCCCTCCCCGTCACCGTGCGTCGCTCTATCCGGCGTTCTCGGTGTCTTCGGTCTCGTCGGCGCGGATCTCGATGGCGGCGAAGACCCTGGCACGGGAGATCATCTGGTTGCCGTTGTACTTGCGCGGCTGGGCACCGAACGGCTTGAGGGCCTGGACCAGGTCGGAGGCGGACCACGACTTGTAGACCTCGGGCCACCGCTGGGCCAGGTGCTGGCGGATCTCGTCGGACTTCATCCGGTCCTCGCTGCCCAGGACCGCGGCCACGTCGGTCAGGTGGTCGACCTCCCGCGGCGCCGACTCCGGTCCCGCAGGCCTCTTCACGCCGGCGCGCAGGGCCTTGGCCCGCTCCGCGATGGCCTCCGCGTCCTCCGGGCCGATGTAGTGGGTCCGGGCCGTGACAGAGGGCTGTCCAGGGGCGAGTTTGACTCCGTCGCCGGCCACCACGAGGGTGCCCTTGTCCAGACCCTGCCGCAGCTTGTGCGGGGCCGCCCCGGCGTCGACCGCGGAGTCACCCACCGCCATGCGGGCCTGGGACTCGGTGCCCAGGACGAGGGAGGCGCGGATGTGGTTGCCCTCGCGGGAGCGCTTGGGCAGGTTCTCGTTGGTCGGGTCCTGGGTGCCCTCCCAGATGGTGACGCCGACCGCGCGTCCCTGGTCGTGGATTTTCTTCACGGCCTGGAAGTAGCGGCTGTCCGCTTTCGACCCGCCGAACGGGGCACCCTTGCGGACGGCCCCTTTCTCGGTGACGAACGTCTCCTGAGCAGCGGAGCCGTAGGCCACCTGCGCCTCATCGACCACGAGGACCAGGGGGTCGAAGCGTGGGTCGGACAGGATCTTGTCCTGACTCCAGCCCTTCGCGGTCAGCTCCCGCATCAACGCGATCCGGTCGGCCATCTCCGTGACGGCGCCTTCGAGCATTTCGGTGGCTTCGATGACGTGGTCGTCGGTGGGGCCCTGGATGAGGACGGTGGCGATGCCGTCGAACATCTGCCAGTCGCCCACGCCCTTGAGGTCAGCGATGCGGAATTCCACCCGCGCATCGAGCGCGAGCCACAGAGCCAACGCCCGCAGCGAGGCGGTCTTGCCCTGGTTGGACAGGCCGGTGATGAGCATGTGCTTCTGCCACAGCGAGACCAGCACCGCATCCCCGCGCAGGTCGACACCCCACGGGGCCCGCCCGCGGCGCATGTCGGCGGTGGCGTCCGCGTCGGTGAGCAGCGGCGAGGGGCCGATGGGCTGGTCCAGGGCGCCGGAGTCCGAAATCCACATCCGCACCGTGCGGGGGGCCGGAGGGAGCGTCATGTGCAGCTCGTGTTCGTGACGGTTGAGGTTCTCCGCGAGCTTGCGCCGCTTGCCCAGCACCTCCTCCGTGCTCACTCCGGACGGCAGGGTGACATCGACTTCCACGCCGCACCCGGCGAGCGTGATGGGGCCGAGCATGCCGGCCGCGCCGTCGGCCATCTCCTTGACGGCCTTGCGCAGCGAGGAAATCCCCAGATCAGCAAGGGCCTTGACGACGACCGAGGGGGTGACCGGGACGTCGTCCACCCCGCTGGTGGCGGGGCGGGCCCAGGCGGGTGCGGTCTGCTGCTGCTGTCCGGCCCGCCACAGGTGGGACAGTCCGGCCAGCAGGGCGAGCGCGAGCGCGGGCCCCCAGGCGACACCGACGAACCAGCACAGGGCCCGGACCGCGTCGACCGCGGCCAGCGTCGGCGCGATCACGTCGCGCAGGTTGTGGTTGTGGACGGCCATGCAGGCACCGATCAGCAGTAACGCACCCTCCGTGCCGGCGGTGCCGATCGCCGCGGACTTGACCATCTGCGGCACTCCGCTGATCAGCTCCATCCGCCGTCGGTGCCGGTCGGTGCGGAAGCGGTCCGCCTTCTCCTGCCACTCGGCGGCGAGTTCCTGGTTGCCCGCGGCCACCGCGACGGCCCTCATCTGGTGATGGACCGCGACAGTCCGGCCCTGCCACGTCCGCCGGGCGACCACACCCGCCCCGCCGGCGACGTAGAGGGAGTGCCGGACCGCGGCGCGGGCTCCGAGCCGGGTGCGCTCATGCGTGACGGCGCCCCGTATGACGCGACCGGAGCGCACCCACAGCGGCACGGGCGCCGTCGGCACGGGCTCGGGCACCACCGTGAGGACGGGCACGGTGCCGGGGGCGTTTTTGTGCAGGCTGATGACGTTGTCGGACATGATGAGACGTGCTCCTGTCTGCCCCCGATGGGGCGGAAGGGGTGAGAGTCCGGGGCGGCCGGTGCCGGCCAAGGAATCCGGCCGCCCAGGTCAGTTCTCGGCGCGCTGCACGGCGCGCTCGGCACGGCGCACGGCGTCCTCGGCCGTCTTGCGGGCCTGACGGGCGGCGGCCCGGTCGGTGCGGGGCGCGGTGCGCTCGGCCGCTTTGGCGGTGGCGAGGGTCTGGCGGGCGTCGGCCTGGACCTGGTGCAGGGCCCGCAGTTCCAGGGCGCCGCGCTCGGCGGCCCGCTGGTCGATGCGCTCGATCTGGGCCTCAAGGCGCGGGTCGACGCAGTCGGCCATCGCCTGACGGAAGCCCTTGCGGAACAGCTTCGCGCGCTGGCGCTTCTCGGCGGGGGTGTAGCTCTCCATGACGATGCCTCCCAAAGGGGCGGTGGCCGGGCTTTCCGGTCCTGCACCCGCCCGGTACGAGACCGGGCGGATACGGGCACGTCAGCCCCGGCGACGCCGGGCCCTGGACACCGACTTGGACGCGGCCTTGCCCTCCGAGCCGCCAACCGACTTCACGACCGTGACCACGCCCCAGGCCATGACAGCGGCCAGGAACGCGAGGAGAGCGAGGTTGGCGGCGATGGCGGTGAGGACACCGACCAGGAGCGGGCCGAAGTACACGCCGGCCGCGACCGTCCCGGCGCCGACCCCGGAGCCGAGCGCGAGGCGCTGGACGGTCCGATCGGGCGGGGCGTGGTGGATGTGCTGAACGATCTGCTGCGGCGCCTGTTGGGCGGGCAGGGTGCGCGGGTCGGCGTAGGCGTGAGTTCCGTCCGGGAGCTGGATCACGGTGAGCGCCCGAGGGGCAGGCAAGTGCTGGTCCATGCGGTTCCTTCCAAGGGCAGAGTGGTGCGGGCAGTGCCCCGTGCCGGATTCGACCCGGCAGCCTCACGCCGTGATCCGGGGCGGTCGATCAGCGCTGGTTGCGCGCGGCGTCGCGGGCGTCCAGCTCGGTGTTGAACTGGTCCCGGTCCTGGAGCAGCGGTGTGCGCGCCTCGGTCGCCTCGGAGATGGCAGCGGACAGGGAGAGCTGGGCGAGGATCTCGGCGCGGCGCAGCTCGGCGTCCCGCAGCGGCGGGCCGTGCAGCGGGTCGCGGGTGACGATGCGAGCGGCAGCCCGGCGGTACTCGGCGGCAGTCATGACGTGATGTCCTTCCGGGACAGTGGGGTGTCGTGGCAGGGAACGCACATGCCGAGCGAGCGCGGGATGCAGTACCCCACGTCACAGCGGCAGTTCGGGCAGGTGCGGCGGGCGGTCATGGCCTTGGCCAGTGCTGCGGCACGGCCCGGTGTCATCGGGCGGACCGGGCGGGCGTGGTCGATGCGGTAGAGGTAGGCGACCAGCGACCCGCGGCGACGCCGGGGCCGTTCGATCTGAG
The DNA here is from genome assembly GCF_042887885.1 of Streptomyces sp. NPDC057900. Lineage (NCBI taxonomy): Bacteria > Bacillati > Actinomycetota > Actinomycetes > Kitasatosporales > Streptomycetaceae > Streptomyces > Streptomyces sp. NPDC057900. The sequence continues at coordinate 479,560 of NZ_JBHVOI010000002.1, forward strand.
CGGCTACGTCCTGTCCACCCGGCCGCAGCCCCAGCGCGCGGAGCTGACGGCGGGTGGCCAGACCCTCGGGGGCGAGCCGCCACCGGTAGCAGGGCAGGGCGCTCACGACGCGCTCTCAAGGACGAGTCCCGCGCCGTCGCGGTGCTCTTGGTAGCGGGCGGTCACCCAGCCGGTGGACCAGCCGCACAGTTCGGCAGCCTGCCGGATGCGCAGCCCGGCTTCGCACGCGGCCCGGACCGTGGCCCGAGCCAGCTCCTCGCTCTGCTTCTCCTCGGCAGGTCCAGCAGCCAGCAGGGCCTGGCGTTCACGCTCGGCCCGCTCCTGCTGCTCGGCGTGTTCACGGCGTTCACGCTCCTCGCGCTCACGCCGCTCAGCAGACCGGCGTGCGGCCGCCTCACGTTCAAGGCGTTCACGCTCGCGCCGCTGCTGTTCACGCTCACCCTCGGCGCGTTCACGGGCCTCGCGCTCAGCCCGCTCCCGAGCCTCAGCCCGGTCCTGTTCCTCGCGCCGTGCCCGGTCCTCGTGTTCACGCTGCTCACGGGCCAAGGCAGCCTCGTGCTCGCGCTGTTCACGAGCCAGCCCCGCCTTGTGCTCCCGTTCCTCGCGGGCACTGCGTTCAGCGCGCTCCCGCGCTTCGGTCCGGGCCCGCTCGGCGGACTGCTTCTCGGCCTGCTGCCGGGCGTTCAGCTCGTTCAGCGCGGTGGCGATGGCCCGCCGGTAGGCGAGTCCGGTCTCGGCGGTGACGATCAGCAGCAGCGGCGCCACCGAGTGGACGGCCACGCCGACCAGGTCGCTTTGCAGGGCCGAGTCAGCCGCGTTCAGGGCCAGGGTCATGCAGCCGGTCATCCACCGCAGGACGACGGGCCACCAACCACCGTGCCCACCGAGGCGGGCCATCGTGGCGTCCAGGCGGACCACGATCACGACCGCCGCGTCCACGACCAACGGCAGGATCGGGGCCGTCCACCGCCACGCGTCAGGGGTATGACGGGCCGCGAGGGGCGTGACCGTGAGGATCGAGTACAGCATCGCCCCTGCCACGATCAGCCACGTGCCGACCGACAGAGCGCGGTCCGCTGAACGGATCTGAGCACTGTTCACGACGCGCCCCCGTCCCATGACCGCACCCGGATCGAGGCCAGCAGCCGAACCGGCGACGTGTCGTCGCCGGTCGTCGCGCTGTACTCCTCCCACTCCCACTCGGCACCGTCGGTGAACACGAAACCGAGCGCGGTGAGCGCCCGTGAACGCTCGGCCGGCGTCGGGATCGCGGGCCCCGGTCCGAAGTCGTGCTCAGGCCACTCGGAGACCAGATCACCCAGCAGCGCCACATACAGGCGCCACCCCCCGGACCGGGTGGACATCTGCGCGGTGTACGTCGCCGTCATCGGGCACCGCCCCGCGTGCGGCGGAAGTAGAGCACCCACCCGGCGGCCTGCATGAGGCCGCCGATGACCGCGACGGCCCGCCAGACGGGGCGGCCGGTGACGGTGTCCAGCGAGGACCCGATCACGGTCAGGGCGATACCGGCGAACACCAGCAGGAGCGCCTGCCGGACGGCGGTGAGGTTGGTGTCGCTCATGCCGCACCGCCCGACTGCACCGTGCCGCCGCGGTTCGTCAGGTCACGGCGAGCGGCCATGACCCGGTTGCGGGCCCGGCGGATACGCCGTACGTCCAGCTCGTTGGCCGGCCGGTCGATGGTCATGATCTGCGCGTCCAGCAACTCGACCTCCGCCCGGATCAGCGGCATCTCACGGTCGATCGCGTCCAGCTCAGCGTCCGACGGCTCGAAGTCGAGGGAGGCCGCCGTAACAGCGGCCTGAAGTGCAGCGATGTGCATCATGAGTCGTTTCTCTCCCTAGCAGGTGGTGTACGGCTCGGCGGCCCCGGTGTTCGAGCACCGGGGCCGCGCCGTTGCGGTGGGTGAAGCGGTAGGTCAGACGGTCGATGCCGTGACGGCGGCGATGATGTCGGCGTGGTCGAACGCCAGCGGCGGAAGGTCTGCGAGCGGCCACCAGCGGACGTTGACCGCGTCGTCACCGGCTTCGGCAGGCGTGCCGGGGATGACGGTGAGCTGGTAGGCGACGGTGACGTATCGGCCGCGAGGGTCGCGGCCGGGGGCGTCCCAGGTCCCGACCTGGGTCAGTTCCTCCGCCGCCGCGTACACGCCGGCCTCTTCGGCCAGTTCGCGGGCGGCGGCGGCGCGGCTGGTCTCGCCGGGGTCGACGTGCCCGCCGGGCAGCGCCCACTGACCGGCGTGCGGGTCCCAGCCCCGCTCGATCAGCAGGACGTACCCGTCGGTCGTGGTGACGACGACGTCGGCGGTGTAGCGGATGGTCTCGAACGTCTCGATGCTCATGTCTCTCCCTCAGGCAGTGATCCGCGTGGCGAGCACCACGCGGATGGAGAGCCCCGCGCCGGATTCGATCCAGCGCCCTCACGGCATGATCCGGGGCGGTGGTGCGCGCTACCGGGTGCTGCGGCTGCTGCAGCTGCCCAGGCAGCCGTAGATGGCTTTCTGGTAGTCCGTGGGCCCGTGGACGGCCTCCCATGCGCGCTGAGCCGCGTCGTCCTCGGCCTTAGCCTCGGCGGCGAGTTGGGCGCGAAGTTCCTCGTTGCTCTGCACAGCGATTCCTTTCGTCTGACCACCCGCCGCTGCGGGTGGCTCGCGCCCCGGGCCCGATTCGATCGGGCGCCCTCGCGGCTGAATACCGGGGCTGTGAGCGGTGCAGGGCCCCGCCCGTACAGCCCCGCAGGAAGCGGTCTGGACGGGCGGGTCGGCAACCGGCCGCGTGAGCGGCAGATCAGGCGATGACGCGAGGGGCGTACCGGTCCGGCCGGTCCAGCACGGACGGCGCCCAAAATCTTCGGTGCTTCACGGTGTCCTCCATCGGGCGGACATGAGTGCTTGGTGTGGTCGCGATCTCTGCCCTTGTCTCACCGCACGGACGGGTCCCGCTGACCTTGAAAAGGCCGGGGAGGAAGGTGCTTGCTGGTCGTGCGGCAGGGCCTGCGGCTTGTCGCAGATGCCTGTCGTTAGTACTTGGCACGCTGTTCAGTTCTCAAGGAACAGGGCTTCCTTTGGGCTCACTCCCGACTGTTTGCCGGGACCCTCCGGGCGCTCTGGCCGTGCAGCTCGAAGCAGCCCAAAGAACGGCCCTTCTCGCTGTCCCCGCTGCGTTCTCGGCGACATGCTCAACATAGGCAACCTGCTTAGGCAGGTCAAGAGGGTTGGGTAAGTCGTGCGTGTTGGGCATGTTGATTAGAATGGAGGTATGAGCCTCGATCCGGACGACCCGCGACCGCCGTATCAGCAGGTCAGCAGCTCTTTGCGAGCTGCGATCCTCACGAAGAAGGAGGGCTTCACGCCCGGGGACAAACTTCCCTCCGGTCCTGAGCTGGCCAGGCGCTACAGCGTGGCGCGCGGCACCGTGGACAAGGCTCTGGAGCTCCTTCGGAGCGAAGGCCTGATCATCACTCGCCAGGGCAGCGGGTCATTCGTGCGTGAACGCACGGAGCGACCGGTGGGGCTCCGCCCTCACATCGAGGCAGCATTCGGTGAGCCACAGGTCACACTCGACTTCGCCGGCTTCTCCAGCGAGACCCTGTACAACGCCATGCAGGAACCGTTGGACAAGATTCGGTCGGGCCGACTTACCCCTGAATCGATCACAGTCCGACTGCTGTTGCCCGACACGACCGCACCCATGGCCGTCCCTGTACTGGTCGACGACCTTCAGGACGATCCGGCACTGCGCGACCGGGCCCGGAACATCGCGCTGACGAACGCCGGCGGCATCAAGCACTCCGTCGAAGTGCTCGCGGACTACGGACTGGTGAAGTCCGTGAACGTAGAGGTACGTGTTCACCGGGCGTCCAGCCTGTTCAAGCTCTACATCCTGAACCAGCGAGAAGCCTTCTTCGGGTTCTACCCCCTCCGGGAGCGGTCGCTCTCAGTGGAAGGCGAGTCCCGCACGTTCTTCGACGTCACGGGCAAGGACACGACGCTCTTCCACCACTCCGCCGGACCAGATGATGCATCGCTCGGCTCCCTCTACCTCCAGCAGGCACAGCTCTGGTTCAACAGCGTCTGGAACACCATCTCCTACGAGCGGAAGCCATGAATACGACCCAGCTCACTGACGTGCTCCGCTCCGTCAAGCATGTGTTTCTCGACTTCGACGGACCGGTTTGCTCGGTCTTCGCGGGACTGCCCGCGCCCGATGTGGCGCGCGGGCTCTTCGACTCTCTAAGCCCCGCCCTTGCTCCGGGGGACCCTGAAGGCTGGGCGACGGAGACTGATCCGCTCGCACTCCTGCGTAGTGTCGCGGACGTCAGGCCGGATTTGGCAGTTCGAGCCGACGAAACGTTGGTGCGCCTGGAGGTGGAAGCGGTCGCGCTTGCTGAGCAGACCCCCGGTGGGGAGCCTGCTATTCGCGCCTGCGTCGAATCGGGTCGCTCCGTTTGGATCATCAGCAACAACTCGGGGGATGCGATCCGCGCCTACCTGGCTGACCACGGACTTGGTGACGCCATTGCGGGGGTGTTTGGCCGTGTGCCGGGTGACCCGACTTCCATGAAGCCCAATCCGCGCTTGCTGCTGGACGCCCTGTCTGCCGCGTCCGCCAAACCCGGGGAGTGCATCTTCGTCGGAGACGCGGCACGCGACGTTCAGGCCGGAACGGCGGCCGACGTGGCAACCATCGGCTACGCCAACAAGCCAGGCAAGGCGGCTGTGCTGGCCGCCGCGGGGGCCGTGGCGGTGACCGACTCCATGGGCGCCATCGCGGATGCCCTCAGGTGAAAACCGCCAGCCCGGTGCCCCTGGCGCTTGTCGGGAAAGTGCGGGGCGCGACTAGGATTTCCCCCAGACGTCCCCCGAGGAGACAGGGAAACGTGAAAGCGCCTGATGAGAGGGCCTGGAAGTAGCCCGCTGTAAATCTGCCGGCTCAGCCTACCCAGGTTCGAACCCTGGCGCCGCCACAAAGCAAGGCCCTCGTCCTCGGACGGGGGCCTTCTCTGTTGTGCCGGTGACGAAGGGCGTAACCGTGGCGAACGACCCAACCGTGGAAACGGAATCCGTACTGGTCAGTGCCTGCCTGCTGGGCGTGCCCTGTCGCTTCGACGGCCGGGGCAAGGCCTCCGCCGGGCTCGCCGCGGCCATCGGTGACCGCAGGCCCGTGTCCTGCTGCCCCGAGGTCGCCGCCGGGCTGCCCACGCCCCGCCGCCCCGCCGAGATCGTCGGCGGCGACGGCCACGACGTCCTGGACGGCCGTGCACGCGTCGTGGACGACTCCGGGCGCGATGTGACGGAGGCGTTCCTGGACGGCGCCCGGCAGGCCCTGGAGGCGGCGCGCGGGGCGGGCTGCGCCGAGGCCCTGCTGATGGCCCGGAGCCCTTCGTGCGGGCGCGGCAGGGTTTATGACGGGACGTTCACCGGAGAGCTGCGCGAGGGCGACGGGGTGACGGCGGCCCTGCTGGAGCGGCACGGCATCACCGTACGTCCGGCGCCGGGCGGCTGACCGGGGCGCCGGGCCCTGCGCCCCCTCGTCAGTTGCCCGCGATGTCCTTCACCGCGACCATCACCGGCACGTTGCCCGAGATGAGCTCCAGCGTCAGGCCCGCCGTCGCCGGGGTGTCCAGCAGCTCCATGAGCGCGGCCGCCACGTCGTCGCGCGGGACCGGGCCCCGGCCGGTCGACGCGGCGAGCAGCACCTGGCCGGTGCCGGCGTCGTTGGTCAGCATGCCGGGGCGCAGGATCGTCCAGTCGAGCGCCGTCCTGGAGCGCACGTACGCGTCCGCCGCGCCCTTGGCCCGCAGGTACGCGTCGAACACCTCGTCTCCGGGGTGGTCGGCGTCGGCGCCCATGGACGAGACGACGACGTAGCGCCGCACCCCCGCCCGTTCCGCCGCGTCCGCGAAGAGGACGGCGGCGCCGCGGTCCACCGTGTCCTTGCGGTCCGTGCCGCTGTTGGGGCCCGCGCCGGCCGCGAAGACCACCGCGTCGGCCCCGCGCAGCGCCTCCGCGGTCTCCTCCACGGTGGCCGATTCGAGGTCCAGGACCACCGGTTCCGCGCCGACGGCCCGCAGGTCGTCACGCTGTCCGGGATCGCGGATGATCCCCACCGCCTCGTCCCCGCGCGCAGCGAGCAGCCGCTCAAGCCGCAGCGCGATCTGACCATGTCCACCTGCGATGACAATGCGCATGGTCACGACCGTACGCCGCAGCGCGCCGCGGCGCGCTCAGGCCCCGCCGCCGGGGCCGGAATCCGGTCGTCCCTGGCGGGGGAGTCCGGCCCCGCCGCCCGTCTCCGAGTCGCGGTACTCGCGTACCGCGCTGGTCCGGGCCACCACCCGGCCGCGGTGCACCACGATCCGGCTGTACGCCAGTGAGAGCACCCCGCTGAGCCGCTCGCCGCGCACCGCGAGCAGCTCGGCCGGGAAACCCGCCTCGATCCGCACCTCCGGCAGCCCCATCGCCCGTCTGGCCTCCGCCGACACCGCCTCGTAGGCGTGCCCGGCGCTCAGCCCGCTCTGCGAGGCCAGCAGGAAGGCGGCCTCCAGCGGGTCGCCGCGCCCCACCGGGTTGGCGAGGTCCCGCAGCGCCCCGCTGCCCGCCGCGACCCGCACCCCGGCCGCGCGCAGCAGCCGCACGGGAGCCGTACCCCGGCGCTCCGCCCCGCAGCAGCCGCCCTGGGGCAGGCAGATGACCGTCACCCCGGACGCGGCGAGCTGGTCGGCGGCGCGGGCCGCGGCCTCCCCGGGGAGCCGGGAGAGGCCCGCGCAGGGGCCGAGGGCGACCCCTTGCCGCAGTCCGCCGGCCATGGCCGCGAGCCGGGCCAGCCGGGCCGGGTCGTCACTGTCCGTGTGCAGATCGACGGGGCAGCCGTGTTCGGCGGCGATCTCCAGGACGGCTTCCGCGTACCCCGTCGGGTCCGGGTCCAGGTCGGGGCGGCCGCCGACCGCGCCGGCGCCCATCTTCACCGCGTCGCGGAGCATGGCCAGGCCGTCGGCGCCCGCGATGCCGGTGAGCAGCCGGGGGACGGCGACCGCCGTCAGGTCGGCGAGTCCGCGCAGCGACCGGCGTGCCTGGAGGACGGCTTCGAGGGCGGTGAGGCCCTGTACGTCGCCGATCCGTACGTGCGAGCGCAGCGCGGTCGCGCCGTGCCCGAGTTGAAGCAACGCGGCCTCCGTGGCGCGCCGCTGGACGTCCTCGGGGAGCTGCGAGGCCGGTCCGGGGGTGCCGGTCGCGGCGTCGTCGGCGGTGAGCGCGGTGTCGCTGTGGGCGTGCGGCTCCGCGGGCGCCGGCAGCAGGAGGTGGCCGCGCAGGTCGATGCGCGCGCCGGACGCGGGGAGGCTGCCGGCGGTGCCGACGGCCTCGATCCGGCTGCCGCCGAGCCGTACGTCCACGATGCGGCCGTCGGTGAGACGGGCCCCGCAGAGCGTCAGTGCCGTGCTCTCGCGGCTGTGGGCCGGGTCGGCGGCGTGGTCGTCCGGCGGCCGCGGTCTGCTGTCGGGCATCGCGCTCCAGAGAGGGGGGCAGGATCACGCAGAGTGAGTCGAGCCTAGAGGTGTGACGTACCGGGTTCGAGGAAGAGCTGAATAGTCGTACCGGTGTCGTCCCGGTGCCGTCCGCAGGGGCGCGTGACGGGGCGCGCGGGACGGGTGGGTACGTGTGGGGCGGGAGGTGCTCCGGGGGCCGCCGAACCGCTGATCAAGTGCCGGACGAGCGGCTGATCAAGCGGCTGATCAAGAGGTCGGAGCGGCGCCGATCAAGGGCTTTGGATGAGGCTTCGAAACGGATTTGGGCGATCGGCGACCGAGCGTGTAATGTCTTCATCGCTCGCCCCAATAGCTCAGTCGGTAGAGCGTCTCCATGGTAAGGAGAAGGTCTGCGGTTCGATTCCGCATTGGGGCTCTGGTGATCGGGAATCCCCGCTTCGGCGGGGGGACTCATCATCAAAGCGGTGTAGCTCAGTCGGTAGAGCAAGCGGCTCATAATCGCTGTGTCACCGGTTCAAGTCCGGTCACCGCTACTAACAGTAGCCGATTGTGGGGTCGGTCCTCCGATCGGCTACTCTTTTTTTTGCGTTCATCCGTCCACCGTCCGTCCAAGGAGCACTCACGTGGCTGCCACCGACGTCCGCCCGAAGATCACGCTGGCCTGCGTGGAGTGCAAGGAGCGGAACTACATCACCAAGAAGAACCGGCGTAACAACCCGGACCGTCTTGAGATGAAGAAGCATTGCCCGCGCTGCAACTCGCACACCGCGCACCGCGAAACGCGCTGAATCAGGCTCGTACACGAGGCCGCCCCCGTTGGGGGCGGCCTCGTGTCGTTGTACGAAGCTGTACTCCGAGACTTCGGCCCATTCGTCTTTCATCAGGAGGTTGCGAGCCCATGGCGCTCGATCAGTCCTTCGTGGGGCGGACCTATCCGCCCACCACGCCGTACGAGGTCGGCCGGGAGAAGATCCGGGAGTTCGCCGAAGCGGTCGGCGACACCAATCCCGCGTACCTGGATCCCGATGCGGCCAGGACGCTCGGTCACATTGATGTGATCGCGCCGCCCACGTTCGTGTTCTCGATCACCTTCAAGGCCGCGGGGCAGGTCGTGCAGGACCCGCAGCTCGGCCTCGACTACAGCCGCGTCGTCCATGGCGACCAGCGGTTCGTGTACGTCCGCCCGGTGCGGGCGGGGGACCGGCTGACGGTCACGTCGACCATCGAGACGGTCAAGTCCATGGCGGGCAACGACATCCTGGACGTCCGTGGCGAGGTTCACGACGAGTCCGGCGAGCTGGTCGTGACGGCGTGGACGAAGCTGGTGGCGCGCGCCGCCGAGGAGGCGTGATGACGGCGAAGGTGAGTTACGACTCGGTCGAGGTCGGTACGGAGCTGCCGGCGCGCTCCTTCCCGGTCACCCGGGCGACGCTGGTGCAGTACGCGGGCGCCTCCGGAGACTTCAACCCGATCCACTGGAACGAGAAGTTCGCCCGCGAGGTCGGACTGCCGGACGTCATCGCGCACGGCATGTTCACCATGGCAGAGGCGATCCAGGTCGTCACGGACTGGACCGGCGACCCCGGCGCGATCGTCGAGTACGGGGTCCGGTTCACCAAGCCGGTCGTCGTGCCCAACGACGACAAGGGTGCCGTGATCGAGGTCAGCGCCAAGGTGGCCGTCCTGCTGGACGACAAGCGGGTACGGGTCGACCTGACGGTGATGAGCGACGACAAGAAGGTGCTGGGCATGTCCCGCGCCGTGGTCCAGCTCGCCTGACCCGTAGGAGAGGTGTGGTGTAAGGGGTGTGGTCCTGGGGCCGCGCCCCTTACGCGTGGGGCCCGGGTATGGAGAGGCCGGTATCGCTTGACCAGGTTAGTGATTGAGTACTAACTTCACTCCATGGCAAGGATGAGTGCGGACGAGCGGCGCGAAAGCGCTGTCCGCGCGGCGATCACCGAGTTCGCCCGCGGCGGTTACCACGGCACGTCCACCGAGGTGATCGCCAGACGGGTGGGCGTCTCGCAGCCGTACCTCTTCCGCCTCTTCCCCAACAAGCAGGCGATGTTCCTGGCCGCCGCCGAGCGGTGCATCGCGGACACCCGCCAGGTCTTCGCGGACGCCGCCGAGGGTCTCGAAGGCGACGAGGCGCTGCATGCCATGTCCGAGGCCTATCAGCGCCTGATCGTGCACGACCACGACCGGCTGCTGATGCAGATGCAGATGTACGCGGCCGTCGCGGCGGCCGAGGCCGCCGGGGACCACGAGTTCGGCGAGTCGCTGCGGGCCGGCTGGCTGCGGATGTTCGAAGACATCGCCCTCGCGCTCGGTGCGGACGCCGAGAAGGCGACCACGTTTCTCGCGTACGGCATGCTCATCAACACCCTGACCTCGCTCGGTTATCCGGCGGATCACCGGGTCTGGTCAGGGTTCCAGGACCCGGACGCGCCGGGCGCCTGAACGGGGCGTCCCCGGTGCGGCCCGTTTTTCTGTCCAGCGAAGTTAGTAATCAATAACTAACCCACAGGGGGAACAGTGGAACAGCACGTGACGGGCCGCTCGGGAGCGGTCTGGGCCCTCGTCATCACCAGCGTCGCCGGATTCATGGCGGCCCTCGACAACCTCGTCGTCACCACCGCCCTGCCGTCCATCCGCGAGAGCCTCGGCGGCGAGCTGGGGGAGCTCGAATGGACGGTGAACGCGTACACCCTCACCTTCGCCGTCCTGCTGATGCTCGGCGCCTCCCTCGGGGACCGGTTCGGCCGGCGCCGGCTCTTCGTCATCGGGCTCACCGTCTTCACCGGCGCCTCCGCCGCGGCAGCCCTCTCGCCCGGGATCAACGAACTGATCGCCTTCCGCGCGGTCCAGGGCGTCGGCGCGGCGGTCATGATGCCGCTGACGCTCACCCTGCTCACGGCCGCCGTGCCGCCCGCCCGCCGCGGTGCCGCGCTGGGCATCTTCAGCGCCGTGACCGGACTGGCCGTGGCCAGCGGGCCACTGGTCGGCGGCAGCCTCACCGAACACCTCTCCTGGCAGTGGATCTTCTGGCTGAACGTGCCGATCGGCCTGGTCCTGCTGCCGCTCGCCCGGCTGCGCCTGGCCGAGTCGTACGCCCCGGACTCGCGGCTCGACATCCCGGGCACCCTGCTGGTCAGCGCCGGGCTCTTCGGGATCGTCTACGGACTGGTGAACGCCAACTCCGAGGGCTGGAGCGACCCCGTCGTCCTCACCTCGCTCATCGCCGGTACCGCGCTCATAGGCGCGTTCATCCGCCACGGATTCCGCGCCGAGAACCCGATGCTGCCGATGCGGCTCTTCCGGAGCCGGGCGTTCTTCGGGATCAACATGGCCGGCCTGCTGATGTTCCTCGGGATGTTCGGTTCGATCTTCCTGCTCAGCCAGTACTTCCAGGGAGTGATGGGCTACTCGCCCGCGGAGGCCGGTCTGCGGATGCTGCCCTGGACCGGCATGCCGATGCTGGTGGCACCCGTCGCCGGGCTGCTCGCCGACCGGTTCGGCGGCCGCCCGGTCGTCGCGACCGGACTCGCCCTCCAAGCCGCCGGCCTCGGCCTGTTCGCCATGTCCCTGGCCCCCGAGGCCTCCTACGCCTCGCAGCTGCCCGGACTGATCGTCGGCGGCATCGGCATGGCCCTGTACTTCGCACCCGCCGCCGGCCTGGTGATGTCCAGCGTCCGCCCGGCCGAACAGGGCATCGCCTCCGGTGCCAGCAACGCGCTGCGCGAGGTCGGCGGAGCCCTCGGGGTCGCCGTGCTCGCCACGGTCTTCTCCTCGCAGGGCGGTTACGACTCCGCGCGGACCTTCACGGACGGGACCGTCCTCGCGCTCTGGCTCGGCGCGGCGGTGGTGGCCCTCGCCGCCCTGGTCACCCTGATGATCCCGGGCCGTCGCGGCACTCCGACGCCGGGGACCGGTCAGGCCGGGGAGCGTGTCCCGGTGGCCGCCTGAGGGGCTGCCACGCCGGTACGGTCCGCGGTCCCGCCCCGGTGGCGGGGGAGCGGACCGTACTCTTGTCCCCGTGCAGGAACTCCACGACGCCCCCCTCGCCCCCCTGACCACCTTCCGGCTCGGCGGCCCCGCCACCCGCCTGATCACCGCGACGACCGACGCCGAAGTGGTCGACGCCGTACGCGCGGCCGACGACAGCGGCACCCCGCTCCTGATCATCGGCGGCGGCAGCAATCTGGTCATCGGTGACAAGGGCTTCGACGGCACCGCCCTGCGCATCGCCACCAAGGGCTTCGTGCTGGACGGCGCGAGCCTCGAACTGGCCGCCGGGGAGATCTGGACGGACGCCGTCGCCCGCACCGTGGAAGCCGGTCTCGCCGGCCTCGAATGCCTGGCCGGAATCCCCGGCTCCGCCGGGGCGACACCGATCCAGAACGTCGGGGCGTACGGGCAGGAGGTGTCGTCCACCATCACGGAGGTCGTCGCCTACGACCGGCACAGCCACGAAACGGTCACCATTCCGAACAGCGAGTGCGACTTCTCGTACCGGCACAGCCGCTTCAAGGCCGAACCCGACCGTTTCGTGGTGCTCCGGGTCCGCTTCGGGCTGGAAGAGGCGGACGGCCTCTCCGCGCCCCTGAAGTACCCCGAGACGGCCCGCGCCATGGGCGTCGCCGAGGGCGAGCGGGTGCCCGCCGCCGCGGCCCGCGAGACCGTGCTCCGCCTCCGGGCCGGCAAGGGCATGGTGCTCGACCCCGAGGACCACGACACCTGGTCGGCCGGCTCGTTCTTCACCAACCCGATCCTGGACCGGGAACAGTTCGAGGCGTTCCTCGCCCGGGTGAAGGACCGGCTCGGCCCCGAGGTGACGCCCCCCGCCTTCCCCGCGGACGAGGGACACACCAAGACGTCGGCCGCCTGGCTCATCGACCGGGCCGGATTCACCAAGGGATACGGCACCGGCCCGGCCCGGATCTCCACCAAGCACACCCTCGCCCTCACCAACCGGGGCGCCGCGAGCACCGAGGACCTGCTGGCCCTGGCCCGTGAGGTGGTCGCCGGGGTCCACGAGGTCTTCGGCGTCACGCTCGTGAACGAACCGGTGACCGTCGGCGTGAGCCTGTAGTCCGTCCGGTCCTCAGTACGCCACGCCCACGCCCTGCTTCACCGCCGCCGGGTCGTCGATCAGCGCGAGCATCGCGTGCGCCACGTCGGCCCGGGAGATGGACCGGCCGCTGCGCGGGTTGCTGCCGACGACCGTCCGGTACGTACCCGTCAGCGGGCCGTTGGTGAGCTTCGGGGGCCGTACGGACGTCCAGTCCGTCGCGGAGGCCGCGAGGGCCGCCTCCATCGCGGTGAGGTCCGCGTAGACCTCCTTGAGGATCGCGCCGATCGCCCCGAGCATCATCCGGTCGATCAGCGGGTCGTCCGCGGGCTTCGGCGCGACCGGGGCCGCGCTCACCACGAGCAGCCGGCGCGTCCCCTCCGCCTCCATCGCCGCCAGCACGGCGCGGGTCAGCCGCTCCGCGACCCCGCCCGCCTTCCGGCCCCGCGAGCCCAGACCGGAGAGGACCGCGTCACGGCCCGCGACCGCCTCGCGCAGCGCCTCCGGATCGTCGACCCGGGCCACCGTGTGAACCGTCAGTTCGGAGAGCGGCACCGACAGGCGCGCGGGGTCCCGCACCACCGCCGTCACCTCGTGCCCCGCGGTCACCGCCTGGCGGACGATCTCCTGGCCGATACCGCCTGTCGCGCCGAACACTGTGAGCCTCATGACGCACCCTCCTTGGGTGGGTAAGTATTCACTCACCTCTAGAGTGAGTGAGTACTCACCCGCCCGTCAAGCTTCGTTGGAGTGCACATGGAGCAGAAGCCGGCCCGCGCCCGGATCATCGACGCCGCTCACCGGCTGATGCTCACCATCGGCCTGGCCCGCGCCACCACCAAGGAGATCGCCAAGGCCGCCGGCTGCTCGGAGGCCGCGCTCTACAAGCACTTCCCGAGCAAGGAAGAGCTCTTCGTGGTGGTCCTGAAGGAGCGGCTGCCCAAGGTCGACGGCATCCTGAAGCGGCTGATAGCCGACCCGGGGGAGGGGGAGCGGACGGTCGAGCGGAATCTCACCGAGATCGCCCGCGAGGGCGCCCTCTTCTACGAGCAGAGCTTCCCGATCGCGGCGTCCCTGTACGCGGAACCGAGGCTCAAGGACCGGCACATCGCGGCGATGCGCGAGCTGGGTACCGGCCCCCATATGCCGATCCGCGGCGTGGACGCGTATCTGCGCGCCGAACAGTCCGCGGGCCGCATCCGGGCCGACGCCGACACCTACGCGGCCGCCGCCCTGCTGATGGGGGCCTGCGCCCAGCGGGCGTTCGCCTACGACGCCACGGAGACGGGCGGGCCGCCGCAGTCGCTCGACGCCTTCGCCGCCTCGGTCGCCCGGACCCTCCTGAGCGGCCTCGCGGCCTGACGCGGCCGGTCACCACGGTCGTCAGGCGACCGGCCCCGCCAGCCAGTCGTCCACGCCCGCCAGCAGCTCGGCCCGCACCGTCTCCGGTGCCGCGGAACCCCGTACCGACTGACGCGCCAGCTCCGCCAGCTCCTCGTCGGTGAACGCGTGATGACGGCGTACCAGGTCGTACTGCGCGGCCAGCCGGGAGCCGAAGAGCAGCGGGTCGTCCGCGCCGAGCGCCATCGGCACCCCGGCCTCGAACAGAGTGCGCAGGGGTACGTCGGAGGGCTTCTCGTAGACGCCGAGCGCCACGTTCGACGCCGGGCACACCTCGCAGGTCACCCCGCGCTCCGCCAGCCTGCGCAGCAGCCGCGGGTCCTCCGCGGCCCGCACCCCGTGCCCGACCCGGGACGCGTCGAGGTCGTCCAGGCAGTCGCGGACGCTGGAGGGGCCCGACAGCTCACCGCCGTGCGGGGCCGCCAGCAGGCCGCCCTCCCTGGCGATCGCGAAGGCCCGGTCGAAGTCGCGGGCCATGCCGCGCCGCTCGTCGTTGGAGAGCCCGAACCCGACGACGCCCCGGTCGGCGTAGCGCACCGCCAGCCGGGCCAGGGTCCTGGCGTCCAGCGGATGCTTCATCCGGTTCGCCGCGATGACCACCCGGATCGGCAGCCCGGTCTCCCTGGACGCGCTGTCCACCGCGTCCAGGATGATCTCGATCGCCGGAATGAGCCCGCCGAGCAGCGGCGCGTACGAGGTGGGGTCGACCTGGATCTCCAGCCAGCCGGAGCCGTCCGCCACGTCCTCCTGGGCGGCCTCGCGCACCAGCCGCTGGATGTCCTCCGGCGCCCGCAGACAGGACCTGGCGATGTCGTAGAGCCGCTGGAAACGGAACCAGCCGCGCTCGTCCGTCGCCCGCAGGCTCGGGGGCTCGCCACCGGTCAGCGCCTCGGGCAGCCGCACGCCGTACTTGTCGGCGAGTTCGAGCAGCGTCGTGGGCCGCATCGACCCGGTGAAATGCAGATGCAGGTGGGCCTTGGGCAACAGCCGTACGTCACGCTCCATCCATAGATCTTGCCGCACGGGCGGGGTGTCCCGGTACCCGCTTTCCCCATCGGGTTGCCCTCCGAACAGGGAAGCGGACGAAGAAGGCGACCCCCGGCCGTGGCCGAGGGTCGCCCGCTGGATGCGTCAGGTGCTCAGGCCTTGGCCTCGCCCAGCAGCTTCTGGAGCCGCGACACGCCCTCGACGAGGTCCTCGTCGCCCAGCGCGTAGGAGAGACGCAGGTAGCCCGGCGTACCGAAGGCCTCGCCCGGAACGACCGCGACCTCCGCCTCGTCCAGGATCAGCGCCGCCAGCTCCACCGAGGTCGCCGGGCGCTTGCCGCGGATCTCCTTGCCGAGCAGCTCCTTCACCGAGGGGTACGCGTAGAACGCGCCCTCGGGCTCCGGGCACAGCACGCCGTCGATCTCGTTGAGCATCCGCACGATGGTCTGCCGGCGCCGGTCGAAGGCGGTGCGCATCTCCGCGACCGCGTCCAGGTTCCCGGAGACGGCGGCCAGCGCGGCGATCTGGGCCACGTTGGAGACGTTGGACGTGGCGTGCGACTGCAGGTTGGTCGCGGCCTTCACGACGTCCTTGGGGCCGACGATCCAGCCCACGCGCCAGCCGGTCATCGCGTACGTCTTGGCGACCCCGTTGACCACGATGCACTTGTCGCGCAGCTCGGGCACGATCGCCGGCAGCGAGGTGAACGTCGCGTCGCCGTAGACCAGGTGCTCGTAGATCTCGTCGGTCAGCACCCACAGGCCGTGCTCGACGGCCCAGCGGCCGATCGCCTCGGCGTCGGCCTCGCTGTAGACCGCGCCGGTCGGGTTCGACGGGGAGACGAACAGGACGACCTTCGTACGCTCGGTACGGGCCGCCTCCAGCTGCTCCACGGAGACCCGGTAACCGGTGGTCTCGTCGGCCACGACCTCCACCGGGACACCGCCCGCGAGGCGGATCGACTCCGGGTAGGTGGTCCAGTACGGAGCCGGGACGATGACCTCGTCGCCCGGGTCGAGGATCGCGGCGAAGGCCTGGTAGATGGCCTGCTTGCCGCCGTTGGTCACCAGGATCTGGGAGGCGTCGACCTCGTAACCGGAGTCGCGCAGCGTCTTCTCCGCGATGGCGGCCTTGAGCTCGGGGAGCCCGCCGGCCGGGGTGTAGCGGTGGTACTTCGGGTTGCGGCAGGCCTCGACCGCGGCGTCGACGATGTAGCCGGGGGTCGGGAAGTCGGGCTCACCGGCACCGAAGCCGATCACCGGACGGCCGGCGGCCTTGAGGGCCTTGGCCTTGGCGTCGACGGCGAGGGTGGCGGACTCGGAGATGGCACCGATGCGGGCGGAGACCCGGCGCTCGGAGGGAGGAGTAGCAGCGCTCATGCCCCCCATGCTCCCAGACCGTATTCCTTGTCGGCACAGGGGTTTCAGTGACCGGACACCATGTGGACAGCATGCGGACAGAGAAGCGGACAGCATCGGACAGGAGCGGTCGGGAGCTTTCTGTTCGACGCCGGGCCGCTGAACACGTACACTCACCTGTCGTTGGCCTTCACCAGTCACGCCGTTCCTGCACTCGGAGCATCCGGGAGCATGCGGTAGGTTGGTGGAAACCACAAAGGGTCGTAGCTCAATTGGTAGAGCACTGGTCTCCAAAACCAGCGGTTGGGGGTTCAAGTCCCTCCGGCCCTGCTACACACTCCTTCGCCAGGATGTGTGCGCATGTACGTACTTCAATGCATCGCCGTGCGGCTCCACCGGGCGCGGCACGGCCATGACCCGGAATCAGGTGAGTAGCGTGACGGACGCCGTGGGCTCCATCGACATGCCTGATGCCGAGGATGAAGTCCCCGAGTCGAAGAAGAAGACCCGGAAGGGCGGGAAGCGCGGCAAGAAGGGCCCTCTGGGCCGTCTCGCGCTGTTCTACCGCCAGATCGTTGCCGAGCTCCGCAAGGTTGTCTGGCCGACTCGCAACCAGCTGACGACGTACACCACCGTGGTGATTGTGTTCGTCGTCGTCATGATCGGTCTCGTTACCGTGATTGACTTCGGTTTCCAGCGGGTCATCAAGTACGTCTTCGGCTGATCCCGCGGAGGGCGCCTCATGGGCGCCCCTTTCGCATGTTCCACCCATTTGTATCCAGGAAGAAGCAGCCACCGTGTCTGACCCGAACCTGAACGACGCCGTCGAGCCGACGGCGGGCGCCTTCGAGTCCGCCGAGGACGAGCTCGACATCGTCGAGGCGGCGGACGCTGTGGAGCCGGACCAGGCTGAAGCTGCCGACGCCGCCGCGGGCGAGCCCGTCGAGCAGGCCGCAGTGAACCCCGAGGCCGCCGACGAGACCGCGGAGGCCGAGGCCGTCGCGGACGTCGAAGGTGCCGAGGCCGCGGAGGAAGCCGCCGAAGAGGCGGAGACCGAGGAAGCCGCCGACGAGACCGACGAGGAAGAGGCCGAGCCGGCCGCCCCCGTCGACACCGTCGCGGCCCTGCGCGAGGAACTGCGCACCCTGCCGGGCGAGTGGTACGTCATCCACACGTACGCCGGTTACGAGAAGCGTGTGAAGGCCAACCTGGAGCAGCGCGCCGTCTCGCTGAACGTGGAGGAGTTCATCTATCAGGCCGAGGTGCCTGAGGAGGAAATCGTCCAGATCAAGAACGGCGAGCGCAAGAACGTCCGGCAGAACAAGCTCCCGGGTTACGTCCTGGTGCGCATGGACCTGACGAACGAGTCCTGGGGCGTCGTCCGCAACACTCCCGGTGTCACCGGCTTCGTGGGCAACGCCTACGACCCGTACCCGCTGACCCTGGACGAGATCGTCAAGATGCTGGCGCCGGAGGCCGAGGAGAAGGCCGCCCGTGAGGCCGCGGAGGCCGAGGGCAAGCCGGCTCCGTCCCGCAAGGTCGAGGTCCAGGTGCTGGACTTCGAGGTGGGCGACTCCGTCACCGTCACCGACGGCCCGTTCGCGACGCTGCAGGCGACGATCAACGAGATCAACGCCGACTCGAAGAAGGTCAAGGGTCTCGTCGAGATCTTCGGCCGCGAGACGCCGGTCGAGCTCAGCTTCGACCAGATCCAGAAGAACTAGCACCACCCGAGCAGGCGACTGCCAGCTTCTGGACACATGCCTACCAAGCAGGTCAGACCGGCTGTCAAAGCCTGTCTGACCTGCTTGGTTTTTGGTCGCGCAGCTATACCCGTTATCGTTGTGCGGTATGCCTGCATCCGGATGACCGGATGACGGCGAAAACTCTCACTAGGACCCGGAGAGAGCACATGCCTCCCAAGAAGAAGAAGGTCACGGGGCTTATCAAGCTCCAGATCAACGCCGGTGCGGCCAACCCGGCCCCGCCGGTCGGCCCCGCACTGGGTCAGCACGGCGTCAACATCATGGAGTTCTGCAAGGCCTACAACGCCGCGACCGAGTCGCAGCGTGGCATGGTCGTGCCGGTGGAGATCACGGTCTACGACGACCGCTCCTTCACCTTCATCACCAAGACTCCGCCGGCCGCCAAGCTGATCCTCAAGGCCGCGGGTGTGGACAAGGGCTCCGGCGAGCCGCACAAGACCAAGGTTGCCAAGCTGACGGCCGCCCAGGTCCGCGAGATCGCCACGACGAAGCTCCCCGACCTGAACGCCAATGACCTCGACGCCGCGTCGAAGATCATCGCCGGCACCGCCCGTTCCATGGGCATCACGGTCGAAGGCTGATTCAGCCCCACCCCCTCAGTGGTAGGACCAAGCGCTGGTCCGCACCACGACTCCACACTCTGAAACCACAGGAGTAGAAGTGAAGCGCAGCAAGAACCTCCGCGCTGCGGACGCCAAGATCGACCGGGCACGCAACTACGCCCCGCTCGAAGCCGTTCGTATCGCCAAGGACACCGCCTCCACGAAGTTCGACAGCACCGTCGAGGTCGCGTTTGCCCTGGGTGTTGACCCGCGCAAGGCCGACCAGATGGTCCGTGGCACCGTGAACCTCCCGCACGGCACCGGCAAGACCGCCCGGGTCCTGGTCTTCGCGACCGGTGACCGTGCTGCGGCCGCGGAAGCCGCGGGCGCCGACATCGTCGGCGCCGACGAGCTCATCGACGAGGTCGCGAAGGGCCGTCTGGACTTCGACGCCGTCGTCGCGACCCCGGACCTCATGGGCAAGGTCGGCCGCCTCGGCCGCGTGCTCGGTCCGCGTGGTCTGATGCCGAACCCGAAGACCGGCACCGTCACCCCCGACGTCGTGAAGGCTGTCAACGACATCAAGGGCGGCAAGATCGAGTTCCGCGTCGACAAGCACTCGAACCTGCACTTCATCATCGGCAAGTCCTCGTTCGACGAGACCAAGCTGGTGGAGAACTACGCAGCGGCGCTGGAGGAGATCCTCCGTCTGAAGCCGTCCGCCGCCAAGGGCCGCTACATCAAGAAGGCCACCCTGGCCACCACGATGGGCCCCGGCATCCCGCTGGACGCCAACCGCACCCGTAACCTCCTCGTCGAGGAGGACCCGGCCTCCGTCTGAGCCTCCGCGCTCGTACGACCGCCGTGTCACGTGTGACATTGACGGGCCCCGCAACCTTTCGAGGTGCGGGGCCCGTCCTCGTATATACGTACCGAAGGCTGTCGGTGCCGTGCGTTAGCGTGAGGTGACCGAGAGCCGACAAAGGGGTGGGAGCGGATATGAGGACGAGTACCGTACGACGCGTGGGTCTGTCCGTGGCAGTGGCGGCGGCGCTGACGTCGGTCGCGGCCTGCGGCGGATCGGACGACAAGGGCGGGAGCGACGGCGCCGCGGCGTCGAAGGCCGAGCCGATCGCCGCACTGCTCGCGGTCCAGAAGAAGACCGGCGGGGCGAACTCGGCGAAGGTCGAGGGCACCACCGCGATGGGCAGCACGATGTCCATGAAGCAGACCGGATCCCTCGACTGGTCCGACGGCATCAGCGGCGTCATCGAGATCAAGTACACCGGCGGCTCCATGGCGGACGCCATGAAGCAGATCGGTGGCGACGGCACGATGCAGGCCCGCTACTTCAAGGACGGCTACGCGGCCAACATGGGCGACGCCTTCGCGAAGCAGAGCGGCGGCAAGCACTGGATCAACTACAGCTACGACGATCTCGCGGAGCTCTCCGGTGCCTCCGGTGAGGTCATGAAGGACCAGATGCAGAACACCACCCCCGACCAGGGGGTGAAGGCGCTGCTGGCCTCGGGCGACGTGAAGAAGGTCGGCCAGGAGGATGTCCGGGGCGTCACCGCCACGCACTACTCCGGCACGGTCGACGTCGCCGAGCTGACCGCCAAGAACTCCGAGCTGGACGCCAAGCAGCTGGCCGCGTTCAAGAAGCAGCTGAGCGACGCGGGAGTCTCCACGGAGAAGGTCGACATCTGGGTCGACAAGGACGACCTGCTGGTGAAGAAGACCGAGCGCGGCCAGATGAAGACGGGCGAGCTGAACTCCACGGTGTTCTACAGCGACTACGGCACCAAGGTGTCGGTCGAGCGGCCGCCGGCCTCCGACAGCGTCGACTTCAAGGAGCTCCTGAAGCAGCAGCAGGGCGCGTCCGGCAGCGCGTCCTAAACCTCCCGGACCACCCGGTCCGGGACGGATTTGCTCGGCGCGGCTCCGGTCGCGTACTCTTCTGCAGAAGCCAAAGACCGCTGGTCGTTGCTGCTTTCCCGCAAGGGGAACAGCAACCGAAGGATCCGTTGAGCACGGACGACCTGCGCAGGTGACTGTGGAAAGCTCCCGGACTTCGTGCGGTTGAGCTACGCCCTGGCACCTGTGCCGGGGCGTTTCGTCTTTTCCGGCCCCTTCTGAGCGGTCCTCATCACCCGGAAGGAGGCCGACGCTCATGGCAAGGCCCGACAAGGCTGCCGCGGTAGCCGAGCTCGCGGACCAGTTCCGCAGCTCGAACGCCGCCGTGCTGACCGAGTACCGGGGTCTCACCGTGGCACAGCTCAAGCAGCTGCGCCGTTCGCTCGGTGAGAACGCCCAGTACGCCGTGGTGAAGAACACGCTGACCAAGATTGCGGCCAACGAGGCCGGGATCGACACGCTCGACGACCTGTTCGCAGGTCCGACGGCGGTTGCCTTCGTCACCGGTGACCCGGTGGAGTCGGCGAAGGGTCTTCGTGACTTCGCCAAGGACAACCCCAACCTCGTCATCAAGGGCGGTGTCCTTGATGGCAAGGCGCTGTCCGCCGATGAGTTCAAGAAGCTTGCGGACCTTGAGTCCCGCGAGGTTCTGCTCGCCAAGCTGGCCGGCGCCATGAAGGGCAAGCAGACTCAGGCTGCGCAGCTCTTCCAGGCTCTGCCGTCGAAGTTCGTCCGCACCGCGGAAGCGCTTCGTGCCAAGCGGGAAGAGCAGGGCGGTGCCGGTACTCCGGCTCCCGCCGAGGCCGCCGAGTAATTTCGCTCAGCGGTCCAGCGGGCTCCACGTACGCCCGCCGACATATACATCCGGCACCTGCCGAATAGTGGAAGGACGCCATCATGGCGAAGCTCAGCCAGGAAGACCTGCTCGCCCAGTTCGAGGAGCTCACCCTCATCGAGCTCTCCGAGTTCGTTAAGGCCTTCGAGGCCAAGTTCGACGTCACCGCCGCCGCGGCCGTCGCCGTCGCCGGCCCCGCCGCCGGTGGCCCCGCCGCCGAGGCCGAGGCCGAGCAGGACGAGTTCGACGTCATCCTCACGGGTGCCGGCGACAAGAAGATCCAGGTCATCAAGGTCGTGCGTGAGCTGACCTCGCTGGGTCTCAAGGAGGCCAAGGACCTCGTGGACGGCGCCCCGAAGCCCGTCCTGGAGAAGGTCGCCAAGGAGGCCGCCGACAAGGCTGCCGAGTCCCTCAAGGGCGCCGGCGCCTCCGTCGAGGTCAAGTGACCCTGCGGGTCCTCTGACCCGTCTGGACCCCCGTGCCGCGAGGCACGGACGTCACATCGCGAAAGGCGATCACCCGTACGGGTGGTCGCCTTTCGGCGTACCCGTGGGAGTGCCTTGCTCTTCGCGCGCTGACGAGTATGGTGATCTTCGCCGTGCGCCTCTCGGAGGGGAGTGCGAACGGCGCGCGGAGGCGGCGTACCCGGGTCCCCGGGGCCCGTACGGGCTGGGGGGCCTTGACGAACCGCACGAGGCGCGCAATTCTCAAGGCGCGTCGTCATATCGATCCGGATCCGAGGCATGGATCGAGGGCGAACAGGGCAGTAAAGAAGAGCGCAGCTCATCCAGGGCTATGCAGGGCTAGACATAGGTGTTGAGAACAAGCTGTTGCGAGCAACGTGGGTCTCTGAGAACCCCGACTGGACATCAGTGTGCCTCTTGGCTACACTGACCCTTTGCGCTGCCTGTTAGCTGCCTCCTGCCCGTCACCAGGGGCATACCCATCTTGTGCACCGTGGATTGAGCATCCCTGAAGAGGGACATCTATCCATGTGTCCAGTTTGGGACCGGTACGCGCGTAGTGAGTCCGAGCCCTCGGAAGGACCCCCTCTTGGCCGCCTCGCGCAACGCCTCGACCGCGAATACGAACAACGGCGCCAGCACCGCCCCGCTGCGCATCTCTTTTGCAAAAATCAAGGAGCCCCTCGAGGTTCCGAACCTCCTCGCGCTGCAGACCGAGAGCTTTGACTGGCTCCTCGGTAACGCCGCCTGGAAGGCTCGCGTCGAGGCTGCTCTGGACAGTGGACAAGACGTCCCCACCAAGTCCGGCCTGGAGGAGATCTTCGAGGAGATCTCACCGATCGAGGACTTCTCCGGGTCGATGTCGCTTACGTTCCGCGACCACCGCTTCGAGCCCCCGAAGAACTCGATCGACGAGTGCAAGGAGCGCGACTTCACGTTCGCGGCTCCGCTCTTCGTCACGGCCGAGTTCACCAACAACGAGACCGGCGAGATCAAGTCCCAGACGGTCTTCATGGGCGATTTCCCGCTCATGACCAACAAGGGCACCTTCGTCATCAACGGCACCGAGCGTGTCGTCGTGTCGCAGCTGGTCCGCTCGCCGGGTGTCTACTTCGATTCCTCGATCGACAAGACGTCCGACAAGGACATCTTCTCCGCCAAGATCATCCCTTCCCGGGGTGCCTGGCTGGAGATGGAGATCGACAAGCGCGACATGGTCGGTGTCCGCATCGACCGCAAGCGCAAGCAGTCCGTCACCGTCCTCCTGAAGGCTCTCGGCTGGACCACCGAGCAGATCCTCGAAGAGTTCGGCGAGTACGAGTCGATGCGCGCCACCCTGGAGAAGGACCACACCCAGGGCCAGGACGACGCACTGCTCGACATCTACCGCAAGCTGCGTCCGGGCGAGCCGCCCACCCGCGAAGCTGCTCAGACGCTGCTTGAGAACCTCTACTTCAACCCGAAGCGCTACGACCTCGCGAAGGTCGGCCGCTACAAGGTGAACAAGAAGCTCGGCGCGGATGAGCCGCTCGACGCCGGTGTCCTCACCAGCGACGACATCATCGCGACCATCAAGTACCTGGTGAAGCTGCACGCCGGGGAGACCGAGACGACCGGTGAGTCCGGCCGGGAGATCGTCGTCGAGACCGACGACATCGACCACTTCGGCAACCGTCGTCTGCGTAACGTCGGCGAGCTCATCCAGAACCAGGTCCGTACGGGTCTGGCTCGTATGGAGCGCGTCGTGCGCGAGCGCATGACGACTCAGGACGTCGAGGCGATCACGCCGCAGACCCTGATCAACATCCGGCCGGTCGTCGCCTCCATCAAGGAGTTCTTCGGCACCAGCCAGCTGTCGCAGTTCATGGACCAGAACAACCCGCTGTCGGGTCTCACCCACAAGCGCCGTCTGTCGGCGCTCGGCCCGGGTGGCCTCTCCCGTGAGCGGGCCGGCTTCGAGGTCCGTGACGTGCACCCGTCCCACTACGGACGCATGTGCCCGATCGAAACCCCTGAAGGCCCGAACATCGGTCTGATCGGTTCGCTCGCCTCGTACGGCCGCGTCAACGCGTTCGGCTTCATCGAGACGCCGTACCGCAAGGTCGTCGACGGCCAGGTCACCGACGAGGTCGACTACGTCACGGCCGACGAGGAAGACCGTTACGTCATCGCCCAGGCGAACGCGACGCTCTCCGACGAGCTGCGCTTCACCGAGCCCCGCGTCCTGGTCCGCCGTCGTGGCGGAGAGGTCGACTACGTGCCCGGCACCGAAGTCGACTACATGGACGTCTCGCCGCGCCAGATGGTGTCCGTCGCCACCGCGATGATCCCGTTCCTGGAGCACGACGACGCCAACCGTGCCCTCATGGGCGCGAACATGATGCGTCAGGCGGTGCCGCTGATCAAGTCGGAGGCCCCGCTCGTCGGCACCGGCATGGAGTACCGCTGCGCCACCGACGCCGGTGACGTGCTGAAGGCCGAGAAGGACGGTGTGGTCCAGGAGGTCTCCGCGGACTACATCACCGTGACGAACGACGACGGCACGTACACCACGTACCGCATCGCGAAGTTCATGCGCTCGAACCAGGGCACCTCGGTCAACCAGAAGGTCGTCGTCTCCGAGGGCGACCGGGTCATCGAGGGCCAGGTGCTCGCCGACGGTCCGGCCACCGAGAACGGTGAGATGGCCCTCGGCAAGAACCTGCTCGTGGCGTTCATGCCGTGGGAGGGTCACAACTACGAGGACGCGATCATCCTGTCGCAGCGCCTCGTGCAGGACGACGTCCTCTCCTCGATCCACATCGAGGAGCACGAGGTCGACGCCCGTGACACCAAGCTCGGCCCGGAGGAGATCACCCGGGACATCCCGAACGTCTCCGAAGAGGTCCTCGCGGACCTCGACGAGCGCGGCATCATCCGGATCGGTGCCGAGGTCGTCGCCGGCGACATCCTCGTCGGCAAGGTCACGCCCAAGGGCGAGACCGAGCTGACCCCCGAGGAGCGCCTGCTCCGCGCGATCTTCGGTGAGAAGGCGCGCGAGGTGCGCGACACCTCGCTGAAGGTGCCGCACGGTGAGATCGGGAAGGTCATCGGCGTCCGCGTCTTCGACCGCGAAGAGGGCGACGAGCTGCCGCCGGGCGTGAACCAGCTGGTCCGCGTCTACGTCGCGCAGAAGCGCAAGATCACCGATGGTGACAAGCTCGCCGGCCGTCACGGCAACAAGGGCGTCATCTCGAAGATCCTGCCGATCGAGGACATGCCGTTCCTGGAGGACGGCACCCCGGTCGACATCATCCTCAACCCGCTGGGTGTCCCGTCCCGAATGAACCCGGGACAGGTCCTGGAGATCCACCTCGGCTGGCTCGCCAGCCGCGGCTGGGACGTCTCCGGCCTCGGTGACGAGTGGGCCCAGCGCCTGCAGTACATCGGCGCCGACCAGGTCGCCCCCGGCACCAACGTCGCGACCCCGGTCTTCGACGGTGCGCGCGAGGACGAGATCACCGGCCTCTTCCAGGCCACGATCCCGAACCGCGACGGCAACCGGCTGGTCCAGCCCTCGGGCAAGGCCAACCTGTTCGACGGCCGCTCCGGCGAGCCGTTCCCGGAGCCGGTCTCGGTCGGCTTCATGTACATCCTCAAGCTCCACCACCTCGTCGACGACAAGCTCCACGCTCGTTCGACGGGTCCGTACTCCATGATCACCCAGCAGCCGCTGGGTGGTAAGGCTCAGTTCGGTGGACAGCGCTTCGGTGAAATGGAGGTGTGGGCCCTTGAAGCTTATGGCGCCGCATACGCCCTCCAGGAGCTGCTGACGATCAAGTCCGACGACGTGACCGGCCGCGTGAAGGTCTACGAGGCCATCGTCAAGGGCGAGAACATCCCCGAGCCCGGCATTCCCGAGTCCTTCAAGGTGCTCATCAAGGAAATGCAGTCGCTCTGCCTCAACGTGGAGGTGCTGTCCTCGGACGGCATGTCCATCGAGATGCGCGACACGGACGAGGACGTCTTCCGCGCGGCGGAGGAGCTCGGTATCGACCTGTCCCGGCGCGAGCCGAGCAGCGTCGAAGAGGTCTGACGGGTTGGCCGGCCGGATCCCTGTGATCCGGCCGGCTCTCCCCGGACCCGTTCAGACCATTGCTGAAGTGCCCCGATTTCTCGCGTTGACGCGAGGGGGCTCGAACCCCCGAAAGAGGGATTGACGACAAGTGCTCGACGTCAACTTCTTCGACGAGCTGCGGATCGGCCTTGCCACCGCGGACGACATCCGGACCTGGTCCCACGGCGAAGTGAAGAAGCCGGAGACCATCAACTACCGCACGCTCAAGCCCGAAAAGGACGGACTCTTCTGCGAGAAGATCTTCGGTCCGACCCGGGACTGGGAGTGCTACTGCGGCAAGTACAAGCGTGTCCGCTTCAAGGGCATCATCTGTGAGCGCTGTGGCGTCGAGGTCACTCGCGCCAAGGTGCGCCGTGAGCGCATGGGCCACATCGAGCTTGCCGCTCCCGTCACCCACATCTGGTACTTCAAGGGCGTCCCGTCGCGACTGGGCTACCTGCTGGACCTCGCGCCGAAGGACCTTGAGAAGGTCATCTACTTCGCCGCGTACATGATCACGTTCGTCGACGAGGAGCGCCGTACCCGCGACCTCCCGTCGCTGGAGGCGCACGTCTCCGTCGAGCGTCAGCAGGTCGAGAACCGCCGCGACTCCGACCTGGAGAACCGCGCCAAGAAGCTGGAGACCGACCTCGGCGAGCTTGAGGCCGAGGGCGCCAAGGCCGATGTGCGCCGCAAGGTGCGCGAAGGTGCCGAGCGTGAGATGAAGCAGCTGCGCGACCGTGCGCAGCGCGAGATCGACCGTCTCGACGAGGTGTGGAGCCGCTTCAAGAACCTCAAGGTCCAGGACCTGGAGGGCGACGAGCTGCTCTACCGCGAGCTGCGTGACCGCTTCGGCACGTACTTCGACGGCTGCATGGGCGCCGCCGCGCTGCAGAAGCGCCTGGAGTCCTTCGACCTCGACGAGGAGGCCGAGCGCCTCCGCGAGATCATCCGCACCGGCAAGGGCCAGAAGAAGACCCGTGCGCTCAAGCGCCTCAAGGTCGTCTCCGCGTTCCTGCAGACCAGCAACAAGCCCAAGGGCATGGTGCTCGACTGCGTGCCGGTCATCCCGCCGGACCTGCGTCCGATGGTGCAGCTGGACGGTGGCCGCTTCGCGACCTCCGACCTGAACGACCTGTACCGCCGCGTGATCAACCGCAACAACCGCCTCAAGCGTCTCCTTGACCTCGGTGCCCCCGAGATCATCGTGAACAACGAGAAGCGGATGCTGCAGGAGGCCGTCGACGCGCTGTTCGACAACGGCCGCCGCGGTCGCCCGGTCACCGGTCCTGGTAACCGCCCGCTCAAGTCCCTCAGCGACATGCTGAAGGGCAAGCAGGGTCGATTCCGTCAGAACCTTCTCGGTAAGCGTGTGGACTACTCCGCGCGTTCCGTGATCGTCGTCGGCCCGCAGCTCAAGCTGCACCAGTGCGGTCTGCCGAAGGCCATGGCGCTGGAGCTCTTCAAGCCGTTCGTGATGAAGCGCCTGGTGGACCTGAACCACGCGCAGAACATCAAGTCGGCCAAGCGTATGGTCGAGCGCGGCCGCACGGTCGTGTACGACGTCCTGGAAGAGGTCATCGCGGAGCACCCGGTTCTCCTGAACCGTGCGCCCACGCTGCACCGTCTCGGCATCCAGGCCTTCGAGCCGCAGCTGGTCGAGGGCAAGGCCATCCAGATCCACCCGCTCGTCTGCACCGCGTTCAACGCGGACTTCGACGGTGACCAGATGGCCGTGCACCTGCCGCTCTCCGCGGAGGCGCAGGCCGAGGCCCGCATCCTGATGCTGTCCTCGAACAACATCCTGAAGCCGGCCGACGGTCGTCCCGTCACCATGCCGACCCAGGACATGGTGCTGGGTCTGTTCTTCCTCACCACCGACGGTGAGCTCCGTGACACCAAGGGCGAGGGCCGTGCGTTCGGCTCGACGGCCGAGGCGATCATGGCGTTCGACGCCGGCGAGCTGGCGCTCCAGTCGTCCGTCGACATCCGCTTCCCGGTGGGCACCATCCCGCCGCGTGGCTGGGTGCCGCCGGTCGCGGAGGAGGGCGAGCCCGAGTACCAGCCGGGTGACACCTTCCGGCTGCGGACGAGCCTGGGCCGCGCGCTCTTCAACGAGCTGCTGCCCGAGGACTACCCGTTCGTCGACTACTCGGTCGGCAAGAAGCAGCTCTCCGAGATCGTCAACGACCTCGCAGAGCGCTACCCCAAGGTCATCGTGGCGGCGACGCTCGACAACCTGAAGGCGGCGGGCTTCCACTGGGCCACCCGTTCCGGCGTCACCGTGTCCGTCGCGGACATCGTCGTGCCCGAGGCCAAGAAGGCCATCGTCAAGGGCTACGAGGACCAGGACGAGAAGGTCCAGAAGCAGTACGAGCGCGGTCTGATCACCAAGGACGAGCGCACGCAGGAGCTCATCGCGATCTGGACCAAGGCGACCAACGAGGTTGCCGAGGCGATGAACGCGAACTTCCCCAAGACGAACCCCATCTTCATGATGGTTGACTCGGGTGCCCGAGGAAACATGATGCAGATGCGTCAGATCGCCGGTATGCGTGGTCTGGTGTCCAACGCCAAGAACGAGACGATTCCGCGTCCCATCAAGGCGTCCTTCCGCGAGGGCCTCACCGTTCTGGAGTACTTCATCTCCACGCACGGTGCCCGTAAGGGTCTGGCGGACACCGCCCTGCGTACCGCCGACTCGGGTTACCTGACCCGTCGTCTGGTGGACGTCTCGCAGGACGTGATCATTCGCGAGGAGGACTGCGGCACCGACCGCGGCCTCAAGCTGAAGATCGCGGTCAAGGGCGCCGACGGCGTGCTCCGCAAGACGGAGGACGTCGAGACCTCGGTCTACGCCCGCATGCTCGCGGAGGACGTCGTCATCGACGGCAAGGTCATCGCGCCTGCCAACGTCGACCTCGGTGACGTCCTGATCGACGCCCTGGTGGGCGCCGGCGTCGAGGAGGTCAAGACCCGTTCGGTCCTGACCTGTGAGTCCGCGGTCGGCACCTGTGCCTTCTGCTACGGACGCTCGCTCGCCACCGGCAAGCTGGTCGACATCGGTGAGGCGGTCGGCATCATCGCCGCCCAGTCCATCGGTGAGCCCGGCACCCAGCTGACGATGCGTACCTTCCACACCGGTGGTGTGGCCGGTGACGACATCACCCAGGGTCTGCCCCGAGTCGTCGAGCTCTTCGAAGCCCGTACGCCGAAGGGTGTCGCCCCGATCTCGGAGTCCGCGGGCCGGGTCCGGATCGAGGAGACCGAGAAGACGAAGAAGCTCGTCGTCACGCCGGACGACGGCAGCGAGGAGATCCCGTTCCCGATCTCCAAGCGCGCCCGTCTGCTGGTGGGCGAGGGCGACCACGTCGAGGTGGGCCAGAAGCTCACCGTGGGTGCCACCAACCCGCACGACGTGCTGCGGATCCTCGGTCAGCGCGCGGTCCAGGTCCACCTGGTCGGCGAAGTCCAGAAGGTCTACAACTCGCAGGGCGTGTCGATCCACGACAAGCACATCGAGATCATCATCCGGCAGATGCTCCGCCGCGTGACGATCATCGAGTCCGGCGACGCGGAACTCCTGCCGGGCGAGCTCGTCGAGCGTTCGAAGTTCGAGACCGAGAACCGTCGTGTGGTCACCGAGGGCGGTCACCCCGCCTCCGGCCGTCCGCAGCTGATGGGTATCACCAAGGCCTCGCTGGCGACGGAGTCGTGGCTGTCCGCGGCTTCCTTCCAGGAGACGACCAGGGTCCTGACGGACGCGGCGATCAACGCCAAGTCCGACTCCCTGATCGGCCTCAAGGAGAACGTCATCATCGGTAAGCTCATCCCGGCCGGTACGGGTCTGTCCCGCTACCGCAACATCCGGGTCGAGCCGACCGAGGAGGCCAAGGCCGCGATGTACTCGGCCGTCGGCTACGACGACATCGACTACTCGCCGTTCGGCACCGGCTCCGGCCAGGCCGTCCCGCTGGAGGACTACGACTACGGTCCGTACAACCAGTAGGCGAGTCGCCTGATACGACCGGAGGGCGGTCATCCCGTACGCGGGGTGGCCGCCCTCCGGCGTGGTGCGGGTGCCCCCCGCCGGTCGTGCACGGGCCGGCGGAGCGCTCCTGGTGAGAGGCTCGCCCGGATGGCGCGTCCGGGTGGACAGCACTTGTTTTGACCGGAGTCGATGCGGTAGGTACGATCAGACCTTGTGCCTGGGGTGTGCCTGGGCTCGTGTGCGTGTCCTCAACCGCACGGCGAGCCCGTCTTTGGCCACCGTGATCTGTGGATGAACCGCCTTCAGGGCAGTGACCCGCAGTATCCGACACACCCGACCGCGTGGGTCGGAGTTGTTCCAGGTTAGTTTCACCGACGGCACACAGAAACCGGAGAAGTAGTGCCTACGATTCAGCAGCTGGTCCGGAAGGGCCGGCAGGACAAGGTCGAGAAGAACAAGACGCCCGCGCTTGAGGGTTCTCCCCAGCGCCGCGGCGTCTGCACGCGTGTGTTCACGACCACCCCGAAGAAGCCGAACTCGGCGCTCCGTAAGGTCGCGCGTGTGCGTCTGACCTCCGGTATCGAGGTCACGGCCTACATCCCGGGTGAGGGACACAACCTGCAGGAGCACTCCATCGTGCTCGTGCGTGGTGGCCGTGTGAAGGACCTGCCGGGTGTTCGTTACAAGATCATCCGCGGCTCCCTTGATACCCAGGGTGTCAAGAACCGCAAGCAGGCCCGCAGCCGCTACGGCGCCAAGAAGGAGAAGTAAGAATGCCTCGTAAGGGCCCCGCCCCGAAGCGCCCGGTCATCATTGACCCGGTCTACAGCTCTCCTCTTGTCACCTCGCTGATCAACAAGATCCTCCTCGACGGCAAGCGTTCCACCGCCGAGCGGATCGTGTACGGCGCCATGGAAGGCCTCCGCGAGAAGACCGGCGCTGACCCGGTCATCACGCTGAAGCGCGCGCTTGAGAACGTCAAGCCCTCGCTTGAGGTCAAGTCCCGCCGTGTCGGTGGCGCCACCTACCAGGTGCCGATCGAGGTCAAGCCCGGTCGTGCCGCCACCCTCTCGCTGCGTTGGATCGTCGGTTACTCCCGCGCCCGTCGCGAGAAGACGATGACCGAGCGGCTCATGAACGAGCTGCTCGACGCCTCCAACGGTCTTGGCGCTGCCGTCAAGAAGCGCGAGGACACCCACAAGATGGCCGAGTCGAACAAGGCCTTCGCGCACTACCGCTGGTAGTCGCTTACCCCATCGAGACCGAGAGAAGATTGAGCCTTATGGCCACCACTTCGCTTGACCTGGCCAAGGTCCGCAACATTGGGATCATGGCCCACATCGACGCGGGCAAGACGACCACCACTGAGCGGATCCTCTTCTACACCGGCGTTTCGTACAAGATCGGTGAAGTCCACGACGGCGCTGCCACGATGGACTGGATGGAGCAGGAGCAGGAGCGCGGCATCACGATCACGTCCGCCGCGACGACCTGCCACTGGCCGCTCAACGATGTTGACCACACGATCAACATCATCGACACCCCGGGTCACGTCGACTTCACCGTCGAGGTGGAGCGTTCGCTCCGCGTCCTCGACGGCGCTGTCACCGTGTTCGACGGTGTGGCCGGCGTCGAGCCGCAGTCCGAGACCGTCTGGCGTCAGGCGGACCGCTACGGCGTGCCGCGTATCTGCTTCGTCAACAAGCTCGACCGCACCGGTGCCGACTTCTTCCGTTGTGTCGACATGATCGTCGAGCGCCTCGGCGCTGTCCCGATCGTCATGCAGCTCCCCATCGGCGCGGAGGCCGACTTCACGGGTGTCGTCGACCTCGTGTCGATGAAGGCCTTCGTTTACCCCGAAGAGGCCGCCAAGGGCGAGATGTACAACGTCATCGAGATCCCGGACAACCTGAAGGAGGCCGCAGAGGAATGGCGCGGCAAGCTCCTTGAGGCCGTCTCCGAGAACGACGACGAGATGATGGAGCTGTACCTGGAGGGCGTCGAGCCCACCGAGGACCAGCTGCACGAGGCGCTGCGCCGGATCACCCTCGCGTCGAAGGGTTCCGCCGACTCCGTCACGGTCACCCCGGTGTTCTGTGGCACCGCGTTCAAGAACAAGGGCGTCCAGCCCCTGCTCGACGCGGTCGTCCGTTACCTGCCTTCGCCCCTGGACGTCGAGGCCATCGAGGGCCACGACGTCAAGGACCCCGAGAAGGTCATCGAGCGCAAGCCTTCGGACGACGAGCCGTTCTCCGGCCTGGCGTTCAAGATCGCGAGCGACCCGCACCTCGGAAAGCTCACCTTCGTCCGGATCTACTCCGGTCGCCTTGAGGCCGGCACCGCGGTGCTGAACTCGGTCAAGGGCAAGAAGGAGCGCATCGGCAAGATCTACCGCATGCACGCGAACAAGCGTGAGGAGATCGCGTCGGTGGGCGCGGGCGACATCATCGCTGTCATGGGGCTCAAGCAGACCACGACCGGTGAGACGCTCTGTGACGACAAGAACCCGGTGATCCTGGAGTCCATGGACTTCCCGGCGCCGGTCATCGAGGTCGCCATCGAGCCGAAGTCCAAGGGCGACCAGGAGAAGCTGGGTGTCGCCATCCAGCGCCTCTCCGAGGAGGACCCCTCCTTCCAGGTGCACTCCGACGAGGAGACCGGCCAGACCATCATCGGTGGTATGGGCGAGCTTCACCTCGAAGTGCTCGTCGACCGCATGAAGCGCGAATTCCGCGTCGAGGCGAACGTCGGCAAGCCGCAGGTCGCGTACCGCGAGACGATCCGCAAGGCCGTCGAGCGCATCGACTACACGCACAAGAAGCAGACTGGTGGTACCGGCCAGTTCGCGAAGGTGCAGATCGCCATCGAGCCCATTGAGGGCGGCGACGCGTCGTACGAGTTCGTCAACAAGGTCACCGGTGGCCGCATCCCCCGGGAGTACATCCCCTCGGTGGACGCGGGTGCTCAGGAAGCCATGCAGTTCGGCATCCTGGCCGGCTACGAGATGGTGGGCGTCCGCGTCACCCTTCTCGACGGTGGTTACCACGAGGTCGACTCCTCGGAGCTGGCCTTCAAGATCGCCGGTTCGCAGGCGTTCAAGGAGGGTGCCCGCAAGGCGTCCCCCGTGCTCATGGAGCCGATGATGTCCGTGGAGGTCACCACCCCCGAGGACTACATGGGCGACGTGATCGGCGACCTCAACTCCCGCCGTGGCCAGATCCAGGCCATGGAGGAGCGTCACGGCGCTCGCGTCGTGAAGGGCCTCGTGCCCCTCTCGGAGATGTTCGGCTACGTCGGAGACCTCCGCAGCAAGACCTCGGGTCGCGCAAGCTACTCGATGCAGTTCGACTCCTACGCCGAGGTTCCGCGGAACGTCGCCGAGGAGATCATCGCGAAGGCCAAGGGCGAGTAACTCTCCCGAGCTCACGCTTTAGGCTTGTCACCGGAGCCCGGCGGGGCATTCGGCACAGCGCGCAAGCACTGTGCCGAATGCCCCCGGGTCCCGGCATCCCAGCAAAGATCACCTGGCGCCGATGAAGCAAGGCGTACAGAACCACTCCGCAGGAGGACCCAGTGGCGAAGGCAAAGTTCGAGCGGACTAAGCCGCACGTCAACATCGGCACCATCGGTCACATTGACCACGGTAAGACGACCCTCACGGCCGCCATTACCAAGGTGCTGCACGACGCGTACCCGGACCTGAACGAGGCCTCGGCCTTCGACCAGATCGACAAGGCTCCCGAAGAGCGCCAGCGCGGTATCACCATCTCGATCGCGCACGTCGAGTACCAGACGGAGCAGCGTCACTACGCTCACGTCGACTGCCCGGGTCACGCTGACTACATCAAGAACATGATCACGGGTGCGGCGCAGATGGACGGCGCCATCCTCGTCGTCGCCGCGACCGACGGCCCGATGCCGCAGACCAAGGAGCACGTGCTCCTGGCCCGCCAGGTCGGCGTTCCGTACATCGTCGTCGCGCTGAACAAGGCCGACATGGTGGACGACGAGGAGATCCTGGAGCTCGTCGAGCTTGAGGTCCGTGAGCTCCTCTCCGAGTACGAGTTCCCGGGCGACGACCTTCCGGTCGTCAAGGTCTCGGCGCTCAAGGCTCTTGAGGGTGACAAGGAGTGGGGCCAGACCGTCCTCGACCTGATGAAGGCCGTCGACGAGTCCATCCCGCAGCCCGAGCGTGACGTCGAGAAGCCGTTCCTGATGCCGATCGAGGACGTCTTCACGATCACCGGTCGTGGCACCGTCGTCACCGGTCGTATCGAGCGTGGTGTCCTCAAGGTCAACGAGACCGTCGACATCGTCGGTATCAAGACCGAGAAGACCACCACCACGGTCACCGGCATCGAGATGTTCCGCAAGCTGCTCGACGAGGGCCAGGCCGGTGAGAACGTCGGTCTGCTCCTCCGTGGCATCAAGCGCGAGGACGTCGAGCGCGGCCAGGTCATCATCAAGCCCGGTTCGGTCACGCCGCACACCGAGTTCCAGGCCCAGGCCTACATCCTGTCGAAGGACGAGGGTGGCCGTCACACCCCCTTCTTCAACAACTACCGCCCGCAGTTCTACTTCCGTACCACGGACGTGACGGGCGTTGTGACCCTTCCCGAGGGCACCGAGATGGTCATGCCGGGTGACAACACCCTCATGGACGTCGCGCTGATCCAGCCGGTCGCCATGGAAGAGGGCCTGAAGTTCGCCATCCGTGAGGGTGGCCGGACCGTGGGCGCCGGCCAGGTCACCAAGATCCTCAAGTAATTACTTGAGCGTCTGACCTGGTAGCTCCGCACAAGAGCACCGAGAAGGGCCCCCTCCCACCGCGCGAGCGGTGGGAGGGGGCCCTTCTGTATTCCATGCGCCGGGCGCGTGGCTCAGGCGGTGGCGCCGGGACTGCGCACCATGAACACGTCGACCGGATCCTC
This sequence comes from Streptomyces sp. NPDC057900, assembly GCF_042887885.1. Lineage (NCBI taxonomy): Bacteria > Bacillati > Actinomycetota > Actinomycetes > Kitasatosporales > Streptomycetaceae > Streptomyces > Streptomyces sp. NPDC057900. Next base: position 514,424 of record NZ_JBHVOI010000002.1, read on the forward strand.
GCGCTCCAGGATGAACCCGTGCCGCTCGTACAGCCGCCGGGCCGCGCTGCCCCGCAACACGTTGAGCCGGACGGTGACCCCTTCGGCGTCGGTACGGGCCAGCAGCTCACGCAGCACCGCCGAGCCGATGCCCGCGCCCTGGAGCTCCCCGGCGAGGAAGAAGTTCTCCAGGCACAGGCCGCCCTCGGCGGGCCGGAGGGTGACACTCCCGCCGAAGCGCCCGTCCACGACGATGATCGAGGTGTACTCCGGCAGATAAGAGTCCCGCAGCCGCTGGCGCACCCGGTGTTCGTCGTAGCGCCCGAGCCGGACGAGATCCGGGCGCATCACGACGGCCCGGATCTCGACTATGGCCTCAAGATCCTCAGGGGTGGCGGGGCGCAGCGTCCAGGCCCGAGTGGTACGTACACGCATGGCGGGATTCTGCCAGAGCCGGGGCCCGGGGCCGGGGTCAGTTGTCCTCGGCGAAGACGTCCTCGGCGGTGGTTGCGGTGGCGGCCCGAGTGAGCCAGCGGCGCAGGAGCTGGAGGTCGGTGCAGGTGCTGATCTTTTCGCGGGTCTCGTCGGTGACGGCGATGCCGCGTGCCTGGAGGATCAGGAGGAGGCTCTTCTCCATGCCCTGGGCGCGTCCTTCGTCCCGGATCTCTTCTGACATGAAGGACTTGTAGAAAGAGGTATCCACGGCCACCAGGTTCCTCCACTGTTGTGCGGCCGGGCGGTTGCCCAGGCCCTGTGCGGTGAGTTCGACCATGGGTTCCGGCGCCTCGCGCAGTGCTGCGGAGAGCGTTTTCAGTGTGATGGCGGCGAGGGTGGCGAGTGCGAGGTACTTGCGCGCCTCGGCCACGTTGGTGATGACGGGCATGTTGTGAGGGCCTGCGACGAGCGGGTTGAGGGTGAGGGTCGGCCATTGGCGGAGGCCGATGGTGAGGGGCCGGGCGGCCCATTCGGCGGTGGCGTGGTCCTGGCAGACGACCAGGAGGAGGACGGGCAGACCGTCGTATCTGTTGTGGAGGTAGCTGACGTAGTAGGGCCAGCTGGTCGTCTTGCGTCGGTCCTTCTTGCCCTGGGCCTCAATGGCGAGGAGGAAGGGGCCGTCGGTCTCTGTTTCGATGCGCAGGAGGGTGTCTACCCGGCGCTCGACGGGTTTGGCCTCGGTGAGGTCGGTGGGCAGAACGGTGGCCGAGGTGGGCTGCGGGAGGTCGACGCCGAGCACTTCGGACACGCGGGAGAAGAGCCCCGGGTACTCCTGGAAGATGCGGTGCATCGCCTCGTGGGGTGAGCTGACCATGCAGGTCCGTTCGGAGTTGAGGGATGTTGCCGCGAGCATATGCCAGTCAACCCGGGCTGAATCAGGCCCAGTTGTCATATATCACCCGTGTGAGTGACCAGGTCAGGACCGGGGCGGGTGGGTTTTTCAGTGGTCCGCGAACGCCGCGTCCCCGCTCGACCGCAGTGCCGGCAGGCCCACCGGGGACAGTGAGGCATCCGGGATTCCGCGCAGCACCTCCGCCCCGATCTCCGCCAGCCGGTGCCCGTCCGGTGGCGTCGCGCCCAGGCCGATCGCGTACCCCGTGCGGCCGTCGGCCGTGAGCGGGCGCGGCCATATATAGGTGTCGGGTGCGCCCGCCTCGTCGAGGGCGGTGCGCAGGGCCAGGAGGCGGCCGCGCAGTCGGCCCTCGTCCGGGCCGGGGCGCGCGGAGGCGAGGGCCCAGGAGGTGTGGCGGTCCTGGGGTACGGGCGGGGCGCAGAGCAGGGGGCGCGGCTCCGCGCCGTCCTCCGCGGCCTCCAGGATCTCCCAGGCGCGGTACAGCTCGGCGGCGAGGAGATCGCGGCCGGCGGCGGAGACCTGCGTGGTGCAGGAACGTATCGGGGCGGTAGGAGTCAGCACCGTGACCGGGGCAGCGGTCGCCGCAGCGCTGCCCCCGCCCACCGGTTCGTCCCAGTTCCACGCCGCCCAGGTCGCGAAGAAGTGTCGGAGCAGTCCGAGGGGTGGCAGGTCGTCCGAGTCGTGCGCGGTGCGGGCCGCGAGGAGGGTCCAGGCCAGGCCCGGGAGGCCGCCGCAGGGGGCGGAGTCCAGGCCTCGGGCCCGGGCCCAGGCCTTGACGTTCCGGGCGAGAGTCGCGAAGGACGCCCCGTGGGGTTCCGTCGCCGCGAGTACCGCCTCCGCGTCGCTCACCGCGCTCAGCGCGATCGCCGCCGCCTCGCCCAGGTCCGCGCGGTGGCCGACCGCGTCGGCCGGGGGGAGCGACCCCGTCGCCACGGTGACCAGGTCGACGCCGAGCCCGTCCAGCTGGAAGCGCAGGCCGGGCACCCGGGCGCCCGTCACCTCGCGGACGTCCCGGGCCCCGGGGAGCGCGGCGGTCAGCTGTTGCAGCAGCTCCGACGGAGCGGGCGCGCCCGGTAGCGCCGCCACCAGGTCCAGGTCCGCGTCCGGCAGCGCGCAGCCCATGCGGCGGGAGCCGACGACGTGGACCCGGGCGCCGGGGAGGGCGGCGGCGATCCGTTCCGTGAGTTCTTCCGTCGCCGCCGGTACGGGCGGGCCCAGCTCCACCCGTACCCCGTAGTGGTCGGAGATGTGGAGTCCGGCCGGGCCGGGGGCGACGCCGGTCAGGGTCGCGGTACGGGCCCGGAGGCGCTCCGTGCGCAGCAGCACCCTGTCCAGCCGGGAGACCCGCCCTGACAGGGAGGAGACAGCCGCCAGGGGGTTCGCGGACGGGTCGAAGGTCGGGGCGTGGTCGGCGGGGCCGTGGACCTGGTGCCACGCGTCCGTCATCGCCAGCCGGGTCTGCGGGTGGTCGCCGCCGTCGTTGAAGTCCCCGACGAGCAGCACCTCGCCCTCGACGCCCGCCAACCCCGTTGCCAGATCGGCCAGTTCGGTGTCACGGCGGGTGGCTCCCGCAGGGGAGTGGTCGCTGCTGAGGTGGGTCACGGCCACGGTGACGGGGCCCCCGGCGGTGTCCACGACGGCTGCCGCCACCGCCTTGTGCGGGCCGAGGACGTGCAGCCCGGCCTCGCGCACGGGGAGCCGGCTGAGCAGCAGCAGACCGCAGTCCGCCACGTCCCGGCCCGCCGGTTCCGTGGCGACCGTGTACCCGTCGCGCACCCAGCCGGTCCCCAGTAGCAGGTCCAGCAGTGCGGGCTCCGCCTCCTGGAGTGCGATGACGTCCGCGTCCGCCGCGCGCAGCGCGTCGAGCAGCAGGGGCCGGCGGCGGGCCGTGTCGATCCGGTCGGCGTCGTACCGGTCCCAGAGGGTGTTCCAGGTCAGCACGGTGAGCGGCGTCGCCCGACTCGCCTGTCCGACCGGCGCCGCTGCCGGTTCCCAGGTGCCCGTGGCAGGGGAGTACGCGTGCGGCACGCGGGACGTGAAGTAGGGGGACGGGAGTCTGCGCGGAGTGCGGATCCGGCCGGCGTCCGTCGCGTCGATCCGGTCCGTGCCAGTGGACCGGTCCCACACCACCTCGCCGTCCGCCTCGAAGAAGAGCACCCGGTGCCAGGGGATGTCCCCGCCCGGGGTGAACCGTTCCAGCGGTACGCGCTTGGGGTCCCGGCCGCGCTGGGCGACGCCCAGGACGAAGCGCGCGGGGTCGAACCGGGGGTCCCAGCGGACCCGGTGGTAGATGTCCTCGCTCGTACGCATCAGGCCCGGTCCTCCACGGTCGTGCTGCTGCCGATGTACCAGGTGCGGTGCGCCCGGCCCGGGTACGGGGGTACGAACCGGCGCAGCTGGGAGGCCAGGACCTCCGGGGGAACCGGGTGGGCGCGCCGGGTGTTGCGCGCGGTCAGTTCGGCCTCGCCGGTCCAGGCCACGGCGTGGGTGAGCAGGGCGTCGCGGCGGTGGGCGGCCGCGTGCACCGGGTTGCGCTGGTGCGGGTTGAGCGAGGTGGCGTCCCAGACCACGGTGGCGCCGGGGACCAGCGCCTCGTCCAGGCGGCGCAGCCCCTCGCGCAGGACGTCCGCGTTGGCACTCTGGTCGGCGCGCGAGCCACGGGCGAGGCGCAGGTCGTCGAGGGATATATAGGTGTCGGTGCCCGGCAGGGCGCGGCCGAAGGTGCTCTTGCCGCTGCCGGACGGGCCGACCAGGTGGATCAGGCGGGGGAAGCCGCCGTCCCGCCACCGCCAGGTCGCGGCCACCGCCTCCTCGGCGGTGCTGATCCGGCCCAGCGCGTACGCCTCGCGGGCCTGCGCCAGGCAGCGGTCCGCGGCGGCAGGCTCCAGCTCCGCGAACGCCTCCCGGAGCCCGGCCGGCTCGGCCACCTCCTCCGCGTGCAGCCGCGACCACTCCACCTGCTCGCGGGCCTCCGGGCTCGCGGCCAGGGCGCCGGCCACCGCGTGCAGCACCGGCAGCCGGGCGGCGAGCGACATCCGCGCCAGCCCGCCGCGCCGCTCCTCGTCCGGGTACGGGCGGTGCAGCGAGGGGGCCAGCCCCACCAGGTCCGCGACGCGGCGGGCGAGCGGCATGCCGAGCGGGCCCGCCAGGACGGGGGCCAGGGCGGCGCGCCGGGTGCGGTGCAGCAGGGCGGCCAGTACTCCGGACAGCCGGTCGTCGCCGGTGAGGCCCAGCGCGTCCAGGGCGTCGGCCGCCGCGCGGGCGGCGGACGCGTCACCGGCCCCGGCGGAAACGCCACCGGCCCCGGCCGAAGCGGGCGTGACGGCGAGCGCGAGCGCCGCCGGGTCGACCGGGGCGCCCGAGCGCACGTCCCAGAGCGCGGCGGCCGGGCCCAGCGCGTTCTCCACCACCGCCGCGTGCATCCAGTGCGTGTCCGTGACGACGTGGTCCGGCCGTACCCATTTGGCGACCCGCCGCCCGAACTCGGCGGCCGGGAAGCTCCCGGCGGGGCGGACGACGTAACCCTCCTGGCGGCCGGTGTCCAGGCGCAGCGCGCGCAGCGTCCGTTCCGCGCGGGCGTCGAACACCCCGCGCCACAGCACCGGCGGGGTCGGGATGCCGAGGCCGTGCAGGAACGCCACCGTCCGGTCCCACCCCAGGCAGGTGTCCCCGGCCCAGACGGAGAAGCCGTAGAAGTGGCCCGCGAGGTCCTCGTACGGGATGGAGTGCCGGGCGAACACGTTCTCGCCGCAGATCCGCCAACCCGCTGGGATGCGGGGGCCGACGCGTCCCTGGAGTGCTTTGACCCGGGCCCGGGAGGGGTGGTGCGCCGAGTCGAGGGAGCGGGCGTGCAGCCCGTCGGTGTAGAGCGTGGTGTTCTCGCCGTCCAGCTTCTCGGTGACCACGACCTCGGAGCCGGTGAGTCCGGCGAGGTCCGTGTGGCCGGTGAGCCGTACGTCGTCCGAGGTGGCCCCCGGTGACCAGGGCAGATGCGGTGTCCGCGGATAGTGCGTACGCATGGATTCCCGCCCCCGGTGACGTGCCTGGTCCGGCCGGTCACTGTAGGGGCGGGGGGTCGCGGCGCTCGACCGAATTACCCCGCCGGGGGAGGGGAGCGGGGGTCGCGGAGGCGTGCCCGCGTTTGACCATTCATCCCCGGGGGGTAAGATCCCCGGCCGATTGGCCAGGCTCACACCCCGTATGGCACACTGACCAGGTTGCTCGGTTGAGTGTCAATGCTGCGCGCCTCCCGCCGGGAGGACCGGAAGCGAGTCCCACAGTACTCGTCGGCCCCATGGGCCGGACGTACGGGAATCTTTCGGGAAGCGTATGTGTGCCACCGGCCAGGCACCCGGTGGGGTTCCTCCCCCGGCATCCGCGGTCTCAGGCCCGCACCCCCTTGGTTGGGATCTTCTTCGGGAGATTTTCGTAGAGGGGATGCGACACGCCCGACCGCGTGGGTCGGAGGCGGAGTAATCAGAACCCCGGGTTCCAGAGCGTTACGAGAGACAGGACTACTAGTAGCCATGGCGGGACAGAAGATCCGCATCCGGCTCAAGGCCTACGACCACGAGGTCATCGACTCCTCGGCGAAGAAGATCGTCGAGACGGTGACCCGCACTGGTGCGTCGGTCGCAGGCCCGGTGCCGCTGCCCACTGAGAAGAACGTGTACTGCGTCATCAAGTCGCCGCACAAGTACAAGGACTCGCGCGAGCACTTCGAGATGCGCACGCACAAGCGCCTCATCGACATTCTCGACCCCACGCCGAAGACGGTTGACTCGCTGATGCGCCTCGACCTGCCGGCGGGCGTCGACATCGAGATCAAGCTCTGAGGGGACGGGCCGAGATGAGCAAGAACATCAAGGGCGTCCTGGGCGAGAAGCTCGGCATGACCCAGGTCTGGGACGAGAACAACCGGGTTGTCCCGGTGACCGTCGTCAAGGCCGGTCCGTGCGTCGTGACGCAGGTCCGTACGAACGACAGCGACGGCTACGAGTCGGTCCAGATCGCCTTCGGCGAGATTGACCCGCGCAAGGTGAACAAGCCCCTCAAGGGTCACTTCGCCAAGGCCGACGTCACCCCGCGCCGCCACCTGGTGGAGCTCCGCACCCCTGACGCCAGCGAGTACACGCTGGGCCAGGAGATCAATGCCGAGGTGTTCGAGTCCGGCGTCAAGGTTGACGTCACGGGCAAGAGCAAGGGCAAGGGCTTCGCCGGTGTCATGAAGCGTCACAACTTCAAGGGCCTCGGCGCCGGCCACGGCGTCCAGCGCAAGCACCGTTCCCCCGGTTCGATCGGTGGCTGTGCCACCCCTGGGCGTGTCTTCAAGGGCATGCGCATGGCCGGTCGGATGGGTAACGAGCGCGTCACCACCCAGAACCTGACCATCCACGCGGTTGACGCGGAGAAGGGTCTGCTGCTCATCAAGGGCGCGGTCCCCGGTCCGAACGGCGGCCTCGTCCTGGTCCGTACCGCGGCCAAGGGGGCTTGAGGTAATGAGCACCATTGACATCCTTTCGCCGGCAGGCGACAAGGCCGGTACCGTCGAGCTCCCCGCGGAGATCTTCGACGCGAAGACCAGCGTTCCGCTGATCCACCAGGTCGTTGTCGCACAGCTGGCAGCTGCCCGTCAGGGCACGCACAAGACCAAGCGTCGTGGCGAGGTCCGCGGTGGTGGGCGCAAGCCTTACCGCCAGAAGGGCACCGGCCGCGCGCGCCAGGGTTCGACCCGCGCACCGCAGTTCGTCGGCGGTGGCGTCGTCCACGGCCCGCAGCCGCGTGACTACTCGCAGCGCACCCCCAAGAAGATGAAGGCCGCCGCCCTGCGCGGTGCCCTCTCCGACCGGGCGCGCCACTCCCGCATCCACGTCGTCACCGGCGTGGTCGAGGGTGCCGCGGTCTCCACGAAGGCAGCGAAGTCGCTGTTCGGCAAGATCTCGGAGCGCAAGAACGTGCTCCTGGTCGTCGACCGCAACGACGAGGCCGCGTGGCTCTCCGCACGCAACCTGCCCCAGGTGCACATCCTGGACCCGGGCCAGCTGAACACGTACGACGTGATCGTCTCTGACGACGTGGTCTTCACTCAGGCCGCTTTCGAGTCCTTCGTGTCTGGCCCCCAGACCGCTGAGACCGAAGGGAGCGACGCCTGATGAGCGAGGCGACCGTTACCAGCAAGACCTACTCCGACCCGCGTGACGTTCTCGTCAAGCCGGTTGTTTCGGAGAAGAGCTACGCGCTGCTCGACGAGAACAAGTACACGTTCATCGTCGCGCCCGGCTCCAACAAGACCCAGATCAAGCAGGCCGTCGAAGCGGTCTTCTCGGTCAAGGTCACCGGGGTCAACACGATCAACCGTCAGGGTAAGCGCAAGCGCACCAAGACCGGTTTCGGCAAGCGCGCTGACACCAAGCGCGCCATCGTGACCCTCGCTGAGGGCGACCGAATCGACATCTTCGGCGGCCCGACCTCCTAACGGAGGTCGAGTCGTCCGGAATCGGACGAGGACTGAGAAATGGGTATCCGCAAGTACAAGCCGACGACCCCGGGCCGTCGTGGCTCCAGCGTCGCCGACTTTGTCGAGATCACGCGGTCCACGCCGGAGAAGTCGCTGGTCCGCCCCCTGCACAGCAAGGGCGGCCGTAACAACACCGGTCGTGTGACCGTTCGCCACCAGGGTGGTGGCCACAAGCGCGCCTACCGCGTGATCGACTTCCGTCGTCACGACAAGGACGGCGTGCCGGCCAAGGTCGCGCACATCGAGTACGACCCGAACCGCACCGCGCGCATCGCGCTCCTGCACTACGCCGACGGCGAGAAGCGCTACATCATCGCGCCGCGCGGCCTGGGTCAGGGCGACCGTGTCGAGAACGGCCCGGCCGCCGACATCAAGCCCGGTAACAACCTGGCGCTGCGCAACATCCCGGTCGGTACGACCATCCACGCCATCGAGCTGCGGCCCGGCGGCGGCGCGAAGTTCGCCCGTTCCGCGGGTGCCTCCGTGCAGCTGCTGGCGAAGGAGGGCACCATGGCCCACCTTCGTATGCCGTCGGGTGAGATCCGCCTGGTCGACGCCCGCTGCCGCGCCACGATCGGTGAGGTCGGCAACGCCGAGCAGTCGAACATCAACTGGGGCAAGGCCGGTCGCATGCGCTGGAAGGGCGTTCGCCCGTCCGTCCGCGGTGTTGCGATGAACCCGGTCGACCACCCGCACGGTGGTGGTGAAGGCAAGACCTCCGGTGGACGTCACCCGGTCTCGCCGTGGGGTCAGAAGGAGGGTCGTACTCGCTCGCCGAAGAAGGCATCGAGCAAGTACATCGTCCGCCGCCGCAAGACGAACAAGAAGCGCTAGGAGCGGGTTTAGATGCCGCGCAGTCTCAAGAAGGGGCCCTTCGTCGACGGCCACCTCGTCAAGAAGGTGGACGTACAGAACGAAGCCGGCACCAAGAACGTCATCAAGACCTGGTCCCGTCGCTCGATGATCATCCCGGCCATGCTGGGTCACACCATCGCGGTGCACAACGGCAAGATCCACGTCCCGGTGTTCGTCACCGAGTCGATGGTCGGCCACAAGCTCGGCGAGTTCTCGCCGACTCGCACCTTCCGCGGCCACGTCAAGGACGACCGGAAGTCGAAGCGCCGCTAGCGCGGGGTGGAAACGACTATGACTCACACCGAAGGGACAACCATGGAAGCCAGGGCCCAGGCGCGGTACATCCGCGTCACGCCCATGAAGGCCCGCCGAGTGGTGGACCTCATCCGTGGCATGGATGCCACGGAGGCTCAGGCGGTCCTGCGTTTCGCCCCGCAGGCCGCGAGCGTGCCGGTTGGCAAGGTGCTTGACAGCGCCATCGCCAACGCTGCACACAACTACGACCACCCCGACGCTTCTTCGCTGGTCATCAGCGAGGCGTTTGTGGACGAGGGTCCGACCCTGAAGCGGTTCCGTCCGCGTGCTCAGGGCCGTGCCTACCGGATCCGTAAGCGGACCAGCCACATCACCGTGGTCGTCAGCAGCAAGGAAGGAACCCGGTAATGGGCCAGAAGGTAAACCCGCACGGGTTCCGGCTCGGCATTACCACGGACTTCAAGTCCCGTTGGTACGCCGACAAGCTGTACAAGGACTACGTCAAGGAAGACGTCGCCATTCGTCGCATGATGACGAAGGGCATGGAGCGGGCCGGCATCTCGAAGGTCGAGATCGAGCGCACCCGCGACCGCGTCCGCGTTGACATCCACACCGCCCGTCCGGGCATCGTCATCGGCCGCCGCGGCGCCGAGGCCGATCGCATCCGTGGCGAGCTGGAGAAGCTGACCGGCAAGCAGGTCCAGCTGAACATCCTTGAGGTCAAGAACCCCGAGGTCGACGCTCAGCTGGTGGCCCAGGCCGTCGCCGAGCAGCTCTCCTCCCGCGTCTCCTTCCGTCGTGCCATGCGCAAGAGCATGCAGAGCACGATGAAGGCCGGCGCCAAGGGCATCAAGATCCAGTGCGGCGGTCGTCTCGGCGGCGCCGAGATGTCCCGCTCGGAGTTCTACCGCGAGGGCCGTGTGCCCCTGCACACGCTCCGCGCGAACGTCGACTACGGCTTCTTCGAGGCCAAGACGACCTTCGGCCGCATCGGTGTGAAGGTCTGGATCTACAAGGGCGACGTCAAGAACATCGCCGAGGTCCGCGCCGAGAACGCTGCTGCCCGTGCGGGCAACCGCCCGGCCCGTGGCGGCGCTGACCGTCCGGCCGGCCGCGGTGGCCGCGGTGGCGAGCGTGGCGGTCGCGGCCGCAAGCCGCAGCAGTCGGCTCCGGCCGCCGAGGCCCCCAAGGCCGACGCGCCCGCCGCTGCTCCGGCGGCTGAGAGCACCGGAACGGAGGCCTGACCGAAATGCTGATCCCCCGTAGGGTCAAGCACCGCAAGCAGCACCACCCGAAGCGCAGCGGCATGTCCAAGGGTGGCACGCAGGTTGCGTTCGGCGAGTACGGCATCCAGGCGCTGACCCCGGCGTACGTGACGAACCGTCAGATCGAGTCCGCTCGTATCGCGATGACCCGTCACATCAAGCGTGGCGGCAAGGTCTGGATCAACATCTACCCGGACCGTCCCCTGACGAAGAAGCCTGCCGAGACCCGCATGGGTTCCGGTAAGGGTTCTCCCGAGTGGTGGATCGCGAACGTCAAGCCGGGCCGGGTGATGTTCGAGCTGTCCTACCCGAACGAGAAGATTGCTCGTGAGGCGCTCACCCGCGCTGCTCACAAGCTTCCGATGAAGTGCCGGATTGTTCGGCGCGAGGCAGGTGAGTCGTGATGTCGGCCGGTACCAAGACGTCCGAGCTGCGCGAGCTGGGCAACGAGGAGCTCCTCAACAAGCTCCGCGAGGCCAAGGAAGAGCTGTTCAACCTCCGCTTCCAGGCGGCGACCGGACAGCTCGAAAACCACGGCCGGCTCAAGTCCGTCCGTAAGGACATCGCCCGGATCTACACCCTGATGCGTGAGCGCGAGCTCGGCATCGAGACGGTGGAGAGCGTCTGATGAGCGAGAAGACTGTGACTGAGACGAACACTGACCGCGGTTTCCGTAAGACCCGTGAGGGTCTCGTCGTCAGCGACAAGATGGACAAGACCGTCGTCGTCGCTGTCGAGGACCGCGTCAAGCACGCGCTGTACGGCAAGGTCATCCGCCGTACGAACAAGCTCAAGGCTCACGACGAGCAGAACGCCGCCGGCGTCGGCGACCGTGTCATCCTCATGGAGACCCGGCCGCTGTCCGCCACGAAGCGGTGGCGCGTCGTCGAGATCCTTGAGAAGGCCAAGTAATTCCTGAGAGGCATTCCTCTCAGGCAGGTTCCGCCAGGCTCGGTGGGGGTTCGCTCCGGTAACGGAGCGGCCCCCGCCGGGAACCGGCAGACGATCAGGAGATAGACGTGATCCAGCAGGAGTCGCGACTGCGCGTCGCCGACAACACGGGTGCGAAGGAAATTCTCACCATCCGTGTTCTCGGTGGCTCGGGTCGCCGCTACGCGGGCATCGGTGACGTCATCGTCGCCACCGTCAAGGACGCGATCCCCGGTGGCAACGTGAAGAAGGGTGACGTCGTCAAGGCCGTCATCGTTCGCACCGTCAAGGAGCGTCGTCGTCAGGATGGCTCGTACATCCGCTTCGACGAGAACGCCGCTGTCATTCTCAAGAACGACGGCGACCCCCGCGGCACCCGTATCTTCGGCCCGGTGGGCCGTGAGCTGCGCGAGAAGAAGTTCATGAAGATCATCTCGCTCGCGCCGGAGGTGCTGTAAGCATGAAGATCAAGAAGGGCGACCTGGTTCAGGTCATCACCGGTAAGGACAAGGGCAAGCAGGGCAAGGTCATCGTTGCCTACCCTGCTCAGGACCGCGTCCTCGTCGAGGGTGTCAACCGGGTCAAGAAGCACACGAAGGCCGGTCAGACCGCTCGCGGTTCGCAGACCGGTGGCATTGTGACGACCGAGGCCCCCGTCCACGTCAGCAACGTGCAGCTGGTTGTTGAGAAGGACGGCAACAAGGTCGTTACTCGCGTCGGCTACCGCTTTGACGACGAGGGCAACAAGATCCGCGTTGCCAAGCGCACCGGTGAGGACATCTGATGACTACCACCACAGCGCCGCGTCTCAAGACGCGCTACCGCGAGGAAATCGCCGGCAAGCTGCGTGAGGAGTTCTCCTACGAGAACGTCATGCAGATCCCCGGTCTGGTCAAGATCGTGGTCAACATGGGTGTGGGCGACGCCGCCCGCGACTCCAAGCTGATCGATGGCGCCGTGCGCGACCTCACCACGATCACCGGCCAGAAGCCCGCCGTCACCAAGGCCCGCAAGTCGATCGCGCAGTTCAAGCTGCGCGAGGGGCAGCCGATCGGCTGCCACGTCACCCTCCGCGGTGACCGCATGTGGGAGTTCCTGGACCGTACGCTGTCGCTCGCGCTTCCGCGTATCCGTGACTTCCGTGGCCTGTCGCCGAAGCAGTTCGACGGCCGTGGCAACTACACCTTCGGTCTCACGGAGCAGGTCATGTTCCACGAGATCGACCAGGACAAGATCGACCGGGTCCGGGGCATGGACATCACCGTGGTCACCACGGCGACCAATGACGACGAGGGTCGTGCCCTCCTTCGTCACCTCGGCTTCCCGTTCAAGGAGAACTGACCGTGGCGAAGAAGTCCCTGATCGCTAAGGCCGCCCGCAAGCCGAAGTTCGGCGTCCGCGGGTACACCCGCTGCCAGCGCTGCGGCCGGCCCCACTCCGTCTACCGCAAGTTCGGCCTGTGCCGCGTGTGCCTTCGTGAGATGGCTCACCGTGGCGAGCTGCCGGGCGTGACCAAGAGCTCCTGGTAATCCTCCTTCGCCCTCTGGGCGTTGGGATTATCCGGAAGCTCTCGGTAAGTATCTGGTCGGCAGGAGCCCGGCCCCACATGCCGTAGGCTTGTGTGGTTGGGCGCCTGCCGCCCTAGACCGACTTACTACGCCGTAGGTCCCCGCACCGCACCCGTCCCGCCACTGAGTGGGGAGAGGGATGGCGCATACAGGAAACCCCGGCGAGAGAGGCCGAAGGCCAACTCATGACCATGACTGATCCCATCGCAGACATGCTCACGCGTCTGCGTAACGCGAACTCGGCGTATCACGACGACGTCAAGATGCCGCACAGCAAGATCAAGTCGCACATCGCGGAGATCCTCCAGCAGGAGGGCTTCATCACCGGCTGGAAGGTCGAGGACGCCGAGGTCGGCAAGAGCCTCGTTCTCGACCTGAAGTTCGGTCCGAACCGCGAGCGTTCGATCGCCGGCATCAAGCGTATTTCGAAGCCGGGTCTGCGTGTATACGCAAAGTCCACCAATCTGCCGAAGGTTCTGGGCGGCCTGGGCGTGGCGATCATCTCCACGTCCCACGGTCTCCTGACCGGCCAGCAGGCCAGCAAGAAGGGCGTAGGTGGGGAAGTCCTCGCCTACGTCTGGTAGTCGGGAACGGAGGAAAAGCTCATGTCGCGAATCGGCAAGCTCCCCATCCAGGTTCCCGCCGGTGTGGACGTCACCATCGATGGCCGCACGGTCGCGGTGAAGGGCCCCAAGGGTTCCCTCTCGCACACCGTCGCCGCGCCGATCGAGGTCACCAAGGGTGAGGACGGCGTTCTGAACGTCGTCCGCCCGAACGACGAGCGTCAGAACAAGGCCCTTCACGGCCTGTCCCGCACGCTGGTGGCGAACATGATCACCGGCGTGACCACGGGATACATCAAGGCGCTCGAAATCAGCGGTGTCGGTTACCGAGTCCAGGCGAAGGGCTCCAACCTGGAGTTCGCCCTGGGCTACAGCCACCCGATCCTCATCGAGGCCCCCGAAGGCATCACCTTCAAGGTCGAGTCGCCCACGAAGTTCACTGTCGAGGGCATCGACAAGCAGAAGGTCGGCGAGGTCTCGGCGAAGATCCGCAAGCTGCGGAAGCCCGACCCGTACAAGGCCAAGGGCGTCAAGTACGCCGGCGAGGTTATCCGCCGCAAGGTCGGAAAGGCGGGTAAGTAAGCCATGGCATACGGTGTAAAGATCGCCAAGGGCGACGCCTACAAGCGTGCCGCCCTCAAGCGCCGCCACATCCGCGTCCGGAAGCACATCTCCGGTTCGCCCGAGCGTCCGCGCTTGGTTGTGACGCGTTCGAACCGCCACATGGTCGCTCAGGTCATCGACGACATCGCGGGCCACACGCTCGCGTCGGCGTCGACGCTCGACGCTTCCATCCGCGGCGTCGAGGGTGACAAGAGCGCCCTCGCCAAGCAGGTCGGGGCCCTGGTCGCCGAGCGCGCCAAGGCCGCAGGCGTCGAGGCCGTCGTGTTTGACCGCGGTGGCAACCAGTACGCCGGGCGGATTGCCGCTCTGGCTGACGCCGCCCGTGAAGCCGGGCTGAAGTTCTAAGCCCCGGTTCCTACGCACAGCGGACGTAACAGAGAGAGGTAATTCCAATGGCTGGACCCCAGCGCCGCGGAAGCGGTGCCGGTGGCGGCGAGCGGCGGGACCGGAAGGGCCGTGACGGCGCCAGCGCCGCCGAGAAGACCGCGTACGTCGAGCGTGTCGTCGCGATCAACCGTGTCGCCAAGGTCGTGAAGGGTGGTCGTCGCTTCAGCTTCACCGCGCTGGTCGTGGTGGGCGACGGTGACGGCAGCGTCGGTGTCGGATACGGCAAGGCCAAGGAAGTTCCCGCGGCCATCGCCAAGGGCGTTGAAGAGGCCAAGAAGAGCTTCTTCAAGGTTCCGCGTATCCAGGGCACCATCCCCCACCCGATCCAGGGCGAGAAGGCCGCGGGCGTTGTCCTGCTCAAGCCTGCTTCCCCCGGTACCGGTGTGATCGCGGGTGGCCCCGTGCGCGCCGTTCTTGAGTGCGCCGGCGTTCACGACATCCTGTCGAAGTCGCTCGGTTCTTCGAACCCGATCAACATCGTGCACGCGACGGTGGCGGCCCTCCAGGGCCTGCAGCGTCCCGAGGAGATCGCGGCCCGCCGCGGTCTGCCGCTTGAGGACGTGGCCCCGGCCGCTCTCCTCCGTGCCCGAGCGGCGGGTGTGTGATGGCTCGCCTCAAGATCACGCAGACCAAGTCGTACATCGGCAGCAAGCAGAACCACCGCGACACCCTTCGTTCGCTCGGGCTCAAGCGCCTGCACGACGTGGTTGTCAAGGAGGACCGCCCCGAGTTCCGCGGAATGGCTAACACCGTCCGCCACCTCGTGACGGTTGAGGAGGTCGACTGACATGGCGGAGAACCAGCCGCTGAAGGCCCACGACCTCCGGCCTGCCCCGGGCGCCAAGACCGCCAAGACCCGCGTGGGTCGAGGCGAGGCGTCCAAGGGTAAGACCGCCGGACGTGGCACCAAGGGCACCAAGGCCCGCTACCAGGTTCCGGAGCGCTTCGAGGGTGGGCAGATGCCCCTCCACATGCGTCTCCCGAAGCTCAAGGGCTTCAAGAACCCGTTCCGCACGGAGTACCAGGTCGTGAACCTGGACAAGCTCGCGACGCTCTACCCCGAGGGTGGAGAGGTCACGGTGGCCGGTCTGGTCGCCAAGGGCGCTGTGCGCAACAACCACCTCGTCAAGGTCCTCGGACAGGGCGAGATCTCCGTGGCGCTGCAGGTTTCGGTTGACGCCGTCTCCGGCTCCGCCAAGGAGAAGATCGCCGCCGCGGGCGGCACCGTCACCGAGCTGGTCTGAGACAACTCGGACACATAGGTGGCCTGAACATCCGACCGGGGATGCCTCTCATATGGGGCATCCCCGGTTGGTCGTTCCTAGGGGGGCATGTACGCCGGTAAGGTGGCGTCCGTTGCTGTGGTAAGCCCTGGACGCATGTCGTCCGGGGACCTTTGACTGTTACGTATTCGTCAATCCTCAAGACCGTCACCTCTACGCATTGCGCGGGGGTCGCAGGAGGCACCGTGCTCACCGCGTTCGCCCGGGCGTTCAAGACGCCCGACCTGCGCAAGAAGCTGTTCTTCACGCTCGGCATCATCGTGCTCTACCGGCTCGGGGCGCACATCCCGGTCCCGGGGGTGAGCTACGAGAACGTCCAGACCTGTGTTGATCAGGCAAGCAAGGGCAATAACAGCCTCTTCGGCCTGGTGAACATGTTCAGCGGTGGTGCACTGCTGCAGATCACGATCTTCGCGCTCGGCATCATGCCGTACATCACGGCCAGCATCATTCTTCAGCTGCTGACCGTGGTGATTCCCCGACTAGAGGCGCTCAAGAAGGAGGGGCAGTCCGGCCAGGCCAAGATCACGCAGTACACGCGTTATCTGACGGTCGCGCTCGCCATCCTCCAGGGCACCGGCCTGGTGGCCACCGCACGCAGCGGAGCCCTTTTCAGCGGCTGCCCGGTCGCCGACCAGATCGTCCCGAACCAGTCGCTGTTCACGACCATCACGATGGTCATCACGATGACCGCCGGCACGGCCGCCGTCATGTGGCTCGGTGAGCTGATCACCGACCGCGGCATCGGCAACGGCATGTCGATCCTGATGTTCATCTCGATCGCCGCCAGCTTCCCCGGCGCCCTGTGGGCCATCAAGACGAGCGGCAAGCTCGCGGACGGCTGGATCGAGTTCGGCACCGTCATCCTGATCGGTTTCGTGATGGTGGCCCTCGTGGTCTTCGTCGAGCAGGCCCAGCGCCGCATTCCGGTTCAGTACGCGAAGCGCATGATCGGCCGCAGGTCCTACGGTGGTACGTCCACCTACATCCCGCTGAAGGTGAACCAGGCGGGTGTGATTCCCGTCATCTTCGCTTCTTCGCTGCTCTACATCCCGGCCCTGATCGTCCAGTTCTCCAACTCCCAAGCGGCTTGGGCGACCTGGATCAAGGACCACTTCGTCAAGGGCGACCACCCGTACTACATCACCGCGTACTTCCTGTTGATCGTCTTCTTCGCCTTCTTCTATGTGGCGATTTCGTTCAACCCCGAGGAAGTCGCGGACAACATGAAGAAGTATGGTGGCTTCATCCCGGGTATCCGGGCTGGTCGACCTACTGCCGAGTACCTGAGCTACGTGCTCAACAGGATCACTTGGCCGGGCTCGCTGTACCTGGGTCTGATCGCTCTGGTGCCAACGATGGCGTTGGCAGGCTTCGGTGGCGCTAACCAGAACTTCCCGTTCGGCGGGACGAGCATCCTCATCATCGTGGGTGTGGGTCTGGAAACCGTGAAGCAGATTGAGAGTCAGCTCCAGCAGCGCAATTACGAAGGGTTCCTCCGCTGATGCGAATCGTCCTCGTCGGCCCGCCGGGTGCCGGCAAGGGAACGCAGGCTGCGTACCTTGCCAAGAACCTGTCGATTCCGCACATCTCCACGGGCGACCTCTTCCGCGCCAACATCAGCCAGGGCACTGACCTTGGCAAGCAGGCCCGCGCCTACATGGACGCGGGACAGCTGGTGCCGGACGAGGTCACGATCGGGATGGCCAAGGACCGGATGTCCCAGTCGGACGCGGTCAACGGCTTCCTGCTCGACGGCTTCCCGCGCAACGTGGGCCAGGCCGAGGCCCTGGATGTGATGCTCAAGGACGAGGGCGTAAAGCTGGACGCGGTTCTCGATCTCGAAGTCCCCGAGGACGAGGTCGTGAAGCGGATCGCCGGCCGTCGTATCTGCCGCAACGAGAGCGCGCACGTGTTCCACGTGACGTACAACCCGCCGAAGACCGAGGGTGTCTGCGACACCTGCGGCGGCGAGCTGTACCAGCGCGACGACGACAGCGAAGAGACGGTCCGCACCCGGCTGGAGGTCTACCACACGCAGACCGAGCCGATCATCGACTACTACAGGGCCCAGGACCTGGTGGTCACCATCTCCGCGCTCGGCAAGGTCACCGATGTGACCGAGCGGGCCATGGAGGCGCTGAAGAAGTCCGACGAGGGCTGACGGCGAAGCAGTAGAACCCGTAGTACTTGTGCAGTCGGCCGCGACGCCCATGGGCGCCGCGGCCGACTGTTTGTGGTCGTATCGTTGATACGCCGCCCCGTCCCGTATCCAGAAAGGCGCCGCGCAATGGTGCAGATCAAGACCCCCGAGCAGATCGCGAAGATGCGTGAGGCGGGGCTGGTGGTCGCTGCCATTCACGCGGCCACCCGAGAGGCCGCCGTTCCCGGCGCCACCACGCTGGACCTGGACCAGGTCGCCCGCAAGGTGATCGACGAGCACGGTGCGAAGTCGAACTTCCTCGGTTACGGCGGATTCCCCGCGACGATCTGCACCTCGGTCAACGAGGTCGTCGTCCACGGCATCCCGGACGAGAAGACCGTCCTCAAGGACGGCGACATCATCTCCATCGACGCCGGCGCGATCATCGACGGCTGGCACGGCGACGCCGCGTACACGGCCTTCGTCGGCACCGGTCACGCTCCGGAGCTCATCGAGCTGTCCCGGGTGACCGAGGAGTCGATGTGGGCCGGCATCGCCGCGATGAAGGTGAACAACCGGCTGGTCGACATCTCGAAGGCGATCGAGTCCTACATCCGGCGCCAGCCCCGCCCGTCGACCGGCAAGTACGGGATCGTCGAGGACTACGGCGGCCACGGCATCGGCACCGAGATGCACATGGACCCGCACCTGCTGAACTACGTCTCCCGCAAGCGCGGCAAGGGCATCAAGCTGGTCCCCGGTGTCTGCCTGGCGATCGAGCCCATGGTCTCGCTCGGCACGGCCCGCACCGAGGTGCTGGAGGACGAGTGGACGGTCATCACCCCCGACGGCAGCTGGTCCTCCCACTGGGAGCACTCCATCGCCCTCACGGAGCAGGGCCCCTTGGTGCTCACCGCACCGGACTGCGGCCGCGAGAAGCTCGCGCAGTACGGCATTGAGGCGGCGCCCGACCCGCTGGGGTGATTGAGGACGGTCAGGAGGTCTAAGGATCTCCTGCGCTGGGCAAACTTGACGGATTCGTCTTTTGGAGTCCGCTGACGTAGACTGACTCGTCGGCTCTCGTGCATCAGTGTGCCCGTATGTATGCACACGAAGGTACGGAGCCGATCAAGGTAGCCGATTCGAAAGGCGAAGCGTGGCCAAGAAGCAAGGTGCCATCGAAATTGAGGGCACCGTGATCGAGTCTCTCCCGAACGCCATGTTCAGGGTGGAGCTCCAGAACGGTCACAAGGTCCTCGCGCACATCAGCGGGAAGATGCGGATGCACTACATCCGAATCCTTCCCGATGACCGGGTCGTCGTGGAGCTCTCCCCGTACGACCTGACGCGTGGCCGGATCGTCTACCGCTACAAGTAGATCTTGCCCACATTCCGCTTCGGCGGGGTGCTGGCACTGACCCGGAGAACCTGACATCCCATGAAGGTCAAGCCGAGCGTCAAGAAGATCTGCGACAAGTGCAAGGTGATCCGCCGTCACGGTCGGGTCATGGTCATCTGCGACAACCTGCGCCACAAGCAGCGCCAGGGCTGACGCACGACCCCCTGCATCTCGCAGTACTTCGCGCGACGCACGTAAACGTACATACGCAGTGCCCGTCCAAGCCACGGCTGACGACACCTCCGGCGGGGGCCGGAGACCCGGGCGTACCACCGGCTCCGAGTGAGCGGTCGGCGGTCGGGAGCGGCACTGCGGAAGACCCCCGAAATAACAACTGGAGCCATTGAATGGCACGCGTTTCAGGTGTTGACATCCCGCGCGAAAAGCGCGTGGAGGTTGCCCTCACCTACGTCTTCGGTATCGGGCGCACCCGGTCCAAGGAGATCCTCGCCACCACCGGCGTGAACCCGAACACCCGCGTTCGTGACCTGGCCGAGGAAGACCTGGTCAAGATCCGCGAGTACGTGGACGCCAACCTCCGCACCGAGGGTGACCTCCGCCGCGAGATCCAGGGCGACATCCGCCGCAAGATCGAGATCGGCTGCTACCAGGGCATTCGTCACCGCCGTGGTCTGCCGGTGCACGGTCAGCGCACCAGCACGAACGCGCGTACCCGCAAGGGCCCGCGTCGCGCGATCGCCGGTAAGAAGAAGCCGGGCAAGAAGTAGTCCTCAGCGGACGCACTGCGAACGTCCGGGTCCCCGGGCATCCGCAGCATCCAGCGGTCTTCGCTGTAGGACCGATCACCTCCCCTCTCCATCTGGAGTAAAGACATGCCCCCCAAGGGTCGTCAGGGCGCAGCCAAGAAGGTGCGTCGCAAGGAAAAGAAGAACGTCGCTCACGGCCACGCGCACATCAAGAGCACGTTCAACAACACCATCGTCTCGATCACGGACCCCTCGGGCAACGTGATCTCCTGGGCCTCCGCCGGCCACGTCGGCTTCAAGGGCTCGCGCAAGTCCACCCCCTTCGCCGCGCAGATGGCCGCCGAGTCGGCCGCCCGCCGCGCGCAGGAGCACGGCATGCGCAAGGTTGACGTCTTCGTGAAGGGTCCGGGCTCCGGCCGCGAGACCGCGATCCGCTCCCTCCAGGCCACGGGCCTTGAGGTCGGTTCGATCCAGGACGTCACCCCGACGCCGCACAACGGCTGCCGTCCGCCGAAGCGTCGCCGCGTCTGATCCGCCACGGCCGGTGACGGCCGTGCGTCAGTAGCGTGGGTACGGGCGGTATGCCCCCTACGGGGGTGTGCCGCCCGTATCCTTGTTTCATCTGTCGGGCGTCAAATAGTGGTCGCCCACGACTGAAGGATTCACACATGCTTATCGCTCAGCGTCCGTCGCTGACCGAAGAGGTCGTCGACGAGTTCCGTTCGCGGTTCGTCATCGAGCCGCTGGAGCCGGGTTTCGGTTACACGCTCGGTAACTCTCTTCGCCGTACGCTCCTCTCCTCGATCCCGGGCGCCGCTGTCACCAGCATCCGGATCGACGGCGTTCTGCACGAGTTCACCACCGTGCCGGGTGTCAAGGAGGACGTCACCGACCTCATCCTCAACATCAAGCAGCTGGTCGTCTCCTCGGAGCACGACGAGCCGGTCGTGATGTACCTGCGCAAGCAGGGCCCCGGCCTGGTCACCGCTGCCGACATCGCCCCGCCGGCCGGTGTCGAGGTCCACAACCCGGACCTCGTCATGGCCACCCTGAACGGCAAGGGCAAGCTGGAGATGGAGCTGACCGTCGAGCGCGGTCGCGGTTACGTCTCCGCCGTCCAGAACAAGCAGGTGGGCCAGGAGATCGGCCGGATCCCGGTCGACTCCATCTACTCCCCGGTGCTCAAGGTCACGTACAAGGTCGAGGCGACCCGTGTCGAGCAGCGCACCGACTTCGACAAGCTGATCGTCGACGTCGAGACCAAGCAGGCCATGCGTCCCCGTGACGCCATGGCGTCGGCCGGTAAGACCCTGGTCGAGCTGTTCGGTCTGGCGCGCGAGCTCAACATCGACGCCGAGGGCATCGACATGGGCCCCTCGCCGACGGACGCGGCCCTGGCCGCCGATCTGGCGCTGCCGATCGAGGAGCTGGAGCTCACGGTCCGCTCGTACAACTGCCTCAAGCGCGAGGGCATCCACTCGGTGGGCGAGCTCGTGGCCCGCTCCGAGGCGGACCTGCTCGACATCCGCAACTTCGGTGCGAAGTCGATCGACGAGGTCAAGGCGAAGCTGGCCGGTATGGGCCTGGCGCTGAAGGACTCGCCTCCCGGCTTCGACCCGACCGCCGCGGCGGACGCGTTCGGCGCGGACGACGACGCGGACGCGGGTTTCGTGGAGACCGAGCAGTACTGAGCCGCCTCCGGCTGGGGTGCGTGGTGTTGTCGCGTGCCCCGGACCGGGCGGGGACTTTGTCCTCAATCGCCGGACGGGCTTGATATTCGGGCTGATGTCCGATGACAGCCGTAAGGCTCGTAAGACTTCCGTGCGGCGACCGCCGCGCGGGAACTGACACCGGTACCTGATACGGCCGGTGCAGCACACAAGGAGAAATACCATGCCTCAGCCCGCCAAGGGCGCCCGTCTGGGCGGCAGCGCTGCGCACGAGAAGCTTCTTCTCAACAACCTCGCGAAGTCGCTGTTCGAGCACGGCCGCATCACCACGACCGAGGCCAAGGCCCGCCGCCTGCGTCCGGTCGCCGAGCGTTTCATCACCAAGGCGAAGAAGGGCGACATCCACAACCGTCGCCTGGTGCTGCAGTCGATCACGGACAAGGGCGTCGTCCACACGCTCTTCACCGAGATCGCCCCGCGGTACGAGAACCGCCCCGGTGGTTACACCCGTATCACCAAGATCGGCAACCGTCGTGGCGACAACGCCCCGATGGCCGTCATCGAGCTGGTCGAGGCCCTGACCGTGGCGCAGGCCGCCACCGGTGAGGCCGAGGCCGCCACGAAGCGTGCGGTCAAGGAAGACGCGGCCAAGAAGGACGAGACCCCGGTCGAGTCCGTCGAGGACGCCAAGCCGGCCGACGCCGAGGAGTCCAAGGACGCCTGAGCGTTCTGAGACCTCTGGACGGGCCCGCATCACCCTTCGGGGCGGTGCGGGCCCGTTCCGCTGTGTACGGATCTTGAAAGGACCGCTGGTGTGAGTGACGTGGTGGAGCCCGGTTTCGTACGGGTGCGGCTGGACCTGGCCTACGACGGCAAGGACTTCTCCGGTTGGGCGAAGCAGACGAGCCGGCGCACCGTCCAGGGGGAGATCGAGGACGCCCTGCGCACCGTGACGCGCTCCTCGCGGACGTACGACCTGACCGTGGCCGGGCGCACCGATGCCGGGGTGCACGCGCGTGGCCAGGTCGCGCATGTGGACCTGCCCTCCGGGGTGTGGGCCGAGCACGCGGACAAGCTGCTGCGGCGGATGGCCGGGCGGATGGCGCCCGATGTGCGGATCATGCGGATCGCGGAGGCCCCGGCGGGGTTCAACGCGCGCTTCTCGGCGCTGTGGCGCAGGTACGCGTACCGGGTCGCGGACCGGCCGGGCGGCGTCGACCCGCTGATCCGGGGTCATGTTCTGTGGCACGACCGGCCGTTGGACATCGATGCGATGAACGAGGCGGCGGCGCTGATGACCGGCGAGCACGACTTCGCCGCGTACTGCAAGAAGCGCGAGGGCGCGACGACCATCCGCACCCTCCAGCAGCTCAGTTGGGTACGTGACGAGGCGTCGGGCGTGATGACGGCGACGGTGCAGGCCGACGCGTTCTGCCACAACATGGTGCGGGCGCTGATCGGGGCGGCCCTGTTCGTGGGGGACGGGCGGCGCCCGTCCGGCTGGCCGGCCGAGGTGCTCGCCGCGCGGGTGCGCGACCCCGGGGTGCACGTGGTGCGGCCGCACGGGCTGACGCTGGAGGAAGTGGCCTACCCGGCCGACGAGTTGCTGGCCGCGCGGGCGGTGGAGGCCCGTAACGTACGGACCCTGCCGGGGGCCGGCTGCTGCTGAGCGGCCGGCCCCGGGCGGCGGGGCGTCAGGTGGTGGGGGCGGTGGCGGCGGCAGAGGCCTGGACCTCGCCGCGGTGGCGGATCTGGCGGAACGTGAAGTCCGTGAGGTCGTTCCCCACGGTGAACACGTTCTTGTCGGCCTTGGTGACGCTCTTGCCGTTGGTGAAGCCGCTGATCGCGAAGTAGACGTACCGGCCGTAGTAGTTGGTCGTACGGCGGCAGACGGCGCCGCCCCGGCAGAAGGTCGGCACGCCCGCGCCGCTCAGTGACGCGACGCTGCCGGATGCCTGCTGGGCGGTCTTCCTGGCCTGGGCCTCGGTCTCGAAGACCGCCAGCCCGATCGTCACCGCGACGCCGCCGCGGCTGTAGGTGGCCCGGATGACCTGGTCGCAGCCGTTGTTGACGAGGATCGAGCCGAGTGCGCCCTGGGTGGTGGCGGCGCACTTCGTGGTGCGGTCCGTGGCGCCCTTGGCATAGACGCGGTCGCCCATCTTGAGCTGCTTGCCGGGGAAGAAGGCGTCGGCGCTGATGGGCGCCCGGTCCTTCTTCGCGTCGGATATGTAGTCCTTGGGGTCCGGCGGTGGCGGCGGCTGCACCGCGGAGAAGGACGGCTCGGGCTCGGCCGTCTGGCTCGGCAGGTCCGTCGCCGACGGCAGCTGGCTCGCGTCCTTGCCCCCGGAGGCGCCGGTGTCGTCCTTGTTGGTCTTGATGACCGCCGTCGCCACGATCGCGGCGACGGCGGCGGTGGCCAGCGCGCCCCCGCCGATCAGCAGCCACCGCTTGCGCCTGGTCCGCGCCGCGGACTGGTCGGCCAGGGCCGACCAGTCCGGAGTACCGCTCTCCCCTGGCCCCCAGGAGGGCCCCCCTTGCCCAAAGCTCATGCGGCGAATCCTAGACGGAACACAAACCTGTTGGGCCAGAGCTTCGCTGGCCGTGACAATGCTGTGTATGGGACATCTTGAAGCAGGCCATCTGGAGTACTACCTACCGGACGGGCGGGTGCTGCTCGGCGATGCTTCGTTCCGCGTGGCGGACGGCGCGGTGGTCGCCCTCGTCGGGGCGAACGGCGCCGGGAAGACCACGCTGCTGCGGCTGCTCGCCGGTGAGCTTCAGCCGCACGGCGGCTCGGTCTCGGTGAGCGGCGGGCTCGGCGTGATGCAGCAGTTCGTCGGCTCGGTACGCGACGAACGCACCGTGCGCGACCTGCTGGTCTCCGTCGCCCAGCCCCGCATCCGGGAAGCCGCGCTGGCCGTCGACCGCGCCGAGGAGAAGATCCTCACCGTGGACGACGAGGCCGCGCAGATGGCGTACGCGCAGGCGCTCAGCGACTGGGCGGAGGCGCGCGGGTACGAGGCCGAGACCGTCTGGGACATGTGCACGACGGCGGCGCTCGGCGTCCCGTACGAGAAGGCGCAGTGGCGCGAGGTGCGCACACTCTCGGGCGGTGAGCAGAAGCGGCTGGTCCTGGAGGCGCTGCTGCGCGGGCCAGACGAGGTGCTGCTGCTCGACGAGCCGGACAACTATCTGGACGTCCCCGGCAAGCGCTGGCTGGAGGAGAAGCTGAAGGAGACCCGTAAGACGGTCCTCTTCGTCTCCCACGACCGGGAGCTGCTGTCCCGGGCCGCGGAGAAGATCGTCAGCGTGGAGCCCAGCGCGGCCGGCAGCGACGTATGGGTGCACGGTGGCGGCTTCGCCACGTACCACCAGGCCCGCAAGGAGCGGTTCGCGCGCTTCGAGGAGCTGCTGCGGCGCTGGGAGGAGGAGCACGCCCGGCTGAAGGCGCTCGTCCTGCGGATGCGGCAGCAGGCGGCGAACAGCCCCGACATGGCGAACCGCTACCACGCGATGCAGACCCGGTTCAAGAAGTTCGAGGACGCCGGCCCGCCGCCGGAGCCGCCCCGCGAGCAGGACATCCGGATGCGGCTGCGCGGTGGCCGGACCGGTATGCGGGCGGTGACCTGCAAGAACCTGGAGCTGACCGGCCTGATGAAGCCGTTCGACCTGGAGATCTTCTACGGGGAACGGGTCGCCGTCCTCGGCTCCAACGGGTCGGGCAAGTCGCACTTCCTGCGGCTGCTGGCCGGCGAGCCGGTGGCGCACACGGGGGAGTGGAAGCTCGGGGCGAGGGTGGTGGCCGGGCACTTCGCGCAGACCCACGCCCACCCGGAGCTGCTCGGTAAGACCCTCGTCGAGATCCTGTGGACGGAGCAGGCGAAGGACCGGGGCGGCGCGATGTCGGTGCTGCGGCGGTACGAGCTGGAGCGGCAGGGCGACCAGCCCTTCGAGAAGCTGTCCGGCGGGCAGCAGGCGCGCTTCCAGATCCTGCTCCTGGAGCTGGCCGGTACGACCGCGCTGCTGCTGGACGAGCCGACGGACAACCTGGACCTGGAGTCGGCCGAGGCGCTCCAGGACGGCCTTGAGGTGTACGACGGCACGGTGATGGCCGTCACGCACGACCGCTGGTTCGCGAAGTCCTTCGACCGGTACCTGGTCTTCGGCTCCGACGGGGTCGTACGGGAGACGGCGGAGCCGGTCTGGGACGAGCGCCGGGTGTCACGGGCTCGGTGAGGTGCGCCGGTCCGGGGTACGGGGGCCCGTCCGGCGATTGAGGACGGAATCCCGCGCCGAGGAACCCCGCGCCCCCCGGCCGAGGGCACCGTTTTGACCCGTCCGGGGCGTGGCGGGTACTCTCGGGCGTTGTTATACGTATTGGCTTCGTCGTTCTCACGCGAAGGGCCCTTACGTAGGTTCTCTGGAGCAGTTACCAGTGGCTCGCATACGGGCAGCGTCCCCGGCATTGTCAGCCCCAGCTGCATGATCGCTTCAGAGGTGCCGTGTGTCTGGACCCCATCCACTGAAGAAGCGAAGGCTACGAAGTGCGTACGTACAGCCCCAAGCCCGGCGATGTCACTCGCCAGTGGCACATCATTGACGCCGAGGACATCGTCCTGGGCCGTCTGGCCACCACGGCTGCGAACCTCCTCCGAGGCAAGCACAAGGCGATCTACGCCCCCCACATGGACATGGGCGACTTCGTCATCATCATCAACGCCGAGAAGGTTCACCTCTCCGGCAACAAGAAGACCCAGAAGATGGCGTACCGCCACTCCGGGTTCCCGGGCGGTCTGCGCTCCGTGCGCTACGACGAGCTTCTCGCGAAGAACCCCGAGAAGGCTGTCGAGAAGGCCATCAAGGGCATGATCCCCAAGAACACTCTGGGTCGCCAGATGATCTCGAAGCTCAAGGTCTACGCGGGTGACCAGCACCCGCACGCTGCCCAGCAGCCGGTCCCGTTCGAGATCACCCAGGTCGCGCAGTAGTTCCGGCCTCCCCCTAAGACGTACAGAAAGATCTGAGGAGAATCGTGGCCGAGACCACTGCAGAGACGCCCGTCGAGGGCACCGAGGTCACCGAGGGCGAAGAGACCTTCGCCGAGGTGACCACCTTCGAGTCCGAGGTGCCCGTCGAGGGCGAGTACACCTCGGAGTCGCTCGTGGGCCGCTTCGGCGACCCGCAGCCGGCGGCCGGCCTCGGCCGTCGCAAGAACGCCATCGCCCGCGTCCGGATCATCCCGGGCACCGGCAAGTGGAAGATCAACGGTCGCACCCTTGAGGACTACTTCCCCAACAAGGTGCACCAGCAGGAAGTCAACGAGCCCTTCAAGGTGCTTGAGCTCGACGGCCGCTACGACGTCATCGCCCGCATCTCGGGTGGCGGCGTCTCCGGCCAGGCCGGTGCCCTGCGCCTCGGTGTCGCCCGTTCGCTGAACGAGGCGGACGAGGACAACAACCGCGCCACGCTGAAGAAGGCCGGCTTCCTCTCCCGCGACGACCGTGCGGTCGAGCGCAAGAAGGCCGGTCTCAAGAAGGCCCGTAAGGCCCCGCAGTACAGCAAGCGCTAAACCGCCTGCTCATCCGCGTTACACGTTCGCCCCGGCGGCACACCTCGTGCTGCCGGGGCGTTCGTTTATTGACAGCCTCGGGCATATAACGGCATAAGACGTTCATACGCTCGTGGACTGGCTGGTCTGTTTTTGCGTTTCGGAGCACCTTCGGAGGACACCAGTGGGACGACTCTTCGGCACGGACGGCGTGCGCGGTGTCGCCAATGCGGACCTGACGGCTGAGCTCGCGCTCGGCCTGTCGGTCGCTGCGGCGCACGTACTGGGCGAGGTGGGCACCTTCGAGGGCCACCGGCCGACGGCCGTGGTCGGCAGAGATCCCCGTGCCTCCGGAGAGTTCCTGGAGGCCGCCGTGGTGGCGGGCCTCGCCAGCGCGGGCGTCGACGTCCTGCGCGTCGGCGTGCTGCCGACCCCCGCCGTGGCGTACCTCACCGGTGCGCTGGGCGCCGACATCGGCGTGATGCTCTCCGCCAGCCACAACGCCATGCCGGACAACGGCATCAAGTTCTTCGCCCGAGGCGGCCACAAGCTCGCGGACGAGCTGGAGGACCGCATCGAGACGGTCTACGAGCAGCACCGCACGGGCGAGCCGTGGGCCCGTCCCACCGGCGCCGGGGTGGGCCGGATCAACGACTACGCGGAGGGCTTCGACCGGTACGTCGCTCACCTGATCGGCGTACTGCCCAACCGGCTCGACGGACTGAAGGTCGTCCTGGACGAGGCGCACGGTGCCGCGGCCCGTGTCTCGCCGGAGGCGTTCGCCCGCGCCGGGGCCGAGATCGTCACGATCGGCGCGGAGCCGGACGGCCTGAACATCAACGACGGCTGCGGCTCCACGCACCTTGAGCTGCTCCGCGCCGCCGTCGTCGAGCACGGCGCCGACCTCGGCATCGCGCACGACGGCGACGCCGACCGCTGCCTGGCCGTGGACGCGGCGGGCGAGGAGATCGACGGCGACCAGATCCTGGCCGTCCTCGCCCTCGCCATGCGCGATGCCGGGCAGCTCCGCAAGGGCACCGTGGTCGGCACCGTGATGTCGAACCTCGGCTTCAAGATCGCCATGGAGCGGGAGGGTATCCAGCTCGTCCAGACCGCGGTGGGCGACCGCTATGTGCTGGAGTCGATGAAGGACCAGGGTTACGCGCTGGGCGGCGAGCAGTCCGGCCACGTCATCGTCCTGGACCACGCCACGACCGGTGACGGCACGCTGACCGGCCTG
Source organism: Streptomyces sp. NPDC057900 (assembly GCF_042887885.1). NCBI lineage: Bacteria > Bacillati > Actinomycetota > Actinomycetes > Kitasatosporales > Streptomycetaceae > Streptomyces > Streptomyces sp. NPDC057900. Next base: position 542,705 of record NZ_JBHVOI010000002.1, read on the forward strand.
ATGCTGGCGGCCCGGGTCGCCGCGACCGGCCGTACGCTCGCCGAGCTGGCGGGTGTGATGGAGCGCCTGCCGCAGGTCCTCATCAACGTGCCGGACGTCGACAAGTCCCGGGTGTCCACCTCCCCGGAGCTGGCCCTGGCCGTCGCGGAGGCCGAGCACGAGCTGGGCGCCACCGGACGCGTGCTGCTGCGCCAGTCGGGCACGGAGCCGCTGGTACGGGTCATGGTCGAGGCCGCCGACATCGAGCAGGCGCGCTCGGTGGCCGGCCGGCTGGCCGACGTGGTGAAGTCCGCGCTGGGGTAGCGGTGCGCGGGGCCGGGGCGGCCGGGGGCCGGGGGTGTCCTCAGCCCCGGCCCCCGGGGGCTTCTCAGCCCCCGGCCCCCGGGGGCTTCTCAGCCCCCGGCCCGGGGGCGTCCTCAGCCCCCGCCTCCGCGCCGGCCCGCGGCCGTCCGCGCCGACGGCCGGACGTTCGCGTCCCGGTTGCGGGCCGCCCGCCACAGGGCCTTCTGGGCCAGGAGCGTCAGCGTTCCGGCCAGCACGATCCCGCCGAGGTTCGCCATCAGCTGCTGCACGGAGCCGGTCATCTGGCCGTAGTCGCTGTAGCTGAACGCCACCGCCGCGTTGGCCGCGGCCGGCACGGTCGTCACCGAGATCGCGACCCCGATCAGCGCGCCGGACTTGGCCGAGGTGAGGGAGAGCGTCCCGGCGATGCCCGCGAGGAACGCGACCACGAACGAGATCCAGTCGGGCTGCCAGACGAACGCCGTGTTGGGCCGGTCCGCCTCGATCATCCCCACGTCGAAGAGCCCGAGAACGTCCATCAGCCAGGCGAAACCGGCTGTCAGCACCATCGCGACGGCGAAGCCGCCGATCAGCGCCAGCAGCGAGCGCCAGACCAGCCGGGGAGCCCGCTGCACCAGGGCCGTGGAGATCCCGGCCAGCGGACCGAACTCCGGGCCCACCGCCATCGCGCCCACGATCAGGATCGCGTTGTCGAGCATCACACCGCAGGCGGCGAGCATCGTCGCGACCGCGAGGAACGCCACGTAGGTGACGCTGAACGTCGACTCGTCGTGGGTCGCCTCCGTCAGCTCCTCCCACAGCACCGCGTCCGCGCCCTCGCCCGGAGCGTCCGCCTCGGCCCGGTCCGCGCGGGCGGAGAGCGTCAGGTCCATGTTCTCGACGGTGATCGAGCCGTACTCGTCCAGGCCGAGCGCCCGCAGCGCCCCGATCAGCTCGTCGCCCGCCTCCCGCGCCACGTCGCACAGCACCATGTCGCCCACCGGGTCGCGGGCCACGCCCGGCAGCACCACGAGATGGGCGGTGCCGACGGTCCGCTCCAGCAGATCCGTTACCTCGTCCGTACGGCCGGTGGGCACGATCAGACGCAGATGCAGCACAACACGCTCCTCGGGTGGGTCCTGCGCCTCAGAGCTTGCGCAGGGACAGCCGCTGGACCTTGTGGTCGGGGCCCTTGCGGAGCACCAGAGTGGCACGGCCCCGGGTCGGCGCGACGTTCTCCACCAGATTCGGCTTGTTGATGGTCCGCCACATCGTCGCCGCGTACTCCAGCGCCTCCGCCTCGGAGACCTGCGTGTACTTGCGGAAGTACGAGGACGGGTCCTGGAACGCCGTCTCGCGCAGCTTGCGGAAGCGGTTGAGGTACCAGGTCTCGATGTCCTCGGGCCGGGCGTCCACGTACACGCTGAAGTCGAAGTAGTCCGCCAGCCCGACCCTGGTACGGCCGTCCTTGCCGGGGAGCGCGGGCTGGAGCACGTTCAGCCCCTCGACGATGAGGATGTCGGGGCGCCGGACGGTGAGCCGCTCACCGGGCACGATGTCGTAGATCAGGTGCGAGTAGACGGGGGCGGTCACCTCGTCCTTGCCCGCCTTGATGTCCGCGACGAAGCGGGTCAGGGCGCGCCGGTCGTAGGACTCCGGGAACCCCTTGCGCGACATCAGCCCGCGCGCGTGGAGCTCCTTCATCGGCAGCAGGAACCCGTCGGTGGTCACCCGCTCCACCCGGGGGTGCTCCGGCCAGCGCGCCAGCAGCGCCTGGAGGAGCCGGGCACTGGTCGACTTACCCACCGCGACACTGCCCGCGACCCCTATGACGAACGGGGTGCCGCGCTGCGCCCCCTGCCCGTTCCCCGCGTCCCCCAGGAAGGTGTTCAGCGCGCCGCGCAGCCCGGACGTGGCCTGCACGTACAGGTTGAGGAGCCGGGAGAGCGGCAGGTAGACGTCCCGTACCTCGTCCAGGTCGATGACGTCCCCGAGCCCGCGCAGCCGCTCCACCTCCTCGGCGGTCAGCGGCAGCGGCGTCTTGTCGCGCAGCGCACTCCACTCCGCTCGGGAGAGGTCGACGTACGGCGTCGCGGCGTGCTCGGCGCGTCGGTTCGTGCTCCGTGTCGGCGAAGTGATCACAGGTTCATTGTCGCGGGAATCCGAACGGAGCGGGGGGTGGGGTCGGTCACGTGGGAGGGGCGGGCCCGGCATGGCCGTGAGCCGGAGGCCGGGAGAGCCCTCCGGGGCCTGTGATCCACGTTTGGGAGCACTATGGCTGGTGCAGGCCTTCCATGATCCCGATGGCGAAGTAGCTTGGGATGCGTTGCAGGGCCCGAGTCCTGGAGGGTCGCGTCGTACACGATGAGGCGACCAGCAGTTCGAACTGATGCCTACGACCAGACGGCCGAATCGAGAGGTTGCATCTCATGTCTCATCAGGACCCGGCACTCGGCCATTTCGGTGCTGCCGGAATGTGGCGGCTGCCCGCTGCCCGGTCGGGCGGGGCCCGGTGTCCTCAGTCGGCACGGGAGGCCCTGCAGAACATCGGCGTGCCGCTCCTCGTCTTTCCCTATTTCACTGCTGCCGACCCGGCTGACGCCATGACACTCGGTCCGTACGCCGACCGTGCGAGTCTGGCCCCTCCTTCCGCGGGGATGGCTGACTGGCTGCGTCTGGGCTCCGATCGCCTCACACAACTGTGTGTCCGCCCCGATGGCGCGGTGCAGGCAGTCTTCCTCGGGAGCTGGAATGAGGAAGACATGCTGGTCTCCTCCAGCGTGGCCGCATTCACGACCTCGCTGGCCTGCCTGGACCGCAGGCTCCCGACTATCGCCGCTGCCACACAACTTCCGGTTGCCGCAGCGGCCTTCAGAGAGCTGAACGCCGAACTGCGTCAGATTGACCCGGCCGCGTTCGAGGACCGGGAGGCTTGGTGGCCGCGTGTCCTGGACGACGTGCGCCACACGCTGAACTTCCCGTTCTCCGCAGCCTTCGAGTACACCGACGCCGCAGGTGAGAAGCAGATAGCCACCGACGCCACCGGGCCGGGCCGGTCGCACCCCGAGGAGCTGCTGTGGTGGCGTCTCAAGGAGCAGGGGGTTACACCAGAACAGGTTCGGCGCGTGTACTGCGAACTTGAGCCCTGCATGATGCCTGGTCACTACTGTGCGGCCTGGATGCGGCAGACGTTTCCGGATGCCGAATTCACCCACTCCTTCGACTACGGATCATCTGCGGAGTCACGCGAATCGGCTCTGAAGGAATTGATCACCAGCGCAGCCGGCCAGGCCCGGCCGTGAGTACCGCGCACGGTGAGGAATGGGCCAGGCCCCCTGCGGGGCGCGAACCCGCTGCGGCTGCGCTGCTGGCCTGGCTGGCCGACGGGTCGGCTCCCCACCTGTGCCTGGTCACCGGAAGTAAGGAGTGCGGGAAATCTACTCTGCTTGCCTGGCTGGTCGCGCACGGAACCCGGCCGGGCACACCCCCCGCACGTCGGGTGCACGCGTTCGCCCCCCTCAAGGGCTTGGGGCTGCACGCAACTGCTTGGACACTCGCCGAACAGCTTCACCTGAGCGCGCCCACCGTCGCGCAACTGCTCCAGGGGCTTTCCACGGACACCCGGCGGACGACGATCGTGCTGCCGGATCTGCAAGGTTCCGCGACGCCTGGCGAACTCAGCGAACTGATCGCGGCATTCCTGGCGCTGGACCACGTTCGCGTCATCGTCGAAGTCGATACTGAGAGCGCTGCCGCACGCCGGCTGGAGGCCTTTGGGCCCGCAGTCATGGACCTCGACCAGGAACACTGGACCGATGGATATCGCCTTGCCCTGTGGCGGCGGCAGTACTCGGACCGGCCGGTGCCTTCAGCGGATTCAGAAGCGAGGGCGGAGATGGAGCCGAGCCTCGACGACCCCGCTGATGTCTTGGCCGCCGACGCCCTGTACGTCACCACTCGCTATGAGTCGAGTACCCACGATCACGGCGGCCTGCGCGCTGCCTGGTTCCGTGTCGGGCAAGCTCTCATCAGCGAAGAGGACTCCACGACCAGGGGGCTGCTTCTGCTTGCGGCGCTGGGCGACAGTGCCGACCCCCGCCTTCGCGGAACACTCGCCGGTTACACGGCCGACGCGCCATGGCAGCTGGTCTGGAGCAGCGTCGACGGGGACGTCCTGCCCCCATGGCCCGGCCCCGCCCGCACTCTCACCGTGAGCCGCACGAAAACGCCCGTTCTCCTGATCGCGGACCAGCAGGGCACGGTGAGGAGCTTGGGCCTCGTAGACGCTGAGCCGGTCGGCAGGCTGCCCAGGGCCTTCGGCACGGTCGGCGCCCTGGCAGCTCTGGACGACGGCACCGTGCTCGCCCTCACCGAGCAAGGCGGACTTCGAGCGCAGCGTTCCGCCACCACTCCCACCCCCGGGATCAGAGCGCTGCTGGAGGAAAGCACCGACCCCACGGAGGAACTCGTCCACACGGTGCGCGCCCACCTCGACAGCCACCCCGCCCATGCGCTGGCGGCATCCTCTCGGGTCGTCGTTACCGGTCATCAGAGCGGTGCCGTGCATGTGTTCAGTGCCCACAACGCGTCCCGCGACCCCCAGGCCCATTGTGCTCACGCTCATTCAGTGAGTGCGCTGGCCGTCATGGATACCGAGCCCAGTGACGGCTCGATGGAATCCTGCGGCTCTTCCTACGTATACAGCGGTGGGATCGACGGACAGGTCCGGGGCTGGGATCCAGGGAACACAGCTGCTGAGACAGTCGTCGCGGCACGCCCGCTACCGGTCACCGCGCTCGCAGCCGCATCGACTCCCGGCGGCCCGGCCCTCGCCATCTCCTGGGCCGACGGACACATCGAACATCACCGGCCCAGAACTCACGAGGTGCACACCCTGCACCTCGGACCTGCCGTGAACGCCCTGGCCCTCACCGCCGGGGGAGACCTCGTCATCGGCATGGACCACATGGTTGTGTGCCTGCGCCCTCTCTGACCCTGATGAGGCTGAATTCAGACGGCTGAGGGTTGACGGCCCGACGCGCAATAGCGAGAATTCGCTGCTTCCGGACTGGCGGGGGTGTGGTCGAATCATGGGGAAGCGAATACCCGACGACCTGGTCGAGGTCCTCGACCTTGTGGGCGTTCAGTGGCCAAATATCGACGAAGACGAAGTTCGTGAAACCGCCAAGGACTACCGGCATCTCGCCGAAGGCCTCCGCGACGTCATCACCCAGGGCAACAATGCGTGCTCCCACATCGTATCCGGACGCAGCAAAGGCGCGACGGTCACCGCGATCGACCGCCGGTGGGGCAAGCTCACCACCAAAGATCTAGTCACCTTCATCAATGCTCTCGACAGCCTGGGCGACGCCCTCGACGACTGCGCAGGCCTGATCGAAGGGTGCAAGATCGTTTGTATCGCGGAACTCAGCACGACAGCGGCGGCGGCCACCGCGGGTGTCATCGGCATGTTCTTCACCGCAGGCCTAAGCGGTCTCCTTAGTGCCGCCGCGATAGCAGCCTGTCGCATAGCGCTCCATGAAGCCATCGACTACGCCGTCGGGCAGATCACCAGCGTTGTCACCGACAAAATCGAAGCCAAGATCCTCACCAAAATCGAGGACCTCTTCACCGAAAGGCTGGATGCCCACGACGACGCCGATCTCGCGCGGTACGCCGATGGTGGAGCCGACTTGGCGCAGGACCTTGTCATAGAGTTTGACGAGTTCGACAAGTCGATCGGTGGATACGACGAAACCAAGCGCAAGTTCGATGAGAAGAAAAATTCACACAAGGCGGGCGGGTCCAAGAGGCGCAGCTCGGTAAAAAAGGACAGTCGATTTCGAAAGCTTGCTACCGTCATGGACAAGGCGGAAGATGCTATCGAAAAGAAGGCCGACGAAACAGTCCATGTCCTTGAGGAGCACGGCGGTAAAATCAGTGACAGTAAGAAAGGGCACGAGAAGAACGATCAGAAGACCAAAAAGGACATTGAAGGTTGTCAGGTCGACGATACGCCCATGTTCCTTCTCAATGCCGACGGAACAGTCGAGAAGCTGAATCCCGATGGAACAACCGTTGCGGTCAAAAAGGATGACAACTCGGGGATCCTTGATCTCATGACGGAACCCGGGAAGAACGGGGAAGCTGGACGAGTCTGGCGTCCTCGTAAAGGGGAAAAAGGTCCTTCGTATCCCGTTAGCCCAAAAAAAGATCAGGCCAAGGTCACTTCGACTAAAATCCCCTCCGGGAGCACTGACTTATCTCAAGCCACCCAGATAGCCAGATACCATAATAGCGACTGGGGTGGTGGCAATTATGCGGCGGGCCGTTACGTAGACAGCTCGGGAAAGCAGATGATACTCGTAACCAACAGCGAGGGTCCCCACTCCGAACGTACGCTTGGTTACCCGATCCTCAAGGCTGGAAAGCAGGATAACCTAAAGGCCTTATATACCGAGAGGGAGCCTTGTCAGGGGGCGCCGTCGTGGTGTGACAAATGGACGGCAAAGTATTTTAAACCGGACCTGGAGGTGACCCACACGGCAAAATACCTCAACTCTGACATTCCGAAGATAAGGGACGCCGAACACGAGGCGTACCGATCTCAGCTACAGAAAGACCAAAAGGCGCACGGAGTCAGTGGCGGATTCAAGTAGATGTTGCCGAGCGAGTGGATTTGGACGGTGTGAGTGCCTTGAAGTTTGACCTGACGCATGATGAATTGGTGAGCCGGTTCGGTGCCGAGAACGTCGAACGGTCCGTCCGGGAAGAGGCGGGAGGGCTGGGTTTTACTGGAGAAACTCTTGAATTCCTTTGTGAAGTCGGCATCCCCTCCACCCCCAAAGCGGAAGTCGCGGCCCCGGGCGGATCTGTTGATCTGCGCGCGATCGATGAAATGTCGGACTCTCAATGGAGCGTGCCGAAAGAGGCGCTAAATTGGATCATTCTGGGAAATCTCACTGCCACGACCATCGCCCTCGACACGGTTACCGGACTGGTATACGGATTTTATGAGGGTGCTGAAGATCCAGTCACACTCCATGCGGACATCTCGTCCCTCGCCTACACCATTTATGCCGTGGAATGCGCTCTGCCCGAGATCGCGGCACAGAGCTCGTTCGACAGCAGGGAGGCAATCATCCAGCGTGTGCGGCGGGAGATCGAGCAACGAGATCCGCTTCCGTTCTCGGAAGACAGTGAGTGGGTTCCTTCCTTCGAGGAGATCGCCATGGGTATGTGGAGCTGATCTCCGCAGGTCCGGGCGGCGGCCGTTGACCAGAGGGGCGAAGTCCGCGAGTCGTCCTGGTCAGACGGAGCGGGCCAGCAGCATGGTGCCCATCGTGAGCATCGTGGCCGCGACGAGCGCGTCCAGGATCCGCCAGGCGGCGGGGCGGTTGAGGATGCCGCTGAGCAGCCGGGCGCCGTAGGCGAGGCCGGCGAACCAGACCAGGCTGGCCAGGATCGCTCCGAAGCCGAAGACCCAGCGCAGTGAGCCGCGTTCGGCGGCGACCGAGCCGAGCAGCAGCACGGTGTCCAGGTACACGTGCGGGTTGAGCCAGGTCAGGGCCAGGCAGGTGAGTACCGCCGTACGGATGGAGCCGGTGGAGGCGCCCTCCGTCGTCAGGGCCTGCCCGGAGGCGGGTCGCAGGGCGCGGCGGGCGGCCAGGGCGCCGTAACAGAGCAGGTAGCCGCCACCGGCCAGGCCGACCGCGGTCAGGACGGCGGGCCACGCGGCGACCACGGTTCCCAGCCCGGCCACTCCCAGGGCGATGAGGGCGGCATCGGACGCGGCGCAGATGCCCACCACCGCGAGCACGGCCTGCCTGCGCACGCCCTGGCGCAGGACGAAGGCGTTCTGTGCGCCGATGGCGACGATGAGGGAGAGGCCCGTGCTGAATCCGGCGATGGCCACCGGAAGGATGTCGCTGTTCACGTTCTCGACGCTATGGAGTGCGGGATCATCAGTACAGCTAAAGTTTCTTAAGTAAGATTAGCGATCGTGATGATCGAGCTTCCGTCCGACCACATGCGCACGCTGCTCGCCGTCGTGGCCGAGGGCACCTTCGACGCCGCCGCCGCGGTTCTGCATGTGACGCCGTCCGCGGTCAGCCAGCGGATCAAGGCGCTGGAGCAGCGCACCGGCCGCGTGCTGCTGATGCGTACGAAGCCGGTCAGGCTGACGGAGTCCGGCCGGGTGGTCGTGCGGTACGCGCGCCAACTGGCCGCCCTGGAGCGGGAAGCGCACCTGGAGCTGGGCATCGCGGACGCCTCGGGCCCGGCGCGGCTGCCGATGGCGGTGAACGCGGACTCCCTGGCCACCTGGTTCCTCACCGCACTGACCCGGGTGCCGCAGGACGTGCCGGTCTGCTTCGAGCTGCACCGCGAGGACGAGACGCACACCGCGACGCTGTTGCGCGAGGGGCAGGTGATGGCGGCGGTGACGTCCGCCGCGGAGCCGGTCGCCGGCTGCGTCGTGCGCCCGCTCGGCCTGGCCCGCTATCTGCCGGTGGCGAGCCCCGGATTCGTGGAACGCCATCTGGGAACGGCGCCCCTTGAGCGCTCGCTGTCCGAGGCGCCGGTGATCGTTTTCGACCGCCGGGACGAACTCCAGGACCGCTTCGTCCGGTCCCTCTCGCCCAGCGCCCCGGGCGCGGGCCGGATGCGTCACCACGTGCCCACGTCGGAGGGGTTCTGCGACGCGGTGGCCGCCGGTCTCGGCTGGGGTCTCGTCCCGGAGACACAGGCGGACCCCCTGCTGCGGTCGGGCGCCCTCGTGGAGCTGGCGCCGGGGCGGCGGCTGGACGTGCCCCTGTACTGGCAGCACTGGAAGCTGGACGTGCCCGCGCTGGCCGTCGTGACGGGAGTCATCGCCGCGACGGCGGCCGAGTTCCTGTACTCCCGGGATTGACACCGGGGCCCGCGGGCTCGTTCTCACCCCACCGTCAGCACCGCGTTCCCCCGCACCCGCCGCCCGCGGATGTCCTCGATGACCTCGGCGGTGCGGGACCAGTCGCGCACCGTGCCGATCTCCGGGTGGAGGCGCCCCCCGGCGACGAGCCGGACCAGGGTGGCGAGTTCGGCGGCGTACGTCGTGTCGGCGAGGGTGTAGTCGAAGTGCGCGATACGGGCCTGGGCCGGGCCGTTGAAGAAGTCGAAGAAGTCCAGCGTGACCGGGGTCCGGCTCGCCTGGCCGAACCAGACCAGCAGCCCGCCCGGGGCGAGCCGGGCCAGGGCGGCGGGCAGCGAGGCGCCGCCGACGGATTCCAGCACGATGTCGTACGGGCCCCCGGCGTCCGCCGGTGACGTCACGATGCCGGCCGCGCCCAGCTCCAGCAGCCGGGCGCCGCGCTCCGGCGTCGAGCTGACCGCCGTCACCGCCGCGCCCGAGGACGCTGCCAGCTCGGTGACGTAGTGGCCGACACCCCCGCTCGCACCGGTGATCAGCAGCCGCCGGCCCGCGACCGGGCCGGCCGCCCGGAGCAGCCGGATCGCGGTGATTCCGGCCAGCGGGAGCGCGGCGGCGGTCACCGCGTCGATGCTGTCCGGGAGTGCGGCGACGCTGTGCACCGGGACGGCGACGCGCTCGGCCCAGCCGGACGCGGGCGGATGGGCGACCACCCGGGCCCCGGCCGCCGGGCCGGTGCCGTCGGCGGCGGCCCGTACGACCGTGCCGGCCACGTCCTTGCCGGGGCGCCAGCCGGGCCGGCGCCGGTCCAGCCGGCCGTCGAGCTGGAACGTCTCGCCCCGGTTCACGGAGTACGCCTCCACCGCTATCAGCACCTCGTCGTCGGCCGGCTCCGGATCCGGAGCCTCACCCGGCAGGACCGATCCACCGGCTTCGGGAAGCATGGCGCGCATGGGATGTCTCCAACTCATCGTCGAACGAAGGGAAATGCGGGGGTAGGGGTGAAGCGGGGATCAGGCGAAGACGACGGTGTGGGCGTGCAGCGTGTCGAAGTGCTCGCGGACGCTGGCGATCCGCCCGTCCCGCACGGTGAACACCGCCAGGCAGTGCTGGTCGTACCGCCCACCCGCTCGGGCCTGCGCCCGGGTCTTCCACTCCGCCAGGACGCGCTCGCCCTCCGCGATCACCCCGACGAACTCGAACTCCATTGATTCCGGCACCAGTCGCTCCACCATCCGGGCCACGAACGAGCCGAAGATCTCGTCCGGCCCGGTCCAGGTGCCCGACAGGGGCAGGTCACCGGCGAGCGTCCAGGTGGCCTCGGGGTCGAAGAAGGCGCGCAGCCGGTCCAGGTCGCCCGTGGCGAGCGCGTCCAGGTAGTCGAGGACGATGGCCTTGGCGGTGGGCTGGGTTTCCGCGGTGTCGCTCATGGTTCGTACGGCCTTTCCTGTGGTTTCTCACCGGTGTTGCTCCGACTCCTGAAGGCTATGGAGGGGCGGTACCAGCAGGGAAAGACCTGTTCTCGATCACGTCAGAACCGTTCGGCATCACCGCTGTTCAGAGCGGCTCGTATGCTGCTGTGCATGTCAGATCTCCGACGCCTTCGCTACTTCCTGGCCGTGGCCGAGGAACGCAACTTCACCCGTGCCGCGGAGCGGCTGCACATCGCCCAGCCGGCGCTGAGCAGGCAGATACGCGAACTGGAGAAGGAACTGGGCGTCCGGCTCCTCGACCGGAACACCCACTCCGTCGAACCCACGGAAGCGGGACGCGTGTTGTCCGAGCGGGGCGCCGCGCTCTGCGAGGAGGCCGACCGGCTCTGGCGCGACGTGCGCGGGTTCGCCGGGGGCGAGCACGGCACGCTGGCCCTCGGGTACAGCATGAGTACGAGTTACGAGACGGCTCCCGCACTCCTCTCCGCGCTGGCCGAACGCCTGCCGGACCTCACGACCACCACGCGTCTGCTGTCCACCGCCGAGATCCTGGCCGGTGTCGCCGACGGCACGCTGGACGCGGGCCTGGTGCGCTGCCCGCCGCCCACCCCGGAACTCGTCCGCACCCTCCTGCGGCTGGAGCCGCAGGGCGTCCTGATGGCGGCGGACCACCGGCTCGCGTCCGACCCCGCCGTCGACCCCGCCGAACTGGCGGCCGAGACGCTTCTCATCCACCCCCGCGAGGCCAACCCGGGCCACTACGACGCGATCACCGCCCTCCTCTCGCGCGCAGGCGTCAGCCCGACGCTGATGCTGCGCCCGCTGTCGTTCGACGCCGGGCACACCCCGGTGGTGCGGGGCGAGGCGGTCTCCGTGGTCGGCCGGTCGGTCGTGGCGGGTCTGCCGGCCGGTCTGGTCTGGCGGCCGTTGGCCGGTGGGGCGGCGATCGAGCTGCATCTGCTGACGAGGGGCCGGACCGAGCGCCCTGTCGTCGCGCAACTGCTCCGCACCGCCACGGAGACGGCCCGCGGCGCCGGCTGGCTGCGGTCCCCGGACCGCGCCCGCGGCTGAGGGACCGGGCGTGGTGTGATGGCGGGGTGAGCCGCGCCGCAGAAGAGTCGAACCGCCGGATGCTCCGGGCCCGCGACGCGATGGACCGCTCCTACGCGCAGCCGCTGGACGTACCCGCCCTGGCCCGTATCGCGCACGTCTCCCCGGCGCACTTCTCGCGCACGTTCCGGGCCACGTTCGGTGAGACGCCGCACCGCTACCTCCAGCGCCGCCGGGTGGAGCGCGCGATGTTCCTGCTGCGGGAGACCGGGCACAGCGTGACGGACATCTGCTTCGAGGTCGGCTTCGGCAGCACCGGCACCTTCAGCCGTACGTTCGGCGCGATCGTCGGCCGCTCACCGAGGGCGTACCGCAAGGAGTCCGTGCCGACGGGCGTACCCACGTGCTTCACGATGGCCTGGACGAGGCCCAGCGAATGAGCAGTTCCGGATAAGTTTTCCCGGCCCCGCGCCCGTAGCGTTGAGCACATGTTCAACGCGATCACACACTCACAGATCTACGTCCTCGACCAGGACCAGGCCCTCGACTTCTACGTCGGCAAGCTCGGTCTGGAGGTCGCCGCCGATGTCGACATGGGCTTCATGCGCTGGCTCGCCGTCAGCGTCCCCGGCCACCCCGAGCGCCAGATCCTGCTGGAGCGGCCGGGCGCCCCCGCGATGTCCGAGGAGACCGCGGAGCAGGTACGCGAGCTGGTGACCAAGGGCGCGATGGGCGGCTGGCTCATCCTCACCACGGACGACTGCCGCAAGACGTACGAGACGCTGCTGGCCAAGGGCGTCGAGTTCACCGAGGAGCCCACAGACCGCGACTACGGAATCGACTGCGGCCTGCGCGACCCCTTCGGCAACCGTCTCCGCTTCACTCAGCTGAAGACCGGCTGACGGCAGGCCGCGGGCGGGGCGGGCGGCTCAGGCCAGGATCGGGACGAGCCCCAGCCCGAAGACGGCGTAGAACAGCGCCGCCATGGCCAGCCGCCCGGGGGTGAGCCGGTGGGCGCGCATCGTCAGCAGCAGGTAGACGATCGCGGCCATGGTGATCAGCCCGGACCAGAGCAGGGCGCCGTCGAACTTCCAGCTGGTGAACAGCAGCCCCAGCCCGCTGGGGACGGTCGCCTGGATCATCATGGCGCCGGAGATGTTCGCCAGCGCCAGCTGGGTCTTGCCCTGCCGGACCCAGATGATCGCGTTCATGACCTCGGGGAGCTCCGTCGCGACCGGTGACAGGAGCAGCGCGGTCACGGCGGACGAGAGCCCGAGCATGGGGCCGATCGCGTCGAGCTGCCTCACGAACAGCTGGGACGCGAAGAAGATGACGGCGAGGGTGGCCAGGGTCTGGACCACGACGGCCCAGGTCTCCGGGGCGGCGGACCGGGGGCGGAGCTTCAGCGGCTCCAGCTCCTCGTCCTCCCCGCCGTCGTCCCCGCTGCGGATCTCGCGCCAGAAGTAGACGGCGTACGCGGCGAAGAACAGCACGCCGAGGACCGGCTTGAAGGCGAACGCCACCAGCCCGAGCGCGACCTTGACCACGAAGATCGGCAGGAACCACGTCTGGTCCTTGGCCAGCCGCCTCATGTCCTTCTCGTCCCCGAGCGGGGCCCGTACCCCGGCACGGCCGTCCCCGCCGGCCGGGTCCGGGCCGCGCTCCCTGCGCCGCTTGAGGAACAGCATCGCGCCGGTCACGCCGTAGGCGATGGTGGACAGCGCGAGCGGGCCGCCCATCGCCGCGCCCACGCCGATGTTCTTGGCCTCCTCGTCGGCGCCCGTGGTGACCGCGACCAGCGTGACGACCGACTCGGGCAGCGCGGTGCCGAACGCGGCCAGGATCGTCCCGACCGCCATCTTCCCGACGTCGAGTCGCTGCCCCAGCCACTCCACCGCGTTGACGAACCACTCGCACGAGAGGTAGATCGCCACCGCGCACACGATGAGCAGAACAAAATGGATCACACTGACCGCCCGGCCTTCCCGCACCACGGGTTCCCGGGCTCCTGGGTCCGCGACGCCCACCCGCCAGATTCTGCACGGGACCGGCTGCCGGGAGCCGCAGTGACTCCAGCAAGTCGCTGACCTGTTTATTTCGGCGACCTTTGGGCCTGACCATGGGCCCGTGGGCCCTTCGGGTTGGGCCTCCCGCGTACATAACGTGACGGATACGCGTCACGGCTGGATCGGGGAGGCCGGACGTCTTCAGCAGTCGGTGAAGGGTTGCCCGTTGTCGGACTCACAGGGCTTGGTGGCTCGCGGGGAGCTTCCCCGGTCGCTCGGCGTGACGCGGGTGCTGCTGTACCTGATGTTCGGCCTCACGCTGCTGGGCGGCGTCGACGTGCTGAACTCGCTGCTGGAGATCGGCAGTCGCGTCACGCCGATGCTCTCTCTGATGGCCCTGTACGCGGTCGTGCCGGGCATCGCCGCCGTGATCCTGGCACGGCTCGTGTGGACCGGTGGCAAAGCGGTCTGGATCGGCCTGGTCGCGCTCCAGGTCTGGCTGCTGGCCGGCGGCATCCTCAACCTGTACGAGGGCTCGACGCGCGGGCTCAGCCAGCTGCTGCTGCCGGGCGTGCTGCTGGCCCTGGCCAGTGTGGGCGCCAGCCGGTCCTGGTTCGAACTGCCGCCGGACCAGAGGGCGGTGCGGCCTCGATGGACGCGTGAACGGTTCCGCCGGGAGGCGTTCCCGTCGATCCCGCACCTGATCACGTGGCGCCGGAACCGTGGCCAGACGTCGGTCGAGTACCTCGGCCTGATCACCCTGGTCGCGGCCATCATCGGCGTACTCCTGCTCAGCGGCACGGGGGCCCAGATCACGGGCCGTATCCAGGACGCGGTGTGCAACCTCGTCGCGAAGGACGACTGCTCGGGCGACACGGTCGCCGGGGACGACGGCGGGCAGGGCGGTGATTCCTCCGGGGGCGTTAGCGGTGGTGTAGGCGGTGCCAGTGGTGGCAGCAGCGGCGGCAGTCGCGGTGGCAGTAGTGGTGGCAGTAGTGATGGCTCGGGCGGGAGCTCGGGTGACGACAACGGTGATGACGACGGCGGTGGCGCCACAGGCGGCAGCAGCGACAGCGACAGCGGCAGTGACGGGGGCAGTGACGGGGGAGACGACTCCGATGGTGGAGTCAGCGGTGGTGTCTCCGGGGGTAACAGCGGAGGGAAGTCCGGTGGCGACAACTCCACCGGCAGCAGCGGCAATGCCTCCGGTGGGGACAGCTCCGGGGGAGACGACTCCAGCTCCAGCGGTGGCGCCAGCGGCGGAGCCAGCGGTGGCGGGGACGACGGGGGTCATTCGGGCGGCAGCACCTCCGGTGGCGACAGTGCCTCCGGTGGTGACAGTGCCTCCGGTGGTGACAGCGGTGACAGCGGTGACAGCGGTGACAGTGGTGACAGCGGCGGTGCTGCCGCAGGTGGTAGCAGTGGTGGGAAGTCCGGTGGCAACAACTCCGGGGGCAACGACTCCGGGGGCAACGACTCCAGCAGCGGTGGCGGCGACTCCGGTGGCGGCGACAGTGGCGGTAACGACTCCGGTGGCGATGATTCAAGCAGCGGCGGAGCGAGCGACGGCGGTGGTGACTCCAGCGGTGGGAACAGCGGTGGGGACAGCGGCGGCAGTGATTCCAGCAGCGGTGGCAACAGCGCTGGGGGCAGTGACTCGGGCGGCAGTGATTCCAGCAGCGGCGGCAGCGACTCCGGTGGCGGAGACTCCGGGGGCGGAGACAACAGCAGCGGTGGTGCCTCCGGAGGCTCCTCCACCGGAGGGCACTCCAGCGGCGGTCTGATCAGTGGCGGACTGATCAGCGGTGGGCTCCTCAGCGGCGGCCTGATCAGCGGCGGAATAGTCGGCGGCCGTTCGGTCAGCGGCGGCGGCAACAGTGGTGGTGGTCCGTCCGGCGGCGGCGACAGCGGCGGCAAGTCCGGCGGGACCAACTCCACTGGCGGCGACTCCGGCGGCGACTCCGGTGGCGATGAAGGCGACTGCGACGACGGCGGATCGTCGTCCGGTGGTTCGAAGGACACCGGTGGCCCGGCGAGCGCCGGTGGCGCGGCGAGCATCGGCGGGGGTCGCAGCATCGGTGGCGCGGGACCGCGTCTCATCTCGCTCTGCGACGACAGCGACGACGATGACGATGACGATGATGACGACGAGGACGACTGCCGGGACGACAACGCCGCCTACCGCAGCGGCCTGACCACCGTCGCCCCCGGCAACGGGCGCTACACGCTCGCCTCGGCCGCCGCTCCGCACCGGGCCCTCAGCAGCGGCCTGCTCGCAGACGGACGGAGGAACCCTTCGCCGGTGAAGCTGATGGCGAAGGTGTCCGGGTTCACCCTCCCCGGTGTCGACAGGTACCAGGACGTGGAGGACAGGCTCAGCAACGCGCTCGGGCTCACGGACCCGCCGCCCCCGCCGATCGAGGACGACCCGGAGCCCGAGCCCTCGGACGACTGCTCCGATGATTCGGACGACTCTGACGACTCGGACGACGACAAGTGCCCGGTGGTCGCGCCTCCCAGCCGTGAGGCCGAGCGGGGCGGTGTCCTGCGCGTGTCCGCCGTCGCCGGTGGCGGTATCCGGAACGCGGCTGACGACGACTGCGAGGACCCTCCGCCGCCCAACAAGAAGTTCGGCGACAACCAGAGCAAGGAGCAGAACCGCGCCTCGATCGACGACCTGAATCCTGGCGAAGGGTTCACCGGCGTCTGGCAGCCGGGCGGCAAGATGAGAGGAAGGCTGAGCGGTGACGCCGAGGGGGCCCTGGTCAACCGCCGTGGCGGACACGCCAAGATCAACCGGGAGGACTTCGGCAACGCCAACGACACCGTGGGCTTCGCGGCCATCAAGAAGCCGGACGGCAACCTGGAGGTGACCTTCATCTCCGGCCTGAACCTGGCGCACTTCGGGAGCCGCACCTATGTGCCGGAGGAGTACAAGAAGGAAATCATCGAGGAGTTGGCGGAGATCACCGGACTGAAGGTGGAAGAGAAGACGTGAGCGCGAACGGCAGTGGCGCCAGTGGCAACGGTGTACGGGCCGGCGGCGAGGCGCTCGTCGTCGGCGGCCTCACCGTCCCTCCCGAGCTGGCCGGACTCATCAGGGCGGGCACGTGGGTGCCACCCGCTACGGAGGTCCTGCGCCGGATCTTCGACGACGAGCCCGTGCAGCCGTGCTTCTACAGCGAGAGCGTGCTCGTACGGGAGAACCACGACTGGCACACCGAGACGGACCCCGTCTGGCTGGGGGACCCGGCCGACGAGCGGAACGAGGGGATCGTCCCGGAACGGTCGCTCTCGATCGCGGACCTCGGCCCGGACATGCCGGTCATGCTCGACTACCGGCAATCGCTCACCGACCCCCGCGTGCTGTACATGAACGACACCATCTGGGTGGAAGTGGCTGCGAACGTGCGGGAGTTCCTCACTCTCCTGTACCCGGACAAGGGGCCGGACCGGGTCGTGGTGTCAGAGGGAGATGAGCCCCGCTGATGTCTCCCGAGTGATCACAGAGCGTCGCAACTCCATGATCACCAGGACCTGCGCCCGTCCTGCAACCGGGGCCCTCACCCCCAAGCGCATCCATCCACGCCCCCGGTCAGGACGAGGCTGTCGTCAGGGTCTGCAACTCGGTTTCCGACAGGTGCAGTTCCTGCGCGGCGAAGAGCGCCGGCAGCTGCTCGACGGTGCGTGCGGAGGCGATCGGCGCGGTTACGGTCGGCTGCTGCGCGAGCCAGGCCAGCGCCACAGTGGCCATCTCCACCCCCCGCGCCGTCGCGATCTGCTCCAGCGCGTTGAGCACCTTCACGCCGCGTTCGGTGTCCGCGTAGCCACCGGCGAGTCCGGGAAAGTTGCGCACGTTCTCGATGCTCTTCCCGGGACGGTACTTGCCGGTGAGGAAGCCGGAGGCGAGTGCGAAGTACGGAACGCAGGCCAGCCCTTCGCGTTGCACGACCTCCCGCCGCGCACCCTCGTAGGAGTCGCGTGAGACGAGGTTGTACTCCGGCTGCAGAGCCACGTAGCGGGCCAGTCCTTCCCGATCGGAGAAGGCCACTGATGCGGAGAGCCGTTCGGGGCTGATGTTGGAGGTCGCGATGGCACGCACCTTGCCGGCCTTCACGAGATCGTCGAGAGCGGTGATGATCTCATCCACGGGGATGGATTCGTCCCGGTCGAAATGGGTGTAGTAGAGATCGATGTGGTCGGTACGCAGCCGCCGCAGGGACTCTTCGGCAGCGGCCTTGATGTTGGCGGGTGCAAGGCCCATGTACTTCGGGTGGTCGCCGACCTTGGTGGCGACGACCACGTCGTCGCGGTTGCGGCGGGCGGCGAGCCAGTCGCCGATGATGCTCTCGGACTGTCCCGGCTCGTTACCCTGCTCGGGAAAGTAGTTCATATAGGAGTCGGAGGTGTCGATGAAATTGCCGCCTGCGGCACGGTAGGCGTCGAGTACCGCAAACGACTGGGTTTTGTCGGCGGTCCAGCCGAAGACGTTGCCTCCCAGGCACAGGCGGGAAACGAGGAGGTCGGACGAACCGAGGGTGCGAAGTTCAGTCATGTCGAGACCAACGTGCGCCCGGTTGCCGGAAGTTCCGCGTCGGCCGCATCGCCGATTTCCGCGCACGTACTGCAGAGCGGGCAGCTGAGGGGTACCACGACGGCCCCTCGTGCGTCGAGGTGGCCGCCGCCCCCCGCCACCGTCCACGTCCGCGACTCCAAGAACCTCCCCGGCCCCGAACTCGGCTTCGCCCCGGACGCCTGGGCCGAGTTCGTCTCGTACGCGTCGACCGACTGAGCCCCGGTCCACCGCCACTGCCGTTCCCGATGGCCGTGCTCGTGCCTCCGTCAGAACCAGCCGAGCGACTGACCGGCGAAGAACGGGACGGGCACGAGCAGGGCCATCGGGAGCCAGATGCCGATCCGCCAGCGCTCCTGGCGCGGCATGAGGACGTCGACCACGACGGCCATCCCGAGGACGAAGAGGCCACTGAGCGTGGCGCCGAACACGTAGATGGGCCCGTCCTCGTACGTCTCCCTGTCGCAGCTCGCGGTGTGGACGGACGCGTGGGGCGCGCAGTCCATCGGCAGGTAGTCCCTGAAGAGCCAACGGATGCACAGGCCGGGGACGATGGCGCACAGCCCGATGCCGAGGTTGGCGGCGGCGGCGACCCACAGCTGGTTACCGGCCCGCATGGGCCGTGCGGTACCCGCACCCGCACCCACTCCGGAAGGTGCTCTCGAACTTGTTCCGGAACCCTGCATCGCTGCCCCCTCGCGGATCGGTGCTGTACTGCCCTGGATGACCGGGGACGCCCGGCCGGTTCCGTCGGCAGCGCCGCAGTGATCAACGGTTCGGTGGACCGGGTCACTGTCAGCGGGCCGGGTGGTTCCCTGCCCATACCGCAGGGGTTCGGCCCGACCACGGACTTGCCTGTTCGAGTTGGCCGGCGAGGCGGAAGAGCCGGCCTTCGAGGCCGTATCCGGCGGCGAACTGCATGCCGATCGGGAGCCCCGTCCCGGCGTCGGCCGTCACGGGTACGGACATGGCAGGTGTGCCCGCCACGTTGAACGGCATGGTGAACGGCGACAGGTCATTGATGCGCTCGATCCAGCCGAGGCCGTCCAGTGCCTCCGCGCCCTCGGCAGGGGTGCCCAGCAGCACGGGAGGCTCCGGCAGGGTCGGCGTGAGGAGGATGTCGTACGCGTCGAAGTACCGCGCCAGGCTTCGGGCCACCCGGTTCCGCATCGCGAGAGCGGTGAGGAACTGCGCGCCGCCGACCCGCTGCCCGTAGCGGTAGCCGGCGAGGGTCGTCGGCTCAAGGGTCGAGGAGTCGATGGGGCGGCCGAGGGCGGCGGCCAGCCCGTCGACCAGGGTGGTGAGGTTCACCGTCATGAGCCGGGCGTTGGCCAGGACGAATTCCTCCCAGCCGGCGCCGAGGTCGACCTCGGCCTCCTCCACCTGGTGGCCGAGGGATTCGAGCAACCGCACGGTGCGGGAGAGGGCGTCGGTCACCGGTGCGGCAGTACGGCGTCCGCCC
Source organism: Streptomyces sp. NPDC057900 (assembly GCF_042887885.1). Taxonomy (NCBI): domain Bacteria; kingdom Bacillati; phylum Actinomycetota; class Actinomycetes; order Kitasatosporales; family Streptomycetaceae; genus Streptomyces; species Streptomyces sp. NPDC057900. The sequence continues at coordinate 562,419 of NZ_JBHVOI010000002.1, forward strand.
CACGCCCGGGCGAGGACACCGATCCGCAACGAGCCCGGATGACGGGTGACCTCCTCCGCGTACGGCCGTGACGGCTGCTGGGCGAAGTAGGGGTCGCCCGGCTCCGGGCCGCGTATCTGGTCGAGCAGTACCGCACTGTCGCGCACGGTGCGGCTGACGCTGCCGTGCACGGCCAGGCCGCTGAAGACCTCGTCGACGTCGGGCCCCATGGACACCCGGCCACGGGTGGGTTTGATCCCGAAGAGGCCGTTGTAGGCGGCGGGGATACGGAGGGATCCGGCGGCATCCGTGCCATGGGCGACCGGAACCACCCCGGCGGCGACAGCGGCGGCCGCGCCGCCACTGGATCCGCCCGCGCCGCGCTCCAAGTCCCACGGGTTGCGGGTCGCGCCGTACAACGCGGATTCCGTCGAGATGCCATAGGCCATCTCCGGTGTCGCGGTGCGCCCGAACGTCACGAGGCCCGCGCGCCGGAAGCGCCGCATCAGCGAGGAGTCGGCGCCGACGACGTTACCGGCCGCCAGGCGGCTTCCCAGCTCCATCCGCCTCCCGGCCATGGCCACCGCGATGTCCTTGATCAGGAAAGGGACGCCGGCCAGTGGTGTGCCGCCGGGGACAGGTTCGTCGTCGGTCTGCCACGTCTCCACGACGGCGTTGATCCGCGGATCAACTGCCTGTACGGCCTCGCGCGCGGCCGCCTCCAGTTCGGCGGGGAGCACCTCGCCCTTGGCCACCAGCTCCGCCAGCCCGACCGCGTCGAAGCCCACGTACTCAGAAGCTCTCACTGTCACTCCCCACCAAGAAAGATACCGTTGAGTGCTGCACGATACCCAACGGTATCGGGTGGGTCTGGCTGGTACCGTGGCGAGGGTGTGAATCGCGCGATCGACCGGAGTAGTCATGGCATCGACCCGCAGCAGGCCGAGCAGAGTGGCGAAGCTGCCGCCTCGTGAGCGCATTCTCGACGCGGCCGAGGAGCTCTTCCAGAGGGAAGGGATCCGGCAGGTGGGGGTCCAGGCGATCGCCGACAAGGCCGAGACCACCAAAATGGCGATCTACCGGCACTTCGAGACCAAGGACGCGCTCGTCGCGGAGTGGCTGCGGATCGTCGCCGCGGACTATCAGGCGGCCTTCGACCGCGTGGAGACCGAATACCCCGACCGGCCCGAGGAGCAGATTCTGGGCCTGGCCCGCTTCATCGCCGAGGGGCTGCCGGCGATCTCGTACAGGGGCTGCCCGTTCATCAACTCCCTCGCCGAGCTGCCCGACCGCCTTCATCCGGCACGGCGAGTGATCGAGGACCACAAGGCCCACCAGGCCCGCAGGCTGATCGGCATGTGCACCCGGGCCCAGATGTCCGACCCCGGACAAGCCGCGGCCGAGATCACCTTCGTGCTCGAAGGGGCGCAGGTCAGCACACAGAACGGAAGCATCGATCGGACGGGAGACCGCCTGATGAAGATCGTCGAGGGAATCGTGGACCGGCACCGCTCCCGCCTCGGCACAGGTCCTCGCCGCCGCTGAAGCCCCGACCTTGCCGACCCGGCGGGCATCGGCACGCATGTGCGGCAATCCTCCGCACGCCGCCCGGGGCCCGGCGGCTCCGCGTCCGCGCCTACGCCGTCAGTTCTCGGGGAGCCGCGACGGTGCGGCCTTCAGCCCGTCCAGGGTGAGGTCGAGGAGGCGTTCGGCCTGCTCTCGTTGCTCGGGCTCGGCCGAGGTGAGGGCGATGCCTGCGAGGGCGGCGAACATGTCGGTCGGGCTGATGTCGGACCGGATCGTTCCGGCGGTGGTGTTGGCGTCCATGAGCGAGGAGAGGGCGGCCTGAATCATCTTGTGACTGTCGGCGTAGGGATTCGTTCCGGCGCTCACGACGGCTCGCAGCGCGTCGGCCATGCCGAGTTTGGCGGTGGCGTAGTCGATGAAGCGGCGAGTCCAGGCTCGTAGGGCCTCGGGCGGCGGCATCGTCTCAAGGAGGCCGGGGACGGCGTCGCACAGCCGGGCCACTTCGTTGCGGTACGCCGCCTCGATCAGGGCTTCCCTGGTCGGGAAGTTGCGGTAGAGGGTGCCGGTTCCCACGCCCGCCTCTCTGGCGATGCGCTCGAAGTGCGCATCCAGTCCTTCCTCGGTGAACACGCGCACCGCGGCGGCCAGGATCTTGTCCCGGTTCCGCTGTGCGTCAGCCCGCAGTGGGCGTTCTGCGTCCCGGGTCATCAGTGGTTCTCCCTCGTCTCCATTTGCTAAGTGGAGGTGCCGCCACTTACTGTGGACGAAGTGGCGGCGCCTCCACTTTCATTTTAGGGCACGGCCGCCCCCACCCCTCCACCGGAAGGACTGTCCACCATGCCGGGAATCGAAGGAAAAGTCGTGGCGATCACGGGTGCCAGTAGCGGCATCGGTGAGGCGACCGCGCTCCTGCTCGCCGAGCGCGGCGCGAAGATCGTCCTCGGGGCGCGCCGTCCGGAGCGTCTTGAGGTCCTGGCCGCCCGCATCGAGAAGGCCGGCGGTGAAGCCGCCTGGGTGCGCACGGACGTGACGCGACGTGAGGACCTTTCCGGCCTCGTCGAGCTGGCACGCGATCGATACGGCAAGCTCGACGTCCTCGTCAGCAATGCCGGGGTCGGTCTGATCTCCCGTCTGGACGACCTGCGCGTCGAGGACTGGGAGGAGATGATCGACGTCAACCTCAAAGGGGTCCTGTACGGGATCGCCGCAGCCCTTCCCGTCTTCCGGGAACAGGGCTTCGGACACTTCGTCAACACCGTGTCCACCGCCGGACTGCGCATCGTGCCGCTCCAATCGGTGTACGCCGGCACGAAGAACGCCGTGCGCACCATCTCCGAGGGCCTGCGCCAGGAGGCCGGTGACAGCCTGCGGGTGACCGTCGTCTCGCCCGGCGTCGTCCGTACGGACTTCGCGGAGCGCATGGATCCGGAGGTGAAGGATCAGATCGACAAGATGATGGAGGCAGGTCTTTCGCCCGATGCGGTGGCCCGCGCCATCGCCTTCGCCATCGAACAGCCGGACGGTGTCGATGTAGGCGACATCGTCGTCCGCCCCACCGCCCAGGGATAGGCCTGCGCGGCCACACGGCATGACTCATATTCCTGTGGAACTCGCGGGTGCCCCAGCTGACGTACACGGGCTGATCCCCGAGACCCTCCGGGCAAGCCTCCACTCGATGTGATCGACGGGTGGCTTCGGGCGGAGGCGTATGCCGCGCTTGAGATGCGGTACGGCCTGGTCCCGGCCCAGGCGCTCACGCCTCGGCTGGAAGTCCTCCCGACCTTAACCCGGTTCAGCGGTTGCAGCTCGAACGACGGCCCCGCGTGCGTCGAGATCGCCGCCGCCCCTGCCACCGTCCATGTCCGCGACTCCAAGAACATCCCCGGCCTCGAACTCGGCTTCACCCCGGGCGCCTGGGCCGAGTTCGTCTCGTACGCGTCGACCGACTGAGCGGTCTCCGGTCGGCGGGCCGCGCGTAGACCTGGCGGGCGCCCCGTTCGCGCAGTCGCGGGGAGGAGGCGCGGCCGGTCCAGTTCAATCTCTTAGCTGTCCTCACGAGAGTCGGGCTGCTCCAGTCCACCGGTCTCGACGATGTGGGCCAGGAAAAGTTCGATCAATTGGCTCTTCTCGGTAATGGGTACGTCCGCATCCGGAATTTCGCTTTCCATTCCCCACTCGGTATTGAACGTGATTGTATGCCCAGGCGGGATCACGCTGGTGCTTAGCCATGTCACAAAATCTGCTGCCTGCCCTGCTGTGCAGTTTTGGGCTGCAACGCCCTCGGGGGAAACCTTGGACATGCCTTCAAGTTCTTTTCCCTCAAGCGTGAATTCGAAAAACATGAAAGAGTCACCGAGCGAGTTCCCGTCGCGGGGATCTTCTACGCGAATGAATACTTCGGGATCAGCCTCAAGCAGGTGCTGCTTGAGGCGGGTGAATGTCAATCCCCATGTATCGCCTGGCGAGGGAGTGAAGATGAACAGCGTCTCCAGCTCTTCCAGATCGGAATTTTCCACTGCCAAATCTCATTTCTTCCAGCGTGGGTCGAATTGATCACGGTACGTGGCGCGCGTAACCTTTTACTTTATATGCTGCCATCATCAAGCGCCAGTATGGGACTGACTCCTGACTGTTTGTGACTGTTTCTACTCCGCGCAGCTCTGAATTTCTCGGGTCCTTCAATGCGGCGGAGTATTTTTTGAGTTCGTTCCGGTCAGGGCCATATAGAAAATCTTTCTTTCCCGTTTTATGGCTCTCGCGTAGGCTGTCGAGTGTGCGGTAGCATTTTTTCTCGTCGTTCACGTACTTCGCTTCAATTGCCATACCGTCAGTGCTGCGGACTCCATCAACCATGAGGGTGCTGTTCTTGCTCAAGCCCGGGGGGATCGGCACCTCGTACTCCGGGTAGCCCGCCACGCGCTTCTGGTAGGCCATCTCGGCAGGCTTGCCGCCGGATACGTCTCCTTGACGCAGGGAGCTCAGCCAGACGTGAAATTCCCCCGAGGCCTTTCCTGCAAGGGGTGGAAATCGGGGGTCTGGAGGAATCGGTGGGGATATGGGCTGGACTCTCGGCCCGACGGGAGGGCGGTACGCCGCCGGTATGATCAAGGGTGACCGGATCAGTGGGCCGAAGAATGGGGGCAGGGAGGGAAGGAATCCACCCCTCTCATCAGGAGGTTGGATCGTAACCCGGGACTTGGCTTTGTCCAATGCGTGCGGAATATTCCCGAGACCCGCGATACGCATATCTCCTGCGACCAGGCCGTGGAGCCCTCCATCGTGTCCCTCGCCCCCGAACATCGGCCGCTCCCAGATGAGTAGCGGGTCACCGAACAGTGGATCGTCCTCTTGCGGAATTTCCTTGAGCGCAGTGTCAATGTGATCGGCGTATGCGTCGCAAGCGTTGGCGAGCATTCTGCATGCGGCGTAGAGGTTCGAGATCAGCGTCTCATCGTCACCCACTTCGCCAGGCGGAGGAGTCTTGCCGACGAGACGCCTGAACCAGCCCTCGACTGCGTCAGCCGTCTCGCCCACCTGATCGAGCGCTGCGACCTGCCAGGCCGCTTCCGAGTCCCAGTACGCGTCTCCCATGATCTCTGAAGCGGAACGCCAACTCTTTGCGGAATTGCGCAATTTGTCCCGCTGGCCATGAAATCGTGTACTGAGCAGGTACTGATCTGTCCAACTGGTCTCGCCCACCACTTCGGGTAGGTCTTCCGCGTTATGGCTGGCCCGTGGTGTGCAGTCCGGCCCGGATGGCTGAGCGGCGATCCCTGGAGCAGTGCTCTCATTGAGCAGATTGGCTGAGATCGCGCTCTCCTGTCTCAGGAAGTCCTCAGCGCTCTTCAATAGCGCCCCCGCGCCAGTGGCCATGGCTTGGTGCGCATGACCCGCCGAGTCGAAGACGCTCTTCACCGCTGATTTGTACACTCCGGCGAATGCGCGGCCGGCATCGTCATCGCCTGCCATGCCGCCCTGCTCCTCAAGCTCGGTGAACAGCAGGCTCAGCATCTCGAAGATCAGGTCCCTCAAATTCACCAAGGACCAGGATGCGTTGACGAAGTTCTCGGTTTGATGTCGAAGATCCAATGCTCCCCCATGTGCCACGCAGACGCGTGTCGCGACCCTATGCGATACGAATTCAGTGACCACGCACGCGTGTTCGACAACGGCTGGATCTGCTGCATCGACTGCCTCCGGCTCCTGGCCGTAAACCGGCGAGGCGAGTTCGGCCGGGCCCTGACCGGGACTTCGTCACGCCGCTTCACCGAGCCGACGAAGGCGATACGGCGGGCCACCGGTCGGTGTCGGGACTGGAGACGGGTGGGGAACTCCGTCCTGTACGTCAGAGCGGGCGGTGCGGCGTTCGTCTCCGCGCTGAACGCGGTCGCCGTCGTTGCCGGAGCCGTGGCGGTGGTCGTGGCGCGGGTGGTCGTGCTGCTGGTGCGAGGACCGCGTCGTGTCCGCCCGGCTTCTGGAAGCCCGGTGCCGGAGGCGGCACGCGTGGCGTAGTCGCGGCGCGGCCTCCGGCGATGCGAGGCCCTGGATCGTCGGATGGGCTCGATGTCGCCGACGTGGGCGTGAAATGCCGGGTCCTTCTGCGACTATGCGAGGAACATAAGCGAATGTCCATGAAGGGACCGATATGTGCGGGATCGTCGGATACGTCGGTGGGCAGTCGGCGCAGGACGTCGTCGTCGCGGGTCTCAAGCGGCTGGAGTACCGGGGGTACGACTCCGCCGGGATCGCCGTCCTCGCTGATGGCGGGCTGGCCGCCGCGAAGCGGGCCGGGAAGCTGGTCAATCTGGAGAAGCTGCTGGTCGAGCGGCCGCTGCCGGCCGGGAGCGCCGGGATCGGCCACACCCGGTGGGCCACGCACGGCGGGCCCACCGACGCCAACGCCCACCCGCACCTGGACAACGCCGGACGCGTCGCCGTCGTGCACAACGGGATCATCGAGAACTTCGCCGCCCTGCGGTCCGAGCTGACCGGGCGCGGCCACGAGCTGGCGTCCGAGACCGATACCGAGGTCGTCGCGCACCTCCTCGCGGAGGAGTACGCGGGCAGCGAGGACCCGGCCGGGGCGATGCGGCAGGTCTGCCGGAGGCTGGAAGGGGCGTTCACGCTCGTCGCGGTGTTCGCGGACGCGCCCGATGTGGTGGTCGGGGCCCGGCGGAACTCGCCGCTCGTGGTGGGGGTGGGGGAGGGCGAGGCGTTCCTGGCCTCCGACGTCGCCGCGTTCATCGCGCACACCCGGTCCGCGATCGAGCTGGGCCAGGACCAGGTGGTGGAGCTGAGCCGGGAGGGGGTCGTCGTCACCGGGTTCGACGGGCGGCCCGCCGAGGTGCTGCCGTACCACGTGGACTGGGACGCGTCCGCCGCGGAGAAGGGCGGCTACCCCTCCTTCATGCTCAAGGAGATCGCCGAGCAGCCGAAGGCCGTCACCGACACCCTCCTCGGCCGGATCGACCCCGAGGGCACCCTGCACCTCGACGAGGTGCGGATCACCCGGGCGGAGCTGCGCGAGGTCGACAAGGTGGTGATCGTCGCCTGCGGGACCGCGTTCCACGCCGGGATGATCGCCAAGTACGCCATCGAGCACTGGACCCGGATCCCCTGCGAGACCGAGCTGGCCAGCGAGTTCCGCTACCGGGACCCGATCCTGGACCAGCGCACGCTCGTCGTCGCGATCTCGCAGTCCGGCGAGACGATGGACACCCTGATGGCGGTGCGGCACGCCCGCGAGCAGGGCGCGAAGGTCCTCGCCATCTGCAACACCAACGGGTCCACCATCCCGCGCGAGTCCGACGCCGTCCTGTACACGCACGCCGGGCCCGAGGTCGCCGTCGCCTCGACCAAGGCGTTCCTCACCCAGCTCGTCGCCTGCTACCTCGTCGCGCTGTACCTCGGCCAGGTCCGGGGGACCAAGTGGGGCGACGAGATCCGCACCGTCATCCGCCAGCTCTCCGAGATCTCCTGCGAGGTGCGGCGGGTCCTGGGGACCATGGAGCCGGTGCGCGCGCTGGCGCGTTCGCTGGCGGGCCACGACACGGTGCTCTTCCTCGGCCGGCACGTCGGCTACCCGGTCGCCCTGGAAGGCGCGTTGAAGCTCAAGGAACTCGCGTACATGCACGCGGAGGGGTTCGCCGCCGGGGAGCTGAAGCACGGGCCGATCGCGCTGATCGAGGACGGCGTCCCGGTCGTCGTGGTGGTGCCCTCACCGCGCGGACGCTCCGTGCTGCACGGCAAGATCGTTTCGAACATCCAGGAGATCCGGGCCCGTGGCGCGCTCACCGTCGTCATCGCGGAGGAGGGCGACGAGGCGGTCGTCCCGTACGCCGACCACCTCATCCGGATTCCCGCAACGCCTACGCTGCTTCAGCCGCTGGTCGCCACCGTTCCGCTCCAGGTCTTCGCCTGCGAGCTGGCGACGGCCCGGGGCAACGAAGTGGACCAGCCGCGCAATCTGGCGAAGTCCGTCACCGTGGAGTGAGCCGTGAACGAGCAGTGAGGGTACGTACGTGATCATCGGGGTCGGTATCGACGTGGCGGAGATCGAGCGGTTCGACGAGGCGCTGGAGCGCACCCCGAGGATGGCTCAACGCCTCTTCCTGGAGAACGAGTTGCTGCTGCCGGACGGTGAGCGGCGCGGAATCGCCTCGCTGGCCGCCCGGTTCGCCGCGAAGGAGGCGCTCGCCAAGGCGCTCGGCGCGCCCGCCGGGCTGCTCTGGACGGACGCCGAGGTGTACGTCGAGGAGAGCGGGCAGCCCCGGCTGCGGGTGAGCGGCACGGTCGCCGCCCGCGCCGCCGAACTGGGCGTACGGCAGTGGCACGTGTCGCTCAGCCACGACGCGGGGGTGGCGTCCGCCGTGGTGATCGCGGAGGGCTGAGCCGGGCGCGTGACGGCGTGGCGGGCGTTTTCTGCGTACGTTGGAGCCATGCGTACCGCGTACAGCGTCTCGACCGTACGGGCCGCCGAACAGGCCCTCATGACACGGCTCCCCGAGGGCGCGCTGATGCAGCGCGCCGCCGCGGGGCTCGCCGCCGTCTGCACCGACCTGCTGCGGCGCGGCGGCCGGGTGTACGGGTCCCGCGTCGTCCTCCTGGTCGGCAGCGGCGACAACGGCGGCGACGCGCTGTACGCGGGCGCCCGGCTCGCCCGGCGCGGGGCCGGTGTGCTCGCCGTGCGGGTCTCGCCCGGCCGGGCCCACGAGGGCGGGAGCGAGGCGCTGCGCGCGGCGGGCGGCCGGGTGGTGGACGGGCTCGACGTCCCCGCGACGAGCAGGCACCGGGACTGGGCGGGCCGCGTGGACCTCGTCGTCGACGCCGTCACCGGCATCGGCGGGCGCGGCGGACTGCGGCCCGGCGCCGCCGCGCTCGTGGCCCGGTACACGGCGCACGACGCGCCCGTCGTCGCCGTAGACCTGCCCAGCGGCGTCGAGGCGGACACCGGTGAGGTGCTCGGCGACGCGGTCCGCGCCGACGCGACCGTCACCTTCGGGGCCTACAAGCCGGGGCTCCTCATCGACCCGGCCGCGGAACGGGCCGGGGCGCTGCACCTCGTCGACATCGGGCTCGGCGCCGAACTGCCCGCCGTACCGGAGCTGGAGGCGCTCCAGTACGCGGACGTGGCCGCGCTGCTGCCCGTACCGGACGCCGAGAGCGACAAGTACCGGCGCGGCGTCGTCGGCATCGCCGCCGGCTCCGCGCGCTACCCGGGCGCGGCCGTGCTGGCCGTCTCCGGGGCGCTGCGCGGCGGCGCCGGGGCGGTGCGGTACGTCGGCCCCGGCGCGGACGCGGTCATCGCGCGGCATCCCGAGACCCTGGTCCACGCGGGCCCGCCGTCGAAGGCGGGGCGGGTGCAGGCCTGGGTCGTGGGACCGGGGCTGGGTGACGGGACGTACGCGGAGGAGGCCGTCTCCGACGTGCTGGCCGCGGACGTGCCGGTGCTGGTCGACGCGGACGGGCTGCGGCTGCTGGACGCCGACGTGGTCCGGGCGCGCACCGCGCCCACCGTCCTCACCCCGCACGCCGGGGAGGCCGCGGCCCTGCTCGGCGTCCCGCGCGAGGAGGTCGAGGCGGGGCGGCTCGCCGCCGTACGCGAACTCGCCTCCCGGTTCCGCGCCACCGTCCTGCTCAAGGGCTCGACGACGCTGATCGCCACCGACGATCCCGGCACCCCCGTGCGGGTCAACCCGACCGGCACCTCCTGGCTCGCCACGGCGGGCAGCGGCGACGTGCTCTCCGGCCTGACCGGCTCGCTGCTCGCCGCCGGTCTCGCCCCCCGCGACGCCGCGTCCGCCGGCGCCCACCTCCACGGCCTCGCGGCCCGGCACGCCTCCGACGGCTCCCCGGTCGCCGCCCAGGACGTCGCGGAGGCGATCCGGGCGGCCTGGCGGGACGTACGGGCCTGAGCGATCCTGGAAGCGGCGAGCGGAGAGGGGACCTGACCGTGGGCGACAGCGGCAATGACGTGCGCGTACGCCGGGTGTACGACCCGCAGGAGGACGGCGACGGCACCCGGGTGCTGGTCGACCGGCTCTGGCCGCGCGGGGTCGCCAAGGAACGCGCCAGGATCGACAAGTGGCTCAAGGACGTCACCCCGTCGAAGGAACTGCGCTCCTGGTACCACGAGGACCGCACCGGCACCCGCTACGACGACTTCGTCGACCGCTACCGCGCCGAACTCGCCGACCCCGTGCACACCGCCGCCATGGGCGAACTCGTCGCGCTGGTCCGCGACGGCGGCCCGGTGACGCTCGTGACAGCGGTCAAGGACGTCCCGCACAGCCACGTACCGGTCCTCGTCGACCACCTGGAACACGAGCTGCGCCGGGGCTGAACCGGCCCCCGGCGTGCCGTGCCGCGAGCGGTGCCCGCAGGCCGCACCGTACGGCTCCGGGAGACGGCTCTGAGACACTGGGCGCGATGAACGAGACAGCGTCCTTGAGAGCCCGTGCCGAGATCGACCTCGCCGCACTCCGCGCCAACGTGCGCGTTCTGCGTGCCCGTGCGTCCGGTGCGCAGCTCATGGCCGTCGTCAAATCCGACGCGTACGGACACGGCGCGGTGCCCTGCGCCCGTGCCGCGCTCGAAGCCGGTGCGACCTGGCTGGGCACCGCCACCCCGCAGGAGGCACTGGCGCTGCGCGCGGCCGGTCTTGGCGGCCGGGTGATGTGCTGGCTGTGGACGCCGGGCGGGCCCTGGCGCGAGGCGATCGAGGCCGATGTCGATGTCTCGGTCAGCGGCATGTGGGCGCTGCGCGAGGTCACCGCCGCGGCCAGGGAGGCCGGCCGCCCCGCCCGTATCCAGCTCAAGGCCGACACCGGTCTCGGCCGCAACGGCTGCCAGCCCGCCGACTGGCCCGAGCTGGTCGCCGCCGCCCGCACCGCGGAGCGGGCCGGGACGGTCCGGATCACCGGCCTCTGGTCCCACTTCGCCTGCGCGGACGAGCCCGGACACCCCTCCATCGCCGCCCAGCTGACCCTGTTCCGCGACCTGGTCGCGTACGCGGAGAAGGCCGGTGCCGAGCCCGAGGTACGGCACATCGCCAACTCCCCGGCGACGCTGACCGTCCCCGAGTCGCACTTCGACCTGGTGCGGACGGGCATCGCCATGTACGGCATCTCGCCCAGCCCCGAGCTGGGCACCCCGGCCGATTTCGGACTCCGTCCGGTGATGACGCTCGCCGCCTCCGTCGCCCTGGTCAAGCAGGTGCCCGCCGGGCACGGCATCAGCTACGGGCACCACTACACGACGAGCGGCGAGACCACGCTCGGCCTGGTGCCGGTCGGGTACGCGGACGGCATCCCGCGCCACGCCTCCGGCCGGGGCCCGGTCCTGGTCGGCGGGGTCCGGCGGACGGTCGCGGGCCGGGTGGCGATGGACCAGTTCGTCGTCGACCTGGACGGCGACGTGGTCGCGGAGGGCAGCGACGCGCTGCTGTTCGGCCCCGGTGACCGGGGCGAGCCGAGCGCGGAGGACTGGGCGCGGGCGGCGGACACGATCGCGTACGAGATCGTCACCCGGATCGGCGGCCGGGTGCCACGCGTCTACCGGGACGGGACGGCGGAGGGGACGTCGGAAGGAACGGGGTACGGGACGTCGGACGGAAAGTCGGCCGGGTCCTGACCGAGGAAGCGTTCCTGACCAGGCACGATCAGTTTCGGTCTGATCAGATCGGAGCAGATTGGACCGGGACCGGTCCGATCGGAGCTGATGTGATCGGACCGGCACTGACCCGAAGGACACGACCCACGAGGAGCGCGGCACGGTGAGCGAGATCAGCGCGGGGGACGCGATGGCGACGGCCGCTTCGACGGTCGGCTGGCGCCGGGCGGGGGTCGCGGGGGCCGCCATAGGCGTGATCGCGGCGGGCGCCGCCGCCGGTGTCGCGGTCGAGCGGCTGACGGTCGGCCGGGGAATGCGGAAGCGGGCCAGGCTGGCGCTGGACGCCACCGGGCCGTACGGCTCGCTGCGCGGGATGCCGGGCCGCGCCACCGCCGACGACGGCACCGAGCTGTACTACGAGATCGACGAGGTCGACCCCGGCACCGGCACCGGCACCGGCGGTACGCCCCCGGGCAACGCCGCCGGTCCGCGCAGGCGCCGGCTCTTCGGGCGCAAGGCCCCCGCCCCCGTCACGGTCGTCTTCAGCCACGGCTACTGCCTCAGCCAGGACTCCTGGCACTTCCAGCGCGCCGCCCTGCGCGGACTCGTGCGCACCGTCCACTGGGACCAGCGCAGCCACGGCCGCTCCGAGCGCGGCCGGGCCCAGGCACAGGGCGTCCACGTCGGCATCGACCAGCTCGGCCGCGACCTCAAGGCCGTGATCGACGCGGCCGCCCCCGAGGGGCCCCTGGTGCTGGTCGGGCACTCCATGGGCGGCATGACGATGATGGCGCTCGCCGACCAGTACCCGGCCCTGATGCGCGACCGGGTCGCCGCCGTCGCCTTCGTCGGCACGTCGAGCGGGAAGCTCGGTGAGGTCAGCTTCGGGCTGCCGGTCGCGGGCGTGAACGCGGTACGGCGGGTGCTGCCCGGGGTGCTGAGGGCGCTCGGCTCGCAGGCGGAGCTGGTGGAGCGGGGCCGGCGGGCGACCGCAGACCTGTTCGCCGGGCTCATCAAGCGGTACTCGTTCGGTTCGCGCGACGTGGACCCGGCGGTCGAACGGTTCGCGGAACGCCTCATCGAGTCCACGCCGATCGATGTGGTCGCGGAGTTCTACCCGGCCTTCACCGAGCACGACAAGAGCAACGCGCTGCCCCTGTTCCTCGACATCCCGGTGCTGATCCTGGCCGGGGACAAGGACCTGGTGACGCCCAGCTCGCACAGCGAGGCGATCGCGGACCGGCTGCCCGACGCCGAACTCGTCATCGTCCCGGACGCCGGGCACCTGGTCATGCTGGAGCACCCGGAGACGGTGACCGACCGGCTCGCGGACCTCCTGGTGCGCGCGGGAGCCGTACCGGAATCCTCTAACGTTGGCGGGCATGGAAGCACCGCACAACAGCCCGGCGGCCGCTGAGACCGCCGCGAACGCGCCCACCGCCGTCAGCGTGACGCTGACCGTCGGGTCCCCCGAACAGATGCAGGCCCTCGGCCGCCGGATCTCCGGTGTGCTGCGCCCCGGCGACCTCGTGATGCTCACCGGAGAGCTGGGCGCCGGGAAGACCACCCTGACCCGCGGCCTCGGTGAGGGCCTGGGGGTGCGCGGCGCCGTGACGTCCCCCACGTTCGTGATCGCCCGCGTCCATCCGCCGCTCGGCGACGGCCCGGCCCTGGTCCATGTCGACGCCTACCGGCTGGGCGGCGGGCTCGACGAGATGGAGGACCTGGACCTGGATGTGTCGCTGCCGGAATCGGTGGTGGTCGTCGAGTGGGGCGACGGCAAGGTCGAGGAGCTGGCGGACGACCGGCTCCAGGTGCTGATCGACCGGGCGGTCGGTGACACGGACGACGAGCGGCGCGTGGTGACGCTGGTGGGCGTGGGTACGCGCTGGGCCGGGCTGCCCCGTGAGTCCTGGGAGCCGTGGGTGTCGGCGGGGGCCGTCTGAGCGGCGCCCGGTTTCCGACGCGGTGTCGGCAAATTGTTGCGCGGGGCGGGGCGGGCGTGGTGACATGGAGGGCGAGAGCAGGTTAGGTCTGCCTAACTGTGCCTTCCACCGGAGCCCCAGGAGGCGTCCATGCCGACATCCGAGAGTGACCTGCGGCCGCCGCGCGCGGTGACGATGACCGAGCTGCTGGCGGCGGGGGCGGCGGCCAGCGCGGTGTCGACACCGCCGGAAGAGGCCCCCGCGCCGCGTGAGGGCGAGGACGAGGGCGTTCCGAGACCGTCCGCCGGCTGATCCGGCCTACGGGATCACGACGACCTTCGCGCCGACCGTGGCGAACGTCCACACCGCGTTGCCGTCCGCACGGGACATCCGTACGCCGCCCGCCTTCAGCGTCGGGTCCGGGCTCTCCATGGAGCCGTCCTGCGCGGCGCTGAAGCCGATGGCCACGTCGTTGGTCGTCGCGAACCGCACCACGTGTTCGATCGGCACCCCGTCGGAGCCGGTGACGCTGCCGGAGCGCGAGGAGACCTCGTACGTGCCCGGAAGCGCGCTGACCGCGCTCGGCATCACCTTGAAGGTCCGGGTCGCCTTGCCCTTCGCGTCCACCAGCCACACCCGCCGGTCACCCAGCGCGTACACCACCCGCATCCCCGTACCGGAGGAGCCCGGGACCGCGAGCGGGTCCTTCGTGGGCTTCGGCTTGGCGTGCCCTGCGGCCGGCGAGCTGCTGGACGCCTTCGGCTTCGGGGCGACGCTGGCGGGGGCGTTCGCCGACGCCTGGTAGGCCAGGAAGCTCACCGCGGCCACGGCCGCCGCGGTGAGCGCGACCACGATTCCCGAGCTGCCCCTAGACACCGTGCGCGCCTCTTTCGCTGTTGGTTGTCGTACAAGCGTTTACACGTACTCCGCGTACACCCGGTGACGGTAGCAGCCGTGACCCCGGGTGCCGGGACGCCGGACGGGGCGCGGCCGCCCCCGCGCGGGAGCCGTAGGCTGTTTGCGTGCTCTTGCTCGCTATGGATACCGCCACCCCCGCCGTCACCGTCGCCCTGCACGACGGGACCCGTGTCGTCGCCGAGTCCGGTCAGGTCGACGCCCGACGGCACGGGGAGCTGCTGCTGCCCGCCGTCGACCGGGTCCTCGCCGCCGCCGGGGTGAAGCTCGACGCCGTGACGGACGTGGTCGTGGGCGTCGGCCCCGGCCCGTACACCGGACTGCGGGTCGGCCTGGTGACGGCCGCGACGTTCGGGTCCGTGCTCTCCGTGCCCGTGCACGGGCTGTGCACCCTGGACGGCCTCGCGTACGCCGCCGGACAGGACGGCGTCGAGGGACCGTTCGCCGTCGCGACGGACGCCCGCCGCAAGGAGGTCTACTGGGCGCGGTACGAGGACCCCCGCACCCGGACCGGCGACCCCGCCGTCGACCGGCCCGCGGTGATCGCGGAGCGGCTCGCCGGGCTCCCCGTCGTCGGGGCGGGCGCGGTGCTCTACCCCGAGGCGTTCCCGGACGCGCGCGGCCCCCAGCACGTCGCGGCCGGTGCGCTGGCCGGCCTCGCCGCCGAGCGCCTCGCCTCGGGCGCCGGGATGCTGCCGCCGACGCCGCTCTACCTCCGCAGGCCCGACGCGCAGGTTCCGAAGAACTACAAGGTGGTCACCCCGAAGTGACCACCGCGACCGCCGCCCTGCGCGAGATGCGCTGGTGGGACATCGAGCCGGTGCTCGACCTGGAGCACGAGCTGTTCCCGGACGACGCCTGGTCACCCGGCATGTTCTGGTCCGAGCTGGCCCACGCCCGCGGCCCGCGGGCGACCCGCCGCTATGTGGTCGCGGAGGACCCGGCCACCGGCCGGATCGTCGGCTACGCGGGACTCGCGGCGGCCGGTGACCTCGCCGACGTACAGACGATCGCCGTCTCCCGCGACCACTGGGGCGGCGGCCTCGGCTCCGAGCTGCTGACCGACCTCCTGAAGCACGCCACGGCCTTCGAGTGCGCGGAGGTGCTCCTCGAAGTCCGGGTCGACAACACCCGGGCGCAGAAGTTGTACGAACGCTTCGGCTTCGAACCGATCGGCTTCCGGCGCGGCTACTACCAGCCCGGCAACATCGACGCGCTCGTCATGCGCCTCCACGTACAAGAAACAGAGACTGACTGATGGCTGACGAACCGCTCGTACTCGGTATCGAGACCTCCTGCGACGAAACCGGCGTGGGCATCGTCCGGGGGACGACGCTGCTCGCCGACGCCGTCGCCTCCAGTGTCGACACGCACGCCCGCTTCGGCGGCGTCGTCCCGGAGATCGCCTCCCGCGCGCACCTGGAGGCGATGGTCCCGACCATCGAGCGCGCGCTGAAGGAGGCCGGGGTCAGCGGCCGGGACCTCGACGGCATCTCCGTCACCGCCGGTCCGGGGCTGGCCGGCGCGCTGCTCGTCGGTGTCGCGGCGGCGAAGGCGTACGCGTACGCGCTGAACAAGCCGCTGTACGGGGTGAACCACCTGGCCTCGCACATCTGCGTCGACCAGCTGGAGCACGGCCCGCTGCCCGAGCCGACGATGGCGCTGCTGGTCAGCGGCGGGCACTCCTCGCTGCTGCTGGCGCCCGACATCACCAACGACGTAAGGCCGCTCGGCGCGACCATCGACGACGCGGCGGGCGAGGCCTTCGACAAGATCGCCCGGGTGCTGCAGCTCGGCTTCCCCGGCGGCCCGGTCATCGACCGGCTCGCGAGGGAGGGCGACCCGAAGGCCATCGCGTTCCCGCGCGGTCTGACCGGCTCGCGCGACCCCGCGTACGACTTCTCCTTCTCCGGCCTGAAGACCTCCGTCGCCCGCTGGATCGAGGCGAAGCGCGCGGCCGGCGAGGAGGTGCCGGTACGGGACGTGGCGGCGTCCTTCCAGGAGGCCGTGGTGGACGTACTCACCCGGAAGGCCGTCCGCGCCTGCAAGGACGAGGGCGTCGACCACCTGATGATCGGCGGCGGGGTCGCGGCCAACTCGCGGCTGCGGGCACTCGCCCAGGAGCGCTGCGAGCGCGCCGGTATCCGGCTGCGGGTGCCGAGGCCCGGCCTGTGCACCGACAACGGCGCGATGGTCGCCGCCCTGGGCGCGGAGATGGTGGCCCGCAACCGGCCGTCCTCCGACCTGGAGCTGTCGGCCGACTCCTCGCTGCCGGTGACCGAGACCCACGTACCGGGAGCCCACGGCCACGCCCACTCGCACGATCATGATCACGTGCACGAGATCAGCAAGGACAACCTCTACTCATGAGCGGGACCGGTACGACCGTCGCCCTGATGTGGGAGGCCCGCGCCACCGAGGGCCGGGGCGCCGAGCTGCTGGAATGGGCGCGCGCCCGTGCCGGCGAGCTGGCGCGGCCGCCGCTGCGCAGCGAGCTGCTGCGCGCCCCGCAGGACCGGGTGCTGGTCATCACCTGGTGGGAGGGCGCGTACGGCGATGAGCTGCCGGAGCTGCCCGAGCCGGACGCGGGGGCCGTCACCCGGCCGGTGCACCGCTGGCGCTTCGAGTCCCTGGGGCCCCTGGAGCCCCTCGGGTCAGCAGACCGGTGATGATCGCGTCGAGTTCGTCCACCACGTCGTAGTCGGCGGCGTACGCCCGCCAGTCGTCCTTGACCGCGGTGAGCCGGGGCAGCTCCGCCGCGTCCGCCTCGGTGACCATGTCGGGGAAGTACCGCTTGGACGGCGGGTGTTCGGCCCGCCTGGCGGCGGCCCGGCGGAAGACCAGATCGCCGTAGACGTAGCTCCAGATCGTCCGGTAGGCGCGTACCGCCCGGCCGGGGGAGAGGCCGCAGTCGAGCGCGCAGCCGATGATCTCCTCGACCATCCAGAGGGCGTTGCGGTCGGTCAGCTCGCCCAGCGCCAGGATGTCGAGCACCCAGGGGATCTGCGCCAGGATCTCGTGCATGTGCGCGGCGACGGCGGTCAGCCGCTCGCGCGGGTCCGTGGGCAGCTCCGGACGCGGGAAGGCGGCCGCCGTCCCGGACAGGGTGAGCATCAGCAGCTCGTCCTTGTCCTGGACGTAGTGGTAGAGCGCCATCGGGGTGGAGCCGAGCTCCTTGGCCACCCGCCGCATGCTCAGGGCGTCCAGGCCCTCTTCCTCGATGATCCGGCGCGCCGTGGCGACCATGGCGTCCGGATCGAGCCTGCGCGGACGCCCTACGGACCGCTTGGGCCCCGGCGGCTTCTTCTCTGTCCCTGACACCCGGCCATTCTCTCCCCTCTCCGTTCCGAGGCCTTCGCGCGTAATTTCTATACGCGTATAGTAATCTCTCGGCCGAGTGACCGCGAGGGAAGGGGAAGACCGTGAACGACCCGTCACGGCAGATGCGTTGGCTCCTGCTGGTAGCTCTCACCGTGCAGTTCATGGTGGCGCTGGACATGTCGGTGGTGAACGTCGCGCTGCCGGACATGCGCGCCGACCTCGGCTTCACACCGCAGGGGCTCCTGTGGGTCGTGAACGCCTACGCGCTCGCCTTCGGCGGGCTGCTGATGCTCGGCGGGCGGCTCGCCGACCTGCTCGGCAGCCGGCCCGTGCTGATCGGCGGCCTGGCGCTCTTCGGGGCGGCGAGCCTGGCCGGCGGGCTCGCCGGGTCGCCGGGCCCGCTGCTGGCCGCGCGGGCGGTGCAGGGCGTCGGCGCCGCCGCGCTCGCCCCGGTGGCCTTCGCGCTGATCGCCATCGCCTTCCCGCCCGGACCGGCGCGCTCCCGCGCCCTCGGGCTCTGGGGGATGGCGGGGGCGGCGGGCGGCGCGGTCGGGGTACTGGCCGGCGGGGTGCTCACGGACGCGGCGGGCTGGCGTGCCGTGATGCTCGTCAACGTGCCGATCGTGGCCTTCGCGCTGTTCGCCTCCCTGCGTACCGGACCGGCCGCCGGACCTGCCGGGCCGGGTGCGCGGCTCGACGTGGCCGGGGCGCTGCTCGCCACCTGCGGTACGACCCTGCTCGTCCTCGGGCTCGTGGGGACCTCCACCCACCCGTGGGGCTCCGCCAGGACGCTCTGCACGCTCGGGGGCGCGGCCCTGCTGCTCGTCGCCTTCGTCGTCGTCGAACAGCGCACCGCGCATCCGCTGCTGCGGCCCGGCCTGCTGAAGGGGCGGCCGGTCCTGACGGCGAACCTGTTCTGCCTGCTGCTCAGCTCCGCCCAGTTCGCCGCGTTCTACTTCGTCTCGCTCTGCCTCCAGCAGGTGCTCGGCTACGGGCCGACCGCGGCCGGGATCGCCTTCCTGCCGTTCTGCGCGGGCGTCGTCACCGGCTCGGTCATCGCCACCCGTACGGTCGCGGCGCTCGGCACCCGGCGGCTGCTGGCCCTGGGCGGTTCGCTGGCCGCTCTCGGCATCGCCGGGTTCGCGGTCACCGCCCGGACGGACGGCACCTTCCTCACCTTCGTCCTCGGCCCGTCCGTGGTCTCCGCCATCGGCATCGGCATGTGCTTCGTGCCGCTCGGCACCGCCGCCACGACCGGTGTCGGGGCCGGGGAGACCGGGATGGCCTCCGGGCTGCTGAACAGTGCCCGGCAGGTGGGCGGCTCGCTGGGGCTCGCGGTCCTGGTGACGGTCGCCGCGCGGGCCGGCGGGGACTCCGGCCGGCCCGCCGACCTGGTCTCCGGATACGCGACGGCCTTCTGGGCCGCCGCCGGGCTGCTCGCGGCGGGGACGGCGGCGGCGCTGCTCCTGCTCCCGCGCGACCGGGGAGCCGGGGCGGCGGCCGCTCCCGTGACCGGACCGGCGGGCGTCCCGGTGGCAGGTCCGGAAGACCTCCGGAAGCATTCGACCGGAGACGTCGATCCGGCCGCGCCCGGCCGATGAATTCCGGGCCCGGGGCCGGTCTACCCTGCACGACCGTCCGCACCACCGTGCGAGGAGAACACCATGCAGAAAGTCACCACGTTCCTGTGGTTCGACCACAACCGGGCCGAGGAGGCCGCGGATCACTACATCTCGGTCGTCGGCGGCGACTCCCGCGTCCTGGACGTGACCCGCTGGACCGCGTCGTCACCCGGCGAGGCGGGCGCCGTGATGACCGTGCGTTTCCAGCTGGAGGGCACGGAGTACATCGCGTTCAACGGCGGGCCCGAGTTCCCCTTCAGCGAGGCCATGTCGCTCTCCGTCGAATGCTCCTCCCAGGAGGAGGCGGACCGGCTCTGGGACGAGCTCACGGCGGACGGCGGACAGGAGAGCCAGTGCGGCTGGCTCAAGGACCGGTTCGGCGTCTCCTGGCAGATCATCCCGCCCGGTCTCGGTGACGCCCTGACCGACCCGGACCCGGAGAAGGCGGCCCGTGCCATGAAGGCGATGCGCGGGATGAAGCGGCTCGACATCGAGGCCCTGCGCAACGCCTGAAACCCGGCCCCGAGAGCCGGCCGGGAGCTGTCCGAGGGCTGTCCGGGGCGCCCGGCGGGCGGGCGCACTCGGTAGGGTCCCGTCCATGTCCCGCCGTTCAGCGCTGCCCCCGCCCCCGCCGCCCGTGGAGATACGCGCCTGGCCCGACCGCGGCGCACTGCTCGCCGACCGGGCCCTGGTTCTCGGCGAGTTGGTGAAGATGCACCTGGGGTTCGGGCGGCTCGGGCTGCTGTGGCTCTGGGGTGCGCTCGGCGCGCTCGGCTGGTCACTGGTCGGCACGGCGTTCATCTCCTTCGAGCAGTCCTACGACGTCTTCGGCGCCCTCTACGGAGTGGTCTTCCTCGGCCTGGGCGCGGGCGCCCTGATACCGGCCGTCGTCCTGGTCCTCGTCGGGCTGCGCCGGGACATCCAGCTCCGCCGACTGCTCGCGGGATGGGGAGAGCTGGACCGCGATCCGGTGGGTGACCGCGCGCTCCGGATGCCGGGGACGAGCCTGGTCTGGCTGCTGCTCTCCTTCCTGCTGTGCGCGGGCGGGCTGTTCACCTGCGTCGCCGTTCCGGCCGGTGCGACCCGAGGGGACGACACCTACGGGCTGGTCGCCCTCGGCATGGGGCTCGGGCTGATCGGCTGGCTCGTCGGGCTGAT
Source organism: Streptomyces sp. NPDC057900 (assembly GCF_042887885.1). Classification (NCBI taxonomy): domain Bacteria; kingdom Bacillati; phylum Actinomycetota; class Actinomycetes; order Kitasatosporales; family Streptomycetaceae; genus Streptomyces; species Streptomyces sp. NPDC057900. The sequence continues at coordinate 582,976 of NZ_JBHVOI010000002.1, forward strand.
CGGCGTCACCAAGGCCCTCCTGCACCGGCGTTGGGTCGTCCGGGTGCTCATCGGGGCGCCCGCGCCCGGCGCGCTGATCTCCTCCGGAGGCGGGGCGCACCGCTGACTCCGGTCCTATCCTTGGCGCGTACACGAAGGACTCTGGGGGAGGGCGTGTCATGGAGTGGTACTGGTGGTTGCTGATCATCTTCTGGACGGGCGGATTCGGCTGGCTGGTCGACAACGCCCGTACGGCGCTGCGCAACCGGCACGAGCGCAGGCTGGAGCTGCTGGAGGCCGGAAAGCGGGAACGGCTGGCCGTCGAGGCGGCGAACAAGCCACCGGAGCCGGTCTGCGGCTGCACGCACCACCTCGCCAAGCACGACAAGCAGGGCAAGTGCCATGAGCTGGTCGAGGTGCCGACCGCCTGGGACGAGCAGAAGAAGCCGGTCCGCTTCGAGTCGGGCGGGTGCAACTGCCAGCAGTACGTGGGCCCGCAGCCGCTCTCGCAGGTGTACGCGGACGAGCTGACCGACCTCGGGTAGAGCGCTCCCCGGAGCGCCGCCGCCGCTACCGGTGGCCGGCCTCCGGGCCGGTCACGGGGTGGCCGATCAGCATCGTCGGCGCGTCCGCGACCCGGGTCAGGAAGACGGTGGCCCGGTTGGGGCCCTGGAGCTTCATCTTCCGGCGCAGCTCCTCCGGTTCGACCGGCGAGCCGCGCTTCTTGACCGTCAGGACGCCGACCTTCCGCTCCCGCAGCAGCGCCTTCAGCCGCTTCATGTTGAACGGCAGCTGATCGGTGATCTCGTACCCGGCGGCGTACGGGGAGTCGTACAGCTCGTCGCTCGTGACGTACGCGATCATCTCGTCGATCAGCCGGCCGCCGCACCGGTCCACGATGCCCGCGACCAGGTGGGCCCGGATCACCGCGCCGTCCGGCTCGTACAGATAACGGCCGACCGGCCCGACAGGCGGGGCGGGCAGCGCGGCCGGGGCCGCGAGGGTGGCCCCCGACGGGAGCAGGGTGGCGCGGTAGGCGCCCGCCGCGAAGCCCTCCCCGAACCAGAGCACCGCCTCCTTCACGTCACCGCCGTCCGAGATCCACTCGGCCTCCGCCTGCGGGCCGATCGCCTCGTGCGGGACGCCGGGGGCGATCTTCAGCGCCGCCCTCGGGGCCTTCAGCGCGGCGGCGGTCGCCCAGGAGAGCGGCGGGGAGTAGGCCTCCGGGTCGAAGATCCGGCCCCGGCCGCCCCGGCGGGCCGGGTCGACGAACACCGCGTCGTAGGGCGAGGTGTCGATCTCCGTGACATCGGCGCACCGCACCTCGATCAGCGCGTCCAGGCCGAGCGCGGCGGCGTTGGCCCTGGCCACCTCCGCGGTCAGCGGGTCGCGGTCCACGGCGAGGACGGAGATCCCGGCGCGGGCCAGTGCGATGGCGTCGCCGCCGATCCCGCAGCAGAGGTCGGCGACGCTGCGGACTCCGGCGCCCGCGAACCGTCCGGCGCGGTGGGCCGCCACCGAGGTGCGGGTCGCCTGTTCCACCCCGTTCGGCGTGAAGAACATCCGGTGCGCGTCCTCGGCGCCGAACTTCGCCACCGCCCGCTGCCGCAGCCGCGCCTGCCCGAGCGCCGCGGAGACCAGACCGGCCGGGTGGGCGCGGCGCAGCCGGGTGGCGGTGGCGAGTTCGGTGGCCGGGTCGTACGAGCGCAGCCCGGCCAGCAGCTCGGCACCCTCCGGGGTGCGCAGGGCCAGGAAGCCGGTGAGGGGGTCGGGGGCGTCGGACGGGCCGTGGGTGTCGGACGGATCGGGGCCGTCGGCCGGGGCGAGAGCGTTCACCTGTCCCATTGTGAGCCAGCCGGGGGACCGTGCGGGTCCGGCGGCGGTGTCGGCCCGGGAGCCCGATGACGTACTGGCAGGATGCGGCGCCATGCAGCTTGTACGACAAAAGGAAGAATTCACCATGAAGAGGCGCAGACCTGGACAGGCGGAGCAGGGGCGGGGCGGCACCGGACGCGGGAGGGGATACCTGCGGCGCCGGCCCGGTTACGCGGTCCTGGCCGCGCTCCTGGTCGCCGCGGTCGGCTCCGGCTGCGCGGCCGGGACCGACAGCCGCACCGACGTGGGGGCCGGACAGGGGGCCAAGGCCCTCGCCGGGCAGCCGGGCGGTCCGGCCGGGAACGCCGGAGCGGCGGGCACCCGCGCCGCGCAGGCCGAGAAGGCGCGCCTCGCCCAGGCCGCCCGCGCGGTCGCCGCGAAGAAGTGGGGCCTGGCGAGCACCCCGCTGGCCGCGCCCGTCCCGCCCGCCGTGAAGCCGCACATCACCACCCGCAAGGGCTTCGAGGTCGAGGGCGGTGACGACTCGCTGCCGCCGGTCTTCACCACCGTCCCGACCGACAAGAAGATCGTCTTCCTGACGATGGACGACGGGGACGACAAGGACCCCGAGCTGCTGCGGATGATGTCGGACCTGAACATCCCGTACAGCGCCTTCCTCAGCGACTACCTGGTGCGCGACGACTACGGGTACTTCAAGGACGCGCAGGCCCGTGGCGTCACCATCAACAACCACACGCTCAACCACCGCTACCTGCCCGGCCTCTCCTACGACGAGCAGAAGCAGGAGATCTGCGACCAGCAGGACATCCTCCAGAAGCAGTACGGCGAGCGCCCCCGGCTCTTCCGGCCGCCGTACGGCAACTACAACGGCGACACCCTGCGGATCGCCAAGTCCTGCGGCATCACCGCCGTGCCCCTGTGGTCGGAGGAGGCGTTCCCCGACCACATGGAGTGGCGGGAGGAGGACCAGGACCTGCACCCCGGAGACATCATCCTCACCCACTTCCGCGGCAAGAAGGACTGGAAGGGCTCCATGCCCGACATGGTCCGGGCCGTCATGAAGGTCATCACGGACAAGGGATACGCCGTGGCCCGGCTGGAGGACTACGTATGAGAAGGGCGCACCGGCTGCTGGCCGGACTGCTGGCCGCCGGTGCGCTCCTGACCGCCACCACCGGCTGCGCGCAGTCGGTGGACCCGATCGAACGGCTCGGCCGCAAGGCCGCGCAGCGGGTGAACCCGCCACCGAGCCGGGCGGCGGCGCGGCCGGCGGGCCCGCGCGCCGCCCAGGTGCCGCGGGGTGACCACGGGGCGCCGGGGGCGCTGGTCGTCGTCTCCTGCGGACGTCCGCCCCGGCCGGGGCGGACCGTGTCCGCCGCCGGTGAGATCCGGCACGGACGCCACGAGGGGCGTGAATTGGCACTCCGCTTGACCGAGTGCTAATCGCGGTCATAGTCTCAGTGCTGGCACTCCCCACTGGAGAGTGCCAGCAGTACTGTGCGACCGGCAGGTCCGGCACCCGCGACGACGGGCCCACCTGGTCGCCACCCAAAGACTGTTAACCCCGTGAGATCTCCGAAGGGGGAGACCGGATCGTGTCGACCGCCAGCACCAAGGTTGCGATCAAGCCGCTTGAGGACCGCATTGTGGTCCAGCCGCTCGACGCCGAGCAGACCACGGCCTCCGGCCTGGTCATTCCCGACACCGCCAAGGAGAAGCCCCAGGAGGGCGTCGTCCTGGCCGTGGGCCCGGGCCGCTTCGAGAACGGCGAGCGCCTTCCGCTCGACGTCAAGACCGGTGACATCGTGCTGTACAGCAAGTACGGCGGCACCGAGGTGAAGTACAACGGCGAGGAGTACCTCGTCCTCTCGGCCCGCGACGTGCTCGCGATCATCGAGAAGTAATTCACCCGACGTTTGCTTCTGTTCTGCGCCCCTGGCCCCCTGCGACATAACTAGCCGGGCGGCGAGGGGCGCAGTGCTTGTTTTTGAGAGGACAGTTCAGCTCCATGGCGAAGATCCTGAAGTTCGACGAGGACGCCCGTCGCGCCCTTGAGCGCGGCGTCAACAAGCTTGCCGACACGGTGAAGGTGACGATCGGCCCCAAGGGCCGCAACGTCGTCATCGACAAGAAGTTCGGTGCGCCCACCATCACCAACGACGGTGTCACCATCGCGCGCGAGGTCGAGCTCGACGACCCGTACGAGAACCTCGGTGCCCAGCTGGTGAAGGAGGTGGCGACCAAGACCAACGACGTAGCGGGTGACGGTACGACCACCGCCACCGTGCTCGCCCAGGCGCTCGTCCGCGAGGGCCTGCGCAACGTGGCCGCGGGCGCGTCCCCGGCCGCCCTGAAGAAGGGCATCGACGCCGCGGTCAAGGCCGTGTCCGAGGAGCTCCTCGCGACGGCCCGCCCGATCGACGACAAGTCCGACATCGCCGCCGTGGCCGCGCTCTCCGCGCAGGACAGCCAGGTCGGCGACCTCATCGCGGACGCGATGGACAAGGTCGGCAAGGACGGTGTCATCACCGTCGAGGAGTCCAACACCTTCGGTCTGGACCTTGAGTTCACCGAGGGCATGGCCTTCGACAAGGGCTACCTGTCCCCGTACATGGTGACCGACCAGGAGCGTATGGAGGCCGTCCTCGACGACCCGTACATCCTGATCCACCAGGGCAAGATCGGCTCGATCCAGGAGCTGCTGCCGCTCCTGGAGAAGGTCATCCAGGCCGGTGCCTCCAAGCCGCTGCTGATCATCGCCGAGGACGTCGAGGGCGAGGCCCTGTCGACCCTGGTCGTCAACAAGATCCGTGGCACCTTCAACGCCGTCGCGGTGAAGGCCCCCGGCTTCGGTGACCGCCGCAAGGCCATGCTCGGCGACATCGCCACCCTCACCGGTGCGACCGTCATCGCCGAGGAGGTCGGCCTCAAGCTCGACCAGGCCGGTCTGGACGTGCTGGGCACCGCCCGCCGCGTGACCGTCTCCAAGGACGACACCACCATCGTCGACGGTGGCGGCAAGTCCGACGAGGTCACCGGCCGCGTCAACCAGATCAAGGCCGAGATCGAGTCCACGGACTCCGACTGGGACCGCGAGAAGCTCCAGGAGCGCCTGGCGAAGCTGGCCGGCGGGGTCTGCGTGATCCGCGTCGGTGCGGCCACCGAGGTGGAGCTCAAGGAGAAGAAGCACCGTCTGGAGGACGCCATCTCCGCGACCCGCGCCGCGGTCGAGGAGGGCATCGTCTCCGGTGGTGGCTCCGCTCTGGTCCACGCCGTCAAGGTCCTTGAGGGCAACCTCGGCAAGACCGGCGACGAGGCCACCGGTGTCGCGGTCGTGCGCCGCGCCGCCGTCGAGCCGCTCCGCTGGATCGCCGAGAACGCGGGCCTTGAGGGTTACGTCATCACCTCGAAGGTCTCCGAGCTCGACAAGGGCCAGGGCTTCAACGCCGCGACCGGCGAGTACGGCGACCTGGTCAAGGCCGGCGTCATCGACCCGGTCAAGGTCACCCGCTCCGCCCTGGAGAACGCCGCGTCCATCGCGTCGCTGCTGCTCACGACCGAGACCCTGGTCGTCGAGAAGCCGGCCGAGGAAGAGGCCGAGGCCGGTCACGGCCACGGTCACTCCCACTAGCGCGTAGCTCTCCGCGCAAGCGGTGAGGCCCGGCACCCCACGGGGGTGCCGGGCCTTTCGCGTGTCCGGGGCGGAGCCCCGGGGGGTGGTCGACTACGCCGAGCGCGACAGCGCGTCGCCGTGGACCGGGTCCGCGAACGGGCGGCCGTTGGCGAAGTGCCGCAGTTCGTCGAGTGCCTGGTCCGCCATCCGGTGCAGCTCGTTGCCGAGCGAGCCCGCGATATGCGGGGTCAGCAGCACGTTCGGCAGGTCGTAGAGCGGTGAGGACTCTGGGGGCAGGTCGGGGTCCGTCACGTCCAGGACGGCGTGCAGCCGGCCCCGTACCAGCTCCGTGACCAGGGCCGGTTCGTCGATCAGCGAACCGCGTGCGGTGTTGATGAGGGTGGAGCCGTCCGGCATGGCCGCCAGTTGGGCCGCTCCGATCAGCCGGCGGGTGGCCGGCAGCTCCGGGGCGTGGACGGAGACGATCCCGCTGCGGGCGCAGAGCTCGTCGAGCGGGACCGGCTGCACGCCGAGCCGGGTGGCCGCCGCCGGTTCCAGGTACGGGTCGTACAGCAGGACCTCGAAGTCGAACGGCCGCAGCAGCTCGATGACCCGGCGTCCGGTGCGGGACGCGCCGACGATGCCCACCGTGCGGCCGTGGTTGCCCCAGCCGTCGAGCTCCTCGCGCCAGTCGTGCGGGGCGCGCAGCTCCCGGTAGCGGCGGGCGCTGCCCAGCACGTTCTTGCCCGCGAAGAGGATCGCGGCCAGCGTGTACTCGGCCACCGGCCGGGCGTTCGCACCGGCCACGGAGGTGACCTGGATGCCCCGCTCCCAGCACGCGTCGGTGATGTGGTGCTTGACGCTGCCCGCGGCGTGGACGATCGCGCGCAGCCGGGGCGCGGCAGCCAGAACCTCCTCGGTGAGCAGGGGCGCACCCCAGCAGGTGAGCAGGACCTCGGCCTCGGCCAGCGCGGCGGCGACCTGCGGGGCCGGGTCGTCCAACCGGTGGGCGACGAGATCCGGATCGGTGCGGACGAGGCCGGTCAGCCGGTCCCGGTGAGCGGGGGTGAGCAGCCGTTCGGCGATCCCCGGTCCCATCGCCAGGAGCGCGGCGGGCCGGGTGTCAGTGGTGTGGTGCATGGTGGAACTCGGGCTCCTCGGGTGTCACTTGACGCTGCCGGCGGTCATACCGGCCTTCCAGTGACGTTGCAGGGTGATGAAGGCGATGATCAGCGGAGCGACGGCGAGGAGGGATCCGGTGACGACCATCGGATAGAAGGTGGGGTCGGCGTTGGCGGTGCTGTGCCAGTTGTAGAGGCCGAGGCTCAGCGGGTAGAGCTTCTTGTCCGAGAGCATGACCAGGGGGAGGAAGAAGTTGTTCCAGATCGCGGTGAACTGGAAGAGGAAGACGGTCACGAACCCCGGCATGACCATGCGCAGACCCACCGACCAGAACGTGCGCATCTCGCCCGCCCCGTCGATCCGGGCCGCCTCCAGGACCTCGTCCGGTATGTAGCCGGCGCTGAAGATCCGGGAGAGGTACACGCCGAACGGGTTCACCAGGGACGGGATCAGCACCGCCCAGTAGGTGTTGACGGTCCCGGTCTTCACGGCCAGCAGGTAGAGCGGCAGGGACAGCGCGGTGGAGGGCAGCAGCACACCGAGCAGGACGAGCGCGAACAGCTTCTCCTTCCCCCGGAAGCGGTACTTGTCGAAGGCGTACCCCGCGGCGACGCTGACCAGCGAGCAGCCGAGCGCCCCGATGCCCGCGTACAGCAGGGAGTTGCCGTACCAGCGGAAGTAGACGCCGTCCTGGTAGGTGGACAGGGCGGAGAGGTTGCCGCCGAGGTTGAAGCCCTCGAAGGAGAAGACGTCACCGCCCAGCAGGTTCCCGGCGTCCTTGGTGGCCGCGGTGACCAGCCAGATCAGCGGGAACAGCGTGTAGACGGCGGCGATGACGAGTACGCCGTTGACCGCGGTCTTGGACAGCCAGCGGCTGGACCGGGCGCCTCCCGTGCCGACGGGCGCGCGGCCCTCGGTGCGGGCGGGGGTGCGGGTCGGCGCGGCCGGGTCGATCATGACGGGGGAGGTCATGCCCGTGCCTCCTTGCGGTTGTTGGTGAAGCGCGTGACGACGAAGGAGAGCGCGGCGGCGACGAGGGCGATGAGCACGGAGGCGGCCGCGGCGAGGCCGTAGTCGTTGCGCTCGAAGGCGGCGCTGTAGGCGTACATGTTCGGGGTCCAGGTGCTGGTCACGGCCGAGCCGGAGCCCCGGTTCAGGATCAGCGGCTCGGTGAACAGCTGGAGCGAGCCGATGATGGTGAAGAGGAGCACCATCACCAGCGAGGAGCGGATCAGCGGGAGTTTGATGGAGAAGGCGATCCGCCAGTTCCCCGCGCCGTCCACGGTCGCGGCCTCCAGCAGCGAGCGGTCGACGGCCTGCAGCGCGGCGTAGAAGATCACCACGTTGTAGCCGAGCCACTCCCACAGGGCGATGTTGACGATGGAGGGCAGCGTGCCCTGGGACGAGAAGAAGTCGAAGCCGATCCCGCCCGACTCCATCGCCTTGACGACCGGGCTGAGCTGCGGCGTGTACAGGTAGATCCAGATCAGCGCCGCGATCAGCCCGGGGATGGCGTGCGGCAGGAAGAACGCCAGCTGGAAGAAGCGCCGGGCGCGGGCCAGCGCGGTGTCCAGCAGCAGCGCCAGCACGATCGCGCCGCCCGCCATCAGCGGGATGTAGAAGGCGCAGTAGCCCAGGAGCACCCAGAAGCCGTCGCGGAACGCCTGGTCCCCGAGGGCGGAGGCGTAGTTCCCGAGCCCGTCGAAGACCGTACGGGGACCGTCGAAGCCGAGCCCGGACTGCTTCTCGGTGAACAGGCTCAGCCAGAGCGCGTAGCAGACCGGAATGATCATCGCGACGGTGAACAGCACGAAGAACGGCGTGAGGAAGGTACCGGCCGCGATCCGGGTGCGGGCCTTCGCGCTCAGCCCGCCGGGGCGGGTACCGGATGTGGGAGGCGTGCTCATGAGGGCTCCTCGACCTTCAGGCCGCGCTTCTTGAGATCGGCGACAGTGGCGTCATGGGCGGTCTTGATCGCGTGCGGCAGGGTGGAGCCGTCGCCGACGACCTCACCGAGTTCGTCGCCGAGTGCGGAGTTGGTGGCGCCGGGGCTCGGACCCCACACCCAGTCGGGCCCGATCGACGCGCCCGCCTTCGTGAACAGGCCGTACAGGTCCTGGCCGCCGTAGAAGCTGGTGTCGAAGGCCTTGCGGGCGATCGGCACCATCGCGGGGGAGGCGGGCAGCGCGCTCGACGTGCTCGCCCCGATCCGGGCGTTGATGGCGTCCTCGTGGGTGGACATCCACAGCGCGAACTCGACGGCGGCCGCGGCCTTCTTGCTGTTCTTGCTCACGGCGAAGGTGGAGCCGCCGACCATCCCGCTGGCGGGCTTGTCCGCCTCCCAGCTGGGCAGCGGCAGGGCCGCCCACTTGCCCTTCTCCTCGGGGACGATGCCCGCGAGCACCCCGGCGCTCCAGGAGGCGCCGAGGTAGCCGACCGTGGTGCCCTGCTTCAGGGAGCTGGTCCACTCCGGGCTGAACGAGGAGGCGGTGCTCACCAGTTTGTCGTCGATCAGCCCCTGCCAGTACTCCGCGGTCCGCTTCGAGGCGGGGTCCGTGGTGTCGATCTTCCAGGCGTCCTTGCCGGCGCTGAACCACTGGGCGCCGGCCTGCCAGGCCAGCGCCTGGAAGAACGTCGGGTCGTCCGGGAAGAAGGTGGCGATCCTGGTCTTCGGCGCCGCCTTCTTGACGTCGGCGGCGGCGGCCTTGAAGTCGTCCCAGGTCTTCGGCAGCGCGATGTGGTGCTCGGTGAAGAAGTCCTTGCGGTAGTAGAAGACCTGCGGCGCCGCGTCGAACGGCACCGCCCAGTTCTTGCCGCCGAGCGTCGTCATCTCGATGGTCTGCGGCAGGAACTTCTTCTTGATGTCGTCCGTGAGGTAGCTGCTGATGTCCTGGAGCGAGCCCTGGCTGACGAACGCGGAGAGCTGCGGGTACTCGATGGAGAGCAGGTCGGGGGCGATGCCCGCCTTCACCGCGTTGGCGATCTTCGGATAGCCGCCGAGACCGCCGGACGGTATCTCCTCGAACTTGACCTTGATCGTGTCGTGGGTCGCGTTGAACGCGTCCACGACCTCCTGCGACCCCTTGGTCCATGCCCAGAAGGAGACGGTCACGGGGTGTTCTGCGGTGCCATGGGCGGGGGAGTCGTCGGCGCTGCCGCCGCACGCCGTCAGGACGGCGAGGGCGGTGGCAGCGCCGACCAGTGCATGGATGGGACGGGACCAACTGCGGCTCACGGGGACAGCTCCTGTACGTGCGGGAACAGGCATTGGCCGTGATGTTTCGATCTGCGGTGAGCGAAGTCAAGAGCGAAAGATTGAATGATCGAAAAATGATCGAACGGGGAGGTGGTGAATGGGGTCAAACGGAATAAATGAGGCATGTGTGGAGTGGTGCCCGTGGTGCCCGGGGTGCCCGTGGGGCCGGTGAGCCGGCTGCGCCGGCCTCAGCTCTCGGCCGCCCCCGAGTCCGCCGTCCGGCCCGACGGCCGCCCGCACGAGTCCCGCACCCGCAGCGTCGGCAGCAGGGCGACATGACGCCTCGGCGCCAGGTCGGCGGGCACCCCGTAGCGCTCCCCCGACAACCGCTCGACCAGCAGTTCCGCCGCGCTGCGCCCGACCTCCCGCTTGGGCGGCGCCACCGCGGTGAGCGGGGTGTCCGCGAGCGCCGCCACCTCGTCGTCGTACGTGACCAGGGACAGGTCGTCGGGCACCCGGACACCGAGCTCTGCCAGCCGCCGCATCATCCGGATGGCGTCCTCGTCGTTGTGCATCAGCGCCGCGGTCGCCCGCCCGCGCCGCACCGCGTCCCGGAGCCCGAGCGCGGCCTGCTCGAACAGCACCGGATCGCGCTCGTCCGAGGACGACTCGATCACCGGGCCCGGCGCGCGCAGCCCCAGCACCGCCAGCCCCCGCGCGTACCCGGCCCGGACCGCCTGCGCCGTCGGGCTGTCCGCCCGAGCGACCAGCAGCGGCGCCCCGTGGCCCAGCTCCAGCAGGTACCGGATGGCGAGCAGGACCCCGTGCGCGTGGTCCGAGCAGACCCGGTCGAAACCGTCCAGCGGCCCGCCCGGCACCCCGGTCCGCTCCACCAGGACCTTCTCCACGGGCAGCTGGGCGAGCCAGTCGCTGTAGGCGGCCGGATGCCCCGGCTCCGTCCAGCTCGGGGCCAGCAGCAGCCCCTGCGCCCCGGCCGCCAGCAGTCCGGCGGCGTGCGCCGCGTCGTCCTCCGGGCGGTAGTCGGTGACCCGCAGGATCAGCCGGGCGCCGAGCCGGGCCGCCGCCTCGTGGGCGCCGCGGATCACCTCGGCGAAGTAGTAGACGGCGGCCGGGGCCAGCATCCCGATGACCGGGCCGCCGCCCGCCGGGGTGCCGGCCGGTCCGCGTTCGGCGGGCCAGGAGACCGAACCGTGCACCCGGTCGAGCAGCCCCCGTGCGGCCAGCGCCTCGGCGTCGCGGCGCGCCGTCACCGGGGAGACGCCGAGCCGGTCCGCGAGGTCCGAGACCCGTGCGGTGCCCTGCTCGCGCACCAGTTTCAGCAGTCGGTCATGACGTTCAGCGGCACCTTCGCGCACGGTGGCAGCCCCTCAGGCGGTTAGCGGATGATCGAACGTTGCACTGTTCTGATCATTCGATCACAATCGGCCGAGGGCGTCACGGTGCGCCCACCGTCATGCCGACCGTCACTGAGGTCCGTACTTGCGGCCCGTCCTGGAGGTGACGCCCCCGAGCAGACCGCGCGGCGTCACCTTGACCAGCCCCATGAGCGCCTTGTAGCGGGGGTCCGGGACCGAGACCGACTTGCCCCGCGCCAGGTCCGCCAGGGCCGCGGTCACCAGCTTGTCGGCGTCCAGCCACATCCAGCCCGGGATGTTTCCCGTGCCCATACCGGCCCGCTGGTGGAACTCCGTCCGTACGAAGCCGGGGCAGAGCGCCATCAGCCGCACCCCCGAGCCCGCCAGGTCCTTGGCCGCGCCCTGGGTGAACTGCACGACCCACGCCTTGGACGCCCCGTACGTACCGCGCGGCACGAACGCCGCCACCGAGGCCACGTTCACCACGCCGCCCCGGCCGCGCTCCTTCATCCCGGCCGCCGCCGCGGACGTCAGCCGCAGCACCGCCTCGCAGTGCACCTTCAGCATCGCCAGCTCATCGGCCATGGGGACGTCCAGATAACTGCCCCTGTTGCCGAACCCGGCGTTGTTGACCAGAAGATCGACGGACTGAAGGCGGTCGCTCAGCCGGGCCTCCACCGCCGCGATCCCCTCGTCCAGGGACAGGTCGGCGGGCAGCACCTCGGCCTCGATGCCGTGCCGGTCGTGCAGCTCGGTGGCCTGCTCGCGCAGCCGCTCGGTGTCACGGGCCACCAGGACCAGGTTGTGCCCCTCGGCCGCGAGCCGCCGCGCGAACGCGGCCCCGATGCCCGAGGTCGCGCCCGTAATCAGTGCAGTCGTCATACGCGGCACGTTAGTGCCCCGCGCGACCCCCCTGACGCGCCCCCTCCCCGGCCGGTGGCTCAAAGTCACACGCGAACAATTCGCACCTGCCCCAAGAGGGGCTTATATTCGAAGGGTGATCGAAGCCCGTCATCTCCGCGTCCTGCGAGCCGTCTCCGCCACCGGCTCCTTCTCCGCCGCCGCCCGCGAGCTGGGCTGCACACAGCCCGCGGTCAGCCAGCAGATGAAGGCCCTGGAATCCTCCGCCGGCACCACGCTGCTCATCCGGACCGGACGCGAGATGCGGCTGACGCAGGCCGGCCAGGCGCTCGTACGGCACGCCTCCGGCATCCTCGCCGGGCTCACCGCCGCGGAGGAGGAGGTCGCCGCGATCGCGGGCCTGCGGGCCGGCCGGGTCCGGCTGGTGTCCTTCCCGAGCGGCAGTTCCAGCCTGGTCCCGGGCGCCCTCGCGGCGCTGCGGGCCGAGCACCCCGGCACCCGGGTCTCCCTGGTCGAGGCCGAGCCGCCCCGTTCGGTGGAGATGCTGCGCGACGGCGACTGCGACATCGCCCTGGCCTTCCGGTACGGCACACAGGGCGCCGAGTGGGACGACCTGGTGGTGCGCCCGCTGCTCACCGACCGGCTCGTCGGCCTGCTGCCCGACGGACATCAGCTGGCGGGCCGGACGGCGGTGGGCATCGGGGAACTCGCCGCGGAACCGTGGATCGCCGGCTGCCCGCGCTGCCGCCGGCAGCTGGTGGAGGTCTGCGAGGAGTCCGGCTTCACCCCCCGGATCGACTTCGCCACCGACGACTACCCCGCCGTGATCGGCCTGGTCGGCGCCGGTCTCGGGGTGGCCGTGCTGCCGGCGCTGGCGATCGAGTCGGTGCGCCCCCGTGGCGCCGTGACGGTCACCGTGGAACCGGCCATCGAGCGCGAGATCGTCGCGCTGACCCTGCCCGACCTGGCGCAGGTCCCGGCCGTGGCGGCCACGCTGGACCAGCTGTCGCTGGCGGCCGCCCGCTGAAGGGTCCGCGCTGAGGGGGCCGCGCCGAGGGGTCCGCGGGGCGCGGAGTCCGCGGAGCGGGGATTGCGGCGCGTACGTCACGCCATCCGCGTGAAGAAACGTTTCTGCCGTACTGGGCGGCGGCGAGGGTCAGCCGTGCCCGGGGGGTGACGCCGGGCCTGCGGGCGCCGTCGCGGAGATCAGCCGGTTGCGGGCCCGTCCCATGAGCTCCTCGCGCTCGTCCTCTGTCAGTCCGCCCCACACCCCGTAGGGCTCTCGCACCGCCAGGGCGTGGGCCGCGCACTCGGCGCGCACCGGGCACCGCATGCAGACCTCTTTCGCGGAGTTCTCGCGGGCGCTCCGGGCGGCGCCCCGTTCGCCCTCCGGGTGGAAGAACAGCGAGCTGTCGACCCCGCGGCAGGCCGCCAGCAGCTGCCAGTCCCACAGATCGGCGTTGGGTCCGGGAAGGCGGGAGAAATCTGCCATTGCTTGTCCCCTCGAAACCGTGCTGAGTCGGAAACGTCGTTGTCGTCCGTCATCGGCCGTGTTCATGACCGTACATCTAGGGTGTTAGTAGATGTAAATATGACTGATTGCGAATCTAGTCACAGACACCAGCAAAAGGGAAGAAAACCCGCTAAATGGGGCATGCGTCCCTGTGAAGTTTCAGTTGACGGCTGGACGAACCCGTGGCGCACTCCTCTGTGTCCGCTCCCTCACGTAGAGTGCCGAACCCTGTTCTCCGACCCGTAACTCTTTCGAGTGACCATCGTTGAGAGTGCGGAGGCGGTTGACAGAGAAAGCGATCGGGCAGGTGTCCGAGAGCGTCAACCGCACAGGTGACGACTTGTAACAGCCTGGAGGCTCAAGGTGACGCGCATCAGCTTCGGAGGGCGGTCATGACATCCGTCCTCGTCTGCGACGACTCCCCGCTTGCCCGAGAGGCGCTCCGTCGCGCGGTCGCGACCGTGCCCGGCGTCGAGCGTGTGACGACGGCGGCCAACGGCGAGGAAGTCCTCCGCCGCTGGGGTGCCGACCGTTCGGATCTGATTCTGATGGACGTACGCATGCCCGGTCTGGGAGGTGTGGAGACGGTCCGGCGGCTGCTCTCCGCCGATCCCGGAGCGCGGATCATCATGCTGACCGTCGCGGAGGACCTGGACGGTGTGGCGCTCGCGGTCGCCGCCGGGGCCCGCGGGTATCTGCACAAGGACGCCTCCCGGGCGGAGCTCCGGGCGACCGTCACCCAGGCGCTGGCCGATCCGACGTGGCGACTGGCCCCGCGACGGCTGCGGTCGGCGGAGATGGGCGCGGCCCCCACGCTCACCGCGCGTGAGATCCAGGTGCTCGAAGGGATGAGTCACGGCCGCTCCAACGCGGAGATCGGCCGTGAGCTGTTCCTCTCGGAGGACACGGTGAAGACACACGCCAGGCGTCTTTTCAAGAAGCTCGGAGCCTCGGACCGGGCGCACGCCGTCGCGCTCGGCTTCCGCTGGGGTCTGGTCCGCTGAGGGCCGGGCACGGTCGGCAGTCGATTCACCCCCCGTCCGCACACCGGCGGACGGGGCGACCCGGGGCCCGGCGGTTTCCCGCCAGAGGAGTCCGCCGCCCCCGCGGTATGTGACGCTTCCCGGCCGATGCCGCATCCTTGAGATGTGGAGTTCCTCGGGAACGATTCGGTCGAGCGGAAGGGGAGGGCGCAGGACATGACTTCCGGCGCACCCGCTCATAACGCTTCGGTGCACAACTACGGACGCGGTGCCGCGGATGACGCGGCACCGGGGCACCATGGTCCGATGCGCGACGACGGAACGACGGCGATCGGTGCCCTGGTGCACCGCGCCGTCGAGGGCGACGCGCAGGCCACGCACGATCTGCTGGCTCATGTCCACCCCCTCGCCCTGCGCTACTGCAGGTCCCGGCTGAACCGGCTGCCCGGTGATGCCCGCCACTTCGTGGAAGACCTGGCGCAGGAGGTCTGTGTCGCGGTGCTGATGGCGCTGCCCCGGTACAAGGACACCGGCAGACCCTTCGAAGCCTTCGTCTTCGCCATCGCCGGCCACAAGGTGGCCGATCTCCAGCGGGCCGCGATGCGCCACCCGGGATCGACCGCGGTGCCCTCCGACGAGATGCCGGAGCGGCCGGACGATTCACTCGGGCCCGAGGAGCGCGCGCTGCTCAGCAGCGACGCCGCCTGGGCCAAGCGGCTCCTCGCCAACCTTCCGGAGAACCAGCGCGAGCTGCTGGTTCTGCGCGTCGCGGTCGGGCTGACCGCGGAGGAGACCGGACAGCTGCTGGGCATGTCGCCGGGCGCGGTCCGGGTCGCCCAGCACCGTGCGCTGAGCCGGCTGCGGGCTCTCGCGGAGCAGTGAGCCGGGGCCTCGGGGATCCCGCGGACCGGGTCGCCGCGCTCCCGTAGGAAGGTACAGAACCTCTTGGTGATCTTGCTCGTGGAATGAGACACGCACGGAGGCCGTTAGCATGGACATCCGCACCGATCAAGGCCATTTGGGGAAGGTGTCATGACTGCAAACGTCGACGGAGTGCCCGAGAAATTCGCGACGCTCGGGCTGACATACGACGACGTGCTGCTGCTGCCGGGCGCATCTGACGTGCTGCCCAACGCGGTCGACACCTCGTCGCTCATCTCGCGGAACGTACGCGTGAACATCCCGCTGCTCTCCGCCGCGATGGACAAGGTGACCGAGGCCCGCATGGCGATCGCCATGGCCCGGCAGGGCGGCGTGGGCGTACTGCACCGCAATCTCTCGGTCGAGGACCAGGTCAACCAGGTGGACCTGGTGAAGCGGTCCGAGTCCGGCATGGTCACCGACCCGATCACGGTCAGCCCGGACGCCACGCTCGGCGAGGCCGACGCGCTGTGTGCCAAGTTCCGCATCAGCGGCGTTCCGGTCACCGACGCGGCGGGCAAGCTGCTCGGCATCGTCACCAACCGCGACATGGCCTTCGAGTCGGACCGCGCGCGCCAGGTGCGCGAGGTCATGACGCCGATGCCGCTGGTCACCGGCCGGGTCGGCATCTCCGGCGTGGACGCCATGGAGCTGCTGCGCCGCCACAAGATCGAGAAGCTGCCGCTGGTCGACGAGGCGGGCATCCTCAAGGGCCTCATCACGGTCAAGGACTTCAAGAAGGCCGAGCAGTACCCGAACGCCGCCAAGGACGCCGAGGGCCGGCTGCTCGTCGGCGCGGCCGTCGGCGCCAGCCCGGAGGCGCTGGACCGCGCCCAGGCGCTGGCCGGTGCCGGGGTGGACTTCCTGATCGTCGACACCTCGCACGGCCACAACAGCAACGCCCTCAACTGGATGGCGAAGATCAAGTCGGCCGTGAACGTGGACGTCATCGGCGGCAACGTCGCGACCCGCGACGGCGCCCAGGCCCTGGTCGACGCCGGCGTGGACGGCGTCAAGGTGGGCGTCGGACCCGGTTCGATCTGCACCACCCGCGTGGTCGCCGGCATCGGCGTCCCGCAGGTCACCGCGATCTACGAGGCCGCTCTCGCGGCCCGTGCGGCGGGCGTCCCGGTCATCGGCGACGGCGGCCTCCAGTACTCCGGCGACATCGGCAAGGCCCTGGTGGCCGGCGCCGACGCGGTGATGCTCGGCTCGCTGCTCGCGGGCTGCGAGGAGTCCCCGGGCGAGCTGCAGTTCATCAACGGCAAGCAGTTCAAGTCGTACCGGGGCATGGGCTCGCTCGGCGCGATGCAGTCCCGCGGCCAGGGCCGCTCGTACTCGAAGGACCGGTACTTCCAGGCCGAGGTGTCCTCCGACGACAAGCTCGTCCCCGAAGGCATCGAGGGCCAGGTGCCCTACCGGGGCCCGCTGGCCAACGTCCTGCACCAGCTCGTCGGCGGCCTCCGCCAGACGATGGGCTACGTGGGCGCCGCCTCCGTCGACGAGATGGAGAGCAAGGGCCGCTTCGTCCGGATCACCTCCGCGGGTCTCAAGGAGAGCCACCCGCACGACATCCAGATGACGGTCGAAGCACCGAACTACAGCAGGAAGTAACGCGACAGCGCAGGTGAGGGGCGGTCCGGGGTTCCCGGAACCGCCCCTCCTGTATGTGTCGGGGATACTGGACAGCGCAGACGTAGAGGGAAAGGCCACACCATCGTGACTGAGATCGAGATCGGGCGCGGCAAGCGCGGCCGCCGGGCTTACGCATTCGACGACATCGCCGTCGTCCCGAGCCGCCGGACCCGCGACCCGAAGGAGGTCTCGATCGCCTGGCAGATCGACGCCTACCGCTTCGAGCTGCCGTTCCTGGCCGCTCCCATGGACTCCGTCGTCTCCCCGCAGCACGCCATCCGCATCGGCGAGCTCGGCGGCCTCGGCGTCCTCAACCTGGAAGGCCTGTGGACCCGGCACGCCGACCCGCAGCCGCTGCTCGACGAGATCGCCCAGATGCCCGTCGAGTCGGCCACCCGCCGGCTCCAGGAGATCTACTCCGCCCCCATCCAGGAGGAGCTGATCGGGCAGCGCATCAAGGAGGTGCGCGACTCCGGTGTCGTCACCGCCGCCGCGCTCTCCCCGCAGCGCACCGCCCAGTTCTCCAAGGCCGTCGTCGACGCGGGTGTGGACATCTTCGTCATCCGGGGGACCACGGTCTCCGCCGAGCACGTCTCGGGCGCGGCCGAGCCGCTCAACCTGAAGCAGTTCATCTACGAGCTGGACGTCCCGGTGATCGTCGGCGGCTGCGCCACGTACACCGCCGCCCTGCACCTGATGCGTACCGGCGCGGCCGGTGTCCTGGTCGGCTTCGGCGGCGGCGCCGCGCACACCACGCGCAACGTCTTCGGCATCCAGGTCCCGATGGCGACCGCCGTCGCGGACGTGGCCGGTGCCCGCCGCGACTACATGGACGAGTCCGGCGGCCGGTACGTGCACGTGATCGCGGACGGCGGCGTCGGCTGGTCCGGCGACCTGCCGAAGGCCATCGCCTGCGGCGCGGACGCCGTGATGATGGGCTCCCCGCTCGCCCGCGCGACGGACGCGCCGGGCCGCGGCCGGCACTGGGGCATGGAGGCCGTCCACGAGGACGTGCCGCGCGGCAAGCTGGTCGACCTCGGCTCGGTCGGGACGACGGAGGAGGTCCTCACCGGCCCCTCGCACACCCCCGACGGCTCGATGAACATCTTCGGCGCACTGCGCCGGGCGATGGCGACCACGGGCTACAGCGACCTCAAGGAGTTCCAGCGCGTCGAGGTCACGGTGGCCGACTCGCAGCACCGCCGCTGAGCGCACGCGTACGACGGAGGGCCCGGACGGCGATCGCCGTCCGGGCCCTCCGGTGCGTGCGGTGTGCGGTCCGTGACTAGTCGGCCGTCTTCTTCGCCGTGGAGAACGCGACCACCGCGGCGACCACGAAGAAGAGGACGCTGACGAAGTCGGAGTCTTCCTTCCACACCGTGTTCAGGTCGCTGAAGTGGTCGAGGAAGATGTCCGTGACGGACAGCGGGAGCTGCTTGCTGATGATGATGGCCTCACCGAGCAGCTGCCCGGCGTAGACGCCGATCAGCGCGAAGACGGCGCCGAGCACCGGCAGGACGGGGTTGCGGCCGCCGATCTTGCCCGCGGCGAAGCCGACGATGGCGCCCACACCCACGGCCGCGTAGCCGATCTCGTGCTTGGTGGCACCGATGATCGCGCCGTAGATGCCCGCGGCGACCAGGGCCGCCACGAACGCGACGACCAGCCCGAGCGCGAGGTTGTCCCGCGCCGGGGCCACCGGCGCGAACGGTGCGCCGCCGCCGAACTGGGCACCCGGCTGGCCGTACGGACCAGGCTGCTGGGCGCCGAACGGGTTGCCGGTCGGGGCGCCGGGCTGGGGCTGGCCCGGCTGCTGTCCGGCGTACGGGTTGCCGTCCGCCGGTTTCGGCGCACCGCCCTGCGGCTGGGCGTCGTAAGGCTGGTTCGGCGGTGGTACGGGCTGGCTCATTTGGGTTCCCCCCTGGGCGATGCGCACGGCTGTGCGATAAGTGACGCCGCAGGCTAGCAGCCGCGTCGGACATCGGCCCAGAAGATTCCGTGGCTGGATTGCGCCCAGAGTTCGCTAGAGCCGGTGCGCGGCCCCGGCGGGGGTCGCGCCCCGGGTGTCAAGGAGCAGTTGAGCCTTCACGGCGAGCCCCTGGAGGTCGTACGTGCGGTGGTGCTGGAGCAGCACCGTGAGGTCGGCGCTGGAGGCCGCCTCGTACAGCGAGTCGGCGCGCGGGACCGGGAGTTCGCGTACCCGCCAGTCCAGCACGTGGGGGTCGTGGTAGCCGATCTGGGCGCCCATGTCCATCAGCCGGGTGGCGATCTCGCGGGCGGGGGAGGCCTCCTGGTCGGCGAGGTCGGGCTTGTAGGTGACGCCGAGGAGGAGGATCCGGGCGCCGCGCACGGACTTGCCGTGCTCGTTGAGGAGGGTGGCGCAGCGCTGGATCACGTACTGCGGCATCCGGTCGTTGATCTCCTGGGCGAGCGAGACCATCCGCAGCGGGTGGCCCGGGGTGCGGCTGCTGTACGGGAGGAAGCCGGGGTCGACCGGGGCTCCGTGGCCGCCGACGCCGGGGCCCGGACGGAAGGGCTGGAAGCCGAAGGGCTTGGTCTCCGCGCACCGGATGACGTCCCAGAGGTCGACGCCGAGGTCGTGGCAGAGCACGGCCATCTCGTTGACCAGGGCGATGTTGACGTGCCGGAAGTTGGTCTCCAGGACCTTCGTCATCTCGGCCTCGCGCGGGCCGCGGGCGCGGACGACCTTGTCGGTGAGCCGGCTGTAGAAGGCCGCGGCCGATTCGGTGCAGGCGGGGGTGAGGCCGCCGATGACCTTGGGGGTGTTGGCGTAGACGTGGGTGCGGTTGCCGGGGTCGAGCCGGGTCGGGGAGTACGCGAGGTGGAAATCGCGGCCGCCGCGCAGCCCGGAGCCCTTTTCCAGGAGGGGGAGCAGGAAGTTCTCCGTGGTGCCGGGCGGCACCGAGGATTCCAGCAGCACCGTGGTGTGCGGCCGAAGCCGGGCGGCGAGGGCGCGGGCCGCCTCGCCGACGGCGCTCAGGTCCAGGGTGCGGTCCGGGCCGAGCGGGGTGGGCGCGCAGATCACGGCGGTGCGGACCCGGCCGAGCTCGGCCTCGTTGGTGGTGGGGCGGAATCCCCCGGAGAGCATGCGCCGGATGTCGGACGCGGGGAGTGATCCCTCGACGGGGGTGCGGCCCGCGGAGAGCTCCGCGAAGGCCCGGGGGTCGGTGTCGTAGCCGACGGTCTGGATACCGGCTGCGACGGCGGCTTGGGCGAGGGGCAGGCCGAGGTGACCGAGTCCGATGACGGCGAGGTCTGCAGGCACGTGGGTGGCCGTCCTTCCCTAAGACCATGAGGACAGAAAGCGCAACCCCTGGGGACAGCGCAATGTCAGACTAGGCGTAAATATGACCTATATGTCGCATTGTGTGGCCGTGGTTGTCCGGGTGTTGTCCACAGGCGGTGGCTGAAGTCGCGAAGCGCGGACAGAATCGAGGGGTGGGCACGGGTGTCCGACCCCCCGGTCGGACCGCACCCCGTGCCCGTACCACCCCGATCTACCGGGAGGCAGCGGTGAGGACAGCGACACTGGGACCCGCGGAGCGCGTCGAGGCGCTCGCAGCGATGGCCGAGCGCGAACTGGACGTGCTGGTCGTGGGGGCGGGCGTGGTCGGCGCCGGGACGGCACTCGACGCGGCCACGAGAGGGCTCTCGACCGGCCTGGTCGAGGCGCGCGACTGGGCGTCCGGCACGTCGAGCAGGTCGAGCAAGCTGATCCACGGCGGGCTGCGCTATCTGGAGATGCTCGACTTCGCGCTCGTCCGGGAGGCACTGAAGGAGCGCGGGCTGCTGCTGGGACGCCTCGCGCCACATCTGGTGAAGCCGGTGCCGTTCCTCTACCCGTTGCAGCACAAGGGCTGGGAGCGGCTGTACGCGGGCTCCGGCGTCGCGCTGTACGACGCGATGTCGGTGTCGTCCGGGCACGGCAGAGGGCTGCCCGTGCACCGGCACCTCTCGCGCCGCCACGCCCTGCGGATCGCCCCCGCGCTGAAGAAGGACGCGCTGGTGGGGGCCCTGCAGTACTACGACGCCCAGATGGACGACGCCCGCTATGTGGCGACGCTGGTGCGGACCGCCGCCGGGTACGGCGCCCAGGTGGCGAACGGGGCCCGGGTGACCGCCTTCCTCCGGGAGGGCGAGCGGGTCGTCGGCGCCCGGGTGGAGGACGTCGAGGCGGGCGGCGAGTACGAGATCAGGGCCAAACAGGTGGTCAACGCCACCGGCGTCTGGACGGATGACACCCAGGCGCTGATCGGGGAGCGCGGCCAGTTCCACGTCCGGGCCTCCAAGGGCATCCACCTCGTCGTCCCGAAGGACCGCATCCACTCCTCCACCGGCCTGATCCTGCGCACCGAGAAGTCCGTGCTCTTCGTCATCCCGTGGGGCCGCCACTGGATCATCGGCACGACCGACACCGACTGGGACCTGGACAAGGCCCACCCGGCGGCGTCCAGCGCCGATATCGACTATCTGCTCGAACACGTCAACTCGGTCCTGTTCACCCCGCTGACCAGGGACGACGTCGAGGGCGTCTACGCCGGACTGCGCCCCCTGCTGGCCGGTGAGTCGGACGCGACCAGCAAGCTGTCCCGCGAGCACACGGTGGCGCATCCGGCGCCGGGCCTCGTCGTCGTCGCGGGCGGCAAGTACACGACGTACCGGGTGATGGCCAAGGACGCCGTCGACGAGGCGGTGCACGGCCTCGACCAGCGGGTGGCCGACTGTGTCACGGAGGACATCCCGCTGCTGGGCGCGGAGGGCTACCACGCGCTGTGGAACGCGCGGGCCAGGATCGCCGCCCGGACCGGGCTGCACGTCGCCCGGGTGGAGCATCTGCTGAACAGGTACGGCGCGATGACCGAGGAGATCCTGGAGCTGATCGCCGCGGAGCCGGTGCTCGGCGAGCCGCTGCCGTCCGCCGACGACTACCTCAAGGCCGAGATCGTCTACGCGGCCTCGCACGAGGGCGCCCGCCACCTCGACGACGTGCTGACCCGGCGGACCCGGATCTCCATCGAGACCTTCGACCGGGGCACGCGTTCCGCCCGGCTCTGCGCCGAGCTGATGGCCCCGGTGCTCGGCTGGGACAAGAGCCAGATCGACCGGGAGGTCACGCACTACGAGAAGCGCGTGGAGGCGGAACGGGAGTCGCAGCGCCAGCCTGACGACCTCACGGCGGACGCGGCACGGCTCGGAGCACCGGACATCCAGCCGATCTAGGGCCTGTCGTCCAAGTGCCGCGGGCGTCCCCTGGCCGGACGGAACTCCGCTTCCGGGAGCGCCGGTTCGGGGGGCGCCCGGGCGCCCGCCACCGCGCACGTGTGTATCAGGAGTGCTGCGGTGGGGGCTTCGGGCTGGACGGCGAGCCGTGGCAGGTAGCAGGCTGCGGGCGTGGGGTGTGGTTCGCTGGGCAGGCCGGCTGTTCCAGGCCCCGGCGGCGCCCGTCACCGGCAGGGCGGCGAACGGCGCTCCGGGAGTCGGTGTGTCAGCGACTCCCCTCCGCCGGTCACATCGGGGCGGAGCCGGGCCCCGGCACCAGGACCGGTCCCGGGGTAGGGGACAATGAACGCTCTGCCAGGGCGGGTTGATCGCAGAGGGGACGCATGTCGGAGGCGGAGCAGGCACGGGAGCCCCAACGGGACAAGGACGGGCGTCTCCTTGCGGGGCGCTACCGGCTCGGGGAGGTGCTCGGCCGGGGCGGTATGGGCACGGTCCACCGCGCCGTCGACGAGACGTTGGGCCGCACGGTCGCGGTCAAGGAACTGCGGTTCCCGACCGCCATCGACGACGACGAGAAACGCCGTCTCATCACGCGCACGCTGCGCGAGGCGAAGGCGATCGCCCGGATTCGCAACAACGGCGCGGTCACGGTCTACGACGTGGTCGACGAGGACGACCGGCCGTGGATCGTCATGGAGCTCATCGAGGGCAAGTCGCTGGCCGAGGCGGTGCGCGAGGACGGTGTCCTGACGCCGAGACGGGCGGCCGAGGTGGGCCTGGCCATACTCGACGTGCTGCGCTCCGCCCACCGCGAGGGCATCCTGCACCGTGACGTGAAACCGTCCAACGTGCTGATCGCGGAGGACGGCCGGGTCGTCCTGACCGACTTCGGGATCGCCCAGGTCGAGGGCGACCCCTCCGTCACCTCCACGGGCATGCTCGTCGGCGCACCCTCGTACATCTCGCCGGAGCGGGCCCGTGGGCACAAGCCGGGCCCGCCGGCCGACCTCTGGTCGCTCGGCGGACTCCTCTACGCGAGCGTCGAGGGCTGCCCGCCCTACGACAAGGGCTCCGCGATCGCGACCCTGACCGCAGTGATGACCGAGCCGCTCGACCCGCCGAAGAACGCGGGTCCGCTGGAAGAGGTCATCTACGGTCTGCTCGCCCGGGACCCCGAGCAGCGGCTCGACGACGCCGGTGCGCGCGCCCTGCTCAACGACGTGATCAACGCCCCCGAGCGGTCGGACGCCCCGGTGCCGCCGGCCGACGCCACCCAGGTGATGGCGCTGCCCAAGGTGCCCGCCCCCGCGAAGCCCGCGTCGAAGAGCGGCGAACCGGGCGAGGGCACCCGCGACCGGCTGCGGGGCGCGCTGCGTTCCGCCCGGAACGCGAAGGCCGCGCCCGTCGCCGCGGCCCCGGCCGTCCCGGCCGCCGCACCCGCCCGGCCCGCCACGGCGCCCACCACGGCCACGGCATCCGCCTCCGGGGCCGTACCGCCGCCGCGTCCGGCCACCACCCCGCCCGCCCCGCCCCGCGCGTCGCTCACGGACGTGGTGCCGCGCCGCACCCTGGCGATCATCGCGGCGGTCATCGTGCTCGCGGTGCTCGGCACGGTCCTCGCGCTCTCGCTGGGCGGTGACGACACGGACAAGGGCAACGCGGGCAAGGGCAAGGACGACACCTCGGCCTCGGCCGGCGCCGCGACGGCCGGCTCCTCCGCCGGGACCGGCGGCACGGAACAGGGCGGCAGCGGCAAGGACCAGGGCAAGGACCAGGACGGGAACGACGGCCAGGGCAAGGGCCAGGACGACGCCGGAAAGGACGACTCCGGCAAGGACGGTTCCGGCAAGGGCTCGGACGACTCCGAGGACGGCGCGGACGGCAAGGGCGCCCTGCCCGCCGGGTACAAGTGGGTCACCGACAAGCGGTTCCACTTCACCATGGCGATGCCCGAGGGATTCGAGCGCAACTCGATCGCGGGCAGCAACTCCGGTGGCATCTACAACATCGACAAGGGCTTCCCGCGCGTCCAGATCGACTACAACAGCTCGCCGGGAGACGACGCGGCCGCCGCCTGGAACGGGCTGAAGGGCGCGGTTGCCGGCAGCAGCAGCGGGTACCAGCACCTGGGTATCAAGAAGGTCGAGTACAACGGGTACCCGACCGTCGCGGACTGGCAGTTCGAGCGGAACGAGCACGGCCAGCGCAGCCGGGTACTGAACCGGGGCTTCAAGGTCGACGCGAAGCGCGGCTACTCGATCATGATCAGCTGCAAGGTCGACGAGTGGGACAGCAAGGCGTGCAAGACGCTGCGCGGGACCGCGTTCGACACGTTCAAACCGCTCGACTGAGGACGGCTGCCGGGCCGGGTTGCGCAGACCCTGCCGCGCGGCCGCCCGTTGCCACGTATTGTGAGAGCCCGAAGACCGTACGCAGCCGAAACCGCGTGTCAATTGCACGTTGAGTGACCACAATTGGTTGGTTCGGTGTGGTCTGTGTGACCGGGGGACAGCGCGCTCTGGGGAGGCGTCGTGGACGACTACGCGGGTCGGGTGCTTGCCGACCGCTACCGCCTTCCGCTGCCCCCGTCCGACGCGTACGAACTGGTGGAAACCCGGGCGTTCGACACCTATAGCGGGCAGGAAGTCCTGGTCCGGCAGGTGCCGTTACCGGAAGTCGTGGACGCCGAGGTGCTGGACGCCGACGGACTGCCCGCGCCGGCCCGGCTGACCGGCGGGCGTACGGTGCGGCGGTCCACCGATCCGGCGGTCCGGCGCGCGATCGAGGCCGCCCAGGCGGCGGCCCAGGTGCCCGACCACCCCCGGCTCGACCAGGTCTTCGACGTGTTCGCCGAGGCGGGATCGCTCTGGATAGTGAGTGAACTGGTCGCGGCCCGCCCGCTGGCGGCGCTGCTCGCGGAGCGCCCGCTCAATCCGTACCGGGCCGCGGAGATCGGCTCCGACGTCCTGACGGCGCTGCGCGTGCTGCACGCCCACGGCTGGACCCACCGCAACATCACCGTGCGCACCGTGCTCATCTGCGACGACGGACGCGTCGTGCTGACCGGTCTGGCGGCCGGGGCGGCGGAGGAGGCCCTCTGCGGCTATGTGCCGGTGCCGCGCCAGGACGACGCGGCGGAGGACGGGGAGTACGGCGGCCCCGCCGTGGAGTCGGGCCCCACCGGCCCGTACGTCCCGCCGACGGCCGAACAGGAGCCCGCGACCGGGTACGAGGACGGTTACGGGAACGACTACGAGAACGACTACGAGGACGGTTACGAGTCTCTTCCCGGCTCCGGGGAGCAGCCGGAGGTGCCCGGTTCGCGCGGCCCCGCGGCGATCGAGTCCGGGCCGTACGCGGGGGGTTCCGGGTATCCGTACGCCGCCGCCGAGCTGGAGTCCGTGCGCCGTCCGCCGCCGCAGCCCCTGCCCGCCCCCGAGCCCGGCAGCGCCGCCCAGGCGCGTGCCGCGCGCGCGGGCGCCATCGCCGCGTACCGCGCGGGGGCCCGCGCCGCCGCCGCACGCGTCAGCGAGGAGGAGCGCCGTGCCGGCACGGACGAGACGCGGGACACCGGCGTGCTGCCGGTCCAGCGCGAAGGCACCGGCCCGGCCGCTCCGCAGCTGTCCGACCCGCTGGCCGACGACTACACGTACGACTACGGCCACGACGACGAATACGACGACGAGTACGACGACGAAGACGCCCCGTACGGCGAGGACGGCAACGGCGGTAACGGCGGTAACGGCGGTAACGGCGAGAACGGTGACGGCGGTGACGGCGGTCAGGCGCCGCCCCGGCGGCTGCATCTGACCGGTTCCTGGGACGACGGCCCCGGCGCCGGGCGCCCGGTCCCGGCCGGCGGCTCCAGCGAGGACGCCCTGCGGGCCGACTCCCGGCGGCAGGGCACCACCCCGGCCGTCGTCCGCCACACGCCGCCCGCCGCCGCCGGGGCCGGGGAGTCCGGGGCGGCCGCTCCGGGCGGCTGGGACGGGATCGTCGCAGGGAGCCGCGACACCTCCTCCTACCGCGGCCCCGCCACCACCCTCGCCGCCGAACGCGCGCGGCAGGCCCGGATCGCCGTCGTCGGCGCGGTCACCGAGCGCTGGGCGCCCGAGCAGGCCGGACCGGTCCACGAGAACTGGCAGCTCGCACCGCCCATCGGCCCCTCCACCGACCTCTGGGCACTGGGCGCGCTGCTCTACCGCGCCGTCCAGGGCCACGCCCCGTACCCGGAGGAGAACGCCGCCGAGCTCGTCCAGATGGTCTGCGGCGAGCCGCCCGCCTTCGCGGAGGAGTGCGGCGCGCTGCGGCCCGTCGTCGAATCGCTGCTGCGGCAGGACCCGACCGAGCGGCCGGACTTCGAGGAACTGCGCGGCTGGCTGCGCTCCCTCGTACGCTCCGCGCCCGAGCCCGAGGCCGGGCTCGACGTGGTGCCGCTGCCGTCCGTGGACGAGACCAAGCTGCCCGTCGTACGCCGCCGGGGCGAGCTCGTCCGCAAGCGCAGAGGCCGCCGGGGCGGCGCCGCGCACGGCCGCCACCGCCAGTCCAGGGGCCGGACGGAGGTGGAGCCGGTCCACGCGGAGCCGCGCGAACCCCGGGCCGTCAGGCCGCCGCGCGAGCCCAAGGGCCCCAAGGCGCTGCGCACCCCGCCCCGCCCGCAGCAGGAAGGGCAGCGCGCGCCGCGACGGCTCGGCCGGCTGCTCCTCGTCCTGATCCTGCTGGCGCTGGTCGCGGCGATCGTGTACGCCGTGAAGTTCATGCCCAAGTCGGACTCGCAGTCCGGCGCGGGCGCCAGTCCGTCCCGTACGGCGACCGGATCTCCGGAGCCCGGCTCCGCCCGCCCGAGCGGCTCCGGTAAACCGGCCGGGTCCTCGCCGTCCGCGGCCGAGTCGGCCGGGAAGCAGAAACCGCAGACCAGCCGGTCCGCCGTCGCGCTCCCGTCCGGCTACGCGCTGCGCAAGGACGACGAGGGGTTCGAGGTCGGGGTGCCCAAGGGGTGGCAGCGCAGCCCCGCCAACACGGAACGCCAGGTCCACTACGGCAGCGACGGCTTCACGCTGCTGGTCGTCCCCGGCCGCGACACCGTCAAGGCGAACGGCGCGGACCCGCTCGGTTACCAGCGCGACAAGGAAGCCGAGTTGAAGCCCTTCCGGGACTCCAGCTGGTCGACCGCGAGCGGGCTGCGCCGAATAGACGTCGGCCGACAGGCCATGGCGGAGGGTCAGTTCACCTGGCAGGACAGCTCCGGACGGGAGGTGTACGTACGCAACCTCGCGATGATCGTCAAGGGCCGCTACCACATCCTCCAGGTCATCGGCCCGGAGAGTCAGCGCGACAAGGTTTCGGACATCTACCAACAAGCCATCGCTTCCTACCGTGTGACGCCCTGATACCTGACGGGACCCCAGAGCGACCGTGCGGCGGCCGGACGACGCGACAAGCATCACAGTGCGATCTCGTGGGCGGTGCGAGGTTCCGTGGCCGCACCTCCCCTCCGTAACCTGTCATCCGAAGGAACGGGGCAGGGATACGTGGATCGATCACAGGGCACGGATGCGGGACTGTTGCTGGCCGGGCGATACCGGCTCGGTGAAGTCCTCGGGCGCGGCGGCATGGGCAAGGTCTGGAGAGCCCACGACGAGGTGCTGCACCGCACCGTCGCCGTCAAGGAGCTGACCGCCGGGCTGTACGTCGCGGAGGCGGACCGGGTGGTGCTGCACGCCCGTACGCAGAAGGAGGCCCGCGCCGCCGCCCGCATCACGCACCCGGGCGTGGTCACCGTCCATGACGTCATCGAGTACGACAACCGGCCATGGATCGTCATGCAGTACGTCGACGGCCCGTCGCTCGCCGACGCCGCCAAGGAATCCGGGCCGCTGGTGCCGCGCGAGGCCGCCAGGATCGGCCTCCACGTGCTGGGCGCGCTGCGCGCCGCACACAGCGCCGGGGTGCTGCACCGCGATGTGAAGCCCGGCAACGTCCTGCTCGCCCGGGACGGCCGGGTGCTGCTCACCGACTTCGGGATAGCGGCGATAGAGGGCGACTCGACCATCACCAGGACCGGTGAGCTGGTCGGGTCCATCGACTACCTGGCGCCCGAGCGGGTCCGCGGCGGCGATCCCGGCCCCGCGTCCGACCTGTGGTCGCTGGGCGCCACGCTGTTCACGGCGGTCGAGGGCAGCTCGCCGTTCCGGCGCACCTCCCCGATATCCACCATGCAGGCCGTCGTCGCGGAGGAACCCGCGGTGCCCGTCAGGGCCGGGGCGCTGGGCCCCGTCATCACGGCGCTGCTCCGCAAGGAGCCGGCGGACCGGCCGTCGGCCGCCGAGGCCGAGCGGATGCTGCTGGAGGCCATGGAGGGGCGTCAGCCCCGGGCCGCCCAGGAGTTCGTCCCGACGCAGCAGGTGCCGGAGGAGGCCCTGCGCGCGATGGGACCCGGCGGCGCGACCGGCTCCACGGCCCAGCTGCCGCACCCCGGCTCCACGGGGCAACTGCCGCACCCCGGTGGTACGGCGCAGCACCACCACCCCGGCGCCGTGCCGCCCGCCGGGACCGCCCCGGCGACCCGGCGCAGGTGGCGTACGGCCCTGCTGGTGCTCGCCCTGGCGGCGCTGCTCGGCGTCGGCGGGGGGATCGCCGCGATGAAGTACCACGACCGCCCGGACACCGGCACCGCGAGCGGCGGCGGCGCGGACCCGGGCACCCGGTCCCAGGACCCGGCTCCCCACAAGTCCTCGCCGGCCCCCTCCGAGAAGCCGGGCCCGAAGCCGGACCCCACGCTGAAGGGCGTACCGGCCGGCTGGCACCGGGTCCAGGACCCGGAGGGGTTCGGGCTCCTCGTACCGGACGGCTGGCAGCGCCGGAAGAACGGCACGAACATCGACTACACCCCGGACAACGGCAAGCACTACCTCCGGATCAGCATCGACCAGCAGCCCGACTTCGAGACCTCGTACCTGCACATGCAGAACATGGAGCCGGGCCTGCGGAAGCGGCTGCCGCAGTACCGGGGCCTGGCCCTGCGCGCCAACTTCTACCGTGACCACCCCGGATCGCTCTGGGAGTTCACCTGGACCGAGAACAACGGCGAACAGCGGCACGCCATCGACCAGATGTACTACGCGGGCGACGACGGACCGGAGTACGCGCTGTACATGACGGGTCCGGCGGAGGACTGGGACACCACCCGGAAGCAGTTCGACACCATGCTGCGCGGCTGGCGCGCACCGGGGGACACCGACTGACATCCGGAACCCGACTGCGCGTCCGCCACTCCTCCCGATCGCAGTCCGCGATGCGCGACCGCGAAGATAGCCCCTGATCAGCGGTTATGTAGCCAGTGGACACTGGCTCGATCGGCGGGTGCTCACGGAGGGCTCTTGTGGGGACTGTGAAAAGCCGTTACCCACGGGTACCCAAAGCATCCGGCTGGACGTACTCTCGCCCTCATGACGGACTCGCAGGCCTCCACGCCCACCTCCGCCGCCGCTGTCGGCACCAACCCGGTGGCCGCGGCGCCCGCGGGCGTGCGCACGGCCGCCGACGTCGTGACCCCCGAGGTGATTGCCCAGCTCACCCGTGGCGTCGCCGGTTCCGGCCGTACGGCCAACCACACCCCGTTCACCGGGGAGAAGCTGGCCGACCTGCCGGAGTCCACCCCCGAGGACGTGGCCGCCGCCTTCGAGCGGGCCCGTGCCGCCCAGCCCGCCTGGGCGGCGACGCCCGTCCGGGCCAGGGCCGCCGTGCTGCTGCGCTTCCACGACCTGGTGCTCGGCCGCCAGTCGGAGGTCCTCGACCTCATCCAGCTGGAGACCGGCAAGGCCCGGCTGCACGCCCACGAGGAGGTGCAGGCCGTCGCCGTCGCCGCCCGGCACTACGGCCGCAAGGCCGGCTCGTACCTGAAGCCGAAGCGGCACACCGGAGTCGTACCGACCCTCACCAAGGTCACCGAGCTGCGTCAGCCGCGCGGAGTCGTCGGCCAGATCGCGCCGTGGAACTACCCCTTCGAGCTGTCCGTCGGTGACGCGCTGCCCGCGTTCGTCTCCGGCAACGCCGTCGTCATGAAGCCCGACACGGAGACCGCGCTGACCGCGCTGTGGGCCCGTGACCTGCTGATCGAGGCGGGGCTGCCCGCCGAGGTGTTCCAGGTCGTGCTCGGTGACGGACCGGTGGTCGGCCCCGAGGTCGTCAAGCACGCCGACTACGTCTCGTTCACCGGCTCCACCCGCACCGGGCGCGAGGTCGCCCAGGGGGCCGCCGCCCGGCTGGTCGGGGTGTCGCTGGAACTCGGCGGCAAGAACGCCATGCTGGTGCTGGAGGACGCCGACGTGGAGAAGGCCGCCGCGGGCGCCGTCCGGGCCTGCTTCTCCTCCGCGGGCCAGCTCTGCATCTCCATCGAGCGGCTGTACGTGCACGAGTCGGTCGCGGACGACTTCGTGGAGCGGTTCGCCGCCCGTACGAAGGCGATGCGGCTCGGCAACTCCCTCGCCTACGGGGCCGACATGGGCTCGCTGGTCGGTGAGCGCCAGCTGGAGACCGTCAGCCGGCATGTCGCGGAGGCCGTCGAGAAGGGCGCCAAGCTCGTCGCGGGCGGCGTCGCCCGCCCCGACATCGGCCCGCTGTTCTACGAGCCGACCATCCTGGACGGCGTCGAGGCGCCGATGGCCGTCTGCACGGAGGAGACCTTCGGGCCCGTCGTCTCCATCTACCGCTTCAGCGACGAGGACGAGGTCATCGGCCTCGCCAACGCGACCCCGTACGGCCTCAACTCCAGTGTCTGGACCAAGGACGGCAGGCGCGGCCACGCCGTCGCCGCCCGGCTACGGACCGGCACGGTCAACATCAACGAGGGCTACGCCCCCGCGTACGGCAGCGTGCAGTCCCCGATGGGCGGCATGAAGGAATCCGGTCTCGGCCGCCGGCACGGCTCCGAGGGCATCCTCAAGTACACCGAGGCCCAGACGGTCGCCCAGCAGCGGCTGATCCCGCTCGCCCCGTCTTTTGGGATGGACGACGAGAAGTACGCGGCGTTCATGAGCCGCAGCCTGAAGGCGATGAAGGCCTTCCGCCTGCGCTGACCCCACGGCCCCACTGCCCCCGCACCACCTCAGCGTTTCTGTCCTTTTCGTACGGAGGAGTGCCATGTCCCAGGACAGCCCTGCCCAGAATCAGGCCGGACCCGGCGGTGCGGCGGACGACGACGCCGCGTACGACTACGACGTACTGGTCGTCGGTTCGGGCTTCGGCGGCGCGGTCTCGGCCCTGCGGCTGAGCGAGAAGGGGTACCGGGTCGGCGTCCTCGAAGCCGGCCGCCGGTTCACCCCCGCCACCCTGCCCAAGAACTCCTGGGACCTGAAGAACTACCTCTGGGCCCCCGCCCTCGGCCTCTTCGGCATCCAGCGGGTGCATCTGCTCGGCAAGGTGATGGTGCTGGCCGGCGCGGGGGTCGGCGGCGGTTCGCTGAACTACGCCAACACGCTGTACGTGCCCCCGGCGCCGTTCTTCGAGGACCGCCAGTGGGCGGGCATCACCGACTGGCAGGACGAGCTGAAGCCGTACTACGACCAGGCCACCCGGATGCTCGGGGTCCGGCTCAACCCGACGACGACCCCCTCGGACGTCCACCTCAAGGCGGCCGCGGAGGCGATGGGCGTCGGGGACACCTTCCACCTCGCCCCGGTCGGGGTCTTCTTCGGTGACGGCAAGGACGCCGACGGGACGGCGCGGGCCAAGCCCGGCGGCACGGTCGCGGACCCGTACTTCGGCGGCGCGGGCCCCGCGCGCAAGGCCTGTACCGAGTGCGGCGAATGCATGACGGGCTGCCGGCACGGCGCGAAGAACACCCTCAACGAGAACTACCTCCACCTCGCGGAGAAGGCCGGCGCGGTCATCCACCCGATGACCTCCGTCGTCGCGGTCACCGACCACCCGGAGGGCGGCTACCGCGTCACCACCGTGCCCACAGACCGCCGCCGGAAGGCGAAGCCGACACGGCTGCGCGCCCGCCAGGTGGTCGTGGCGGCGGGCACGTACGGCACCCAGACCCTGCTGCACACGATGAAGGACCGGGGACTGCTGCCCCGCCTCTCGTCCCGGCTCGGCGAGCTGACCCGTACCAACTCCGAGGGACTCGTGGGGGCGCAGACCTCCGACCGGCGCTACCGGAAGAAGCACGGCACCAAGGCCGACTTCACCAGGGGCGTCGCCATCACCTCCTCGATCCACCCCGACGAGAACACCCACATCGAACCGGTCCGCTACGGCAAGGGATCCAACGCGATGGGCGGGCTGACCATCCTCCAGGTCCCCTACAGCACCCACCGGGTGCTCGGCTGGCTCGGCAGCATGGCCAGGCACCCGGCGCTCGCCATGCGCTCGCTCTCCAACCGGCGCTGGTCGGAGCGGACGATCATAGGGCTCGTCATGCAGTCGCTGGACAACTCCCTGACCGCCTACCGCAAGCCGGGCGGCATAGGAAAGGGCCTGCTCACCGCCCGGCAGGGGCACGGCGCGCCCAACCCGACCCAGATCGCGGAGGCCACCAGGGGCGCGACGCTGCTCGCGGAGGAGATCAACGGCTTCGCGGGCTCCAACATCGGTGAGCTGATGGGCACCCCGCTCACCGCGCACTTCCTCGGCGGCTGCCCGATCGGCGCGAGTGCGGAGGACGGGGTGATCGACGCCTACCACCGGCTGTACGGGCACCCGGGGATCTCGGTGGTCGACGGTTCCGCGGTCTCCGCCAACCTCGGCGTCAACCCGTCGCTGACGATCACCGCGCAGGCGGAGCGGGCCATGTCCTTCTGGCCGAACAAGGGCGAGCGGGACCCCCGCCCGGCGGCGGGAGAGCCGTACGAGCGGCTGGCGGCGGTCGAACCGCAGGCGCCTGCCGTCCCGGCGGAGGCCTTCGGCGCGCTGAGGCTGCCGTTCCTGGGGATGCCCGCGATGCCGCGGAAGAAGACCGGGAAGACCGGGAGGTCCTGACCCGGGACAGCAGAAGGGGCTGCACCCCCCTCCGAGTGCAGCCCCTCATGCTCTACCGGTGAAGCCGAGTTACGGATGTGACCGGTGGTTCCGCATGCATGACCTGCAAGGCATCCCGATGGTTGTCCCGAAGTCCACGAAATCCTTATGTGACGTCGGTCACGCCACGCGATGTGCTCGATCCGTGATCTGGAGCCGCGCAACTATTCACCCGGGCCCATGGTCGTACCCACGTCGCCGCAAAGGCGATTACTCAGCTCCTCACGACCCGGAGAGCCCGCTATATGAGAAGCACGACCCCGAGAGCCGCTCTGCGCAGGGCCGCGGGAGGATTCGCCGCCGCCGGTCTGCTGGCCGTCGGATCCCTCGCGCTGACCGCCCCGGCGCAGGCCGCCGCCCCCGAGTTCACGCTCGGCGGACCGGCGGAGACCGCGCTGCACCCCTACCCGGCGACGGGTAAGCCGCAGAAGGCCTCACTCGACTTCACGGTCAACAACCCTTCGGAGGACGAGGAGAACGGCGCCTTCCAGGGCGAGTACACCGTCCGCTTCGACCTCAGCGGGATCAAGGGCGTCGCGGACGTGGCCTTCGCCAAGAAGGGCGGCGCCGACTGCACCGTGACCGGGGCGAGCGCGGTCTGCCACGACTGGGGCATCTTCCCCGGCCTGAGCACCCTCGCGGAGCTCGACGTCACCGCGGCCGAGGGCAGCCGGAACGGCGACACGGGCGCCATCGAGGTCACCGCGGAGGCGGACGGGGCCACGTTCACCTCGTTCACCGCGCGGATCGGCATCGGCGGCCCCGACCTGTCGATGGAGCGGCTGCCGTTCAGGACGGAGCTGAAGACGGGCGACACCCAGCCGGTGCCCGTCACCTTCACGAACAACGGCACCCGCGCGGCCGAGGGCGTACTGCTCACGCTGCGGTACACGCGCGGCATGGAGTTCACCGAGCGGTACCGGAACTGCGAGTACAGCGAGTCCGACGGGGGCATGGGCAGCCCCGGCGTCTGGACCACCGCCCTGTGCTCCTTCGACGGCAGCTACGAGCCCGGCGTCGCCTACACGCTGGCCGAGCCGCCCGCCATCAGGGCGACGGAGCGCGCCTTCTACGACTCCTTCCTCTACCGCGTCGAGGAGGGCGGCTCCGCGGCCCGCGCCGCGCAGCGCGCCGGTGCGAAGTACAGCCCCGGACAGGGCGCCGCGCTGGCCCTGCACAAGGCCCCGGCGGCGCTCTCCGCCGACCTGGACCCGAGCGACAACCAGCAGGAGGTCGACTTCCGGACCTCCAACACCGCCGACTTCGCGGCGTACGGCGACCGCGCGAAGGGCGCCGAGGGCGACTCGGTCCAGGTGAAGGTCGGATTCCGTAACCGGGGCCCGGCGTGGATCGGCTACATCCGCTCGGGCGAGGACGTCGCCACCGTCGACGTCACCGTCCCCGAGGGCGCCTCTGTCGTCGCCAAGCCCGAGTCCTGCCGGGGTGTGACGGCCGCCGGGGAGTACCGCGAGAACCAGACCGCGGCCCCGCGCTACTTCTGCTCGACCCCGATGTCCGTACGCGAGGACGCCGACTTCGCGCTGCCCTTCGAGCTGAAGATCGACAAGGTGGTCGCGGGGGCGTCCGGCAAGGTCGTCGTCCGCAACCCCTTCCTCCAGGACCCGAAACTGCGGTTCGACCCCGAGCCCGCCAACAACACCGCCTCGCTGGTCCTGAACGCCAAGGACTCCGGTACGGGCGATTCCGGAGCCACCACCGGCGACGGCGACGGCGGCACGGACTCGGGCGGCACGTCCTCGACGGGCACCACCACCGGCTCCGGTGGTTCCAGCGGTTCCACGGGTTCCACCGGAGGCTCGGGCGACTCCGGAGCCACCACCGGATCGGCCGGCTCGTCCTCCTCGGGCAGCACCGGCGGTGACTCCGGTGGCGGCGGCCTCGCCGCGACCGGTTCCGTCGCCCTGATGACCGGCGCCGCGGCCGCGGCCGCCCTCGTCGCGGGCGGGGTCCTCTACACGGTCTCCCGCCGCCGCGCGGCAGCGTAGGCACAGGCAGAAGAACGGACACGTCAGAACGGCCGGCCCCGGGCGTCCCCGGAGCCGGCCGTTCCTTCGAGAATCCAGCCCCCTGGGGGCGGACCCCGCGGTGACCGGGCTGCTGTCCCCTGCCGACCGGTCACACACGCCGGTGCGCGGTCCCACGGCGTACCTGCGGTACGCCACACGCCCCGGCGGAGCCACGCGTGGTTTCCTTCCACCGCCGCCCCTGGCTGGCACGGACACCGGGACCAACGAAGCCGCGGCGGGCCCGGTCACGCGCCGTACGGGTGAGACCGGGCCCGAACTGGGATACGTCCCTCCAGCCCTGCGGTGCCAAGGGCCGTCCGGCCCGCGCCGGGTCACACGCGGCCGCGGCACAGCTCCAGCAGCGTCATCGCCAGCGAGGTGCCGGGCTTGCCGAGCGCGTCCCGGTACTGGCCGAGGATCTCCATCTCCCGGGAGAGGTTCACCCGGCGGCCCCCCGAGGTGATCCGGGCCTCCTGGATGACCGAGGAGACGGCCATCCGTTCCTGGACGAGACCGATGATCCGGTCGTCCAGGGCGTCGATGCGCGCACGTGCGTCGCCGATCAGGGACGCGGCCTCCTCGGTGTGCGCTCCGGTCGCCTCTGCGGTGGCGCGGGTGGCTGCGGTGCTGCTCATGGTGGGTCTCCCGGGTAGCTGCGGCTCCCCCGGACCGACCGGGCCCGGAACGCCAGAACGCCCCGGGCCTGTCGGCCCGGGGCGCCTGGAACGTTGCTTGTCAGTTGCTCAAGCAGCACGACCATGGCAGCCGGCGGGCCGGGTGCCATAGGTAAAGACGAAGGTCGTGTGCTGACGCATGGCAGACAGTATGGACCCACTCCCGGCCGGGGCTCGCACCGGGCCCGGATGGTGAGACGGGAGTCCGGCGGGGCGATGGTCCACGGCCGGTAGAATCGGAAGAACCGACCCCCTCTCCACCGCCGGAAGGCCGCCCCGTGCCAGCAGCACCCCCCGCCGCCCCCGACACCACCACCGACGTGGTCCTCGTTGTCGACTTCGGCGCCCAGTACGCCCAGCTCATCGCCCGCCGCGTCCGTGAGGCCCGGGTCTACAGCGAGATCGTGCCGTCCACGATGCCGGTGGCCGAGATGCTGGCCAAGAACCCCCGCGCGATCATCCTGTCCGGCGGACCCTCCTCCGTGTACGCGGAGGGCGCGCCCTCGCTCGACCGCGCTCTGTTCGAGGCCGGGGTCCCCGTCTTCGGCATGTGCTACGGCTTCCAGCTGATGGCCACCACGCTCGGCGGCACCGTCGACGACAACGGCGCCCGCGAGTACGGCCGTACCGCGCTCGCCGTCTCCAAGTCCGGCTCGACGCTCTTCGAGGGCACCCCGGACCAGCAGTCGGTGTGGATGTCGCACGGCGACGCCTGCTCCGCCGCCCCCGAGGGCTTCACCGTCACCGCGTCCACCGACGTCGTGCCGGTCGCCGCCTTCGAGAACGACGAGAAGAAGCTCTACGGCGTCCAGTACCACCCGGAGGTCCTCCACTCCACGCACGGCCAGCAGGTCCTTGAGCACTTCCTGTACCGGGGCGCGGGCATCGAGCCGAACTGGACGACGACCAACGTCGTCGAGGAGCAGATCGCCGCGATCCGCGCCCAGGTCGGCGACAAGCGCGCCATCTGCGGCCTCTCCGGCGGGGTGGACTCCGCGGTCGCCGCGGCGCTCGTGCAGAAGGCCATCGGCTCCCAGCTGACCTGCGTGTACGTCGACCACGGGCTGATGCGCAAGGGCGAGACGGAGCAGGTCGAGAAGGACTTCGTGGCCGCGACCGGCGCGAAGCTGAAAGTCGTCGACGCGGAGAAGCGCTTCCTGGACGCCCTGGCCGGTGTGTCCGACCCGGAGCAGAAGCGGAAGATCATCGGCCGCGAGTTCATCCGCGTCTTCGAGCAGGCCCAGCTGGAGATCCTCCAGGAGGACGGCCCCGAGGTCGCCTTCCTCGTGCAGGGCACCCTCTACCCGGACGTCGTCGAGTCCGGTGGCGGCACCGGCACCGCCAACATCAAGTCCCACCACAACGTGGGCGGCCTCCCCGACGACATCGAGTTCGAGCTCGTCGAGCCGCTGCGCCAGCTGTTCAAGGACGAGGTCCGGATGGTCGGCCAGGAGCTCGGCCTGCCCGAGGAGATCGTCCAGCGCCAGCCCTTCCCCGGCCCCGGCCTCGGCATCCGGATCGTCGGCGAGGTCACCAAGGAGCGGCTCGACCTGCTCCGCGAGGCCGACGCCATCGCCCGCGAGGAGCTGACCTCGGCCGGCCTGGACCGCGACATCTGGCAGTGCCCGGTGGTCCTGCTCGCGGACGTCCGCAGCGTCGGCGTCCAGGGCGACGGCCGCACCTACGGCCACCCGATCGTGCTGCGCCCGGTCTCCTCCGAGGACGCCATGACGGCGGACTGGTCCCGGCTGCCGTACGAGACCCTCGCCAAGATCTCCACCCGCATCACCAACGAGGTGGCCGACGTCAACCGCGTCGTCCTCGACGTGACCAGCAAGCCGCCGGGCACCATCGAGTGGGAGTAGTCCCACCCGCCCGCCCATGACGATGCCGCCGTCCGGTCCTCCGGGCGGCGGCATCGTCGTACCTCTGGCCACCTGCGGCGACCGGCGGTAACTTCCGGATCCCGTACGTCTGATCCTGTACGTCAGAGCCCGTACGTCAGATCCCTCGCGCCAGGGAGCCCCGGAGGAGCCGTCATGCCAGAGCCCACACCCATACCGGTGGACCAGCTCCACTTCGCGATGCCGCCCGTGCACACCTCCCTCGGAGAGGAGCGCGCGTACCGCAAGGAACGCCTGGCCGGGGCGCTGCGCCTGTTCGGTGAGTACGGGTACGAGGACGGCGTCTCCGGGCACATCACGGCACGCGACCCGGAGTTCACCGACTGCTTCTGGGTCAACCCCTTCGGCGCCCCCTTCGACGGGCTGCGCCCCGACGAGCTGATCCTGGTCAACGGGGAGGGGCAGGTCGTCGAGGGCCGCCACCACGTCAACCAGGCCGCGTTCGCCGTCCACGCCCAGGTGCACCGGGCCCGCCCGGACGTCGTCGCCGTCGCGCACACCCACTCCGTGCACGGGCGCGCGCTGGCCGCCCTGGGGGAGCTGATCGAGCCGATCACCCAGGAGTCCTGCGCCTTCTACGAGGACCACGCCCTCTACGACGCGTACACGGGCGTCGTCGTGGACGAGGAGGAGGGGCGCCGGATCGCCACCGCGCTCGGCGGCCGCAAGGCGGTCATCCTGCGCAACCACGGGCTGCTGACCGTGGGCGACTCGGTGGACGCGGCGGCCTGGTGGTTCCTCACGCTGGAGCGGTCCTGCCAGGTGCAGCTGGCCGCGCGGGCGGCCGGGAAGCCGGTGCTGATCGAGCACCGGGACGCGCTCACCACCCGGGAGCAGCTCGGCAGCGACCTGGTCGCCTGGATCAACTACCAGCCGCAGTGGCAGCG
Source organism: Streptomyces sp. NPDC057900 (assembly GCF_042887885.1). Lineage (NCBI taxonomy): Bacteria > Bacillati > Actinomycetota > Actinomycetes > Kitasatosporales > Streptomycetaceae > Streptomyces > Streptomyces sp. NPDC057900. The sequence goes on from NZ_JBHVOI010000002.1 coordinate 621,766, forward strand.
CATCGCTCGAACGTTCTGACGAAGCCACCCGCCCGATGCGCCCCGATGCGGGAGCACCCCGTCCGGTACGGCACAATTCGCAGCAATCACAGCTGAGTTGGATTGACCACAGCTGTACCGGGGCGGGAAAGGGCGGCGTTCTCCGTGGCGTTGGACGAGGCACGACAAGGCGCACACGGCGGAGGCTGTACGTGCGGCGACTGCCCGCACGGCGCGCGCGAGGGACACCGCCGCGCGGTGGCCGCCTTCCTGGCCAAGCGGGACGGGCTCGCCGCGGGTCAGGGGCTGCCCGCCGCCGTCGCGCAGTCGCCCTCCGCGACCCGGCAGTGGGTCTCCGACGAGCTGACGCAGTCCGCGCGCGCCGTCGCGGACCGGGGCCGGGAGGCGGGTGACGCCTGGCTGTACCGGGTGTGGCAGCGCACCCTGCTCATCGTGTGGGGCGCCGTCGCCGTGCTGGCCGTCGCGGAGGCCGCCACCGCGATCGGCGCGGGCTGGAGCCACGCCCGCACCGCGGGCCTGGTCGCCGGACTCGTCACCGCCGGGCTGCTGACCGGGGCCGCCCATGTCCACCGGGCGCGCGGCGGCCTCCTCGCCCCGCTGATCGGTGAGGACAACCGGCTCTCCACCTCCCGGACGGTCGCCGCGTCCTGGGTGCTGCTCGCGGTCTTCTCCGTACTCGTCCTCGCGCTCCAGCTGGCGGTCGCCTCCGGGCACGCGCAGCGCGACGCGCTGATCGAGGGCCTGGACCTGGCGCGCGGCGCCGGGGTGGTGACCGTGCTGGCGCTGGTGTGCGCCATCGCCGTGGTGGTCCGCCGGGTGGTGGGCGTACGGGTGCTGTCCGGACGGCTCCAGAAGCTGCGGGCCGACCGGCCGCGCGCCGCCGACCTGCTCACCGACGACGCGGGCCGCGGCAGCTTCACGGATGTGCAGTACGTGCTGGTGTCCACCGTCGCGGTGCTCTTCGCCTCTGTCCGCCTGGCCCGGCGCCCCGAGCAGCTGCCCGATCTGCCCTGGGGGCTGGCCCTGCTGGTGGCCGTCTCGGCGGCGGCGTACTTCGCGGGCAAGTACACGGAGTCCGGCCGGCCCGTGGTGCTGTCGGTCGTCAGGGCCCGGGAGGCGGGCGATCTGGACGCGCCGATCCGGACCGGTGACGACATCGAGGTCCGCGGCGCGGGATTCGTGCCGCCCGGCGCCGGGGCCCCCGACCGGCTGGCCCGGATGGTCGTGCGGATCGGCCCGGTCCACGTCCACGTCCCGCTGGTCCCGGTCCCGGGCGGCTTCGCCAACCCGACCGACACCGTGCTGACCGTGCCGGTACCGGTGGAGGTGGAGCCGGGTGTGGTCGAGGTGCAGGTGATCACGGCGTCCGGCACCGAGTCGAACCGGGTCGAGATCGACGTGACCGACTGAGCCCCGGGAACCGGCCACGGCGGAGGTCGTAGGGTCTGGTGACGGGTCGAACGGTCCGGCGAGGGTCGAATGGCCCTGTGAGCGGGACCGGGCGGTCCGCCGCAGGGCCGCGGAAGGCGGGGCACCAATGCACTACGGCATGAACGGGCGCGGGCTGGGCGAGCCGAAGAGCCTGCGGGAGCTGGCACGGGAGCACGCCCTGCTGCCGCTGCGGATCTTCCTCGGAGCCACCTTCGTCTACGCCGGGCTCGACAAGCTGACCGACAGCGCCTTCTTCCATGCCACCGGCGACGGTTCCATCGGCCAGACGATGAACGCGGTCCGGGACTCCGCCGCGATCCCGGCCCTCGTCGACCTCGCGCTGAAGAGCCCGTCCGGCTTCGGCTACGCCATCGCGATCGGTGAACTCCTCGTCGGGCTCGGCACCCTCCTCGGCCTGTGGACCAGGGTCGCCGCGCTCGGCGGCGCGCTGATCTCGCTGAGCCTGTGGCTGACCGTCAGCTGGCAGACCGAGCCGTACTACCTCGGCAACGACCTGATCTACCTCATGGCCTGGCTGCCGCTGCTGCTCGGCGGGGCCACGTCGTTCTCGGTGGACGGCGTCCTCCCGCCGCGACGGCGCCGGATCCGGTAGGCGACCCAGGTGGTCAGCACGGCGACGCAGAGGCCACCGGTGAACAGCGCGGCGAAGAACACCCACGGAGCGTGCCAGAGACCGGCGGCGTCCGCCCCGTAACCGGCCGCCAGGCCCATCATCACCAGGCCCGCCACCGCCCGTCCGGGCCGGATCTCATGACGAAGCACGGAGGACCTCCACCTGTCCGACGGCGACCTTCAGATCGAGCTCCACGGTCCCGGCGGGCGGGCCGCCCGGCTCGGGGGGCAGCGTGCGGTGCTCGTTCTCCGAGACCCTGATGTCCACGTCACCCTGTCCTGACCCGCCGTCGGGCGACTCGCCCGGCAGCGTGACATCGCCCAGACCGGCCCGCGCGTCCAGCCGCACGGTGACCGTCCTCGGCACGCGCACCACGACCCGGCCCGCACCTACCTCCACCCGGGTCCTGACCGTGTCGCCCTTCGGTACGGAGAGCCGGGTGAGATCCAGGTCCACCACCCCGGAGCCCACCTCGTAGCGCGGCTGCACCGCGGCGACCGTGGCCGGGCGCCACTCCTGGCGCACCCAGTGCGCGGTGATGTTGGCGGGGAGCGCGGAGGCCCCCGCCAGCAGCCCCGCGGTGATCATCGAGAGCAGCACCGTGCCGAAGCCGGTCCGCCCGACGAAGGCGCTGACCAGCATCCCGGCCCCGAACACCGCGAGCGCGGCGGTCAGCCCGATCTGCAGGCTCAGCCCCAGCGGCTGGGTGTCCCAGTTCGCCCGCGCGCCCACCACGCCCGCCAGTACCGCCAGCAGGAAGACGGCCCCGGCGATCGAGGTCGCCTCCGGGTTCTGCCGCGACCTGCGGGGCGTCCGGAACGGGTCGGTGGCCGTCGCCCCGCGCGGCCCGGCCGCCCGGCCGTCCAGCGTGGTGTCCGCGGGGCCCCACAGATAGCCGGGACCCACCGGTCCCGTGGTGCCGTCCTTGATGATCGGGTCCCGCCACCAGGACGGGCTGCCGGGGCGCGGCGGAGCCTTCACCTCCGGCGGCGCGTCCGAGACCGCCTGAGCGGCCGCGGGATGCAGCGGGCCCTGCGGATCGCCCGTCCTGCGGTGCTGCGTCCACACGGAGAAGCCGATCACCGCGAGCGACAGCATCGCGGAGAACGCCAGCGTGCCGCCGTTGCCCAGCATCGACAGGAACAGCCCGCAGCCGACCAGCGCGAACAGCACCGCGATCAGCGACGCCCCCTCGACCCGGCCCGACAGCAGCCGGCGCGCCTCGTTCTCCTCCTCGCCGTCCAGCGGGACCAGCAGCCACGCGAAGCCGTAGAAGATCAGCCCGAGACCGCCGGTCACGGAGAGCACCCCGAGCACGATCCGGAAGATCACCGGATCGACGTCGCAGTACCGGCCGAGGCCACCGCAGACCCCGGCCACCACTTTCTGCCGCGAGCTCCGCCGCAGCCGCCCGCCTGGCCCGGCGGACGGTACGGCGCCGGGCGGCGCATCCTGGGGAACGGTCATGGCTCCATGGTGACGGGCGCCGGGCACGTCCGGCACCCGCCCCGACCCTGGACGAACCCTGAGATCGTCCCCGCCCGACCCTGAAGGGACCATTCCGGGCCGCACGCTCCGCCCGCCCCCGTTCCCGCCCCGGCTCTCAGGGTCGAAGTGGGGGCCGACCCTGATGCCACCGGCCGCACACACGTGTGACGATCGGGTCATGCCAGCCGCCACCACCCGAGCCGCCAGCTCCCTCAATCCGGACCCGGAGGAGCCGCCCCTGCGCAAGCTGTACCGCAGCGCCGACGGACGGCTGCTCGGCGGCGTCGCACGCGGTCTCGCCGGACATCTGGGGCTGCCGGTCGCCTGGGTGCGGTTCGTCTTCCTCGGACTGTTCTTCGCGGACGGCCTCGGCGCGCTCCTGTACGCCGTGTTCTGGATCGTCGTCCCGCTCGGCGTCGGCGGCGTGGACAGCCCCCGGTCCGTCTTCGAGACCGCCCCCGACGGCAGACGCCGGCTCCGCAAGCCCGACCGGGGCCAGGTCTTCGCCCTGGTCGCGCTCCTCATCGGCGCCGTGATCTTCGTCGGCAACGTCGACATGGGCAGCAAGGCCGACCGCTACATCTGGCCCACCCTGCTGATCGGCGCCGGTTCCGTCCTGGTCTGGCGGCAGGCCGACAACGCCCGCCGGGCCCGCTGGATGGAGGTCGGCAGCCGCCGCCGGGTGCTGAACCTGGCGCGCGGGCTCGCCGGAGTCGCCCTGGTCGGCCTCGGCCTCGCCGGCTTCATGGTGGTACGCGGCTCCGCCGCCCAGCTCGGCAACGTCCTGACCGCCGCCATCGCCGTGCTCACCGGCATCGCCCTGCTCGCCGGCCCCTATCTCGTGCGGATGACCCAGGACCTCTCAGAAGAACGCCTGATGCGCATCAGGGCCCAGGAACGCGCCGAGGTGGCCGCCCACGTCCACGACTCCGTCCTGCACACCCTCACCCTGATCCAGCGCAACGCGGAGGACGCGGGAGAGGTGCGCAGACTGGCCCGCGCCCAGGAACGCGAGCTGCGCAACTGGCTCTACAACCCCGAGGGCACCGGCAAGGACGAGGACGACGAACCCGAGACCCTGGCCGAGGCCGTCAAACGCGCCGCCGCGGAGGTCGAGGACAAGCACGGCGTCCCGCTGGAGGTCGTCGTCGTGGGCGACTGCCCGCTCGACGAGAAGCTGACCGCACAGATGCAGGCCGCGCGCGAGGCGATGGTCAACGCCGCCAAGTACGGTGGCGAGGGCGGCGCCGTCCAGGTCTACGCCGAGGTCGAGGGCCGCACGGTCTTCGTCTCCGTGCGCGACCGGGGACCGGGATTCGACCTGGACTCCGTACCGGGGGACAGAATGGGCGTACGAGAGTCAATCATCGGCCGGATGCAGCGCAACGGCGGCACCGCACGGCTGCGTTCGGTGCCCGGCGGGGGCACGGAAGTCGAGTTGGAGATGGAGAGGACGAGCGATGAACGGGACCACTGAGGCGACCGGGGGCCACGCGGACCCGGAGCGCCGGGTACGAGTCGTGCTCGTCGACGACCACCGGATGTTCCGCACCGGCGTACAGGCCGAGATCGGCCGCACGGAGGAGACCGGGGTCGAGGTCGTCGGCGAGGCGGCCGACGTCGACCAGGCGGTCACCGTCATCACGGCGACCCGCCCGGAGGTCGTCCTCCTGGACGTGCACCTGCCGGGCGGTGGCGGCGTCGAGGTGCTGCGCCGCTGCGCCCCGTTCATGGGCGCGGTGGAGAACCCGGTGCGCTTCCTCGCGCTGTCCGTCTCGGACGCCGCGGAGGACGTCATCGGGGTCATCAGGGGCGGCGCGCGCGGCTACGTCACCAAGACCATCACCGGCGCCGACCTGGTCGACTCGGTCTTCCGGGTCCAGGACGGCGACGCGGTGTTCTCGCCCCGGCTGGCCGGCTTCGTCCTCGACGCCTTCGCCTCGACGGACGCGCCGCCGGTCGACGAGGACCTCGACCGGCTGACCCAGCGCGAGCGCGAGGTGCTGCGGCTGATCGCCCGCGGCTACGCGTACAAGGAGATCGCCAAGCAGCTGTTCATCTCGGTGAAGACGGTCGAGTCCCACGTCTCGGCGGTGCTCAGGAAGCTCCAGCTCTCCAACCGGCACGAGCTGACCCGCTGGGCGACGGCCCGACGGCTGGTCTGAGCCGGACGACCGGTCCGGGCCGGGAAGCCGGTCCGGGCCGGAAGGCCGTCCGGGTCAGCCGGCTTCCCGTTCCGGATCGAGCGAGATGTTCAGCTTCTCGCCGACCCTGCGGTAGCCGATGGACGCGTAGATCCGTTCCACATCGGCGTCGCCCGGCTCCAGCCACACCACCCGGCAGCCCCGCTCGAACGCGGTCGCGGTGAGGCGTGCGGAGAGGTCGGCGCCGATGCCCCGGCGGCGGAACTCCGCCGATACCGCGAGCCCGACGAGCTCGCTGAGGCCGTCGACCGGCACCGAACAGCCGCCCGCGCCCGCCGGGATGCCGTCGAGGGTGGCGAGTGCGGCGACGCCGCCGTTGGCCGCCGCGTTGCGCAGCCACTCCGCCTCGCCGCCCTCCGGCTCGCCGGTCCCGCCGTACCCCAGGTGCTGGACGAGCGCGGCGGCGTCGAACTCCGCCGCCGTGACCGGTTCCGCCGTCACCAGACCCTCCACCGGCTTCGGCGGCAGCAGGCCGTCGGGGGCGCAGGCCAGGATCGGTGCCCGGTTCTCGACGGTGAACCCGGCGGCGAGCAGCGCGGGTTCGACCGAGGGCGCCCAGCCGGGCAGGTACTCCAGGCGCGGCATCCGGTCCCGCTCGCGGAACGCCGCCACCAGGTCGTCGAGTTCGCCGGGGGTCGGTTCCGCGCCCTGGTCCGGGATCGCGTAATTGGCGTACTTCAGCGACCAGTTCACATTGTGGCGCACCGTGAACGGGCCCACCCGGTAGTGGTCCGGGGAGCGGAGGGCGAGCGTACGGGCGTGGGTCTGGACGTCGAAGTCCATGGACATGTGTGGGTGTCCTTCTGTCCGGTCGGTCGGAAGGACGGGAGCCTATGCCACCCGGGTCGCTCCGGCGAAGGGCATTTCGTCGATCGGCGCGATGCGGACCGGGGCTCCGGGGCGCGGGGCGTGGATCATCCGGCCGTTGCCGATGTAGAGGCCGACATGGCTGATGCCCGAGTAGAAGAACACCAGGTCCCCCGGAGCGAGTTCGGACCTTCCGACCCGCTGCCCGGCGTTGATCTGGGTGTACGTGGTCCGGGGCAGCGAGACACCCGCGGAGCGCCAGGCGGCCTGGGTGAGGCCCGAGCAGTCGAACGAGGAGGGGCCGGTGGCGCCCCAGACGTACGGCTTGCCGAGGGCTCCGTACGCGAAGGCGACGGCCGCCGCCGCGCGGGCGTTCGGCGCCCGGTCCGAGCCGCGCGGGGCGCTGCGGTCGGCGTGGCCCGCGCCGCCTCTGCCGCCGTCCTCGGAGGCGTCGTAGGCGGCGCGCTGGACGGGGGAGAGGCGGGCCAGCAGCGTGCGGGCCTGCGACAGCTTGGCCCGGACCGTCGCCTTGTGCTTCTGGAGCTCTGCCTGGCGGGCGGCGAGCTCGGCCAGCTGCCCGGCCGCCTCCGAGCGCAGCTGCGCCACGTCCGCCACCTGGCGCCGCACGGTGCGGAGCTCGTCGGCCCGGCCGGACGCGGCCTGCTCCACGTAGGAGGCGCGCTGGAGGTACTGGTCGGGGTCGGACGAGAGGACCAGCTGGAGGGACGGATCGAGGCCGCCCGCACGGTACTGCGCGGCGGCGTACGAGCCCAGCGCCTCGCGCGAGGTGTTGAGCCGCTCGGTCCTGCGGGCGGCCTCGTCGCGCAGCGCGTCGATCGACCTGGTGGTGGCGGCCACCTTCACCTTCGCGCCGTTGTAATGCTCGGTGGCGACCTCCGCCTCCCGGTACAGCCGGTCCACCTCGGCCTTGACCTCGGCGGCGGTGGGCGTCGGCTCTGCGTGCGCGGATCCCGGCAGCGCGGCAGCGGTCGCGGCCCCGGCGAGGGCGAGGGTCGCTGCGGTGCGGGCAGCAGAGCCGGTGTACGGGCGCTGCTTGGGTTTCCGGTGCGCGGCCACGAGGGCGGTGGTCCTTCCAGTCGACTGCCCGCCGGGGCCTACCGGCGGACCCGCCCGGTCCGGCGGCGGGTCACCAACAGGGGGAGCGGCCCGCCGCCGGATCTCTCGGCGGGGCGACCGGGCCGTGCCGTCCGGGTGCGGAGCGGCGGTGATCCGGTCACCTGGTAGGGACGCTAAACCCGGGGCACGGGGAAGAGTCGTAATGACGCTTATTGCCCGAATTTGGCGCTGCGTTGTTCCTGAATGACAGGGAAAATTGCACCAGAGTCAGGCAATTGGTGCATTCATCAGTCAAGAGGTCAGGAACTGGCACCTGGCTGCGGAGGCCTGCTAGGGGCAGGGCTAGGGTGCGGAACCATGCGTGTACTCATCGATGTCTTCGTCGCCCTCCACATCATCGGAATCGCCGCCCTGCTGGGAGGTTTCCTCACCCAGATGAAGGCGATGAGCGCGGGGACGGCCCGATTCGTACCGGGGATGCTGCACGGCGCGCTGACCATGCTGGTCACCGGAATCGCCCTGGTCGGGCTCGACCAGGCCGACGACCACCCCGTGAACAACGTCAAGATCGGCATCAAGCTGCTGATCCTCGTCGTCATCCTCGGGCTGGTCTACGTCAAGCGGGACGAGGAGAGGGTCGACAAGGGCCTCTTCGCGGCGGTGGGCGGACTGACGATGGTCAACATCTTCATCGCCACGCTCTGGACCTGAGAACCCGCCGCGACGGCGGCCTAGCCGGGACGCACACTCCCGTAGATCGGCATGTAGTAGATCGACTCCTCGCGCACATTGGCCCCCGGCTTCGGCGCGTGGATCATCATGCCGTCGCCCTTGTAGATCCCGACGTGGCTGATGTCGTCGTAGAAGAAGACCAGGTCCCCGGGCTGAAGGTTCTCCGTGGCGATCCGGGTGCCGACGTTCACCTGGTCCCAGGTGGTCCGGGGAATGGTGACGCCCGCGGACTTCCAGGCCGCCTGGGTCAGCCCGGAGCAGTCGTACGAGGACGGGCCGGTGGCCCCCCAGACGTACGGCTTGCCGATCTGGGCCCTGGCGAACGCGAGGACCTTCTCGGCCTTCGTCGTGGCGCTGCTGTCCGAACCGGAACCCGTGCCGGTGCCGGTGCCGGTGCCGGTGTCTGACCCCGTGCCCGATCCCGTGCCCGTACCGGAGCCCGTGCCGCTCCCGCCGGCGGCCTCCTTGGCCTTGCGGTCGGCCTCCGCCTTCGCGGCCGCCTGCTTCTTCGCCAGCTCCTCGGCCTTGCGCGCGGCCTCGGCCTTCTTCTTCTCCTCCAGCTCGGCCAGCCGCGCCTTCTCCTGCGCGGTCAGCTTCGACAGCAGCGTGCGCGCCTCGGTCAGCTTGTTCTGCACGTTCTGCTTGCTGGTGCGCAGCTTGGTCTGCGACGCGGTGAGCGTCTCCAGGCTCGTCACCGCCTCGGCCCGCTTCTTCGACGCCTCCGCCTGCTTCGTACGGAAGTCCGTGACGGCCTGCTGCTGGTTGGCGGCCATCCGGTTCATCAGGTGGGTCTGGTCGAAGAACGACTGCGGGTCGTTGGCCAGGAAGAAGGTGGCCGTCGGCGCGAGCGCGCCGTCGCGGTACTGGGCGGCCGCGTAGTTCCCGAGCGTGCGGCGGGCGTCGTTCAGCTTGTCGGCGCGCTTGGCGATGTCGTCCAGCAGCGCGTCCACCTTGGTGCGCTGCGCGGCGGACGCCTCTTTCGCCTCGTCGTAGTGCTGGGTCGCGGTCCCCGCCTGCCGGTAGAGGTCGTCGACCTTCTTCTGGACGTCCTCGATGCTGGGCTTCGGGGCCGGGGCCGCCAGCGCGCTCTGCGTGGACAGCAGGGTCACGGAGGCCAGTGCGGCCGTTGTGAACCCGATGGCGGGGGTGGTGCTGCGCACCCGGGGGCGCGGTTTGCGATGCGATGCCAAGGCCGGCATTTCCTTCCGTGGACCGCCTACCGGGTTAGCTGTCGGGTTCGGGCGGAACGGAAGGCTGCCCTACGGTCCTGGTGGGGGTTGCGGACCGATTCACCCCGGTGCTGCGTGTGGGTCCCCGGTTCCGGACCCCGTACGGGCGGCCCGGATTCGGCGTGGACGCCCGCTCGGCGTGGTTCGCCTCTGGGGGTACGGCCGTCCGAACGAGCACGCTAGCCAACTCATGGTGCCGCTGTGAAGGTTGATGTTCGATATGCCCGATACATTTTCGTGACCTTGCGGAACCGGTGCGGTACGGCCGGGCGCGGCGGGGAGATTCCCTACACAGGGTGGCCCGGACATCGCCGTGTGTGGCTCCGGCGGGTACGGGTTCTGCCGTGCGGGCCCGGGGTGTCAGTGGGGCCGCCTAGACTCGGACAGCGATGAGCAGCCTCTTTGACGACAGTTTCCTGGCCGGCCTCCAGCACGCGGAGGACGGGCCCCCGCCGCCCCCCGAGGACTCCGCACCCGAAGCGGTGCCGGAGGACCTCTTCGGAGGCGTGTTCGACGGGCCCCCGCCGCCCCGCGACGCGTACTACCGCGACGGGGCCCACCGCCCGGTCATCGACGCCGCCGCGCTGCTCGACGGGCTGAACACCGAGCAGCGCGCCGCCGTCGTGCACGCGGGCTCCCCGCTGCTCATCGTCGCCGGGGCCGGTTCCGGCAAGACCCGGGTGCTGACGCACCGCATCGCCCACCTGCTGGCCGAGCGCGGGGTGCACCCCGGCCAGATCCTGGCGATCACCTTCACCAACAAGGCCGCCGGCGAGATGAAGGAGCGCGTCGAGCAGCTCGTCGGCCCGCGCGCCAACGCCATGTGGGTCATGACGTTCCACAGCGCGTGCGTCCGCATCCTGCGCCGCGAGTCGAAGAAGCTCGGCTTCACCTCCTCGTTCTCGATCTACGACGCGGCGGACTCCAAGCGGCTGATGGCCCTGGTCTGCCGCGATCTCGACCTCGACCCGAAGCGCTTCCCGCCGAAGTCGTTCACGGCCAAGGTGTCGAACCTGAAGAACGAGCTGATCGACGAGGAGACCTTCGCCGGACAGGCCACGGACGGCTTCGAGAAGACCCTCGCCCAGGCCTACGCGATGTACCAGTCCCGGCTGCGCGAGGCCAACGCGCTGGACTTCGACGACATCATCATGACGACGGTGCACCTGCTCCAGGCCTTCCCCGACGTCGCGGAGCACTACCGCCGCCGCTTCCGGCACGTCCTGGTCGACGAGTACCAGGACACCAACCACGCCCAGTACACCCTCGTACGGGAGCTGGTCGGCCCGTCCGGTGCCGCCGACGCCCCCGGCGAACTGTGCGTCGTCGGTGACGCCGACCAGTCGATCTACGCCTTCCGGGGCGCCACGATCCGCAACATCCTCCAGTTCGAGGAGGACTACCCGGACGCGACCACGATCCTGCTGGAGCAGAACTACCGCTCCACCCAGACGATCCTGTCCGCCGCCAACGCCGTCATCGAGCGCAACGAGAGCCGCCGACCGAAGAACCTCTGGACCAACGCCGGCTCCGGCACCCGGATCACCGGCTACGTCGCGGACACCGAGCACGACGAGGCGCAGTTCGTCGCGGACGAGATCGACCGGCTGACCGACGCGGGCGACGCCAAGGCGGGCGACGTCGCGATCTTCTACCGGACGAACGCGCAGTCCCGTGTCTTCGAGGAGATCTTCATCAGGGTCGGCCTCCCCTACAAGGTCGTCGGTGGCGTGCGCTTCTACGAGCGCAAGGAGGTCAGGGACGTCCTGGCCTACCTCCGGGTGCTGTCCAACCCGGAGGACACCGTCCCGCTGCGCCGCATCCTGAACGTGCCCAAGCGCGGCATCGGGGACCGGGCGGAGGCGATGATCGACGCCCTGTCGATGCGCGAGAAGATCACCTTCCCGCAGGCGCTGCGCCGCGTCGACGAGGCGTACGGCATGGCCGCCCGTTCCGCCAACGCCGTCAAGCGGTTCAACACGCTGATGGAGGAGCTGCGCACGATCGTCGAGTCGGGCGCGGGCCCGGCCGTGGTGCTGGAGGCCGTCATGGAGCGGACCGGCTACCTGGCCGAGCTCCAGGCCTCCACCGACCCGCAGGACGAGACCCGGATCGAGAACCTCCAGGAGCTCGCCTCCGTGGCGCTCGAATTCGAGCAGGACCGGGGCGAGGAGGAGGGGTCGGGCACGCTCGCCGAGTTCCTGGAGCGGGTCGCGCTCGTCGCCGACTCCGACCAGATCCCCGACGAGGACACCGACGGCTCCGGAGTCGTCACGCTGATGACCCTGCACACGGCGAAGGGCCTCGAATTCCCGGTGGTCTTCCTGACCGGCATGGAGGACGGCGTCTTCCCGCACATGCGCGCGCTGGGCCAGGTCAAGGAGCTGGAGGAGGAGCGCCGGCTCGCCTATGTCGGCATCACCCGCGCCCGCGAGCGGCTCTATCTGACCCGGGCGTCGATGCGCAGCGCGTGGGGCCAGCCCTCGTACAACCCGCCGTCGCGGTTCCTGGAGGAGATCCCGGATCAGCACCTGGAGTGGAAGCGCAAGGGCCCGATGGCGGCTCCGGCGGGACCGACGTCGGGCATCACCTCATCGCTGTCCGCGTCCCGTTCGCGCTCCGGGCCCTCGGGCTTCGCGACCCGGCGGACGTCGGACAAGCCGACGATCACGCTGGTGGTCGGTGACCGGGTCACGCACGACCAGTTCGGTCTGGGCACGGTGACGGCGGTCGACGGCATCGGCGACCAGGCGAAGGCCACGGTCGACTTCGGGGACGAGCGGCCGAAGAAGCTGCTGCTGCGGTACGCCCCGGTCCAGAAGCTGTAGCGCCCCGGCCCGGTCGGATCAGGTCGGGTCGATGTTGTGGCTGCGGAGCCAGGGCAGCGGGTCGACGGCCGCGCCGCCGCCGGGCCGCACCTCGAAGTGCATGTGCGGTCCGGTCGAGTTGCCGGAGCTCCCGGAGTGCGCGATCACGTCCCCGGCCTTGACGTGGCCCGAGCGGATCCGGGTACTGCTGAGGTGGCAGTACCAGGTCTCGGTGCCGTCGGCCATCGTGACGATGGCCATGTTGCCGTAGGCGCTGTTGTACTGCGTACGGACGGTGCCGTCGGTCGCCGCCATCACCGGGGTCCCGTACTGGACGGGGAAGTCGATGCCGGTGTGCACGGACATCCAGTTGACGCCCGCCTGGCCGAAGTACGCGCTGAGCCCGTGCTCCTTGACCGGCATGACGTACTTGGGGCGCAGGGCCTCCTTGCGGGCCGCCTCCTCCTCGCGCTTCTTCTTCTCCGCGGCCTGCCGCTCCTTCAGGTCGATGCGCTCCTGGGTGCGGCTGGCTCGGCCGGCGAAGTTCTCCGCGTCGGCGCTGAGGTTGGCGAGCTGGGTGTCCAGCTTGTTGTTCGCGGCCACCGGCTCGACCGTGCCGGGATCGGCGGCCGCCATCGTCGTGGTGCTGTCGTCCTTCTTCTCCTCGCCGCCACCGAGGCCGCCCACGGAAGCGGCGGCGATACCGGCCACGCTCATCACGCAGGCGGAGGGGACGGCGACGGTGAGGAGGGCGGAGCGCTTGGCGGGCGAACGCCTGCGGCTGCGGCTGCCACCGCGCGAGACCTGACGGCCTGCGGGGCGGTGGACGTCCGGCTCCGGGGCCGGGCCCGCCTCGGAGAGGCTGAACGCGGCGGTCTCGGAGTTCTCGGAGGGCTCGGCGGTTGTCAGCACGGGCTCGTACGTCTCGTACGGCTCATACGCCTCGTGCGCCTCATGCGTTTCGTACGGCTCGTGCGTCTCGTGCACCTCGTACGGATGCTGCCGTGTCTGTTCGGGCTCGTGCGAGGCCGTCAGATTCTGCGGAGCCCGCTGTGCGTGCTCGGGCGTGGCGCCGGTGTTCCAGGCGGTGGCGTCGTACGCCCCGGAGTCATATCCCGCCGTGTCGGTGGTTGACCACTGGCCGTTCGCGTACCAGCCGGAGGTGTCCCACTGGCCCGAGGAATCGGGGGCGCCGGCCGTTGCCCAGGCGCCGGTGGTGTCGTACTGCTGCGGGGCCGCGTCGTACTGCGGGGCCGCTTCGTACTGGGGGTGCTGCTGGAAGTGGGGGGCGTAGGCCGCGTAGTCGGCGGCGTGGTCGTACGCGGCGGTGCGGTGTGCGCCGGTGTCCCACTGGGTGGTGTCGTACTGGCCGCTGTGACCGGCCTGGCCGGTGTCGTACGGGGCGGCGTAACCGGCCGTGGTGTCGTACGGGCCGTCGTAACCGCTGGGGAGGGAGCCGAAGAGCGGGTCGTCGTCGAAACCGCTCGTGGAGTGGCCGTCGTATCCGACATACCCGGCGTGGGGGTGCTGGTCGTTCACCAACTTCTCTCTCGCCTCGGCAGCAGGACCTTGGGTCCGGGGCCCGTGGGGGACCTCGGGGGAAACCAGTGGCCGCGACTGTACCCGGCGGTACGCGACGCCGACAATCTTCCACGGCTCGCGGGCGATCAGGAATCGGGCAATCGGCTGCCTTTCGACGGACCGCTCACACAGCCTTGGCTCTATGTTCGACACTCGTTCTATTTCCGGGCTCCTGTGCGTCGAGCGCCTGGCGGACCCCGGCGGCCACGGCAGGGTGAACGGGCAGCGCGAGATGGCCGATCCCGCTGACGCGGACGTTGGTGGCGTCGAGGTCGGGATGGTCGACGCAGGCCGCCTCTGCGGGGACGATGACCTGGTCCAGCTCGCTCCAGAAGCTGATGAACCGGGTACGGCAGCCGGGCGCCGGCAGCCGGAGCTCCTCGATCGGGGCCGATCCGCCGCGCATCTGGCGCACGATCGGGAGGGCGCTGGCCAGCGGAGCGACAGCGGTGCCCGCGTGCGGCGTGCCGAGCGTGACCAGGGTGCGGACCCGCTGGTCACCGCCCAGTCGCTGTACGTAGTAGCGCGCTATCAGGCCGCCCAGGCTGTGCCCGACGATGTCGACCTCGCGGTGCCCGGTGCGGGCGCAGATCTCCTCGACGTGACGGCCGAGCAACTCGGCGGCGGTGCGGATGTCGCAGGTCAGCGGGGAGTAGTTGAGCGACTCCAGATGGCGCCAGCCGTGCCGGGCCAGCGAGCGGCGCAGCAGCACGAAGACGGAGCGGTTGTCGATGAAGCCGTGCAGGAGCACGACGGGCGGCCGTTCTCTGTGGCCGATCTGCCCGGTGCGCCCGGCGTGCGCGGTGCTTCCGGCGTGCGCGCCGGGCAGGGCCGTGGTGCCGGGAGGAGTGGGGGCCGGTTCGGCCGGCGGGCGTGGCGGTGTGCGCCGCTCGCCGGGTATGCCGGTGGGGTAGATGAGCGCGTGTCCGGCGAGCACCACGAGTTCCAGCGCGGTCGCTCTCAGCAGTGCGGACGACAGCCAGGCGTTGCGTGGGCCCGTCCGGCGCGGCAGCAGGGGAAGACGCGGCAGTAGGGGAAGAAAAGGCAGGGTCCTCATTGACCGACCTCCTGCTTCCGGCACCCGGGGAGCGGCGGCTCCCGCCCCGTATGCCCTCGTGGGGCGCCGTGTCGGACGTCCGGGCGGCGGTCCACCGTGGTCCACCGTCCGGGACCCGCCGCCCGCCGTGCCCGCCGGATCACCTTCGGTGACCGGCCGGTGGGCGGTCGGTGAGCCGTACCACCGTGCCGTGCGGCTGACGGCGCGGTGGTACGACGACCTCGTGCGGCTCCCCCGGCGGTCGGTCCCGCACGGCAGGTGTGCCGCGTGCTGCGGGGAACGGCGCCCGGTGAACATGTCCCACGTGTGATTTCCCCCTCCCCGCCCACCGCGAAACAGCGGCTTGCGGGATGCTGTGGATAACGTTCGTTCACATCCCCGGCCCGTCGGGGGCGGGAGACGCGTGTGGAGGCAGTGATGGGTGTGACCGGTCCGATCCGAGTGGTGGTGGCCAAACCGGGCCTCGACGGCCATGACCGAGGGGCCAAGGTGATCGCGCGGGCGCTGCGCGACGCCGGTATGGAGGTCATCTACACGGGGCTCCACCAGACTCCCGAGCAGATCGTGGACACCGCGATCCAGGAGGACGCCGACGCGATCGGCCTCTCGATCCTCTCCGGTGCGCACAACACGCTCTTCGCGAAGGTGATCGCCCTGCTGAAGGAGCGCGAGGCCGAGGACATCAAGGTCTTCGGCGGCGGCATCATCCCGGAGGCGGACATCGCACCGCTCAAGGAGCAGGGGGTCGCGGAGATCTTCACCCCGGGCGCGACGACGGTCGAGATCGTCTCCTGGGTCAACGCGAACGTCCGCCAGCCGGCGGAGGCCTGACCCCGCCCGGTGCCAGCTCCGCGTCCATCGCCGCGCGGAGCCGCAGGGTGGAGACCAGCCGCTGGAACGCCTCCGACCAGTAGCCGTTCGCGCCGGGGGAGGCGTCCGCCGGTTCGTCGGGGGTCGTGGTGAGGACCTCCAGGCGGTCGGCCTCCGCCGGATTCAGGCAGCGCTCCGCGAGGCCCATCACCCCGCTGAAGCTCCACGGGTAGCTGCCGGCGTCCCGGGCGATGTCGAGGGCGTCGACGACGGAGTGGCCGAGCGGCTCCGCCCAGGGGGTCGGGCAGACCCCCAGCAGCTGGAACGCCTCCGACAGCCCGTGCGCGGCGATGAACTCGGCCACCCAGGAAGCCCGTTCGGCGGCGGGCAGCACGATCAGGAGCTTCGACCGCTCGGCCAGCGAGGCGGTGCCCGGACCGTGCGACGGGGGTGTCGAAGGGGCGCCGAGCAGCGCCCGCGCCCACTTTGGGTCCCGCTGCCGGACGGCGGCCCGGCACCAGGCCGCGTGCAGCTCCTCGCTCCAGCCGTCGGCCACGGGAAGCGCGACGATCTCCCGCGCCTCGCGGCCGCCGAACCGGGCCGGCCAGATCGAGAGCGGCGACGACTCCACCAACTGCCCGAGCCACCAGGACCGTTCACCCCGGCCGGACGGCGGGAGCGCCACCACGCCGTCGCGCTGCATCGCCGCGTCGCACTCGTGCGGGGCCTCCACGGCGACGGAAGGCCCGGTACCGGTGAGGCCGGGGCTCACGCAGGACAGGGCGCGGTCCGCCATCCGGCGGGCGAGCGCGGAGCCGGGCAGCGCGGAGAGCAGCTCGGCGGCCGTCGCCCGTACATTGCGGCTGCGGTCGGTCAGGGCCTGCTCCAGGAAGGGCTCGTCGGCGTCGGAGAGCCCGGTGCGCAGCGAGTCGACGAACATCAGCCGGTCCTCCGCCCGCTCGGTGGCCCACGTGGTGGCGAGCAGGGCGAGAGCGGCATCGGCCTCGTGCGCCCGTACCGCGGAGAGCAGCGCGACCCGTTCGGCGAACAGGCCCTCCTCCCACAGCCGGTGGACCGCCTCCCCGTCGGTCACGTCCGGCAGCAGCGCGGTGCCGGACGCACCGCGCAGCGCGAACTTCCACTCGGGGTTCAGCCCGGCGAGCCAGAGCCCGCGCGGCCCGGCGAACGCCAGTGCCTGCGGCCGCAGATCGGTCCGCGCGCGGGCCGCGTCCAGCAGGGCGGGCAGTGTCGCGTCCGGTGCCCGGTATCCGTGCAGATTGGCGGTGGCCAGCCACTGCGGGATCAGTTCGGTCAGATCGGGAGCGGTGCCGCGTCTGCCGGCGGAGCCGCTCGGGGCCGCCCGGTCCGCGAGCAGCCGCTCCAGCCGGCTCCGGGCGGGCCCCGGTAGGGCGGGGCGGGGGTCGGTGGGTGCCGGACCGGGCCGGGGCGCGGCGGGGGCGGGCAGCAGTCCCGCCCGGCGCCGCACGGTGTGCAGGGCGGCCGCGTCCAGCAGCGCGACCGCCGCGCCGTCCGGACCGGCGCCGCCCGGCACACCCGGTGGTCGGCGGCGGTCCGTGCCGAGCAGCGCCGAGGTGACCAGCTCGTCCCACGGGGCGGCGGTGGGTGTGGAGGGTGTGGAGGGTGTGGTTGGCGTGCTGGGTGGGTTGGTACGGGTCATCGTTCCTCCACCAGTAGTCGCAGGAATCAACGGAGTTGGCCGGGGCGGCCGGAGTTCGCCGGGGTCAGATGAGCGGAACCGTCTCGGCGTCGGCCGGCCGCGCGTCCGTGTCCGACTGCGCGTCAGTGTCCGGCCGTGGATCCGGGGGCGCCCAGGCCGCGAGCGGGTCGAAGCCGCGGTGGCCGCACTCCCCGAAGACGGTGAGCGGTCCGCCGCCGGACAGCGCGACGAGCTTCCACAGCGCGGGCCGGGACAGCGCGGCCGGGGCGACGGGCAGGGCCGCGTCCCCTTCCGCGTCCGCCAGTTGCCAGCCGTCCCGGGACGGCACGGGTATGACGTCGCGCAGGATCACCGGCCAGGAGTCCAGCCAGGGGTCATCGCCCAGGGCCCGCCCGTACGCGGTGATGGCCCCGGTGACCGTGACACCCGGCGGCGGGGCGCCGGTCGGCACCGGAGAGCCGAACTGCGGCCCCAGCTCGGCCCGTAGCTGCCCCGCCCCCCGGTGCGGGGTGACCTCCGCGTCCAGCGTGACCCCCACCGGCAGGGCCTGGCCGGGGGAGCGGCCGGGTGCTCCGAAGGACAGCAGCAGCGCGGTGCGGCCCGACTCCCTCCCGTACAGCCAGATGCGGCGGGCGACGATCTTGCCCTCCTGGGTGTCGTACTGGGCGAGGACCAGCCAGTGATCGCGGACCGGCGCGCCCCCGGCGGCGGCGGGCAGCCCGACCCGGGTACGGACCGTGGCCGCCAGTGGCGGCGGCAGCCGGTCGATGCCCTGCCAGCCCGTGTCCAGCAGGTGCAGCAGCGCGCACTCCTCCAGCAGCCGGACCGGCCAGCCCGGCCCGGACGCCGGTATCGCCCCCAACTCCCGCACCCGGCCCGCGAGACCGGGCGCCTGGGCGTCGACCATCCGGGCCGCCGTCTCCTCCCACAGCCCGTACCCGGACTGCTCGGCCGCCGCGAGGCCGCCGCGCACCAGGTCGGTCAGGCGCCGCTCCAGCTCCTGGACGCCGCCGCCGATCCGCTCGGCCCTGCGCTCCGCCCGGCGCCGGGCGGCAGCCGGATCGGCTGGCCCGGCCGCGCCGCCTCCACCGCCCCCCGGTTCCTCCCGCACCGCCGAGGCCGCCGCGCGGCGGCGCCGGTCCGCCAGCCACTCACCGGCCCAGTCCGGCGGAGCGGCCGGGGGCAGGGCCGCCTCGTCGGACGCCCGGAGCAGCAGAAGGCCCAGCGCGTGCTTGCAGGGGAACTTCCGGCTGGGGCAACTGCACTTGTACGCGGGCCCCGTGGTGTCGACCACCGTCCGGTACGGCGTGCTCCCGCTCCCCCTGCACAGCCCCCACACCGCCCCCTGCTCCTCCCGTCCGGTCTCCGACCACGGACCGGCCGCACCGAGCTTGTTGCCCGCCTTGCGTGAGGCGTCATCAGGAGCCAGGGCCAGGACCTGCTCCACCGTCCAGCGCACCGCCGGAGCAGCGGTGCCCAAGGGTTCTCCCCCGTCAGTCAGCAGCATGGATACGACGGTAGGCCGCCCCACTGACAACTGCACTGACCTGCGGGAACGTTGATTGTCAGTGCCATGGTGCACGGTGGAAGCACATCGGGACGACCGATCTGGAGGGGGATCCATGACCGTGTCAGAAACCACCACCGCAGCCGTGGGCGCGGAGGCGCTGCGCCCGCACGCGGAGGATGCCTTCGCCGACGAGCTGAAGGCGCTCGCGGCAGCCGACGACCGCCCGCGTCCCGCCCGTTGGCGGCTGTCGCCGTGGGCCGTCGCCACGTATCTGCTGGGTGGCGCGCTGCCCGACGGCACGGTGATCTCACCCAAGTACGTGGGCCCGCGCCGCCTCGTGGAGGTCGCCGTCAGCACCCTCGCCACGGACCGGGCGCTGCTCCTGCTCGGGGTGCCCGGCACCGCCAAGACCTGGGTGTCCGAGCACCTCGCGGCCGCCGTCAGCGGCGACTCGACCCTTCTGGTCCAGGGCACGGCGGGTACCCCCGAGGAAGCCGTCCGCTACGGGTGGAACTACGCGCAGCTCCTCGCGCACGGCCCCAGCCGCGACGCGCTGGTGCCGAGCCCGCTGATGCGCGCCATGTCCGAGGGCATGACCGCGCGGATCGAGGAGCTCACCCGCATGCCCGCCGACGTCCAGGACTCGCTGATCACCATCCTGTCCGAGAAGACCCTGCCGCTGCCCGAGCTGGGACAGGAGGTCCAGGCGGTCCGCGGGTTCAACGTCATCGCCACCGCCAACGACCGCGACCGGGGGGTCAACGAGCTGTCCAGCGCGCTGCGCCGCCGGTTCAACACGGTGGTCCTGCCGCTGCCGGCCACCCCGGAGGCGGAGGTCGAGATCGTCTCCCGGCGCGTCGAGCAGGTCGGCCGCGCGCTCGACCTGCCTCCCGCCCCCGACGGCCTCGCGGAGATCCGCCGCGTGGTCACCGTCTTCCGCGAGCTGCGCGACGGGGTCACCACCGACGGCCGCACCAGGATCAAATCGCCCTCGGGGACGCTGTCCACGGCCGAGGCCATCTCCGTCGTCACCAACGGCCTCGCGCTCGCCGCCCACTTCGGTGACGGGGTGCTGCGCGCGGGTGACGTGGCGGCCGGCCTCCTCGGCGCGGTCGTCCGGGACCCGGCCGCCGACCGGGTGGTCTGGCAGGAGTACCTGGAGACGGTGGTGCGGGAGCGGGACGGCTGGAAGGACTTCTACCGCGCCTGCCGTGAGGCCTCCGCATGACCGGCACCCCGAGCTCCGTGACCCCGCGCCCCGGCACCCCGCGTTCCGGCGGGCCGCTGCTGCTGGGGGTGCGCCACCACGGCCCCGGCTCCGCCCGAGCCGTCGGCGCCGCGCTGGAGGCCGCCCGGCCCAGGGCGGTGCTCATCGAGGGCCCGCCGGAGGGCGACGCGCTGCTGCCGCTCGCCGCCGACGAGCAGATGCGGCCGCCCGTCGCGCTGCTCGCCCACGCGGTGGACGATCCCGGCCGGGCGGCCTTCTGGCCACTCGCCGGGTTCTCACCCGAATGGGTCGCGATCCGCTGGGCCCTCGCGCACGACGTCCCGGTCCGCTTCATCGACCTCCCGGCCGCCCACTCGCTGGCCATGGCGGAGAAGGAGGAGGAGCGGCACGGCGAAGAGGGCCCCGCGCCCGTCCCGGTCGACCCCATCGGGGTGCTCGCCGAGACCGCGGGCTACGACGATCCCGAGCGCTGGTGGGAGGACGTCGTCGAACACCGCGCCCACGACGGGCGCCCCGGCGACCCGTTGGCGGCCTTCGCCGCGCTCGGCGAGGCGATGACGGCCCTGCGCGAGGTGTACGGGGACGGCGGCCACCCCAGGGACGCGGTCCGTGAGGCGTACATGCGGATCCAGCTGCGCACGGCCCGCAAGGAGTTCGACGACGACGTCGCCGTGGTCTGCGGTGCCTGGCACGTACCCGCGCTTGGAGCGAGGACGACGCTCGCGGCCGACCGGGCCCTCCTCAAGGGGCTGCCCAAGGTCAAGGCCGAACTTACCTGGGTGCCCTGGACCCACCAGCGGCTCGCCCGGCACAGCGGATACGGGGCAGGGATCGATTCACCCGGCTGGTACGCCCACCTCTTCGCGTCCCCGGACCGCCCGGTCGAACGCTGGATGACCAGAGTCGCCGGACTCCTGCGCGACGAGGACCGGTTCGTGTCCTCCGCCCATGTCATCGAGGCCGTCCGGCTCGCCGGCACCCTCGCCGCCATGCGCGGCCGCCCGCTGGCCGGACTGAGCGAGGCGACCGACGCCGTGCGGGCGGTGATGTGCGAGGGCTCCGACGAGCCGCTCGCCCTCGTCCGGGACCGGCTGATCGTCGGCTCCACCCTCGGCGAGGTACCGGACACCGCCCCCGCCGTGCCGCTCCAGCGCGACCTCACCCGCGTACAGCGCACCCTGCGCCTCAAACCGGAGGCGTCCGAACGGGACATCGAACTCGACCTCCGCAAGGACACCGACGCGGCACGCAGCCGGCTGCTGCACCGGCTGCGGATCCTCGGCGTCGGCTGGGGCGAGCCCACCGAGGGGCGCGGGAGCACCGGCACCTTCCGGGAGAGCTGGCGGCTGCGCTGGGAGCCCGAGCTGTACGTACGCGTCGCGGAGGCGGGCATCTGGGGCACCACCGTGCTCTCCGCCGCCACCGCCCGCGCCGAGTCGGACGCCCTGTCGGCCACCGCCCTGGCCGACGTCACCGCCCTCGCGGAGCGTTGCCTGCTGGCCGGACTGCCCGACGCGCTGCCCGTCGTCATGCGGATGCTCGCGGACCGCGCCGCGCTCGACACGGACGTCGGCCACCTCGCGGACGCCCTGCCGTCCCTGGCCCGCGCGCTGCGCTACGGAGACGTCAGGTCCACGGACACCGCCGCGCTCGGGGAGGTCGCGGCCGGGCTCGCGGAGCGGATCTGCGTCGGGCTGCCCCCCGCCTGCACCGGACTCGACGACGAGGGGGCCGCCGCGCTGCGCCGCCAGGTGGACGGCGTGCACACGGCGGTCGGCCTGCTCGCCGGCGCCGTACCGGCCAACGCGGACGGGCTGCGCGAGCGCTGGAGGGCGGTCCTGCACAAGCTCGCCGCCCGGGACCCGGTCGCGGGAGTGATCCGGGGCCGGGCCGCCCGCCTGCTGCTCGACGACGGACACCTCGAACAGGACGACGCGGCCCGGCTGATGGGCCTGGCCCTCTCGCCCGGCACACCGCCGGCGGAGGCCGCCGCGTGGATCGAGGGCTTCGTCGGCGGGGCGGCCGGCGGCGGCATGCTCCTGGTCCACGACGAGAGGCTGCTCGCCCTGGTCGACGCCTGGCTCTCCGGAGTCGCCGCCGACACCTTCACCGACGTGCTGCCGCTGCTGCGCCGCACCTTCTCGGCGTACGAGTCAGGCGTCCGGCGCACGCTGGGCGAGCTCGTCCGGCGCGGCCCGGCCGCCGGGGGAGGGACCGGCGCGGGCGCGGTCCCCGGCGGGACGACCGCCCCCGGATTCGGCCCCGTCCTGGACGGGCCGCGCGCGGACGCCGTGCTGCCGGTGCTCCGCCTCCTGCTGGGCCTGGACGGGGAAGCGGCGACGACCGAGAACGACGCACAACCGCTGGGGGCGACGGGATGACCAGGAACACGCACACGGCCGAGGACCCGGACACGCGCGCGCAGACCGAGGGGGCGGACGCCGAACGGCTGCGGCGCTGGCGCATGGTGCTGGGCGCGGACAGCGCCGAGAGCACCGGCCACACCCTGACCGCACGCGACGCCGCGATGGACGGCGCACTGACCGCGCTGTACGAGAGCGGCGGCAGACAGCCCGGCGGCCGGGGCGGCAGCGGCCGCTCGGCCGGGCTCGGCGCGTCAGCGCCCTCCGTGGCCCGCTGGCTGGGGGACATCCGTACGTACTTCCCCAGCTCCGTCGTCCAGGTCATGCAGCGCGACGCGATCGACCGGCTGGGCCTCTCCGCGCTCCTGCTGGAACCGGAGATGCTGGAGGCCGTCGAGGCGGACGTCCATCTCGTCGGCACCCTGCTCTCGCTCAACAAGGTCATGCCGGAGACGACGAAGGAGACCGCACGAGCCGTCGTGCGCAAGGTCGTCGAGAAGCTGGAGAGCCGCCTCACCACCCGCACCAGGACCGCGCTCACGGGTGCGCTGGACCGCTCGGCGAAGGTCAGCCGGCCGCGCCACCACGACATCGACTGGAACCGGACCATCCGGGCCAACCTCAAGAACTATCTGACCCTCCCCGGCGAGGCGGGAGAAGACGGAGAAGGCGGCGAAGACGGGAGGGCCGGGACGGCCGGGACGGGCACGGTCGTGCCCGAGCGGCTCATCGGCTACGGGCGCGCGGCACAGTCGGTACGCAAGGACGTCATCCTCTGCATAGACCAGTCCGGTTCGATGGCGGCCTCCGTCGTGTACGCCTCGGTCTTCGGCGCCGTGCTCGCCTCCATGCGCGCCCTGCGGACCAGACTCGTCGTCTTCGACACGGCCGTCGTCGACCTCACCGACCAGCTCGACGACCCGGTGGACGTGCTCTTCGGCACCCAGCTCGGCGGCGGCACCGACATCAACCGGGCGCTCGCCTACTGCCAGTCCAGGATCACCCGCCCGGCGGACACCGTCGTCGTGCTCATCAGCGATCTGTACGAGGGCGGCATCCGCGACGAGATGCTGAAGCGGGTCGCCGCGATGAAGTCGTCCGGGGTCCAGTTCGTCACCCTGCTCGCCCTCTCCGACGAGGGCGCGCCCGCCTACGACCGTGACCACGCGACGGCGCTCGCCGCGCTGGGCGCACCGGCCTTCGCCTGCACGCCGGACCTCTTCCCGGAGGTGATGGCGGCCGCCATCGAGAAGCGGCCGCTGCCCGTGCCGGACCGGGAGGCCCCCGCGTGACGGTGGTGCCCCCGGACCGGCACAGGCCGTCCCCCGACCCCCGTACCCGGGCCGATTTGTCCACTGCGACCCGGCCACCAGGGCGATCTGTGACCGTAATCACCGCCCAGGGGGGATCTGCGATTTAGGGTCCTGCGGGGCGCGGGGATAACCTGCGAGATGGACATGCCGCGTATTCGGTCACCGTGTGCGCCTTCCTAGTGACAGAGCAGTCACGTTGCCCCTCGCGGCACGCCCACGCAGAAAACCAACCGCGAGACCATTTGATAAGGGACGGACGCGCGTGGACCTGTTCGAGTACCAGGCGAGGGACCTCTTCGCCAAGCACGGTGTACCGGTGCTGGCCGGTGAAGTCATCGACACGCCTGAGGCAGCCCGCGAGGCGACCGAGCGGCTGGGCGGCAAGTCTGTCGTCAAGGCGCAGGTGAAGGTCGGTGGCCGAGGCAAGGCCGGTGGCGTCAAGCTGGCAGCCAACCCCGACGAGGCGGTCGCCCGTGCGACCGACATCCTCGGCATGGACATCAAGGGCCACACGGTCCACAAGGTGATGATCGCCGAGCTGTCTCCGGAGATCGAGGCGGAGTACTACGTCTCGTACCTCCTGGACCGCACCAACCGCACCTTCCTGGCCATGGCCTCCGTGCAGGGCGGCATGGACATCGAGGAGGTCGCGGAGAAGACCCCCGAGGCCCTCGCGAAGGTCCCGGTGAACGCCGTTGACGGTGTCGACATCGTCAAGGCCCGCGAGATCGTGGCCCAGGCGAAGTTCCCGGCCGAGGTGGCCGAGGGTGTCGCCGAGGCCATGGTGACCCTGTGGGACACCTTCGTCGCGGAGGATGCCCTCCTCGTCGAGGTCAACCCGCTGGTGAAGACCAAGGACGGCCGGATCCTGGCCCTGGACGGAAAGGTCTCTCTCGACGAGAACGCCGACTTCCGTCAGCCCGGCCACGAGGCGCTTGAGGACAAGGCCGCAGCCAACCCGCTCGAAGCTGCGGCCAAGGCCAAGAACCTCAACTACGTCAAGCTCGACGGCGAGGTCGGCATCATCGGTAACGGTGCCGGTCTGGTCATGTCGACCCTGGACGTCGTCGCGTACGCCGGTGAGAACCACGGCAGCGTGAAGCCCGCCAACTTCCTCGACATCGGCGGCGGCGCCTCCGCGGAGGTCATGGCGAACGGCCTGGAGATCATCCTCGGCGACCCGGACGTCAAGTCCGTGTTCGTCAACGTCTTCGGCGGCATCACCGCCTGTGACGAGGTCGCCAACGGCATCGTCCAGGCGCTCGAACTGCTCAAGACCAAGGGCGAAGCGGTCACCAAGCCGCTCGTCGTGCGCCTCGACGGCAACAACGCGGAGCTGGGTCGCAAGATCCTCTCCGACGCCAACCACCCGCTCGTTCAGCGCGTGGACACCATGGACGGCGCGGCCGACAAGGCCGCCGAGCTCGCCGCGGCTGCGAAGTAAGGAAGAGGGACTCAGACCACCATGGCTATCTTCCTCACCAAGGACAGCAAGGTCATCGTCCAGGGGATGACCGGCGCGACGGGCATGAAGCACACCAAGCTCATGCTCGCCGACGGCACCAACATCGTCGGCGGCGTGAACCCGCGCAAGGCCGGCACCTCCGTCGACTTCGACGGCAACGAGGTCCCCGTCTTCGGTTCCGTCAAGGAAGCGATGGAGAAGACCGGCGCGAACGTGTCCGTCCTCTTCGTGCCGCCGGCCTTCTCGAAGGCCGCCGTCGTCGAGGCGATCGACGCCGAGATCCCCCTCGCCGTCGTGATCACCGAGGGCATCGCCGTGCACGACTCGGCCGCCTTCTGGGCGTACGCCAACGCCAAGGGCAACAAGACCCGGATCATCGGTCCGAACTGCCCGGGTCTCATCACCCCCGGCCAGTCCAACGCCGGCATCATCCCGGGCGACATCACCAAGCCCGGCCGCATCGGTCTCGTGTCGAAGTCCGGCACGCTGACCTACCAGATGATGTACGAGCTCCGTGACATCGGCTTCTCGTCCGCCGTCGGCATCGGTGGCGACCCGGTCATCGGTACGACGCACATCGACGCCCTCGCGGCGTTCGAGGCCGACCCCGAGACCGACCTGATCGTCATGATCGGCGAGATCGGCGGCGACGCCGAGGAGCGTGCGGCTGACTTCATCGCGAAGAACGTGACCAAGCCGGTCGTCGGTTACGTCGCGGGCTTCACCGCCCCCGAGGGCAAGACCATGGGCCACGCGGGCGCCATCGTCTCCGGTTCGTCCGGCACCGCGCAGGCGAAGAAGGAGGCCCTTGAGGCCGCCGGCGTCAAGGTCGGCAAGACGCCGACCGAGACCGCCAAGCTGGCGCGCGAGATCCTCGGCGCCTGACGCCCCACCGCGTCGGAGCAGCACCGCGGGATCGCGTCACCGAACGCACGGACGCGGGCCCGTACCCCCACCACCTGGGGGTACGGGCCCGCGTCTTTCGTGTACGGCCTCGGGCTCAGCCCACCCGGGGGACCAGCCGGGCCGGGCCGTGCACCAGCTCGCCGGCGAGCTTCTTCTGCAGCTTCTTGTCCTGCGGCGTGAGCTTCTGCGGCCCGCCGAGCGCCGGTACCCCGCCGACCTTCTGCGCGGGCGACTGGGGCGTTTCGTACTTCCTCGGGGCGGTGGCCAGGGTGATCAGGGTCAGGCCGATCAGCAGCACGGTGAACGCGATGGCCGCCCGCGTCCAGAGCTGCGCCTTGCGCTCGCTGCCCGTCCGGATCAGCTCCGGGACCGGCAGCGAGGTCGCGGGCTGGGCGAGGGCGAGTGCGCCCAGGCATTCGTGCAGCAGCGCCGCCTGCTCGGCCGGTGCCGTCGCCGTCGCGAGCTCGGGCAGCTTCTCCGCGACGGCCGCCCGCGCCGTCATCAGCCGCCCCGCCGCCGCCGGGGTGCTCGCCTCCGTCTCCGCAGCGGTCTCGGGCAGCCCGAGCCCGACCCCGTCGTGGAGCAGCAGCGTGCGGCGGTACGCGGGCGGCAGGGCCAGCAGCGCGTCGAGCAGCGCACGGGGGCCCGGCGCCTCTGGCGGCGGATCGGCGCGGCGGTGTTCGGGGTGCACCCGGCGCCACGGCGACATCGCGTGCTCGTAGGCGGCCGCCCGTACCCAGCCCACCGGGTCACGGTCCACGGCGACCTCCGGCCAGCGCTGCCAGGCGAGGTCGAAGGCCTTGCCGACGGCCTCGCGGGACAGGTTCCGGCGGCCGGTCAGCAGATACGTCTGGCGGTACAGCGCGGCGGCCGCGTGCCGGTACAGCGCGTCGAACGCCTCGGCCGGTGACTGCGTGGGCGTCTCGACGGGCGACACGGCGGGCGTCCCAGGAGGCGCCTCGGCGGGAGACTCGACGGACGTGTCGGCGGGCACCTCGACGGGCATCGCGACGGGCGGTTCGGCGAGCGGTTCGGCGGCGGGCTGCGGGGGTGCAGGGGGTGCCGGGGGCGTGGGCGTGGATGCGGACGCGGGAGCGGGCGCCGCGTCCGCCGTTCCGATGAGCCTGGCGTACGCCTCGCGCTTGCGCCCGCGCGGGCTGGTGCGGCCCGTCTCCCAGGACCGGACCGTGGCCCGGGTGACCCCCATGGCCGCCGCGACCTGCTCCTCGCTCAGTGACTTCGCCTCGCGCAGCCTGCGGCGCTCCTTGGGCGAGGGGAGCGGCTGGGCGGCCGCCGTGCCGGTCGTGCTCTGTGTCATGAGGGTTCCCCGCCCGGTCTGCACTGGGTCGAAAAGTACATAAACATATATTGAGCGACACAGCGGTCATTCGCCCGTTACATGGATTAAGCGCGTGTCGTTGGGAGCATTGCGGCGTGACCCAAGTGACCGAACGCAGCCCCTCGTTGTCGGCAGAGCAGGGACGGCCCGCCGTACTGGCCTCGGCGCTGCTGCGCGGGGTGCTCGCGGCGGGGCTCGGGCTGGGCTCCATCGCGGTGCTCGTCATGGTGCTGTGGATCAGTTCCCCGGCCTCCGACAGCGGTCCCGGCGAGGCCGTGCACACGGCCGCCGGGCTCTGGCTGCTCGCCCATGGCGCCGAACTGATCAGAACCGACACCCTGACCGGGGCCCCGGCCCCCGTCGGCGTCGTCCCGCTGCTGCTCGCCGCCGTGCCGGTCTGGCTGGTGCACCGCGCGGTCAGGGACGCGCTGGAGCCCGACGAAGGGCGCGTGGCCCCCTCGCCCGGAGCCGCGTTCGCCCTGGTGACGGGCGGATACCTGCTGGTCGGGGCGCCGGTCGCGCTCTACGCACGTGGGGCCGCGCTCTCCGCGGAGCCGCTGTCCCTGCTGTTCCCGGCGCTCCTCGTGGTGGCGGGCGCGGCGGCGGCCGGGGTGTGGACGGCGGCCGGGCGCCCGGTCGGACCGCCGCCGTCATGGGCGCCGGTGCGGCTGCACGAGGCGATGGCGCGCTCCCGGTTCGTCCGGCGGGCGGAGGCTGCGGGCCGCTCCGCGGCGGCCGGGACGATGGTCCTGCTGGGCGGGGGCGCGCTGGTGGTCGCGGCGGCGCTGGTGTGGCACGCGGACCCGGTCCAGGACTCGTTCCTGCGGCTCTCGGGAGACTGGGCAGGCCGGTTGGCGGTGCTGTTCCTGGCGCTGCTGCTGGTGCCGAACGCCGCGGTGTGGGGTGCGGCGTACGGGCTCGGGCCGGGGTTCGCGCTCGGTACGGCGTCCACGGTCGCCCCGCTCGGGTTCACCGGCCGCCCGGCGGTGCCGGACTTCCCGCTGCTGGCCGCGATGCCGGCCGAGGGCGCGGGGACGCCGCCGAACTGGGCGACGGCCGCGGTCCCGGTCGCGGCGGCGCTGGCGGTGGCCTGGTTCACCGTACGGCGGGCGGCGCCCGCACACGGTGAGCGCGAGGAGGCGTGGAGCCTGCGGGAGACCGCGTTCACCGCCGCGTTGGGGGCGCTGGGGTGCGGGGCCGGTGCGGCGCTCCTCGCGGCGGCGGCCGGGGGACCGCTCGGGACCCGTGCGCTGGCGGAGTTCGGCCCGGTGTGGTGGCTCATCGGGGCGGCGGCCCTGGTGTGGACGACGGTGCTCGGCGTTCCGCTGGCGCTGCTGCTGCGGGCCTGGCGGCTGCGTGGACGTACCGCCCCCGAGCAGCCGACGAAGAGCACCGTGCCCGCACCGGCACAGCCACCGACCCCCGCGCCAGCCCCCGCCCCGGCTCCCGTATCGGCAGGCACCGCCGGGCGGGACACGGGCGCCAAGGACGCTGGGGGCGCCAAGGACGGTGAAAGCGGAGTGGACGGCGGGGACGACGAGCTGTACGACTTCCTGCCCACCGACCCCTGGCACGCGAGGGCGGACAGCGAACGGGCGGACAGCGAACGGGCGGACAGCGAACGGGCGGACAGCGAACGGGCGGACCAGTCGGCCGAAGCCGGACCGGTCCGCCCGCCGGAAGCTACTTCTTGACGCCGAAGAGGGGCTCCAGCGGCTTCGGCAGCAGATCGTTGCAGGCCACCTGGCCCGACTTGGTGAGGGCGTCGTTCACGCAGGTGTAGTAGTCGCGGTAGACCAGCTGCACCGTGAACGACGTCGCGACGATCGACAGAGCGATCAGCGCCGTCACCAGACCGCTGACAGCGGCCGTCGTCTGCTGCCTGCTGCCGCGCTGCAGGACATTGGAGCCCGGTGCGCCCGGTGCGCCCGGCGCGGGGGCCGGGCCGGCGGCCGTACCGGGTCCCTGGAGAGCGGCGTTCGCGCCCGGCGTCGCAGCCTGCGCGGCGGCCTTGTCACCGGTCGCCGCCGGGTCCTTCGGCTTGGACCGGAGCGCGCTGATCGACCAGTAGGTCGCGAGCGCGCCCAGCAGCAGGGCGATCTCCGGCAGGTCGAAGATCGCGAAGAAGAAGGCCCACATACCGGCGAGCAAGGAGTAGCGCGCCCGGCGCTGGACGGGGTCGGTCGGGTCCCAGCGCAATCCGCCGGGCTTGCCGTCCGGGCCGCCCTTGCCGCCACCCTGCCCGTTCGGGCCGGTGGGTCCGGCGGGCTGCCCGCCGAAGCCGCCGCTCTGGCGTCCGGGCTGGTGGCTGCTCCACTGGCTGCCCCAGACGGGCCGGTTGTCCGTGGAGCCGCCCTCGGGCGCGTCCCCGCCGTCCCCGTTCCCGTTCCCGTTGTGTCCGCCGTTCCCGCCGTTGACCGGGTGGCGCGGCTGCCACGGCTGGTCCGGGCGGTCCTCCGGTGGCGGCGCGAAGGGGTTGTCGTCCTGCGGGCCGGACCCGGAGGACCCCGACGGCGAAGAGGACGAGGAAGAAGAGGACGAGGAAGAAGAGGAGGAGCCCGGCGTGGGGGACTGGCGCTCCCGCAACAGCAGTGAGCTCGGCCCGGTCAGCGGGTGGCGGAAGGCGGTGCGGCGGCGTCGGTCCGGCATATGGTGAACGTCTTCCCCATCTCGTCATTGCCGCCCTGCGGACGGTTCGCTGTCCCTGACGCTACCTCCCGGCGAGGAGGGGCCGAAAGCTGGGCGTGCGCGCGCGGTGGCCGACAGCTGCCGCCCGCAGCACCCGCTCCCGGTACCGGCCGGAGCGCCACCGGTCCCTCACCCCCGTCACGCAAGGGCCTCGCGAGGTGCCGGTATCGTTGCTGACGGTCGGCTCGTTCGTAGAGTTCCCCGTATCGGGGGGCGTGATTCTTTCGTACGACCGTACAAACACAGCATGGCCGCCGTGGCGCGGCCGCTTCGAACTGCTCCATACGCGAGAAAGGGCCCAGCCGTGGCCTCCCCGCTCCCTCCCGCCGCCCCGGCCCGACTGGTCGTCCTGGTCTCCGGTTCAGGTACGAACCTCCAAGCGCTGCTCGACGCGATCGGTGACGACCCCGAGGGGTACGGCGCGCAGGTCGTGGCGGTCGGTGCGGACCGCGACGGGATCGCCGGTCTGGAGCGGGCCGAACGAGCCGGAATCCCCACTTTCGTGTGCCGGGTCAAGGACCACGCGACGCGTCCGGAGTGGGATGCCGCGCTCGCCGCGGCCACCGCCGCGCACCGCCCGGACCTCGTCGTGTCCGCCGGGTTCATGAAGATCGTCGGCAAGGAGTTCCTCGCCGGGTTCGGCGGCCGGATCATCAACACCCACCCCGCCCTGCTCCCCAGCTTTCCCGGTGCCCACGGGGTACGTGACGCGCTCGCGTACGGCGTGAAGGTCACCGGGTGCACCGTCCACTTCGTCGACGACGGCGTCGACACCGGTCCGATCATCGCGCAGGGCGTGGTCGAGGTGACCGAAGAGGACACCCCGGAGGGCGAAGCGGCCCTCCATGAACGCATCAAGGAAGTCGAGCGAAAGCTGCTCGTCGAGGCCGTGGGGCGGCTCGCCCGTGACGGCTATCGCATTGAGGGACGAAAGGTTCATCTCGATCATGTCGGTGAATAAGCCCATCCGCCGCGCCCTGGTCAGCGTCTACGACAAGACCGGGCTCGAAGACCTCGCCCGCGGCCTGCACGAGGCCGGTGTCGAGCTGGTCTCCACCGGCTCCACCGCCGGGAAGATCGCCGCCGCCGGAGTGCCGGTCACCAAGGTCGAGGAGCTCACCGGCTTCCCCGAGTGCCTCGACGGCCGCGTCAAGACGCTGCACCCCCGCGTCCACGCCGGAATCCTGGCCGACCTGCGCCTGGACGCCCACCGCGAGCAGCTCGCCGAGCTCGGCGTGGAGCCGTTCGACCTGGTGGTCGTCAACCTCTACCCGTTCAAGGAGACCGTCGCCTCCGGGGCCTCGGCCGACGAGTGCGTGGAGCAGATCGACATCGGCGGCCCGTCGATGGTCCGTGCCGCCGCGAAGAACCACCCGTCGGTCGCCGTCGTCACCAGCCCCGAGCGGTACGCCGACGTGCTCGCCGCCGTCAAGGCGGGCGGCTTCGACCTGACCGCCCGCAAGCGGCTCGCCGCCGAGGCCTTCCAGCACACCGCCGCGTACGACGTGGCCGTCGCCTCCTGGTTCGCGGACGACTACGCCGCCGCCGACGACTCGGGCTTCCCCGACTTCTTCGGTACGACGTACGAGCGCCAGGACGTGCTGCGCTACGGCGAGAACCCGCACCAGCCCGCCGCGCTCTACACCTCCGGTACCGGCGGCCTGGCCGGTGCCGAGCAGCTGCACGGCAAGGCGATGTCGTACAACAACTACACGGACACCGACGCCGCGCGCCGGGCCGCGTACGACCACACCGAGCCCTGCGTCGCGATCATCAAGCACGCCAACCCGTGCGGCATCGCCATCGCCGACGACGTCGCGACGGCGCACCGCAACGCGCACGCCTGCGACCCGCTCTCCGCGTACGGCGGTGTCATCGCCGTCAACCGCCCGGTGACCGTCGCCATGGCCGAGCAGGTCGCGGAGATCTTCACCGAGGTCGTCGTCGCCCCGGCGTACGAGGACGGCGCCGTCGAGGTGCTGTCCCGCAAGAAGAACATCCGGGTGCTGCGCTGTCCCGAGGCCCCGTCCGCAGAGGTCGAGGTCAAGCCGATCGACGGCGGCGCGCTGCTCCAGGTCACCGACCGGCTCCAGGCCGAGGGCGACGACCCGGCCAACTGGACGCTCGCCGCGGGTGAGGCGCTCTCCGCCGACGAGCTGCGGGAGCTGGCCTTCGCCTGGAAGGCGTGCCGCGCGGTCAAGTCGAACGCGATCCTGCTCGCCAAGGACGGCGCCTCCGTCGGCGTCGGCATGGGCCAGGTCAACCGCGTCGACTCCGCGAAGCTCGCCGTCGAGCGCGCGGGCGAGGAGCGGGCCCGTGGCTCGTACGCCGCCTCCGACGCGTTCTTCCCCTTCCCCGACGGGCTGGAGATCCTGACCGGGGCCGGCGTCAAGGCCGTGGCCCAGCCCGGCGGTTCGGTCCGTGACGAGCTGGCGGTCGAGGCCGCGAAGAAGGCGGGCGTGACGATGTACTTCACGGGCACCCGGCACTTCTTCCACTGAGCCGCTGAAAAGGCCGAAGGCCGTGCACCCCGGAACGAGGGGCGCACGGCCTTCGGCCTTTTCGCGCAGTGACGACTGCTCACTGCGCACTGATCAGTAGTGCTCAGCAGGGCTCAGCAGTGCTCAGTACTGGGGCTGCTGCTGGCGGTTGAACCAGGCACCGCCGTCGGACTTGGCGACGAAGACGATGACCAGCACGGAGAGGACCGTGTGGACCAGACCGACGACGATGAAGGGGTAAATGCCCAGCAGAGCCGTGATCGACGCGAACACGATCGCGAAGATCCGGATCCCGTTGCCGCCCTTGCCGAACTTCACGGCCAGGTACACGGCGAGCGCGCCCCAGACCAGGGCGATGACAGCGATGATCCACAGGGCACTTGAGGAGTAGTCGGCGAGCTGCTGGAACTGGACGTCGTCCTTCAGCGTTTCGTCGTTCTTCGCGGCATTCACGGCAGCGGCGCTGAGCGCGATGAGGATCACGCCTATCAGCTGCAAGCCCGCGATGACATAGAGCATGACGCGGGCGGCCTTCACGCCACCCGGCATCTCCTGCACGCCGCCGTAGCCGCCGCCGAACTGCGGGTTGACGGGCGGGGCGCTGGGGTATCCGTAGCCCTGCTGCGGCACGCCCTGCGGGGCCTGCTGCGGATAGCCGTAACCCGGCTGCCCGCCCTGCTGCGGCTGGCCGTAGGGGTTGTTCGGGTCGCCGTTGCTCATGGCGAGATTCCTCCGTTGTGAAATATGCGGGGACGATGCGGTCCGGGCGGAGGAATGCTGCGCATAAAGAACGGTCTGTCCCCCCGACACTGTCCGCGTTCTGCGCGGCTCATCGTCGTCGTGACATCGTCTTTTTGTCCAGTCGGTTGCTGTATGTGTTGTGCAAGTGCAATCAGCCGGTCACCCCCGCGTCCAGAATTGGTACGAGGGAGGGGTCATCCGCGAGTATGTGCACATGACTGCCCAGATTCTCGATGGCAAGGCCACCGCAGCCGCGATCAAGTCCGATCTCACCGTCCGCGTGGCGGCCCTCAAGGCGCGGGGCATCACCCCCGGCCTGGGAACCCTCCTGGTGGGGGACGACCCGGGCAGCAAGTGGTACGTGGCCGGTAAGCACCGCGACTGCGCCCAGGTCGGCATCGGCTCCATCCAGCGCGAACTCCCCGACACCGCCACCCAGGAGGAGATCGAGGACGTCGTACGCGAGCTGAACGCCGACCCCGAGTGCACGGGGTACATCGTGCAGCTGCCGCTCCCCAAGGGAATCGACACCAACCGCGTCCTGGAACTGATGGATCCGGCCAAGGACGCCGACGGCCTGCACCCGATGAACCTCGGCCGGCTCGTGCTCAACGAGAAGGGCCCGCTGCCCTGCACCCCGCAGGGGGTCGTACAGCTGCTCCGCCACCACGATGTGGAGATCAACGGAGCGCACGTCGTGGTCGTCGGACGCGGCGTCACCATCGGCCGGTCGATCCCGCTGCTGCTGACCCGTAAGTCGGAGAACGCCACGGTGACCCAGTGCCACACCGGTACGCGTGACCTGTCCGCCCAGCTGCGGCAGGCCGACATCATCGTCGCGGCGGCCGGTGTGCCCCACATCATCAAGCCCGAGGACGTGAAGCCGGGCGCGGCCGTGCTCGACGTCGGCGTCAGCCGGGACGAGAACGGCAAGATCGTCGGCGACGTCCACCCGGGCGTGGCCGAGGTCGCCGCGTGGATCTCGCCCAACCCGGGCGGCGTCGGCCCGATGACCCGCGCCCAGCTGCTCGTCAACGTGGTCGAGGCGGCCGAGCGCGACGCCGCCCCGGCCGCGGGCTGATCCGAACCGGAAGGAACCCCATGGGTGCTGGTACGAGTCCGGCCGACCGTGCCGCCGCCGCGGACGGGCCGGCCGCCGGGAGCGATGACGCGGAAGTGGAAGCGGAAGCCGTAGAGGCGCCGGGCGGCGTGGCGGACGACACCGCGGACGGCCGCACCGGCAGCCATCTGGCACCCGCTCCCGCCGAGGGGTCCACGACGGGCCGTACGCGCGAGCCGGCGTCGCTCACCACGGACACCGCGCGCCCCGAGGGCGGCGGCCGGGCCGCGGGCGGGGACGCCCCGGCCCCCGCCCGCCAGTGGCCGTTGCTCGCGGTGCTCTGCACGGCCGCGATCGGGCTGCTGGTCGTGGCCACCGATCCCTTCGAGGAGGCCTTCCGGATCGGCACGATACTGATCGGCGTCGCCCTCATCGGGGGCGCGGTGCTCCGCCTCGTGATCCCCTCGGTGGGCATGCTCGCGGTGCGCTCCCGCTTCACGGACCTGGTGACGTACGGACTGCTGGGCGTCCTCATCGTGATGCTCTCGCTGATGGCCCAGCCCAAGCCGTGGCTGGACATCCCGTTCCTGGAGAACGCGGTCCACTTCACGATCCGCTGAACCGGTCCGCTTCAGATCCGCTGAACCGGTCCGCTGAACCGACCGCTCATCGGCGTCCGTCCCCTCCCCCGTGGGGGGACGGACGCCGGGAGGCGGGGCGCGCCGGAGCGAAAAGCTCCGGAATGCGGCGAGTTGAGCGGCCTTGCCCCGTCCTGACTCCAGCCTTGTGGTTGGGGGAGGGCTGTTCAAGGGATGACTGTGGCCTGTGGCACGGAAGTGACCATTCCGCCACGGTGTGATCGTCAGGCAACGATGGCAGACTGGCCCGGCGGACGGCCGGTGTACGGCAGCCGGCGGATGGCCGTGGGCCGGCGAGGCAGGGGCGCGCGCGGGTGCGTGCCGGACGCGCGAGTGCAACCGTGCGCTGTCCCGCCAGGAACTGGCAGCCCGCTTCGCGCATCTCCCTGGGTAGTCCGGAACGGAAGACCACCGGTCCCGGACAGGGGAAAAGCGGAAGCCGAAACGACGTGAAGCCGAAACGACGTGAAGCGGGTATGACGTGAAGCGGGAATCGGGAAGCAGGGGGAAGTAATGCCGCGTTGGAAGGCGCTGCCGGAGGACCTCGACCCACAGGTACGGGAGTTCGCGGGCCAGCTGCGCAGACTCGTCGACCGCAGCGGCCTGAGCATCGCCGCGGTGGCCGACCGCACGGGGTACAGCAGGACGTCGTGGGAGCGGTACCTGAACGGGCGGCTGCTCCCACCCAGGGGTGCGATCGTCGCGCTGGCCGAGGTGACGGGCACCAACCACGTCCACCTGAACACCATGTGGGAGCTGACGGAACGGGCCTGGAGCCGGGCCGAGATGCGCCACGACATGACGATGGAGGGCATGCGGATCATCCAGGCGCGTGCCGCGCTCGGTGAGACCGGGCAGCCGTCGCGCGGCCATGGCAGGAGCCGCCCCTCAGGAGCCGTCGGCACGGCGGAGGGCGCTGCCGGTGCGAGCGGCGCGCACCGCTCGCCGTCCGTACCCGTCCAGCGCGGGACCGTCCCGCACATCCCCCAGCAGTCGCAGCCGCTGCCACACCCGCAACAGCAGCCGTATCCGCAGCAGCCGCCGTCCGAGCGCCGTGAGCCCGGAAGCCGCCGTGCCGGTCGTGGCAGTGGCGGGGGCCGCGACGGCAGCCGCCGTAAACAGCTGGTGGTCGCCGTGGCCGCGTTGGCCCTCCTGCTGGCGGTGACCGGTGCCGTCCTGCTGACCTCCCCCGGCGGGGACGCCGACGCAGAGCGGGCCGCCGCGCCTTCCCCCACGCCGACGAGCAGCGCGCCGGAACCGCCGGCCGGAGTCGGGTGCAACGGTTCCGCGTGCGCCGGGCAGGACCCGGAGGACATGGGCTGCGGCGGCAAGCACGTCCGTACGGTCGCCAGCGCCACCGTCGGCGCGAGCGTCGTCGAGGTGCGCTACAGCGAGCCCTGCGGGGCGGCGTGGGCCCGGATCACCAAGGCGGCGGCCGGTGACACCGTGCGGATCAGCGCGGGCGGAGCGGGCCAGGACGGCAAGGTGTCCACCGCGCTGGACACGTACACCCCGATGGTCGCCGTGAAGCGGGTCGCGGACGTCAAGGCCTGCGCCACCCTCGCCGTCGGCACGAAGGGATGCACGGCCGAAGCGACCGGGTGACGGCTCTCGTGAGCGCGGAGTGACCGGTTGTGTGCGGTGCCACAGGGGGCCGGGCGGCCACGGGGTTCCGGGTCGGATAGCCTGATCGCTGGATATCTCTTCACATCAAGATTCAGGGATGTCCAGCACCAGGGGCCAGGAGCCCCCACCGCCAGCTGTCTAACGGAGATCGCCATGACCCGCACTCCCGTGAATGTCACCGTGACCGGCGCAGCCGGCCAGATCGGCTACGCGCTGCTCTTCCGCATCGCCTCCGGCCACCTGCTCGGCCCGGACGTGCCGGTCAACCTGCGTCTCCTGGAGATCCCGCAGGGTCTGAAGGCCGCCGAGGGCACCGCGATGGAGCTCGACGACTGCGCCTTCCCGCTGCTGCGCAACATCGAGATCACCGACGACGCCAACGTCGGCTTCGCCGGTGCCAACGTCGCCCTGCTCGTCGGCGCCCGCCCGCGCACCAAGGGCATGGAGCGCGGCGACCTGCTCTCCGCCAACGGCGGCATCTTCAAGCCGCAGGGCAAGGCGATCAACGACAACGCCGCGGACGACATCAAGGTCCTCGTCGTCGGCAACCCGGCCAACACCAACGCGCTCATCGCGCAGGCCGCCGCCCCGGACGTACCGGCCGAGCGCTTCACCGCGATGACCCGCCTGGACCACAACCGCGCGATCTCGCAGCTGGCCGCCAAGACCGGTGCCGCCGTCTCCGACATCAAGAAGCTGACGATCTGGGGCAACCACTCGGCCACCCAGTACCCGGACATCTTCCACGCGGAGATCGCCGGCAAGAACGCCGCCGAGCTCGTCAACGACGAGGCCTGGCTGGGCGACACCTTCATCCCGACCGTCGCCAAGCGCGGCGCCGCGATCATCGAGGCCCGTGGCGCGTCCTCCGCCGCCTCCGCCGCGAACGCCGCCATCGACCACGTGCACACCTGGGTCAACGGCACCGCCGCGGGCGACTGGACCTCCATGGGTATCCCGTCGGACGGCTCCTACGGCGTCCCCGAGGGCATCATCTCGTCGTTCCCGGTCACCACGGAGAACGGCACCTACAAGATCGTCCAGGGCCTGGACATCAACGAGTTCTCCCGTGCGCGCATCGACGCCTCGGTGAAGGAGCTCACCGAAGAGCGCGACGCGGTCCGCGAGCTCGGCCTCATCTGATCCACCGCCCGTTCGCGGGTACGCAGACGCCCCCGGCAGCAGCTCGCTGCCGGGGGCGCGGTGTTTCCGTACGCCGGTGCTTTCCGTACGCCAGCGGCTCAGGCCGTGCGCAGCTCGTCGCGCAGCTCGTCCGCGATTCCGCGTACGGCGGCCATGGCCCGGCGCTGGAGCCCTGGACCGAAGGTGATCCGGGCGGCGCCCAGCTCCCCGAGCCTGCGCGGGCCGGGACCGTCCGGCCGGGAGAGCGCGTTGAGCGGCGCGGGCACGGCGGCGGCCAGCCGGGGGAGCGACTCTGCCGGGGCGCCGATCGGGTAGACGCAGTCCGCGCCCGCCGCCACGTACAGCAGCGCGCGGCGCACGGTCTCCGCCTCCTGGTCGCCCGTACCGGCCGGGACGCCGTGCACGTAGGTGTCGACCCGCGCGTTGACGAAGAGCGCGTCCCCGGCGACCGCCCGCACCTCCGCCAGCCGGTCCGCCTGCCGGTCCGGCTCGACCAGGACACCGTCCACCGAGTCCTCCAGGTTGCAGCCGACCGCCCCGGTGGCCAGCAGCCGCTCCACCAGCTCCTTCGGCGCCAGCCCGTACCCCGCCTCGATGTCCGCGGAGACGGGGACGGCGACGGCGCGGGCGATCCGTGCCACCGCCGCGAACATCTCCGCCGCGGGCGTCTCCCCGTCCGCGTACCCGAGCGACGCCGCGACGCCCGCGCTCGGTGTGGCCAGGGCCGGGAACCCGGCGTCCGCGAAGACCCGGGCGCTGGCGGCGTCCCACGGGCCGGGCAGGACCAGGGGATCGCCGGGGGTGCGGCCGTGGTGCAGCGCGCGGAGGTCGTACGCGGTCATCGCGGGGCTCCAGACGGGGGAGGGGCGGGGAGAGGGGACGGTCAGCGGTGGTCGCCCGGCGTGTAGTGGCCCGGGACCATCCGGGTGGACACGGCGAACCGGTTCCAGGCGTTGATCGTGATGATCGCGGCGATGAGCTGGGCGAGCTCCGCCTCGTCGAAGTGCTTGGCGGCCTTCTCGTACACCTCGTCCGGGACGAAACCGTCGGTCAGGACGGTCACCGCCTCGGTCAGCTCGATCGCCGCGATCTCCTTCGGCGTGTAGAAGTGCTGCGACTCCTCCCACGCGCTGAGCTGCACGATCCGCTGGATGGACTCGCCCGCCGCGAGGGCGTCCTTGGTGTGCATGTCGAGGCAGAACGCGCAGTGGTTGAGCTGCGAGGACCGGATCTTGACCAGCTCGGCCACGACCGGGTCGAGCCCCTTGCGGGACGCGGCCTCCAGTCGGGCCATCGCCTTGTAGACGTCGGGGGCGTGCTCGGCCCACTGCATACGGGGCGTGTGCTCGGCGGTGTACTCGGACGTTGCGTGGTGGTGCTCGTTCGTGGTCATGCATACGACGTTACGCGCGGGATGGCGCAGCGGTATGGTCCATTTTCATGACAGAGCCCTGGGCCACTTTCGGAGCCGACCTGCACATTGACCCGACCGGCGCAACCGGACTGCGGGCCGGGCTCATGGACGCCCTGCGCGAGGCGGCCCGGACGGGTCGGCTGGCACCGGGCACCCGGCTGCCGTCGTCCCGCACCCTCGCGGCGGACCTCGGCATCGCCCGCAACACCGTCGCGGACGCCTACGCGGAACTCGTCGCGGAGGGCTGGCTCACCGCCCGCCAGGGCTCCGGCACCCGGGTCGCCCGCCGCGCCGAGCCCCGCCGCGCGGCGACCAGGGCGCCGCGTTCCCGGCCGCCCCGCACCAGCCCCGCCTACAGCCTGATGCCCGGCTCGCCCGACCTGTCGACGTTCCCGCGCGCCGAATGGCTCAAGGCCGCCCGCCGCGCGCTCACCTCCGCGCCCAACGACGCCCTCGGCTACGGCGATCCGCGCGGCCGAGTCGAACTGCGCACCGTGCTGGCCGACTACCTGTC
Source organism: Streptomyces sp. NPDC057900 (assembly GCF_042887885.1). Taxonomy (NCBI): domain Bacteria; kingdom Bacillati; phylum Actinomycetota; class Actinomycetes; order Kitasatosporales; family Streptomycetaceae; genus Streptomyces; species Streptomyces sp. NPDC057900. The sequence continues at coordinate 661,750 of NZ_JBHVOI010000002.1, forward strand.
ACGGGCCCGGGGCGTGTACGCGGACCCCGACCGCATCGTCATCTGCTCCGGCTTCGTCCACGGACTGATGATGACGGGCAAGGTGCTGCGGGAGCGCCGTGTACGGGAGGTGGCCGTCGAATCGTACGGACTCGACGTGCACACCCGTCTGCTCACCGAGGCCGGGCTGCGCATCCCCTGCCTGCCGCTCGACGAACTCGGCTCCCGGACCGGCGAACTACCCGCGATGCGGGGCGCGGGCGCGGTGCTGCTGACCCCCGCGCACCAGTTCCCGACCGGGGTGCCGCTCCACCCCGACCGGCGGGCCGCCGCCGTCGACTGGGCCCGGAGCACGGGCGGGCTGATCCTGGAGGACGACTACGACGGCGAGTTCCGCTACGACCGCCAGCCGGTCGGCGCCCTCCAGGGACTGGACCCGGAACGCGTCGTGTACTTCGGCACGGCCAGCAAATCCCTGGCGCCGGGGCTGCGGCTGGGCTGGATGGTGGTCCCGCAGGCACTGGTGGGCGAAGTGACCGAGGCCAAGGGGCTCAGCGACTGGTCGTCCAGCGCGCTGGACCAGCTGACACTCGCGGAGTTCATCGCCTCGGGCGCGTACGACCGGCATGTACGTTCCATGCGGCTGCGCTACCGCCGACGCCGCGACCAGCTCGTCGCCGCCCTTGCGGAACGGGCCCCGTCCATCAGGATCAGCGGAATCGCCGCCGGTCTGCACGCCGTACTCGAACTCCCGGAGGGCAGCGAGACGGACGTCGTCCGCTCCGCGGCCTGGCAGGGGCTGGCGGTGGAGGGACTGTCCCGCTATCGCCACCCGGACGCCGAGGTGAGCCGCGAGGCGCTGGTCATCGGCTACGGAACCCCGACCGACAGCGCCTGGGCGGGCACCCTGGACGCGCTCGTACGGGTGCTGCCGTGAGGCGGCGCGTTCGACGCCCGCGGTCCGGCCCGACCGGACGCGCCGTACCGCGAGTGTCACCAGTAGCCCGGCGACGGGGTCGACCAGGGTGAACGCGTCGGGGCACCCGGATTCCAGCCGTGCCATCGCCTCGTCCTGCCGCGCGTGGTCCCCGGCCCACTCCCGGAGCCCGTCCAGCACGGTGCGGCTCCGCAGGACGGCCGCCCGCACATCCGCCCCTCCGGAACGCCGCCCCCCGCCGGACTGGGCGCCGGGCCCCTCAGCGAGCAGAAGCGCCTGCCGCCGCAGCCACCGAAGGGCGAGCCTGCGATTGCGCACCACGACCTCGCCCAGCGAAACGGCACGCTGCCCGTCGGTCACGGCGATCTCCGCCCCGTAGCCCCTACCGGTCACGCGGCGCGCTCCCGCCGCTCGGGGACGCGCTTCACGACGGCTCCGCGTGCGCCGGGTGCTCGGGCTCGGCGTCCCGGTGCCGCTTGCGCAGCACCCGGCAGTCAGTCGCCCGGCTCTCGTCCCGCCGGCTCCGGGCCACGGCTTCGGCCAGCTCGAACTCCTGGCACTCACGGCACTCGGCGGGCTCGGCGGCGCTGTTGCTGCTGGCGTTCATGCCACGTCCCCCCGGCTCCTGGCGTTCTCGTAAGCGGTACGGGCGCGGAGCCGCTCGTCGCGGGTGGCGGGCCGGACGTATTCGGGGATGGCGTCCCACTCGGGGCCCCCGCCGACGGGCCGCAGCGACCAGTAGGGACCGGAGACGCCCCGGAACTCCCCGACGCGGTCATTGCGGCCCCGGTCCACCAGGAGTGCCCCGACGGGCGGGAGTTGGACGCGCTTCTGCTCAGGCATCGCCGCACCTCTCTGTAGTCATTCCACTACCAAGGGCGTTCAGCGTGGCCTAGGGTGAGGCTGTCTTCAACGTAACTCCAGGGGAGGGCACATTGGTAAACCGTAAAGAGTTGAACCCGGAAGCAAGTGCCCAGGCGGCTTTCGGTGCGCGTTTACGCAGACTGCGCGAGGAGCGCGGCTGGACCCAGGATCACCTGGGTACGCTGGCCGGCTGCTCGGGCAGGCACATCTCGGCAATCGAAACTGGTCGCAAATCTGCAACCCGCCCTTTTTCGATCCGAGCCGACACTGCGTTCGGTACAACCGGCAGCACCAAGTCGTTCGAGCGTGAGTGGCGAGAGATCAAGCACGGCAACTTGCTGGAGGGCTTCCCGCAGTACGTGGGCTATGAGGGCCGAGCCGTTGAGATCCGGCTCTTCGAGATCGGGATCATTCCGGGGCTGTTGCAGACACCGGAGTACGCACGGGTCTTGGCCGACAGTGATGTGCAGCGCGGGTCCATCACGCCGGACCAGGCTGCCGAGCGCGTCTCCTTCCTTGCGGAAAGGCAAGCTGCGCTCGCAAGGGCCCGTCCGCCCATGGTGCTTGTCGTCATGGATGAGAGCTGCCTCCGTCATGCTGTCGGGGGCAGCGAGGTCATGGAGGCTCAGCTCCAGCGGTTGGTCGAGATCGCAGCCCGTCCCAACTGGGTCCTACAGGTTGCCCCGTTCGAGATAGGAGAGCGACGCCCCTTCAACCTTCCCGTCAATCTGCTCACCCTGGCGGACCGGTCTGTCCTCGCGTATGCCGAGTCGCAGGCACAGGGGCACGTGGATCGCGAGACTGCCTCTGTCGTTCCTCTGCTGACGGCATACCATCAACTACAGGCCGAGGCGATGTCGCAGGCCGCATCGGTAGCCATGATCAAGCAGTTACGAAAGGGCACCCCGTGACGACCGATTCCCCACGCTGGTTCAAGTCCTCATACAGCTCGAACGGCGGCAACTGCATCGAGGTCGCAGCCAACTTGGTGGCCGCACAGGGCATCGTCCCGGTCCGCGACTCGAAGAACTTGAGCGGCCCGGTCCTGACCGTGCCCACCGGCTCGTTCGTCGCCTTCGTGGCGGGCGTGAAGACAGGCGAGTTCGGCGGTATCTGACAGGCGCAGGCAGCACAGCCCCACCGTGTACCGCATGGTGGGGCCATGGCCATGTCCGAGCAGGTTAGGAAAGGGCACCCCGTGACGACCGATTCCCCACGCTGGTTCAAGTCCTCGTACAGCTCCAACGGCGGCGACTGCGTCGAGGTCGCCGTCAATCTCGCCGCCGCGCATGGCATCGTCCCGGTCCGCGACTCGAAGAACGTGAGCGGCCCCGCCCTGACCGTGCCCACCGGCTCGTTCGCCGCCTTCGTGGCGGGCGTGAAGACCGGAGAGTTCGGCTGAGATGAAGGACCCGGACAGGGTCGCAGCGCTCGGTGACGACTGGTGCGACCTGAGCGAGGGCTGCGACCTGGCCCCCGGGACGCTGGCGCGCGAGCTCAGGACCGAGGTGCACCCCGCGCATCCGTTCTTCGGGGCAGCGCTGGAGGTGATCGCGCACCGGTGGTCGAACGACGACGTGCTCTGCCGTCACCTCGCTACACCCGCTCGCTACTCGATCATCCATCTCACGTGGTCGAGACGTGAGGAGATCGGGAGCTGCCCGACGGTCGACGCGGACGGGGAGTGGTCGCACATCGTCGCGTACGAGAACGGTGTCGACGCGGCGCTCAGCGCGGCGGAGGCGCTCGAACAGGACGGTCGGCGCGCGCCGATGGGGCCGGCGGGCACCGCGTCACGACCGATCACCGTAGAAGCGGTGCACGCGTGGCCCGAGGATTCCGCCGTCCCGCACGGGCCCCGCGGGCGCGGGTAAAGCGTTGGGGCACGGGACCACCAGGGTTGACCTGGTGGTCCCGTGCCCCAACGCTCTTTCGGACGCCCCGCAGAGAGGGCTAGACACTCAAGGGCCCGACCTAGAAGTAGTGCTTCCGTCCGCCGACCGCGCGGCCGGTCGAGCCGAGGATCCACAGGATGGCGCCGACCACGATGAGTACACCACCGATGGTCGTCAGCAGTCCCAGGCTGGTGAGCAGGCCGACAATAAGCAGAATAAGCCCCAGGAGAATCATGTCAGTTCCTATCTTTGAATCTATTGGCACGTATGAAGTCCCCTGTGCGGCTGCCAGGAGGCTGTTCTGTCCGACCGTCTGCCCCTCGGGTTCGACTTCACACACGACTCTCCTGAAATAAATCAGGACAGGGGTGCGGGGACTGCCGGTGAGCCGGTCTCCCCGGCAGCCCCCGCCTGGGGCGCAGCCCCCTCCCTGCCCAGGTCCGAGCGCCCTCTCTGCTTAGTTCTGACTGGGGTGGACCTCACTCGTCTCCAACTGCGACGCGGCTTCCCGGTCGCTCCCGCCCCCCCCCTCGGCGGGTGCCGGTCAGCCGGACATGATTGGAATCCGAGCTGAGGGGCAGGCGCCTTTCTGAGAGCGCGTCACCAAATATGGGTGAGGCCATTGCGGATTGCGATGCTTTTCGATCGCGGACCGCGAAGCATTACTGATGAGGAGACGCACATGAGTGAGAACATCTGGGGCTACACGTCGACTGCCGGTCACGCTGCGGGTACCGACCTGATCGGATACAAGGTCGAGGCCACCGACGGAAGCATCGGAAAGGTCGACAAGCATTCGGACGACGTCAACTCCGCATATCTCGTGGTCGACACCGGTGTCTGGATCTTCGGCAAGCATGTACTGCTGCCGGCCGGTACCGTGAAGACGATCGACCAGGCGGAGCGAAAGATCTATGTCGATCTCACCAAGGACCAGATCAAGGGTTCTCCGGAGTTCGACAAGGACAAGCACGTCGGCGATGCCGGTTACCACGAGCAGCTCGGCGGCTACTACCAGAGCCACCGTCGCCACTGACACACCGATCTGACGCGTGAGTGGGCCCCCGGACAACTCCGGGGGCCCACTTGTGCGTAGAGAACACGAGCCGGGTGTAACCGGTGCTCGGGAGGGGGTGTTGGGCCTACCTCTGGGGTGGTGTTGGGCCGCTGGTGGGCCGAACGGCCCTTTCGTAGCGTCTTGCTCATGACGAAAGCGACGAACGAAGAACGAACGGGCACCACCCGGCGGACGGCACTGCGTGGCCTGGGGTCGGGGCTGGGGCTCGCGGTCGGAGGCGCGGCACTGGCCACCGGGCTGGGGACCTCACCGGCTGCGGCGGACCCGCGTCGCGGGCCCACCACCTACGTGCTGGTGCACGGCACCCACAGCGCCGGTGCCTTCTGGACGCCCATCGCGCGTGAGCTGACCCTGCGCGGCCACCGCGTCGCCACGGTGGACCAGCCGCAGCACGGCGCGGAGGCCTTCGTGCCGGAGTCGTACCAGCGGCAGGACCTCAAGGCGATGGCGGCCGAACCTTCCCCGCTGAAGGGGCTCGGGCTGGACGACTACGAGGCGCGCGTCACCGGCATCGTCCGGCGGGCGGCACGGAACGGCCCGGTGGTGCTGGTCGGGCACAGCCTCGGCGGCGTATCGGTCAGCCGTGTCGCCGACGCCGTCCCGCATCTGCTCCACCACATCTGCTACATGGCGGCCTTCTGCCCCAGCCGGGCCATGCCTTCGGCGGACGACTGCACGGCGGCACCCGAGAACGCGGACGCCGTCAGCCCGGTCGAGCTGACAGTGGGCGACCCGGACCGGCTCGGCGTCCTGCGCCTCAACTTCCGGACGGGCGACAGCCATGCGCTGGCCCTCCTGAAGGAGATGATCTGCGCGGACTACCCCGACGCCGACTTCCGCCGAATCCTGGCCGGCATGCAGACCGACGAGCCCGTCGCCGCGTACGCGGGCCGTGCCGTCGGCCGGGCCGGTAGCTGGGGACGGATCCCCCGCACCTACCTGCGTTTCGGCCGGGACCGGACGATCGCCACCGCGCTCCAGGACCGGATGATCGCGGAGGCCGACGCGTTCACCCCCGGCAACCGCTTCCGCGTGCACGACTTCCCCGGAGCGTCACACGTCGGCCCCCTGGACCCCGCCCCGGTCGCGGAAGCCCTGGACACGCTCGCGCGGTAGGGGGCGCGGCCCCGGCCGCACGGTGGCCCTACCTCGGGCTCACCGCAGGCGCGTCGCCCGTCGCGTCGTCCTGTGCCGGGGCCTCGCCGAAGCGGGCCAGGGCCAGGGCGCCCGCGACGGCCACCGCGAAACCGGTGATCGCCAGCCAGCCGAGGCCCTCGCGGGTACGGTCCCCGAGCCAGATGACGCCGACCAGGGCGGGCCCGATCGTCTCGCCCAGGACCATTCCGGCGGTCGCCGTCGTCACCGAGCCGCGTTGCAGCGCAGAGGTGAGCAGCAGGAACGCCGAACCGCCGCCCACCAGCAGCGCGTACGTGGCCGGGTTGGTCAGCAGCGCGGCCGGTGACACGTCGTCGATGAGCCGGACGGCGACCTCCACCACGCCGAATCCGCAGCCCGCGCCGAGCCCCAGGACCAGTGCGCGGGCCCGCTCGGGCAGCCGGCCCGCCGCCGCACCGATCAGCAGGACGGCGACCGCGATCCCGAGCATCGACCAGCGCAGCGCGTCCGAGCCGGTCAGGTGGCCCTCGCCGCCGGAGGCGAGCCCCAGCATGCCCAGGCCCGCGCAGACCACGGCGACGGCCGTCCACTCGGTGGAGCTCAGCCGCACCTGGAGCAGGCGGGCGGCGACGACGGCGGTGACGGCGAGACTCGCGGCCAGCGCCGCGCCGACCGCGTAGATGGGCAGCGAGCGCAGGGCGATGATCTGGAGCACGAAGCCGAGGCCGTCGAGGGCGAGCCCGGCGACGTACCGCCACTGCCGTACCGCCCGCAGCAGAAGCGCCGGATCGACCCCCGCCCCGGCGCCGGGCTCGGCCGCGGCCCGCGCGGCGACGGCCTGAAGGACGGAGGCCGTGCCGAAACAGACCGCTGAACCGAGCGCGCAGATCATCCCCAGAAGCACACGGGGACTCTACTGGGGTCCCGAGCGCCGGAGGGGAGCCCGGTGGTCAGCCGCGCAGGACTTCGCGGAGCTGCTCCAGGCCCCAGTCCAGGTCCTCCTTGCTGATCACCAGCGGTGGGGCGATCCGGATCGTCGAACCATGGGTGTCCTTCACCAGCACCCGGCGGTCCATCAGCTTCTCGGAGATCTCCCGGCCCGTGCCGTGGCCGGGGGCGATGTCGACACCCGCCCAGAGCCCGCGCCCCCGCACCGACTCCACCGCACCCCCGCCCACCAGCAGCCCCAGCTCCTGATGGAGGTGGTCGCCCAACTCCGTTGCCCGCTGCTGGAACTCACCGGTCCGCAGCATCGCGATGACCTCCAGCGCCACCGCGCACGCCAGCGGATTGCCGCCGAACGTCGAACCGTGCTCGCCGGGCCGGTACACCCCCAGCACGGCGGCCGACGACACCACGGCCGACACCGGCACGACGCCGCCGCCCAGCGCCTTGCCGAGCACGTACATGTCCGGCACGACACCCTCGTGCTCACACGCGAACGTCTTCCCGGTCCGGCCCAGACCCGACTGGATCTCGTCCGCGATGAACAGCACATTCCGCTCCCGGGTCAGCTCCCGCACCCCGGGGAGGTAGCCGGGCGGCGGCACCAGCACCCCCGCCTCGCCCTGGATCGGCTCCAGCAGCACCGCCACGGTGTTCTCCGTCATCGCGGCCCGCAGCGCGGTCAGATCCCCGTACGGCACGATCTCGAACCCCGGCGTGTACGGCCCGAAGTCCGCACGGGCCTCGTGGTCCGTGGAGAAGCTGATGACCGTCGTCGTCCGGCCGTGGAAGTTGTCAGAGGCGACGATGATCTTGGCCATGCCGTCCGGGACGCCCTTGACCCGGTAGCCCCACTTGCGGGCGGTCTTCACCGCGGTCTCCACAGCCTCCGCCCCGGTGTTCATCGGCAGCACCATCTCCATGCCGCACAACTCGGCCAGCCGCGTACAGAACTCGGCGAAACGGTCGTGATGGAAGGCCCGCGAGGTCAGGGTCACCCGCTCCAGCTGCGCCTTGGCGGCCTCGATCAGCCGGCGGTTGCCGTGGCCGAAGTTGAGCGCGGAGTAGCCGGCGAGCATGTCGAGATACCGCCGCCCCTCGACATCGGTCATCCAGGCACCCTCCGCCGTCGCGACGACGACGGGCAGCGGATGGTAGTTGTGCGCGCTGTGCGCATCGGCGGAGGCGATGGCGTCTTCCGTGGTCGACACGGGATCTCCGTTCGTCGTGCGGATTGGGTCGGTGTGCCCACTTTGTATCGTCGGTCGGATCGCCCGCGAGGAAACCTTCACTTCACGGCGCGCCCGGCCACCGCGCGCAGCCGGCCGGCCGAGCGGACTGTGTTCCTGGTCTCATTGACGACGATCCGCCACAGCCAGGGCCGGAACGCCGCGTCCTCGCGGAACCCGCCCGGCGGGCGGCAGGCCCGCAAGAACGCGGACCGCACCACATCCTCCGCCTCCGCCCTCCGGCGGGGCGCGAAAGCGCGGCCCGCGCCCTCGTCATCGATGGCGCGGCCCCCCTTCCGGCCCGGCCGCAGAGCCCCCTCCTGCGTCCTCACACCTTTCATACACCGGCTGCCCGAGATCGGTTCCGTACCTGAGACAATGATTTCTATGGCCTCTGAACGTCCCCGTGTGCTCTCCGGAATCCAGCCCACCGCAGGCTCGTTCCACCTCGGCAACTACCTCGGCGCGGTCCGCCAGTGGGTGGCCCTGCAGGAGTCCCACGACGCCTTTTACATGGTCGTCGACCTGCACGCGATCACCGTCCCGCAGGAACCCGCGGCCCTGCGCGCCAACACCCGGCTCGCCGTCGCCCAGCTGCTCGCCGCCGGGGTCGACCCGGACCGCTGCACGCTCTTCGTCCAGAGCCACGTCCCCGAGCACGCCCAGCTCGGCTGGGTCATGAACTGCCTGGCCGGCTTCGGTGAGGCGGCCCGGATGACGCAGTTCAAGGACAAGTCCGGCAAGCAGGGCACCGACCGCACCACGGTGGGGCTCTTCACCTATCCGATGCTGATGGTCGCGGACATCCTGCTCTACCAGGCCGACCAGGTCCCGGTGGGCGAGGACCAGCGCCAGCACCTGGAGCTGACCCGCAACCTCGCGGAGCGGTTCAACGGCAGCTACGGCGACACGTTCACCGTGCCGGACCCGTACATCCTCAAGGAGACCGGAAAGATCTACGACCTCCAGGACCCGTCCGCGAAGATGAGCAAGTCGACGGCGAATCCCAAGGGTCTGATCAACCTCCTGGACGAGCCGAAGGTCACCGCCAAGAAGGTGAAGAGCGCGATCACCGACACCGACACGGTGATCCGTTTCGACCCCGCGGAGAAGCCGGGCGTCAGCAATCTGCTGTCCATCTACTCGACGCTCACCGACACGTCCGTCGCCGACCTGGAGCAGAAGTACGAGGGCAAGGGCTACGGTGCGCTGAAGACCGACCTCGCGGAGGTCATGGTCGATTTCGTCACACCGTTCCGCACCCGCACCCAGGAATATCTCGACGACACCGAGACGCTGGACTCCATCCTGGCCAAGGGAGCGGAGAAGGCCAGGGCCGTCGCCGCCGAGACCCTGGCGCGGACCTACGACCGCATGGGTCTTCTGCCCGCGAAGCACTGAGTCCAAGGACCCTGGCGGTACCACCTCCACAGGCGGCACACTGGCGGCGTAAAGCTTGCGGCCGTCGGTGGCTGAAAACAGACCATCAAGGATTGAGGAGAACGACGTGGGGACCGTAACGCTCGGCGTTTCGATCGCGGTCCCGGAGCCCTACGGCAGCCTGCTCCAGCAGCGGCGCGCGAGCTTCGGGGACCCTGCCGCGCATGGCATTCCCACCCACGTCACCCTCCTTCCGCCGACCGAGGCGGAGGCGGCCCACCTGCCCGCGATCGAGGCGCATCTCGCCGGGATCGCGTCCGGTGGCCGCCCCTTCCCGATGCGGCTGTCCGGCACGGGCACCTTCCGCCCGCTCTCGCCGGTCGTCTTCGTCCAGGTCGTCGAGGGCGCCTCGGCCTGCTCCTGGCTGCAGAAGCGGGTCCGGGACGCGTCGGGGCCGCTGGTGCGCGAGCTCCAGTTCCCGTACCACCCGCACGTGACCGTGGCGCACGACATCTCCGAAGAGGCGATGGACCGGGCGTACGCGGAGCTGGGCGACTACGAGGCCGCCTGGACCTGCGGTTCCTTCGCTCTGTACGAACAGGGCCAGGACAGCGTCTGGCGCAAGATCAACGAGTTCCCGTTCGCGGCTGGCGGCGGCGCGCCCGCCCTCCCCGCGCAGAGCGGCAGCTCCGTGGACGCGCCCTCGCTCCACCCCTGAGCCGATAGACCCTGAGCCGGCAGGCCCGGAGCCGATGGACCCGGAGCTGGCCGGATCAGACCGGTAGCCGCCGGAACAGCGGGCGCGGCACATGCCGCAGCGCCGACATCACCGCCCGCAGCGCCCCCGGCACCCACACCGTCTCCGAGCGGCGGCGCAGCCCCGTCACGATCGCGGCCGCGACCGCGTCCGGCGTGGTGACCAGGGGCGTCCGGGTGAACGGGATCGTCGCGAGCGGCGTCTCCGCCGCCGTACCGGCCGACCGCACGGGACCGGGGCGGACGACCATCACGTGCACGCCCGTGCCGTGCAGCGCGTCCCCCAGCCCCTGGGCGAACGCGTCCAGGCCCGCCTTGCTCGACCCGTAGATGAAGTCCGCGCGCCGTGCGCGCTCCCCGGCCACCGACGACAGCACCACCAGCGAGCCGTGCCCCTGCGCCTGGAGTGCGCCCGCGCACACCAGCCCGGCGGAGACGGCCCCCGTGTAGTTCGTCTGGGCGACCCGGACCGCCGAGAGGGGTTCCTCCTCGTCACGTTCCTGGTCGCCGGGGATACCGAAGGCGAGGAGCACCATATCGATGTCGCCCTCGGTGAAGATCTTGCCGAGGGTGGTCTCGTGCGACTCGGTGTCCAGCGCGTCGAAGTCGACGGTACGGACGTAGGCGCCGCGCCCGCGCAGCTCGGCCGCCGCGGACTCCAGGGCGGGGGAGGGGCGGCCGGCCAGCCAGACCGTGCGGGTGCGGCAGGCGATCAGGCGGCGTGCGGTGGCGAGCCCGATCTCCGATGTGCCGCCGAGGACGAGCAAGGACTGCGGGGCACCGAATGCATCCTTCACGGAAACGCTCCTTGGGGGAGGGGGAGGGGGAGAAGGCGAGGGAAGGCGGGGGAAAGCGAGTGGAAGCGGGGAACGGAGAGGCGTGGGCGGCGCGTCGGTCAGAGCGAGAGCCGGCGCGAGAGGTCGGATCTGAACGCGCCGTCCGGGTCCAACTCGGCACGCAGTGAACGGAAGTCGCCCAGTCGGGGATACATCGCGGCCAGCACGTCCGGGCGGATCCGTGAGTCGTTCGTCAGGCAGACCCGGCCGCCCGCGGCCGCCACCTCCTCGTCCAGGCCGTCGAGGAAGCGGGCCAGCCCCGGCAGGGCGGCCGGCAGGTCGAGGGAGAGCGCCCAGCCCGGCACCGGGAACGACAGCCAGCCGGGACCGCCCGCACCGAACCGCCGGAGCACGCCGGGGAACGGTGCGCGGCGCCGCCGCGAGAGCTGCCGGACGATCCGGTGCAGCGTCTCCTCCTGCCCGTGGCCGACGGCGAATTCGTAGTGCACGAGACCGCCGCGCCCCTGGACCGGGCTCCAGTGCGGCACGGCGTCCATCGGGTGGAAGAAGGCGGAGACGCGCCGCAGCTCGCCGGTGCGGGACCGGGGCGCCCGGCGGTGGCGGAGTTCGGCCAGGGCGGCCGAGGCGGCGCGGCCGACCAGCCCTCCCGAGACGAGATCCGGGACGAGTCCCGAGCCGAGCGGGGAGGCGGCGGGCCGTTGGGCGGTGCGGAAGGCGAGCGGTGTGCGCTGGGCGTGCGCCGGGAGTGCGTCCAAGGGGGCGTGTTCCCCGCTGGTCAGTACGCCCCGGCCCGTCGCCCGGCCGCGCGAGGTCAGGTCGATCCGGGCGGACGCGTAACGGTGGTGCTCGCCGGCCGTGGCGAGGCGGGCCAGCAGATCGTCCAGATCGGCGGCCCGTTCGGTGTCGACCGACATCAGGGACGTCGCGACGGGGTGGAACCGGAGCGTGGCCGAGAGGATCACCCCGGTCAGGCCCATGCCGCCGGTGGTCGCGTCGAAGAGCGGGGTGCCGGGCCGTACCGTACGGATGCCGCCGTCGGCGGTGAGCAGCTCGAACCGTACGACGTGCCGCGAGAAGGAGCCCGCGACGCGGTGGTCGTCGCCGTGGACGTCGGAGCCGATCGCGCCGCCCACCGTGATGTACCGGCTGCCGGGCGTCACCGGCAGGAACCAGCCGAGCGGAAGCAGCACCTCCAGCAGCCGGTGCAGGCTCGCACCCGCCTCGCACACCACCTCACCCGTCCCGGCGTCGAAGGCGAGGACGCGGTTCAGCGCCGTCATGTCGAGGACCGAACCCCCGGCGTTCTGGGCCGAATCACCGTGCGCCCGGCCCAGCCCTCTGGCGATCGAGCCACGGGGCCCGCAGCCGCGTACCGTCGCCGCCGCCTCCTCGTAACTACCGGGGCGGAAGCGCAGCGCGGTCGTCGGGGCGGTGCGGCCCCAGCCGGTCAGGGACACGGTGTCGACAGACATGAGGGTGACCGTATCGCCCGAGAAAACACCTTTGAGGGATTTGTTACAACACTCACCGAAATGGGTGATTGAAAGGGTGTCATCTCCTACGCGGCCGACCGGACGCCGGTTTTCGGTGGCGAGGAGGGTAGTCGTACGTCATGGACTGGCTGAAAAAACTCCCCGTCATCGGTCCGCTCGTCTCCCGGCTGATGGAGACGCACGTCTGGCGCAGTTACGAAACGCTGGTACGGGTCCACTGGGCGCGGCTCGCGGCGGCGATCACGTTCATCAGCTTCCTGGCGCTCTTCCCGCTGATCGCGGTCGCCGCGGCGATCGGTGCCGCGCTGCTCTCCGACAGCCAGCTCGACAAGATCGAGGACAAGGTCGCCGAGCAGGTCCCCGGCATCTCCGACCAGCTGGGCATCGACAATCTGGTGGCGCACGCGGGCACGGTCGGCCTTGTGGCCGGTGCGCTGCTGCTCTTCACCGGCATCGGCTGGATCGGCTCGATGCGGGACTGTCTGCGCGCGGTGTGGGACATGGACGATCTGGACGAGGGCAATCCGGTCATCCGCAAGCTCAAGGACGCCGGGGTGCTGTTCGGCCTGGGCGGGGCGGCGCTGGTGACCCTGGCGATCTCCTCGGTCGGCTCCGTCGCGGTCGGCTGGGTCGCGGATCTGCTCAACATTCCCGAAGACGGCGCGGGCGGTGTGCTGCTGCGGATCGCGGCCCTGGCGGTGGCGGTGTGCGCCGACTTCCTGCTGCTGCTCTACCTGCTGACGCTGCTGCCCGGCGTCGAGCCGCCGCGACGCCGTCTGATCGTCGCCTCGCTGATCGGCGCGGTCGGCTTCGAGCTGCTGAAGCTGCTGCTCGGCAGCTATATGAAGGGCGTCGCGTCGAAGAGCATGTACGGCGCGTTCGGCGTGCCGATCGCCCTGCTGCTGTGGATCAACTTCACCGCGAAGCTGCTGCTGTTCTGCGCCGCCTGGACGGCGACGCCCAGCAAGGACGCCGAGGAGCCGCGCCCCGTGGAGGGCGACGCGGCCCCGGAAGCCTCGGGCGCCCCGGAGGCCGCGGACGCCTCAGCTGCCCCGGACGCCCCGGACGCCCCGGACGCCCCAGCCGCCCCGGCCGGCGGCGGCGAGGCCCGGGGCGGGAGCACCCGGGCCTAGCGCACCCGGCTCGGGGTCGGGGAGGTCAGGGGCGGGGGCGGCGGCGCACCAGGTCCGGCAGCGGCCAGCGCCGGTTGACCAGGTACGCGGCCCCGGCGACCAGCACCAGCACCCCGCCGACGATGCCCAGCGCGACCCCGACCCCGCCGGAACCGCTCGTGGCGGCGGCCTTGGTGGTCTTCGCCGCACCGTGCCCGTCCTTGGCGGCGGCGGGGCCGTCGGCCTCCGCGCCCTTGCCCGTGCCGGTGTCGGGCATCGCGGACTTCGGGGGCACCAGTTCGCCGACCGGTGTCACCTTGCCGCTCGCGCTGAAGCCCCAGTCGAGCAGGCTCGCCGCCTCCTTGTAGACGGAGTGCGTCTCCTCCGACGACGGATGCATGACGGTGACGAGCAGCACCTTGCCGTCGCGCTCCGCGACACCCGTGAAGGTGTTGCCCGCGTGCGTCGTGTAGCCGTTCTTGACGCCCGCGATGCCCTTGTACGGGGTGACGCCGTCGGCGCCGGTGAGCAGCCGGTTGGTGTTCTGGATGCCGAACTCCTCCCGCTTCTCGCCCTTCTCCTTCTTGCCGGGGAACTCCGCCGTGCCGGTCGCGCAGTACTCGCGGAAGTCCGCGTTCTGCAGCCCGCTGCGGGCGAACAGGGTCAGGTCGTACGCGCTGGACACCTGCTTGGGGGCGTCGTAGCCGTCGGGCGACACGACGTTGGTGTCCAGGGCCTGCAGCTCCTCGGCGTGGCTGTTCATGTCGTGGACGGTCTTCGGGACGCCCCCGTACATCGCGGACAGCACGTGCACCGCGTCGTTGCCCGAACGCAGGAAGACGCCGAGCCACAGGTCGTGCACCGTGTAGCTGAGGTCCTCCTTCACCCCCACCAGGCTGCTGCCCTCGCCCATGTCCGCGAGGTCCTCGTCCTTCACCGTGTACTTCCGGGTCTTCGGCTGCAGGGCCGGTGCCGGCATCACGGTGTCCGCGAACAGCATCTTCAGGGTGGAGGCCGGAGGCAGCCGCCAGTGCGGATTGTGCGAGGCGAGCACCTCACCGCTCTCGGCGTCGGAGACCATCCACGATCTGCCGGTCAGACCCTTGGGCAGGACCGGCGCCCCGGGGCCGAGATTCACCTGGGTGCCGGACAGGCCGAGCTGTTCGCCACCGATCCGCGACATGTCCGAGGGCGGCTTCGGCGCGTCGTCGGTGCTGTCCTGGGAGACCGCAGAGGCAGGGCTGACGGCGAAAACGGACAGCAGAGCGGCAGAGGTGACCGCCAGCGCGGTCTTCTTGAGAGCTGACACGGTCGAAAACGTACATGCAGTTGATGTGAAAATAGGCACCGACGGTATGACCCGCCGTGCGTACCGCCGGGACAGCCCACCCCAGGACAGCCCACCCCGGGCGAGCCGGCCCCGGCGAGCCGGAGATACTGAGTCCATGAAGCTCAGCCGCCCCGTCTCCTGGTTCCTGCTCGCATTCGGGGTGTGGAGCTGGTTCATCTGGATCACTTTCGTCAAGAACCTGTGGAAGGACGGCAGCGGTCTCGCCTTCGACGACGCGGGTGACCCTACTGCGTACTTCTGGGTGCATCTGCTGCTCGCCATCACGTCCTTTCTTCTGGGGACGGCGGTTGGCGTGATCGGGTTCCGTGGCATCAGAGCGTTGCGAGACCGGTCCGCGTAGCGACGCAGTACCTCGTACGGACCGGATACGGACAAAAAGGGCGGGGCAGCGCACGTGGCAGTCATTGGATTCGCTCTGCTGGCGATCGTGGCCCTCGCGCTGCTCGTCGCCGTGCACCGCTATGTGTGGCGCCGCTTCGTCGGTGACACCACAGCCGCGGGCAGTGGGCTGCGCCGGGCGGGCACGGTGGCGGCGTACGCACTCCCGCTGCTGAGCGTCGGCGCCCTGGTCTCCGGTCGTTCGGGTGCGCCGTTCTGGCTCCAGCGGGTGCTGGCCTGGCCGGGCTATCTGTGGCTGGCCGCGCTGCTCTACCTGACGCTGGCCCTGCTGGTCGGCGAGGCGGTGCGGCCGCTGCTGCGCCGGCTGCTCGCGCGCCGGGCGACACCGGACGGGGCCGACGCCGGGGCCGAGCCGGCACACACGCCGGAGACCGCGCGCACGCCGGAGACCGCGCGCACGCCGGAGACCGCGCGCACGCCGGGGAACGGGCGGGCGGCGGCCGAGGCCGAGCGCGCCGGAACCGACACCAGGACGGCCGCGCCGCCCGCGTCCTCCACACCCCCCGCCCCCTCCGCCTCGCGCCGGCTCTTCGTCGCTCGGGCCGTCGGGGGCGCCGCGGCCGTCGCCGGGCTCGGCACGGTCGGGTACGGCACGTACGGGGTGCTGCGCGGCCCGAGGGTCAAGCGCGTGACCATCCCGCTGGCCCGGCTGCCCCGCTCCGCGCACGGTTTCCGGATCGCCGTGGTCAGCGACATCCACCTCGGCCCGATCCTGGGCCGGGCGCACACCCAGCGGATCGTCGACACGGTCAACCGGACCCAGCCCGACCTGATCGCGGTCGTCGGTGACCTGGTCGACGGATCGGTCGCGGATCTCGGTCCGGCGGCGGAGCCACTCGCGGGCCTCCGCTCCCGGCACGGCGCGTTCTTTGTCACCGGCAACCACGAGTACTACTCCGGTGCGGCCCAATGGGTGGACCACGTAAGGGAATTGGGGATGCACCCGCTGGAGAATGCCCGGGTGGAGATCGACGGCTTCGATCTGGCCGGGGTCAATGACATCGGGGGCGAGAGCGAGGGACAGGGCCCGGACTTCGGCCGCGCCCTGGGCGACCGGGACCGCTCACGGGCCGCCGTCCTCATGGCCCATCAGCCCGTCCTCATCGACGAGGCCGTCGCGCACGGCGTGGACCTGCAACTCTCCGGGCACACCCACGGCGGCCAGCTCTGGCCGGGCAACTACATCGCGGAACTGTCCAACCCCACGGTCGCCGGTCTCGAACGCTACGGCGACACCCAGCTGTACGTCACGCGCGGCGCGGGCGCCTGGGGTCCGCCGGTACGGGTCGGCGCCCCCTCTGACATCACCGTCGTCGAACTCGCCTCCAAGCAGGCCTAGTCCGCCTCCCCGGGGCGAATTCGGTGACCGGTCACCAACCCTCTGTATTCGGCCTATCGACGAAGGTTTCAAGTAACGAACAAAAGGCTATGTATCCCTGATTTGCTCTTCCAGATGTGAAAATCGTGTGATTGGCTGAGCGCGAACGTGCGGTGATCTGCGTATCTGAGCGCGACACCGAGGTGGGGCTGTTAAGGGAGAGCACGGCAATGCGGTCGATCCGAATACGGATTCTCGCGATTCTCGCGGTTTTGGTCATCGCAGGCGTCGGCGCCTGGCAGTTGCTTCCTTCGGACGGAGCGAAGGAGGATCCGGTCTCCGTCGGCACGACCGACGTGGTGACCTCGCTCGACCCGGCGGGTGCGTACGACGCCGGCTCGTGGGCGATGTACAGCAACGTCTACCAGTCCCTCATGACGTTCAAGTCCGGGGCGATCGTCCCCGAGCCGGACGCGGCCGAGAGCTGCGGCTTCCTCGGCGGGAAGCTCCAGACGTACCAGTGCAAGCTCCGTGACGACCTGTCGTTCTCCAACGGCCGGAAGATCACCGCGGAGGACGTCAAGTACTCCTTCGAGCGCATGCTCAGGATCAAGACGGACGTCGGCCCCTCTGTGCTGTTCCCGACCCTCAAGAACGTGGTGACCGAGGGCCGGATGATCACGTTCAACCTCTCCGCGCGCGACGCGACGTTCCCGCAGAAGCTCGCCACCGGGGCCGGTTCGATCGTCGACCGGGAGGCCTACTCGGAGAACAAGCTGCGCTCCGACAACAAGGTCAGCGGCTCGGGGCCGTACGTGCTCAAGTCGTACCAGCCGGGCTCCAAGGCCGAACTGGTGCCGAACACCAAGTACAAGGGCGCGCTGAAGAAGACCGGCGGACCGGTCACCGTGCGCTACTACAAGGAGTCGGACGACCTGCTGTCGGCCTGGAAGTCGGGGCAGATCGATGTCACGCACCGTCAGCTCCCGCCGTCCGCGCTCGCCGAGCTGAACCCCGGTGACGCCGATCAGCGCGTCACCGAGGCGGACAGCGCCGAGATCCGCAACCTCGTCTTCAACGTCCGCGCCGGTTCGCCGCTCGCCGACAAGCGGGTCCGGCAGGCCATCGCGTCGATCATCGACCGCGCGCCGCTGGTGACCAAGGTCTACCAGGGCACCGTCGAGCCGCTCTACTCGCTGATCCCGCAGGGCTACATCGGGCACAGCACCCCGTTCTTCGACGAGTACCCGTCGCCCGACCCCAAGCGCGCCAGGAAGCTGCTGGAGGAAGCGGGCGTCCAGCTGCCGCTTCCGATCACCTTCGCCTACCGCACCGGCGACTCGTACACGCCGGAGAGCAAGGAGATCCAGCGGCAGCTGAACGCCGACGGGCTGTTCAAGGTGACGATCAAGTCCGTGGAGTGGACGGCGTTCCAGAAGGGCTACGCGGCCGGTAAGTACGACATGTACACCGTCGGCTGGCTCCCCGACTACCCGGACCCCGACACCTTCAGCCAGCCCCTCGTGGGCCGCGACACCAGCCTCCACAACGGCTACAGCAGCAAGAAGATGGACCAGCTGATCAGCGACACGCTGCAGTTCAGCGACCGCAGCCGCACCTCGGCCGACTTCAAGGACCTCCAGAAGCTGGTCGGCGAGGACGTGCCGCTCGTCCCGCTGTGGCAGAAGAAGGACTACGTCCTCGCCAAGCCCGACGTGTCCGGTTCGCAGTACCTCTCGGACGGCACCGGCATCTGGCGGCTGTGGGAACTCGGCTGGATCTGACGAACTGTCATGAAGTAGCGGTCAGAGCCACCGCCCCGGCATCAACGGGGCGGCCGCTCCGGCATCAACGGGGCGGCCGCTCCGTCGTCTGCGCCGTCGTGCGGCCCGTCGCGCCCGGCAGGAACTCCTCCAGCACCGCGTGTACTTGGCGCACGAGCGGCCGCAGCACCCGGAACCGGGACAGCGCGATCGCCCGCGCGACGATCGGGGCGGTGCGCTCCACGAGCCGGCGGCTGCGTTCGGCGTTGTCCGTGCGGTCGTACACCCAGTACAGCACCAGGCCCATCTGGTTCAGCCACATCAGCTGCGGCAGCAGCTCGGCCAGTTCGGGATCGACCTTGGTGTCCGCGCCCGCCAGGCAGCGCCGGTGGATGGAGATCGCCGCGTCGCGGGCCGCGAAGGAGTCCTCGGAGAAGGGGCTGAGCGGGCTCTCCGGGTCGGCGGCGTTCTTGAAGAACTGGGCGGCGAAGCGGTGGTACGGCTCCGCCACGTCCAGCCAGCAGAGGAGGACCCCGCGGATGCGTACCGCGAGGTCCTGGTCGCCGGCCAGGACCGGCTGGACCGCCGCCTCGTGCTCGGCGGCGATCCGGTCGTAGAAGCCCTGGACGAGGTGTTCCTTGGACGAGAAGTAGTAGTACGCGTTCCCTACGGAGACCCCGGCCTCCTGGGCGATGGCCCGCATCGTCGTCTTGTCGTAACCGCGTTCCTGGAAGAGCCGGAGCGCGGTTTCGAGGATGAGCGTGCGGGTCTGCTCGCTCTTGGGAGCCTTGGCTTCCTTCACGTCCTTCTCTTCCTTCACCACGGTCCCGAGGGTATCCGGGATCACTGCGTGCCCGGCTCCGGCCCCCGCACCGCGCACTCGCCGCCTCCGCCCCCGTCCGCCCCGCAGGGCGCCGCCGTCAGTGAGCGGTACTTCGCGGCGGCGAGGACGGTCGCCCTGGCGAACGGGCGGCCGGCCGGGGTGGTCAGCCAGTGGGCCTTCGGCCGGTGCTCGGCCAGCGCCCAGAGGCAGACGATCCACGCGGACGTGGACCGGTAGACCTGGCCCCCGTCACCGATCACCGTGATCTCCTCCAGCGTCCGGGAGTGGTCGAGCGCGGGGAAGCGGCGGTGCGCCTCCGCGGAGCCCGCCGGGACCAGGTCCAGCGGGACCAGCTGACGCTGCCGCGTCAGCCACTGCCGCAGATGGACGCAGAGCGAGCACTGCGCGTCGTAGAGCACGGTGAGCCGGCTGACGGACTGGCGCTGCCCAGCTGTCCGGGCTGTCATGGCCCGCCCTCACGCCTTGCCGGCGGGAGCGGTCCACGGACCGGGGCCCGGAGGCGTCCAGCCCTGCGGCGCCACGGGCGGGGTGTGCTGGCGCTCCATCATTCCCCGGCGGCGGATCCGGTTCAGCACGTAGACGTTGCCGAGGTGCATGACCCCGAGGACGAGCAGGACGACGCCGACCTTCACCGAGAGCGCGTCGAAGAGGCCGCGGGCGTCGGTGACCTCCTCGGAGTTCTTCAGGTAGAGCGTTACGAACCCCAGGTTGACCAGGTAGAAGCCGACCACCAGCAGGTGGTTGACGGCATCCGCGAGTTTCTCGTTCCCGTGCAGTACATCGGCGAGGAACACCTTGCCGTTGCGGCTGAGCGTGCGGGCCACCCAGATGGTGAGCGCCACGCTGATGAGCAGGTAGATGACGTACGCGACAACAGTGAGGTCCATGCCCCACCCTCCCTTGAACGCGTTCAATTGCTGCTGTTGTCATGGACTGTAGACCTGCATTTGAACATGTTCAAGCGGGTGCCCCGGTGGTGCGCGTCACCCTCCCGTCGGGCGACGTGAAGCGTCGTACCCCCGGCACCGCGGCGGTGGCCAGACAGGCCGCGCCGACCGCCACCCCCGCTGCGGCCAGCGGGAGTTCGGCCCCCCAGGCGGAGGCCGCCAGCGGCGCGAGGGCGTACCCCAGCGGCATCGCCCCGAGCGAGAGCAGCCAGTCGTACGAGGTCACCCGCGCCAGCGCGTGCGCGGGCACGGCGGACTGGACGGCGGTCTCCCAGACCGGGTTGAGGTAGCCGAGCCCGGCCTGGGAGACCCCGTACGCGGCGATGGCGACGAGCGCCGGGGCGTGGGCGGCCAGCAGGCAGAGCGGCAGCGCGTACAGGGCGAGGCCCAGGTTGGCGATCAGGACCGGGCGGCGAGGGCGGGCCCGGCCGGCCAGCAGCGAGCCGAGCAGCAGTCCGACGGCGCCGGTCTGGAGGAAGGCGAGCCACATGCCCCTGCCGCCCAGGTGGTGGAGGAAGAGCGCGGGGCCGAGGGTCATCAGGACGGCCGCCGCGCCGTTCCAGACGGAGTGCGCGATCAGGCTCGTCCAGTACCAGTCGCGGCCGCGGACCTCGCCCCAGCCCTCCTTGAGGTCGCTGAGCACGGAGCTGCGGGCGACCCGGACGTGCCGGACGTCGATCGCGGACAGCAGGGCCGCGCTGACCGCGAAGCTGGCGCCGTCCAGTACGAACGCCCAGCCGGGCCCGGCCGTGAGGACCAGCGCTCCCGCGACGGCCGGGCCGCCGATCCGGGTGGCGCTGCTGACCACCGCCATCAGGGAGTTGGCGCGCAGCAGCCCGGCCTCCGCCACGGTGCCCCGGATCAGCGGTGAGACGGTCGGCATCGCGAACGCCCCGGCGGCACCGCCGATCGCCTCCGCCACCGCGATCTGCCACAGCGCCGGTGCGCCGGACAGGAGTTCGGCGCCGACGAAGAGCTGGCTGGCGCACCGTACGAGATCGGTGGTGAGCGCGACCGTACGGGCGTTGAAGCGGTCGCCCACGACGCCGCCGAGCGGCAGCAGGAGCAGCTTGGGCACCATCGCGCACGCGAGCACCAGCGCGAGCGCGCCGGTCGAGCCGGTGGCCAGGTAGACCGCGAGGGTGAGGGCCGCGGGGATCGCCGCGTCACCGAGCATCGAGAGGCTGCGCCCGATGAAGAGCAGGCGGAAGGAGCGGGTGCGCAGAGGATGAGGCATGGCGCGGAATCTATTTCGTTTCCGAAGTATTCGTCAACGAAATATGAGGCAACGAAAGGCAGTTGGGGTTCGGCGTAGGCTGTGGACCATGGAGCGACGCGACTGGACCGACGGACACGTGGAGCGGTGGAAGCCGGTGCTTCCGGAACTCGACCCGGACGTCGAGGGCGCGGTGACCAGGATGAAGAAGCTCTCCGTCCATCTGCGCCGGGTGCGCGAGCAGTCCCTCCTCGACTTCGACCTGGACCGCCAGGAGTTCGACACCCTGCACAAGCTCGCCGGGCGCGGCGGCACGGCCGCCCCGTCCGATCTCAGCGCCGACCTCGACCTCGCGCCCGCCTCCGTCACCGGCCGGCTGGACGCGCTGGAGCGTCGCGGATTCGTCCGCCGTACGCCCTCCACCACCGACCGGCGGCGCGTGGACGTGGAGTTGACGGACCGGGGACGCTCGACATGGCTCGGCGCGATGGACGTCCTCGGCAACGAGGAGGAGCGGCTGCTCGGCGTCCTCGGCAAGGACGAACGCCGGCTGCTCAACGCCATGCTGCGGCGCATCATGGTCGTCGCCGAGGACCGGGGCGGCGCCGCCTGGGACTGAGGGCTGTCCCGCGAGGTGTTACGGGACAGCCCCCGACGGTCCAGCGTGGAGCGCGCCGCTCAGACGCTCATCGAACGGGCCGTGTTGATCTGGGCCATCACCATCTGGAAGGTCTCCGGACCGAGCGCCGGGATCATCGTCGAGTGGTGGCGGCCGGCACTGGTCACCGTGATCTGGATGAAGCCCGTCGTCCGCTTCTCCTTCATCAGGAGGAAGAGCAGCCCGATCAGGCAGAACACGGCGAAGACGATGGCCAGGACGATGCCGACCGTGGGGATCTTCTCCTCGGTGCGGGACATGTCCGTGGCCGTCCACACGGCACCCTTGAGCGGCATCGTCCCGGACGGAGTCACGACCGAGTCGTTCGTCACGGTGATGTCGCCGAACGACAGCACGGGTCCGCCGCCCATCGGCATCATGCCCTGCGGGCCCGGGTAGCCCTGGCCCGGCAGCATCGGCGGGCCCGCCTGGTAGTCGTAGCCGGGCTGGGCCGCCGGGTCGGGCGTCGCCTGCGGGTATCCGTAGGCCGGGTATCCGTAGGCCTGGCCGTCCGCGACGGTGGGCGGATTCACCGGCTTCTGGGGAGGTCCCCAGGCGTGTGGGTCGCCCGCGTACGGATTCGGATCGCTCAACGTTGCCTGCTCTCGGTCAGTGGTGTGCACCCCCGTGCCGTGCTGGACCGCGGGCGGCGAACCGGTGCTCGGTTCCGCACGACCGTACCGTCACGGGTCGCGGGGCGCAGCAAGAGGCCCCGCCTCCCGCAGAGATCCTGCGGTCGACGGGGCCGGTGCGCCTGAGGCGAAGGGCGGGTCAGAAGCGACGCGTGATCAGCGCGCGCTTGACCTCCTGGATCGCCTTGGTGACCTCGATGCCACGCGGGCAGGCGTCCGTGCAGTTGAACGTGGTGCGGCAACGCCACACACCGTCACGGTCGTTGAGGATCTCCAGGCGCTGCTCGCCGCCCTCGTCGCGCGAGTCGAAGATGAAGCGGTGCGCGTTGACGATCGCCGCCGGGCCGAAGTACTGCCCGTCGTTCCAGAACACCGGGCACGAGGACGTGCACGCGGCGCACAGGATGCACTTGGTGGTGTCGTCGAAGCGCTCGCGGTCCTCGGGGGACTGCAGACGCTCGCGGGTCGGCTCGTTCCCCTTGGTGACGAGGAAGGGCATGACGTCGCGGTAGGCCTGGAAGAACGGGTCCATGTCGACCACGAGGTCCTTGAGGACCGTGAGGCCCTTGATGGCCTCGATCGTGATCGGCTTCTCCGGGCTCAGGTCCTTGATCAGCGTCTTGCAGGCGAGCCTGTTCTTGCCGTTGATCCGCATCGCGTCAGAGCCGCAGATGCCGTGCGCGCAGGAGCGGCGGAACGTCAGCGTTCCGTCGGTCTCCCACTTGATCTTGTGAAGGGCGTCGAGAACACGCTCCTTCGGGTCGATCTCGACCTGGAAGTCCTGCCACACGGACTCCTCGGAGACCTCCGGGTTGAACCGGCGGATCCGGAAGGTGGCCGTGATGTACGGGGAATCGGCGAAGCCGGCCTCGGGCTCAGGGACCTTGTCGGCCTTTTCCATCGTGGGGGTAGCCATCAGTACTTACGCTCCATCGGCTGGTAGCGGGTCTGGACGACCGGCTTGTAGTCCAGCCGGATCGACTCGGTGCCGTCGTCGGCGACCTCGCGGTACGCCATGGTGTGGCGCATGAAGTTGACGTCGTCGCGGGTCGGGTAGTCCTCGCGGTAGTGACCGCCGCGGGACTCCTTGCGCGCCAGCGCCGAAGTCGCCATGACCTCGGCGAGGTCGAGCAGGTTGCCCAGCTCGATGGCCTCCAGCAGGTCCGTGTTGAACCGCTTGCCCTTGTCCTGGATGGACACGTCGAGGTAGCGCCTGCGCAGCTCCGCGATCTTGTCGACCGCGGTCTTGATGGTCTGCTCGGTGCGGAACACCATCACGTTGGCGTCCATGCACTCCTGCAGCTCCAGCCGGATCGCCGAGACGCGCTCGGTGCCCGTGGAGTTGCGCAGCCGCTCGACCTGGTCGACGACCTGCTGCGCCGGGTTCTCGGGAAGCGTGACGAAGTCGTGCTTCGCGGAGTACTCGGCGGCGGCGATGCCGGAGCGGCGTCCGAAGACGTTGATGTCCAGCAGCGAGTTGGTGCCGAGGCGGTTGGCACCGTGCACGGAGACACAGGCGACCTCGCCGGCGGCGTACAGGCCCGGCACGACGGTGGTGTTGTCGGCCAGCACCTCGCCCTCGACGTTGGTCGGGATGCCGCCCATGGCGTAGTGCGCGGTCGGCTGGATCGGGATCGGGTCCGTGTAGGGCTCGATGCCGAGGTACGTACGCGCGAACTCGGTGATGTCCGGGAGCTTGGCGTCCAGCTGCTCCGGCGGCAGGTGCGTCAGGTCGAGGTAGACGTGGTCGCCGGCCGGACCGCAGCCGCGGCCCTCGCGGATCTCCGTGTAGATGGAGCGCGAGACGACGTCACGCGAGGCCAGGTCCTTCATGACGGGCGCGTACTTCTCCATGAAGCGCTCGCCGTCCTTGTTGCGGAGGATGCCGCCCTCACCGCGGGCGCCCTCCGTCAGCAGGATGCCCATGCGCCAGATGCCCGTCGGGTGGAACTGGAAGAACTCCATGTCCTCCAGCGGCAGACCGCGGCGGTAGCAGGCGGCCTGGCCGTCACCGGTCAGGGTGTGCGCGTTCGACGTCACCTTGAAGAACTTGCCGGTGCCGCCGGAGGCGTAGATGACCGACTTCGCCTGGAAGACGTGGATCTCGCCGGTGGCCAGCTCGTAGGCGACGACGCCGGCGGACTTCTTGACGCCGTCCTCCTCGACGACCAGCTGGTCCAGGACGTAGAACTCGTTGAAGAACTCCACGCCCTCCTTGACGCAGTTCTGGTACAGCGTCTGGAGGATCATGTGGCCGGTGCGGTCGCCCGAGTAGCAGGCGCGGCGGACCGGGGCCTCACCGTGGTTGCGGGAGTGACCGCCGAAGCGGCGCTGGTCGATCTTGCCCTCGGGCGTACGACCGAACGGCAGGCCCATCTTCTCCAGGTCGAGAACGGCGTCGATGGCCTCCTTCGCCAGGATCTCGGCGGCGTCCTGGTCGACCAGGTAGTCGCCGCCCTTGATCGTGTCGAAGGTGTGCCACTCCCAGTTGTCCTCCTCCACGTTCGCCAGCGCGGCGGCCATACCGCCCTGCGCGGCGCCCGTGTGGGAGCGGGTGGGATAGAGCTTGGTCAGCACGGCGGTGCGGCTGCGCTTGGTCGACTCGATGGCCGCGCGCATGCCGGCGCCGCCGGCGCCGACGATGACGGTGTCGTACTTGTGGATCTGCATGGTTTACCTCTGGTCCTTCGGGCCCGGCGCCTAGCGGATGTTCGGGTCGAAGGTGAAGATCACCAGCGTGCCCAGCAGGACGGTGAACACCGTGGCGGTGTACAGCAGCATCTTCAGCCAGAACCGGGTGTTGTCCCGTTCGGCGTAGTCGTTGATGACCGTACGGAGACCGTTGGCGCCGTGCAGCATGGCGAGCCACAGCATCGTCAGGTCCCACATCTGCCAGAACGGCGAGGCCCAGCGGCCGGCCACGAAGGCGAAGCCGACCTTGGACACGCCGCCGTCCAGCACCAGCTGGATCAGCAGGTGGCCGATGACCAGGACGACCAGGACGATGCCCGACAGGCGCATGAAGAGCCAGGCGTACATCTCGAAATTGGTGCGCGACCCCTTGGGCGTCTTGCCGGTCCGCGTACGCGGGGGCTCGATCACAGGGGCCGGATTGTCGACGTCGTAGAGGCTGACGCCTTCGACTGCGCCGATCGCGGAAGTCTCGGTGGACATGGGCCTCAGCTCCCGAAGATGGAACGGACGGCGTGGCCGAGGACGGGGTACAGGGCCCCGACCATGAGCACGATCCAGATGCCCAGCACGGTCCAGAGCATCTGCTTCTGGAGTCGCGGGCCCTTGGCCCAGAAGTCCACAGCGATGATGCGGAGACCGTTCAGCGCGTGGAAGAGAATCGCGGCCACGAGGCCGTATTCGAGGAGCGCGACGGGCCATGTCTTGTACGTGGCCACGACCTCGTCGTAGGCCTCGGGGGAGACACGGACGAGAGCGGTGTCCAGGACGTGTACGAACAGGAAGAAGAAAATGAGGACACCGGTGACTCGATGAGCCACCCAGGACCACATGCCTTCCCGGCCGCGGTACAGCGTTCCAGCCGGCACGGAAGAACCCTCCGGGAGCGGGGATTGGGGTCGGCCGGCTTGACTGTCGGTCTGACCCGGCCGGGTACGGTCCACCGGCCCCGGCCATCGTAGCGACGGTTTGTCGGTTCGTTCGCGGCGGGGCCTCCGCTGTGATCAAAGTGGCAACCAATCAGGCACGGACGGGCTAGGCGCGGGCCTGTCCGCAGGGCGGGGGCGATCCGGACCCGCCGATAACCCGTTACTGACTCGATACCAGACCGATGATGCGACCCCGGGCGAGTCGCCGCATTTCGTCCGCCGTCACCACCCGCTCCTGCTCCGGGTCGTGGCCCAGCCTGGCCCGGATGCCCGCCAGCACCTGGTCCGGGTGCTCGGCCGCGCGGACCCCGTCCAGGCAGATGACGAAGACATGCCCGAACTTCGACTCGTACGCGGCGTGCGCGGCGGCCAGCGCGAGGTGCGCGGAGGGTGCCGCGTCGGGCGCCAGCGCCGGGGAGGCCTCTGCGGCGAGCGCCTCGGCGCGTTCGGTGAGGGAGAGGTCGTAGCCCGCCTCGTCCGCGGCGGCGAGCAGGGCGTCCAGATCCGGGTAGGGGCGGTGGGCGGCCAGCCGCTGCGCCCAGCGGTGGCTGCCGAAGCAGTCCAGCAGGGCGGACTCGACGTCCGCGACGGGCGCGGTGTTGAAACGCCGCAGGCCGAAGGCGTACGGACCGGGCAGGCCGGGGGCCGCACCGCAGCTCTGTACGGGCACGGCGGTCCGCCGGACGGGCCGGTGCGGTTGCTCCGGCAGGCCGGCGTGGGACTCGCTGGACCTGGACAGCGTGGGCTCCTCGAATCAGCGGCATCTGTGAACCTGGAGTGGTGAGGGTCCGGAGTGACCAGGCGGATGCGGGGTGAAGGGAGAGACGAATGTGCCTCAAAGGTATCGAGGCCGGGCAACGGCCGTCCGGCGGATGTGCGAATTTCACCCGGACGGGAGAGCGTGACGGGAGAGCGGGCCGGGAGCGGACCGGAGGGTTTCGGAATCACTGCTGTACGAAATAGCGAGGAGAGCAACCGGCTATCTCCTTGCTTCTGCTCTCTTTCCTGTATCTGTGCCCTTTCCGCTAGAACCGGAGGTTTCTGACCGATGTCGCTCTCACGCGGCGCCCTCGTGGGCGGAGCGGCCGTCACCGCGGCCGTCGCGGCGACGCTCACCGTCGTCCTGTGGCCCGACAGCTCCGACAACGCCCGCAGGTCCGGGGCCGCGGCCTCGTCCTCGGCCTCGTCCGCCGCCCCCACTCCCTCCCCGACCCGCAGCTACCCGCTGTCCAAGACGCCCCGCGCCATCCCCGCCGTACGCGAGCACACCCCCGCCCACGGTCCCGGCTGGCGGCCCGGCAAGGGCAGCGCGGTGGTGATCGCGGACGGCAGCAAGGGGCTCGCCGACGAGGGGCGGCTGCTCGCGGGCGAGCTCAAGATCGCCTACCGGGGCGAGGCGGCGGCGCGGGCCGGCGATGTGGAACTGGCCCTCACTCCGACGGCCGAGGGCGGCCCGGAGTCGTACACCCTGAAGGCCCACGACGGCCGCGTCACGATCAGCGGGCCCGGCCAGGCGGGCGTCTTCTACGGGACCCGCACCCTCAAACAGTCGGTGCGGGCCGACGGCGTCATGCCGGAGGGCGAGGTGCGCGACCGCCCCGACCGGCCGCAGCGCGGGCTCAACCTCGACATCGCACGCAAGTTCTACAGCGTCGGCTGGATCGAGGACCGGCTGCGCGAGATGGCCGACCTCAAGCTCAACCAGCTCGGCCTGCACTTCTCCGACGACCAGGCCTTCCGCATCGAGTCCGACACCCACCCCGAGATCGTGTCGCCCGAGCACCTGACCAAGGCGCAGGTGCGGCAGATCGTCGCCCTGGCCGGACGGCTGCACATCCAGGTGGTGCCGGAGATCGACTCCCCGGGCCACCTCGGCGCGGTCCTGCGCGCCCACCCCGATCTCCAGCTGCGCAATGTGTCGGGCGTGGCCTCGCAGGGATCGCTCGACATCTCCAAGCCGGGCGCGGCGAAACTCGTCGACGAGCTCCTCGGCGAGTACACGGAGCTCTTCCCCGGCACGTACTGGCACCTGGGCGCCGACGAGTACCTCGCGCTGATGGCGCGCGACCCGGCCGCCTCCTACCCCCAGCTCCAGGCGGCAGCCGTACGGAAGTACGGGCCGAAGGCCGGGATCGCGGACCTGGCCACCGGCTGGCTCAACGACCGCGCGGCGGTGGTCCGCCCGCACGGCAAGCAGCCCAAGGCATGGAACGACGGCCTCTTCCGCGACACTGTCGTCAAGGCGGCCAAGAACATCGAGATCGAGTACTGGACGGGCAAGGAGTACGGGGCCCGGCAGCCGGACGAGTACCTGCGCGAGGGCCGTCAGGTGCTGAACCTCAACGACGAGTTCCTCTACTACGTGCTCGGCCAGCCCAACGACTTCGTCTACCCCACCGGCAAGCGGATCTACGAGCAGTGGACCCCCCTCGTCATGCGCGGCACCACCCCGGTTCCGGCGCGCTACTCCCGCCAGATCCTCGGCGGCCGGTTCGCCGTCTGGGGCGATTTCCCGAACGCCCAGACCGCGGCGCAGGTCGCGCAGGGGATCCGGATGCCGCTGCGGGCGACGTCCCAGAAGCTGTGGGACCCGGGGAAGCCGAAGCTGAGCTGGGACGGGTTCCGGAAGCTGGCCGGGGAGATCGACAAGGGCTGAGGCGCCGCACCGGGGCAGGAGTGCCGAAGTGGTGGAGCACCTGTGGATTCCCTGTGGACAGGAGAGTGACCGAGGGCTACGTTCCGGAGGCCGCGCGCACTTGGGGAGGAGCGCGCGGCTTCTGTCATCCGCTCTCGTCCGCGCCCGGAACCTCCGTGCGTCCACAACCCTGGGGGGTTGCTCCGTGCTCTGTTCCACCTGCGGCACCAGACCGTCGGCCGGCTCCGACGGACGCTGCGCGCTCTGCGCGCCGACCGCCGGACGGGCCGCCGCACCCGTCGTCGAGCAGGCCGCCGGAAGGGCCTGGGCTCAGGCCCCGTCCGCACCGGCCTTCACCGCTCCGCAGCAGTCGCTGCGTTCGCCCGAGGGGCTCGCGAAGGCCGTCGTCGTCCTGCTGGCGGTGGCCGCCGTGGCGGACCTGCTGGCGGTGGCCGCGGACCTCAACGTCCGCACGCTGATCGGCAACGCTCTCGACGCCGTTGACGGCGGGAGTTTCATGGGGATCAACCAGGCGGAGGCAGATCGCGCCGACACGCTCTACGCGGCGGCCGGCGTCCTGCAGATCCTCACCACTCTTGCCGCCGCCATCGGCTTCATCATGTGGTTCTGGCGGGTCCGGACGAACGCCGAGATCTTCGACGCGAGCGCTCAGCCGATGCGGCCCGGCTGGGCCATAGGTGGCTGGTTCGTTCCGGTCGCCGGGCTGTGGCTGCCGCGCCGGATCGCCGGCGGCATCTGGACCGCGAGCGCGCAGACCAACACCGACGGCACCTGGCGCCAGGTCTCCCATGCCCCGCTGAACCTGTGGTGGGGTGCCTGGGTGGCCGCGATGGTGTTCGGCCGGTTCGCCGCCGACCGGTACGACCGGGCCGAGCAGCCGCAGCAGATCATGGACGCCGCCTCGATGGTGGTGGTGTCCGATCTGCTCGGCGTCGCGGCCGCGGTCTTCGCGATCCTGTTCGTGCGCAAGCTGACCAGGATGCAGGGGGAGCGGGCCGCCGTCGGCCTGTTTTCGCTCAGTGCCCGGCTGTAGCGACGCCCTACGGACAGCAAGCGGTTTCGGCCGCCCGCAGTGACGATTTTCGGCCATTCGGCGCTGAACGCGGTAACAGAGTGCACTGCGTCCCCATGCGTCCCGGCGTGGGGAGGGCCGACGGGAGACTGCCGATGAGCCTGCTGGAACTGATCGCCGCCGCCGACGAGCGGGGCCTGACCGCGAGCGGGGCCGCCTGCCTCGACCGTTGCCTGCCGCAGCCCGCCGAAGGCGCGGACCCCGATCCGCTGCGCCCGCTCTGGGCCGGCTGCGCGGACGGGGCGGCCTGGCCGGACCGGCTGGCCGAGGCGCGCGCGGCGCTGGACGCCCTGCCGGGCGGGGACGCGACGGTCGAGCGGATCCGCGAACTGCTCGGCGGGGCCCCCGCGGTCCGGGCCGGCGCCGGACTGCGCGACTGGGCCGACGACTGCTCGGTGCTGGCCCTGGAGATCCACCTCGGCCACGACGCCGAACGCACCGGCCCCGCGGAGCTGGTGGCGCGCTGCCGCGCGGGCGACCCGCGAGGGGCGGGACCGCTGCTGGCCGGGGAGACCGCGCGCCAGGCCCGGATCCTGGAGATGCTGGCGGAGATCGCCGACACGGCCCCGGCCGGCGCCGGGCTGCGCCAGGTGCTGGACGTGTCGGCCGAGGGGCAGCGCGTGCTCCGCGCGGCGGCCTCGCGGCGCGCCCGCGTGAGTGACCTGCGCATGGCATAACAGCAGGTCAGGAGTGGGGAGAAATGAGGACGACCGGGGCCGCCACCCCCGGCCGAACTCAGTCGAGCCAGCCGTCTGAGCCGCAGGTTTGCCGTCTGGACGCCGGTTCCTGACTGCCGACTGTCTCGGCGTGTTTTCAGGTGACTCTGCCTGTTCCTGGGTCCTGTTGGCCACGCGTTGGTCATGCGATGCGCCGAGCCTCTCCGGTGCCCGGGCAGGCCGTTCACGTGGCCACGGACGCCAGCCGCTGATGTGCGTACGAGCGCAGGTCTTGAACGGCGGTTTCGCCCTTGTGGGGCTCAAGCGACTCCCGCAGGGTGCCGCGCACCAGGTCGAGGCAACGTGAAGCACCTGTGCCCAGAGCGGTGTCCAGAGCTGTCCGAGTGTCCGCCACGGCGGAGGCGACGTCGTGGTCGGCTAGCGCCGCGTGGGCTCGATAGGTGAGCATGATGGCGCGGGTTCTCTCCCGTTCGGGGACCAGCAGGCTCAGGCCCTCCTCCAACGCGGCTGTGGCTCGCCGTGGATCTTCCAGATCCAGCCAGCAGCGCCCGGCGTCGACGGCGAGGTCAGCAGATGACATCCAGGACACCCACGCGGGTGCCGATTGTGCTCGGCCACGATCCAGTTGGTCTTCGGCATCGTTGAGCGCGCGGGCGGTGCCCACGTCATCCTTGAGTACGGCGAGGGCGCGAGCCCGGCGAACATCCAGCAGGGAGCGGGCGGTCGAGTGGCGGGTCCGGGTGCGGGCATGGGCGAGGATCTCGACCGCCTCACTGGGATGGCCGAGCCAGGTGGCGGAGTAGGCGAGGTCGGAGAGGACTCCGGCTCCGAGGTCGCGGTCGTCGGCGCTGTGGGCCGAGTGCAGGGCGGTGCGCCAGTGGCGTTGCGCCGAGGCGTGGCGGCCTTGGTCGAAGTGGAGCCAGGCGGCGCTCTGGGCTGCCTGAGCCAGAACGGTACGCAGCCGGCGGCCGGTGGGTTCGTCGTAGCGGGCTGAGTCGAGCAGGTTGACAGTGACACGCATGGCCGCGCCGAGGAGGTCAGCACACTCCTGAGGGGATGTGTTCGCCAGGCCGGGGAGACGTTCGACGCTGCTCTCCAGCCAGCTGAGCAAGCTTCCGTCGACACGGCGCCCGGCCAGAGCCCCAACCAGACGTTCGGGTTCGACGCGGGCCCATTCGGTTGCCATTCCGACTAAGGATCCGGCGGCGAGAACGAGGAAGGTGCGGCGGTCAGGCTGGTCGAGATCCACCAATAACTCCGTGTGGGCGGCGCGGACGCCGACTGGGCTGAAGGGAAATGGACGATCGTAGGCGGGGAGCCACCATGGCCATGCCATGGTCCGCCACCGTGCGGAATCGATGCCCAGGACGTCGGCCAGCAGCTCTTGATAGAGATCGCTCGGGGCGCCTACCCGCCTGTGTTCCCACCGGTAGATGCGACTGCGGTCGGCAGCGATGCGAAGACTGCGGCGTTGCGCGGCCAGGTTCAGGTGGTAGGCAAGCTTTTCCATGCTCCACCCGCGTTGCAGGCGCACGTAGGTCAGGGGATGGCGTACCGCTTCCGTC
The DNA here is from genome assembly GCF_042887885.1 of Streptomyces sp. NPDC057900. Taxonomy (NCBI): domain Bacteria; kingdom Bacillati; phylum Actinomycetota; class Actinomycetes; order Kitasatosporales; family Streptomycetaceae; genus Streptomyces; species Streptomyces sp. NPDC057900. Next base: position 694,049 of record NZ_JBHVOI010000002.1, read on the forward strand.
GTCATGCACACCCCCCAACTCTGGTGTCTGTACGGCACCGTAGCGACCCGATTCCCAGAGCGGGCCCACATCGGGGATACAGACTCCAACGGGGTGTGCGGCCCACGGTGGAGGCAGCTCGGCGACATTCCGAGCATCTCCTTGACGGTCTGCGGACATCGCCTCGCCGCGTGATGTGCCGGGCCGCCACTCTTCCGGGAGGCGTGCATGAAACACGTACTCGTCACTGGAGGTGCGGGTTTCATCGGCTCGCACTTCGTCAAGCGGATCATCCGGGCCGAGGACGTCGCCCGCGTGACCGTCCTCGACGCCCTCACCTATGCCGGTCACATTGAGAACCTGGGCATGGCGTTCCTGTCAGACAAGCTCCGGTTCGTCCATGGTGACATCCGAGACGCAACTGCCGTCGACAACTTGATGGCGTCCGGTCCCACAGCAGTAGTGCATTTCGCGGCTGAGTCCCACGTCGATCGCTCCTATGACGCCGCCGACGGGTTTCTCTCCACAAATGTTCTCGGTACCCGGGTGCTTGTCGACGCGGCTCACCGCCACGGCATCGCCAAATTCGTCCACGTCTCGACCGACGAGGTCTACGGCCCAATGCCGAAGGGAGCAGCGACCGAGGATTCACCCATGCGCCCCTCGGTCCCGTACGCGGTGTCGAAGGCGGCCGCCGACCTGGTAGCCCTGGGTGCTCACCAGACCCTTGGGCTCCCGCTGTGTGTAACTCGCAGTAGCAACAACTACGGGCCCTACCAGTACCCGGAAAAGATCATCCCGCTCTTCGTGACCCAGCTCCTGCGAGGAGCGCCCGTCGCTCTCCACGACCGGGGGCAGCACGTACGTAACTGGCTGCACGTAGAAGACAACTGTGCCGGGATCGAAGCGGTGCTGCGTGGTGGGGAGCCGGGGGAGATCTACAACCTCGGGGGAGGCACTGACCTGTCCAGCAAGGAACTGACCGGCCACTTGCTGAACATTTGCGGCGCGACGTGGGGTGCGGTCACCTACATCCCCGACCGACCGTCGAACGATGTCCGCTACTCGATCGACTGGTCCAAGGCTCGCAACCACCTCGGATACCGGCCGACTCACGGCCTGGAGGATGGGCTGGCTGAAACCGCCGAGTGGTACCGCCGCAACCCTGACCGGTGGGCCCCGCTCGCGAGCGAGGGTCTGCGGCGCACCGCTCCGTCGGCCTTCCGTCCCGCACTCGCACCTCGGGAGGGCGACCGTGCCTGCTGACCCGATCGCGCCGCGCCGGATCCTGGTCACCGGTACTGGAGCCAACCCCGGCTTCGGGCTCGCCCGGAGTCTTATCCGTCTCGGCCACCGAGTCATCGCTGCCGACGCCAACCCTCTTGCCCCAGGCTTCCTGCTCCCGCAAGTCGTGCCGCAGCTCATTCCGACGGCTGACGACCGCGACTACCGGGCCCGCATGACCGGGCTGTGCCGGGCGCTGGCGGTACAAGCGGTGGTACCCGCCATCGAGAACGATCTTCCGCCGCTGTTGCGGATGAGTTCTCGGCTGGAGGAGATCGGCGTGCGTATGTGGCTGCCCGAACCCGCATCGGTACACACATGCATCGACAAGGCAGCCTTTCATCGCGTGCTCACCGAGAGCGGAGTGCCTACCCCTCGGTCTTGGTGGGGCGACACCCTCGACCGGGTCCCCGAGCACACGCGGTTGGTGGTCAAACCCCGGCGCGGCCACGGTGCCCAGCACGTCCACTTCGTCGAGAAGAAGGAGCACGCCCTGCTCCTGAGCGAGGTGGTCCCTGATGCCTTGGTGCAGGAGAGGGTGTACGGAACCGAGTTCACGGCAGACTGCCTGGTGGACCGCACGGGCCGAGCGTCGGCGATCCTGCGCCGCCGGGACCTGGTGAAGGCCGGGCTCGCAGCAGTCTCCACGACCTTCCGCGACTCCGCCGTGCTCGATCTCGTGCTGGCCGCCCTACGTGCTGTACGTGCCGAGGGCCTGTGCTGCGTACAAGGCTTCGTCCAGGCAGACGGGCAGGTCACGATCACGGAACTGAACGTCCGGATCGCCGGCGGTTTCCCGCTGACCGAGGCGGCCGGAGCTGACCTGGTCGGGCAAATGGTCAACGGGCTGTTCGGCCTCCCGGTCGACCATGACCGTCTGACCTACCGGACAGGGATCTTCCTGACCAACTACGTCGAGACGTTGGCCGTCGGTGAGACGACCGACCTGAAGCGCATCGCCATGAACGGGGTAACCACATGAGCCTGACCACCCCCGACGCCCGGCGCAACGCCTCCCCGTACCTCTACGGACATGAGGCAGCGTCTGTCGTCCGAGTCCTGGAGGACGGCCAGTACGGACACACTGACCTCACCGCCGAATTCGAGAGGCGGATCGCCGCGTACCTCGGCGTACCCGACGTGGTGGCCGTCAGTTCCGGTACCGCTGCCCTGCACAGCGCCCTGCTGGCCACAGGCATCGGCCTTGGCGACGAGGTAATCGTGCCGTCCATGACGTTCTGCGCCACTGTGCAGGCCATCCGGGCTGTAGGAGCCGCCCCGCGGTTCATCGACGTAGACCCGGCGACGTCGTGCGTCACCCCGGAACTCGTCATGGACGCAGTCACCGACGACACGGCCGCCGTGCTGCCGGTGCTCTTCGGTGGCCGGGCCGTCGACCTCAGTTCCATTCGCGAGGAGCTGGCGGAGCGGGGCATCGTGGTCATTGAGGACGCCGCCCATGCTTTCGGCTCTCACTGCGGATCCAAACACGTCGGTGCCGACGACACGGCCTTGACGTGCTTTTCCTTCGGACCGGTCAAGAATCTGACGTGTGGCCAAGGCGGGGCCGTCATCCCTCGTACGCCCGAGGAGGCCGCCGCTGTCCGCCGACTCCGCATGTTGGGCGTCACGCAGTCCCAGAGCGAGCGCGCTGAGACCACCAGCTACCAGGTGGAAGGCTTCGGCTTGCGTTATCAGCTCTCGTCCATCAACGCCGCCATCGGGCTGGCGCAGTTCGACCATTTCGACGCCACCGTGCGCTCCCGGCGGCATTTGTGGCGCGCCTACAGCGATGCCCTGGACGCCCTGGAGGGGGTGACGCTCGTCGACGTCGACCTCGGCCACACGGTGCCGCACCTGTGTCAGGTACGCGTGCCGCACAGGGACCACGTATTCGCCCACCTCCGGGCGAGGAGCATCGGCGTCGGCGTTCACTACCCGCCCAACCACCTCCAGCCCGCCTTCGCACGCTGGACGCGTGACCTGCCCGCCACCGAACGGGTCAGCCGGGAAATCCTGAGCCTGCCCTTTCACCAGCACCTCACCGCGGCAGACGTCCACCGAGTGGTGACCACCCTCGGACACGCACTCAAGACCACAGGCGGCTCATGATGTCGAATCTGCTCGTCGTGTGTCTGGGGAACTACTGCCGTAGCCCCTTCGCTCAGCTTGCTCTCGCTCGACGGGGCGGACCACATACGGCCGTCCGCTCGGCCGGACTGATCGGCAAATGGCAGGACCAACCAGCCCATTCCGCCATGATCAACGCTGCGCGGCGGCTGGGCTACGACCTCACTGCCCACCGCGCCCGGCAGATCAGCCTGGACATGCTGGAGTGGGCGGACACAGTACTCGCCATGGACGTCTCCGTTCTTGCAGCCCTCCAGGCCGTCTGCGGTCCGGAGAACGAGAACAAACTGCGCCTCTACCTGGCTGGCCGGGACGTGCCCGACCCGATAGGCCAGGACGACGCTGCGTTCCATGAGTGCGCTGTGCTCATTGAAGTCGGCACCGCACTCCATACCGGTGGACGGATCACGTAGCCCACTGCGGGCCAAGCTGTCACCGGGACGCTGCGGAAAGGATCACGTCCACGAGCCTTTCCGCAGCGTCCGGGCGACCGTGGGCCCTGGCCGCTGCGGCCATCGTGGCCCGGCGCTCCGGATCGGCGAGGAGCGGGCCGACCGCCTCGCGCAGGTGGCCGCCGGTGATCTCGCCGAGGAGGGCGACCGCTGCGCCGGACTCCTCCAGGTGGCGGGCGTTGTGAGCCTGTTCGTTCCCGGCCGCCGTGGCGAGCGGGATGAATACGGCGGGCTTGCCCAGGGCGGTCAGCTCGGCCAGGGTTCCCGCGCCGCTGCGGGAGATCACGAGATCGGCCAAGGCCAGGACGTCCGGCAGCTCCGGTCCGACGAAGGCCGTGAGGTGGTACCGGGCGGCCAGGGAGACCGGAAGTCTCGCCGCGCGCGCGGACAGCGCCTCTTGGTGGGCCGGACCGCACTGGTGCACCACGTTGGCGCGCTCCAGCAGCCACGGCAGTTCGCCGCCGACCAGGTCGTTGATCTGCTGCGACCCCTGCGCCCCGCCGGTGACGTACACCGTGGGAAGACGCCGGTCGAACGCGTGCAGACCCAGTGCCGTCACGGCCTTGTCCGGGTTGCCGGTCAGGACCTCCGGACGTACGGGGTTGCCGGTGACCACCGCCGCCGACCGGATGCTCTCCGGCAGGAGCGGCAGGGTCGACTCCGAGGACACGGCGATCCGTGCGGCGGAGCTGGCCAGCTTCCGGTTGGCGAGGCCGAGGCGGACAGTCTGCTCGTGCAGGACCAGCGGGACTCGGCACATCTTGGCGGCGAGCCCGGCCGGCACGGCTACGTAACCGCCCGTGGCGAGCACGACGTCCGGCCCGAAGGCGGAGACAGCGCTGCGTGCCTGGGCGACCCCGAGCGGCACGCGCGCCATGTCCCGGACGTTGGCAGGAGACACCATCTTCAGAGGGTTCGAGTGACGCCGGATCTTGCCCGTAGCGACGGTGGTGAACGGGATGCCCTCCGCGTCGGTGACCCGGGCCTCCAGGCCCTCGGCCGTTCCGATCCACAGGACGTCGAGGGTGCGACCGGAAGCCGCCAGGCGTGCCCGCAAGGTGCGGATAGCGGTGAGAGCGGGGTACGTGTGACCGCCGGTGCCGCCTCCAGTGACGATCAGGCGGAAGACGGCGGGCAGTTGGAAAGCAGTGTTCACTCAATCACTGTAGCGGCTACTTGTTCGCGATCGCCTTGAAGGCGGCCATGCGTTCGGCGCACGTTGCGTTTCATGCTCAGGGATGGAATGAAAGGATCTTGCTGAGCATGAAGAGGCCACGAAGAATTCGTCTCCACTAGTCTGCGGTCGCGAACGGCACCAAAATATTGTCACCCATCCTTTCCGGTCAGTCCCGGTTCGCGCTAGTCACCTCTTGCTGTCGCCAGATCTAGATTGCTCGCCTACCATTCCCAACGAAATCCGACCACCGCTTCCTCGATGAATGGAATATATTTTCGCGCTACGTGGCCGCGAATATTCCATTCCTCTTCCCATACGGGCCTATTGTCGATATGGTCATCCCAGATGCACCACCATATCTTCCGGGGGATATCGCTTGAAGTGAATTCAACGGCGATATCTACGTTTTCGACTCGCGCAAAGGCTGGGCGCCTTATTTCAGATGTCTTGGAGTGGATCGGTTCGTAGTGGGCCTGATATTCAAGCGCTGTGGCCTGCATCGCCGCCAGCGGATTCGCCAGCAGGATGTCGACCCCGGTCAGGCCGTCGCCATACGAGTATCGATCGCCGAGCGTGCCTCCATGTAGAACCTCGATTCGAGAAGCCCAAGGTTCGTGATTGAAAAAATAGGTGTCGACGTTATCCTCAACAGCTCGAATAGCGTGAAATGTCTTTCGCCAGAGTAGTGATCGATTGGGGTCGACGGAGTACCTTTCGACCAAGTTGATCGTTCGATGTCTTTGTCTTTTAGCCATCGCGCGTCGATTTCTGAGTGTGTGTGCGACGCCGAGATCAGGGTTATTCTCCCCAAAGAGTGCGCCCCATAATTCTTCCCGATGGTAATCTTCCATTTCGAATGCCTCGATGAACCACCTGAGGGTCTCTGGGGAGATGATCGATCCATTCAAGGCACGGGAGACTCTGTCCTTTAGAGTGCGAGGTGCAATATTTTCGGATAGCTCGCCGCAATCCCACAGGTGAAGTGTAATAACTTCGGCGATAGCAGCTTGGTGGAGATCCTCTCTTGCGCGCTTGGCCCGCTGCTGCCACCGCCGGCGATACCTAGGGTGCACGGCGAGGATCTCTCTCAGCCTGCGGCTCGTGATGAAGGCCCCCTGGTTTCTGATGGCTGGCACCTCCCCCTCCGTTCCTGTGCCAGGAATGTAGCGCCCGAGTATCACCGGCCCTACCCGAGAGGCGAGCGCCTCACATAACTGAGCTGCACCTTCACGTCTGAGGGTGCGGGGTTCAGGTAGCCGTGCGACACAACTGCGACACACATCCAGTGAGATTGGCCCCGAGGCGTCGATGCGTCAAGTGCGCATCGACCATGATCGGACGGAGAAGCTCGTGTCTGAAGCAACCCGCATGGAGACCCCGAAGCACACCCCCGAGGGTGAATCGAACATTCATCCGGAAATCGCAACTGAGGACTTGGATGTTGTCGGCGCTGGCCACGAACTGAAGGCGATGCAGGCCTCGTTCGAGGTCCTCAGCCCGCTGGCGGGCCAAGCGCGAAGCCGAGCTGTGAAGTGGCTTCTGGATGCTTTGGGTATGGATGGTTGTGACCTTCAGTCGGAGCTGTCGGCCACGGCTTCTGGATTTTCTCCGCCTAATGATATCGATTCCCTTTCGGGAGACTTTAGGGAAGTTCCGACCCCTCGTGCGTTCATGAGTCAAAAGAAGCCGAAATCTCTGGTCGAACGTATCGCATGCCTTGCCTACTATCTGAGCTTCTACCGAGATGTTCCGCATTTCAAAACTAGTGACCTCGTTTCCTTGAACACCGAGGCGGCGGCGCCAAAGTTCGGCAACCCTTCCAGGGACTGTGACAACGCTGACCGACAGAATGGATATCTCGTGACAGCGGGGAAGGGGGTCAAGCAGATCACTCCACGTGGGGAAGCTGTGGTTCAAGCGCTCCCTGATCGAGATTCGGTCAGTGCGGCGCTTCGGGAGAACCCCTTCAGGGCCCGACGATCCCGTGAGGCGGCGCTGAAGCGATCGTCTGATCGAACGAAGGGCGACAAATGAGCGAGAGTACGAGGGCGGTACTCGGGTCCTCCTACCCGCCCCAGCTCGTGGATGAATTGGTTGCGTCTTATCAGGAGGCGAAGACCAATTTTTATCGTGGAGGTCACAGGCTCAGCGCTGTTGAGGGGGGACGGTTTTGTGAGGCTGCCTTCAGGATCCTCGAACAAATCACCACTGGATCCCATACGCCGATCGGCGAGTCCCTCAATACTCAAAACGTAATCTCCGTAGCAGGCGCTCAACCGAAGGAGAAGCATCCGAAGTCTGTTCGGATCTACATCCCGCGAGCGCTGCGGGTGGTATACGACATTCGCAACAGTCGAAATGCCGCCCACCTCTCTGACGAAATCGACGCCAATCTGCAGGACGCGACACTCGTGACATCAGTGCTGGATTGGGTGGTTGCGGAATTGGTTCGCCTCAGCAATGGAGTGACGCCAGAGGAAGCCCAGAAAATCATTGAGGATCTCGTAACGAGGCAGGTGCCAGGGGTGCAAGACTTTGGCGATTTCCAGAAGATCCTCCGACCTGATATGCGCGTGGGTGATCGTGTGCTCGTCCTGCTGTACCGACGGGGAGTGCAGGGGGCTCGGTACCCAGAGTTGCTCCAGTGGATGCCGAACAGTATGCGCTCAAACCTCAGGCGTACTCTGCGTACGCTCGATGCGAAGGCGCTAGTGCATGTCGCCGATGAGAACGTGCAGATTACCTACGCAGGGCAGCGCACGGTCGAGTCGAGAGGGCTTCTGGAGCCCCTCTAGCTACCTAGTCGGCTTCGATGCTCAATCCCCTTGACGGGGCCAGGTGGCCCCGTCAAGGGGATTGAGCGGGCGTAAAGGTGCCAGTAGTCGAACAGGTGAACCTTTGTTTGGCTCGCTTGTGTTGTGGTGGAACGTGCTCGCGGCTTGCGGCGGAAGCTTTCTGGTAACAGGCCAAGTGCTCTACGGACGCTCCAGCTGAATCATCAGTAGCGGCGCATGCTCCTCCCACCCTGCTGAAAGTCTGATCTATGCGAGCGCGGAACGTCTCGTAGGGAGAAGTGATTCAGGGCGGCCGCAGTCGTGAGCCGCGTCTTACGCACGACACTCGTGTGCCTTGCTGGCTGCGGCGTTGGCCATTGCCTACGCGGTCACTGGTGAGCCGAGAGCAAGAAGCTCTCGCACGGAGCGATGTAGTGCACGAGCCGCGGAGGACCGTCAGGCGCTCTGACGTCCGGGGTGTTCCTCGCGTGCCGGAGGCGGGTTGGTCACGCCGTTGGTCACGAGGGGGTGTGCGGCCCGGAGAGTTCCAGGTCAGGAGTGGGGAGAAATGAGGACGACCGGGGCCGCCACCCCCCACAGGAGAGGCCCCGGTCGTCTTCCGCGGGGCCGCGGAACGACCCCGTACTCATCTCAGCGTCGGGACCGCGATTTCTGTCACACCGCGTCGTGTCCGCACAATGTTGCGGGTTGTACAAGTCATGGACGTGATGCCCGCGAAGGACGTAGCGTGCTGATTCGCGCAGGGTGGCGCGGCAGTGGTGACCAGCTGCGATTCAGGACAGCAGGGCGGGTTGAGGGAGTGCTGGGGGACGACGCGGGGCTTACCGCCGCGGTACTCGCGGCGCAGGACGGGGACGAGGACGCCTTCCGGACTGTGTACCGCGCTGTGCAGCCGCGGTTGCTGGGCTATATAAGGACACTGGTGGGGGAGCCGGACGCCGAGGACGTGGCGTCCGAGTCCTGGCTCCAGATAGCGCGTGACCTCGACCGGTTCAGCGGGGACGCGGACCGGTTCCGGGGGTGGGCGGCGCGCATAGCGCGTAACCGTGCCCTGGACCATCTGCGGATGCGCGGCAGGCGCCCCTCGGCCGGCGGCGACGAGGCCGAACTGTCCGAGAAGCCCGCCGAGTCCGACACCGCCGCCGAGGCGATCGAGGCCCTGGCCACCGGGCGCACCATGTCGCTCATCGCCCAGCTGCCGCAGGACCAGGCCGAGGCCGTCGTGTTGCGTGTGGTGGTCGGGCTGGACGCGAAGAGCGCGGCGCAGACGCTGGGCAAGCGGCCGGGTGCGGTACGGACCGCCGCGCACCGCGGGCTGAAGCGGCTCGCCGAACTGCTGCGGGCGGACAGCGCGGACGTGCCGGACGGCACCGCGCATCCGGAGGGCGGGAGCGGTCCGGGCCACGCGGAGGAGGGCCGGACGGACATCGGCGCCTCCGGGGCCGCCGACGGGCCGGCCCCCGTACAGGCACCGCACGGGAGTGCGGCCGGACGGACGGCGGAACTGGGCGCCGTACCCGCGCAGCGCCCCTCCCGCACCGGCCTGGTGGCGCCCGCCGGTGTGACGCATTCGCGTCTTTGGACGCAGAAGGACATGTGATGGCCGACGAGCAGTACGAATGGCTTGACAAGGAAACGGCGGAGAGACTTCTCCGCCGTGAACCGGTCGATCCCGTCGACGGCCAGCAGGGACAGGATGCCGACAGGCTCGCGGCCGCCCTGGACGCCGCGGCCCGGTCCGCCCGCCCGGCCGCCGGTGAACTCCCCGGCGAGGCCGCCGCCCTGGCCGCCTTCCGCGCCGCTCCCCGCTCCACGGCCCGTACCCGCGCCGCGTCCGCGCGGGCCGGCCGGGGGCCCGCCGCCGGGTCTGACGGGGATGGCGGCGGCCTGCTCGCACCCGTGCACATAGGCAGGGCCGGTTCCGGCAACGGGCCGGGCTCCGCTTCCGCCGCCCGGCCGCCGAGCTGGAGCCGGCCCGTCCGCTTCGGTCTGGTCGCCTCCCTCGCGTGCTGCGCGATCGGCGGGGTGGCGGTGGCCGCCGGGACCGGGGTGCTGCCCGGACCCTTCGGCCGGCACGCCCCCGCGCCGGCGACATCGGTGTCGGCCGCCGCCTCGCCCGAGGAACTCGGCTCCGGTCTCACCGCCGACGACGGGACGCCGAAGCCGCCGTCCGGCACGCCGGGCCCGAAGAGTTCGCCGCCCGAGGCCCGGGACTCCGCCCGCCCCGGCGGCAGGAGCTCGGAGGGGCCCGGCCCCACCGGACCCGCCACCGACGGCGGAACCGGCGCCGGAAAGCACCAGGACCCGGCCGGTGGCGTCCCGGACGGCACCAAGGGCACGGGCGGTGAAGGAGACGGCTCCGGGCAGCCCGATCCCCCGCAGCCCGGCACCTCGGGCGCCTGGTACGCCAAGACGCTGAAGGCCTGCCGCGACTACCGCGACGGCAAGCTCGACGACGACAGCAGACGCCGCCTCGAAGCGCTGGCCAAGGGCGCCCGCAACCTGGACCGGTTCTGCGAGCGGATGCTCGACGCGGCCGGCGACAAGGGCGGCAGCGGCGACAACAACGGCAATGGCGGCAACAACGGCAACAACGGCAGCGGTCAGGACGGCGACGGCGACGGCGGTGGCAACAGCGGTAACAGCGGCAACGGCGGTGATTCGGACGGCGATGGCCACTCGCCGTCCGGCGGCTTCGGCTCCCTCCCGTCGATCGGTTTCTCCCCCGCGTCCCCGCAGCCGTCGACCGCCTTCGCCGGAACGGACCCCGCCGCCGGCCCTGGAACGGACCCCGGAGCGGACGCCGGTGCCTCGCCGCCGGTGGTGCCGGCCGAGGCCCGCTGACCCCGTCCACCACCGGGTGTGACGTTTTTCGGCACGCGGACGCAGTACAGAGTGAGCCGACTGGTCATCGGCAGCGTCCTGAGCCGGGGTTCCCCCCGTACCTTCGGCTCGGCGCAACGGCGCGGGCGGGACACGTTCCCCCGGTCCCGCCCGCGCCCCTCACCCGTACAGGCCGTTCAGTTGTAGACGACGACCTTGTCGCCGTTGCGGACCTGGGCGTACAGCGAGGCGATCTTCCCCTCGTCCCGGACGTTGACGCAGCCGTGCGAGGCGCCGTTGTAGCCGCGGGCCGCGAAGTCCGAGGAGTAGTGCACCGCCTGCCCGCCGCTGAAGAACATCGCGTACGGCATCGGGGAGTCGTAGAGCGTCGACACGTGGTGCCGCGATTTCCAGTAGACGGAGAAGGTGCCCTCGCGGGTCGGTGTGTACTGCGAGCCGAACCGCACGTCCATCGACGAGAGAACCTTGCCGTCGATCATCCAGGACAGCGACCGGCTGTTCTTGCTGATGCAGATCACCCGGCCCGTCATGCACCGCTTGTCCGGCTTCGCGACCGGCCGGGTGGTCGGCGGGTTCAGCTCCGCCGCCGTCGGCTCGTGCGTCATCCCGAGCAGCTTCTGCCAGGTGAGCGTGTCCGCCTTTCCGGTACGGGACAGTCCGCGCTTGCCCTGGAACGACTGCACAGCCGTGACCGTGACGGTGCCGTAGTAGCCGGTGGGGGTGCGGTTGAAGTGTCCTATCTGGCGCAGCCGGGCCTGGAGCTCGCGCACCTGCTTGCCCTGCGCGCCGCTCGCCATCAGCACCTTGCCCTGCGGGTCGGGCGCGGCCGGTGCCGTCGCCGAGGGTGTGGGCGTGGGCTTCGGCGGTGTACTCGCGGACGGCGTCGGCGTCCCCGGCCCGTCCGCGCCGGGCTTGGCGTCGTCGGTGGGGCTGCCGCTCGTCGGCGCGGGCGACGGGGCCGCCGGGGTGCTGCCCGCGGCCTGCGGTTCGCACCCCGCGGTCACGGCGGTCAGCGCGAGGACGGCGACGGCGGCGCCGGCCGTCGCCACCGCACGGCTGCCCCGGTGCGCGCGGCCGCGCCCGGTCCTTCTGGTGCGTATCATCTCGGCCCCCTGGGTCTCCGGTATCTCATGGGACGGATTCCCGCCCTGCCCGGTTGCCGAACTCCGGACATGACGGCGAAAGCGTTATCGAGATTCATCGGTTACCGGTCAGCGGCCGGAGCGGGAGAGGGAGGGCTGCCACGGAGGCACTCGCGAGGGTGACCTCTCGCCGTTTGTCCGTGGCCCTGGATAAGCTCGTGAACAGTGGTCCCCGAAAGGAGGATGCCGTGGCCGTAATACAGCACGAGGAGCAGGTGCACGTGCAGGAACAGCCGGAGCTGACGCTCGGCGAGGCAGCTGACCAGCTGGCACGCTCGCTGCCTGGGCATCGCGTGGAGATTCTCCAGGGGAGGCTCATTGTGACACCACCGGCTGATGGAACGCATGCTCTGGCGCTGTCCTGGCTCAGCGAGGAATTCGGTGCCAGGGCACGCAAATCGGGGCTGAGACTCGTTCAGGGAGTCGGGCTCTGGCTTCCCACCGGCCCCGATGACTACGCGATTCCGGATTTGTCGGTTGTCGAGGCCGACTTCCGCGACTCTCACGCCATGAAGAACTGCTACGCCGCCCACGTCTTCCGCATGGTCGTGGAGGTGACCTCGACCAACTGGGCGGACGACCTCGGTCCCAAGGTCGAGGACTACGCCCAGGCGGGCATCCCGGTCTACGTCGTGGCCGACCGCAAGCACGACCAGGTGCTGCTCTGCACCGATCCCCGGGGCGGCGAGTACAAGAACCAGGCGCACCACAAGCGCGGGACGTCCTTCTTCGTGCCCGACGAGGTCGGCGTCGAGATGGAGCTCTCCGTGGACCGGCTGCTCAACGGCGACGAGGACTGACGGAGCGCGCCGTCCCAGGACCTGAACCCAGCGCCCGCAGTGTCGTACCCGCGTGCGACACTCCGTTTCATGCTGGGTGTCACTGACCTTCCGACCTATCTCGCCGGCCTGGTGCTGATCGTTCTGCTGCCGGGCCCGAATTCGCTGTACGTGCTGTCCGTCGCCGCCCGGCGCGGGGTGCGGACCGGCTATGTGGCCGCGGCCGGGGTGTGGACCGGGGACACCGTGCTGATGACCCTGTCCGCGCTGGGGGCGTCCTCGCTGCTGCAGACGACGCCTGTGCTGTTCGCCGTGGTGAAGTTCGCCGGGGCGGGCTATCTGACCTGGCTGGCCTTCGGGATGCTGCGGGCCGCGGTGTCCATGTGGCGCGAGCGGCACCGGCGGGTGGCGGAGCTGACGGGGGAGTCGGCGGACGGGGCCGAGGCGGCCGGCGCCATGGAGCGGCCGTACCGGCGGGCGCTGGTGGTCAGCCTGTTCAACCCGAAGGCGATCCTGTTCCTGATCTCGTTCTTCGTGCAGTTCGTCGATCCCGGGTACGCCTATCCGGCGCTCTCCTTCCTGCTGCTGGGCACGCTGCTCCAGGTCGCCAGCTTCCTGTACCTCTCCGCGCTGATCTTCGGCGGCACCCGGCTGTCGGCCGCGTTCCGCCGCCGCAAGCGGCTCTCGGCGGGGGCCACTTCGGCGGCGGGTGTGCTGTTCCTCGGCTTCGCCGCGAAGCTGTCGCTCAGCAGCGTCTGAACAATCGGACGGGCGAGCCCTTCGTCGTCATGTGAGCAGTCCATGACGACGAACGTAGGAACTCAACCTCGCTTGAGGCCAAGGCCCAGCGGTGCCAGGTACCCGGCGAGGCCGTCGGCGTCCTCGCCCGCCCAGCCGATGTAGCCGTCCGGCCGGACCAGGAACAGCCCCTTGCCGTACGCCTCGTACGCGTCGACGCGGTGCACCCGGAGGCCTTCCGGAGCGGCGGGCTCCGGCAGCTCCGCTTCGGTCCCGACCGCCAGCAGCGTGAAGTGCGGGCCCCGGTAGACGTCGAACAGCCGCCGGTCGCCGCAGGGGCCGTCGGGGGCGCGGTCGCCCGACTCCAGGACGCCCGCCCGGCCCGAGGAGAGCGGGCCGCCCCGGTAGCCGACGCCGAGCTGCTGGGTGGCCGCGCCGCGCTCCTGCTCGCCCCGGTGGATACGGGTGGACAGGCCGAGCACCTCGGCGGCGACCGGGCGGCGCTCCTGCTCGTACGTGTCCAGCAGGGCCGGGGGCGCCCCGTGGCCGAGCACCTGGCCGAGCTTCCAGCCGAGGTTGTACGCGTCCTGGACGCTGGTGTTCAGCCCCTGCCCGCCCGCCGGGGAGTGGACGTGCGCGGCGTCCCCCGCCAGGAAGACCCGGCCCTCGCGGAAGCGGTCGGCCAGGGCGGCGCGCGGCCGGAAGTCGGAGGACCAGCGCACCTCGGTGACGTCCGCCGCCTCCAGGTGCGTGCGCGCGGCGACCAGCGCGCGCACCCCCTCCGCGGAGGTGTCGGGCTCGCCCTCCTTGAACTGGGCGGCCAGCTGGAAGTCCTCGGTGCCGGGCAGCGGGCACAGCGTGATGAACCCGGAGCCGGTGTCCGTCATGTGCCAGTTGAGCCGGTCCAGCGCGTCCCCGGCGATCCGTACGTCGGCCACCAGCATCGGTGCCGGGTCCACCGTCTCCCCGGTCATCGCGATGCCCAGCGCCCGTCGCACCGTGGAGCGCCCGCCGTCCGCCGCGACCAGGTAGGAGGCGCGGACCGGACCGGTGGACAGCTGTGCGGTGACCCCGTCCGCGTCCTGGTCGAGGCCGGTCAGCGCGGTGTCGAACACCACGTCGCCGCCCAGCTCCCGCAGCCGGGCCAGCAGGATCTCCTGGGTCCGCCACTGCGGCATCATCCACGGCTCCCCGTACGGCTCGGCGTCCGTCGGCGCCGCCACCCGGAACATCCGGTGCTCGCCCATCCGCTCGCCGTTCCGCCAGGCCATCCCGACCGGCGCCGGGCCGCCGTGCTCGCGGACCGCGTCGCCCACCCCGAGGTCGTCCAGGACCTCCCGGGTACGGGGCTGGATGCCCTTGCCGCGCGAGCCGGGGAAGAGCGCGGGCGCCTGCTCCACCAGGAGGGCGGGCACGCCCCGGCGGGCCAGGTCGCAGGCAAGGGCGAGACCGCACGGACCGGCGCCGACGATCAGGACCCCAGTTTCCTTAACGTTGTTAAGTTCCATGGCCGCGAGTCTGCGCTTAACGTTGTTAAGTTGTCAAGGTCGGGGCTGTTAACTTGGCCGGGTGGGTACGACGAAGATCGACCGGTCCCGAGTGGCCGACACGGCGCTGCGGCTGCTGAACGAGGGGGGCCTGGACAAGCTCACCCTGCGCGCCATCGCCCGGGAGCTGGACGTCAAGGCGCCCGCGCTGTACTGGCACTTCAAGGACAAGCAGGCGCTGCTCGACGAGATGGCGACCGTGATGTACCGCCGGATGCTCGAAGAGGACCTGCCGGGTCCGACGCCGGAGGGCTGGCAGGACCAGCTCGTCGCCTACAACAGCGGGCTGCGCCGCGGCCTGCTGCGCTACCGCGACGGGGCGAAGGTCTACGGGGGCGCGCAGTTCACCGGCACCGACCACGCGGACGGGCTCGAAGGGCATCTGCGGACCATGGTCGACGCGGGCTTCGAGCTGTGGCAGGCGGTCCGGGCGGGCACCACCGCGTACTCCTACACGATGGGCTTCGTCAGCGAGGAGCAGGGCGTACGCCCGATGCCGGACCAGCGGCGGGAGGGCTTCGACGTCGCCGAACGCGCCGAACGGCTGGCCCGCTACCCGCTCGCCGCGGCGGCCGGCCCGGAGATCTTCGCCAACTACGACGAACGCTTCGAGGACGGCCTGCGGCTGATCATCGCGGGCATCGAGGCGCGGTACGGGGGCAGCTGAGGGCCCGGGCCACCAGCCCGACAGCCCCGGCCACCAGCGCGGCGGGGCGGTCCTCAGCCGCGCCTGCGGGACAGCGTCAGCCGCTCCTGCGCCGCCGTATCCGGATCAGCGCCGCCGGACCGAGCGCCGTCACCAGCAGTGCCACCAGCGCGGCGGCCCCGGTGAGCGTTCCGGCCCGCAGCCCCGGCGGCCGGAACGAGCAGTCCACCGCCGTCCGGCCCCCGCCCACCGGCGCCGCGACGAGCCCGAGGTACGAGCCGGCCGGGCGCCCGTCGCAGCTCCAGCCCGCGATCCGGGGCGCGGCCAGCACCGCCACCCCCTCGGTGCCCGCCGGGAGTTCGGCGTGCACACCGCTGCCGGAGACCGTGACCCGCGTCGCCCCCGTGCGCTTCAGCCCCGCCACCGCGGCGGCGAGGCGCCCCGGATCCAGACAGCCGACGGCCTCGTGCGGAACGGTCCCGTCCCGCTCCGCCCGCAACGTCACACTGATCCGGCCCGCGCCGGGCCCGAGCGGCAGCATCCCGGCCCGGCGGGCGGGCAGGTCGCCCCTCACATCGGCCGGTTCACCGGTGGCACCCAGCCGCGCGGTGCCGAACAGATCGGGCGCCCACAGGAACACCTCGCTGCCGGCCGGGCAGCTCGCGCTCAGGGTGTACGTGCCGGACCGCGCCTCGTACGCGTACGCGTTCCGGTCCGTGGCGGCCGTCCCGTCGGCGGAGCGCAGCACGGTGCGCGGCAGCGTGTAGACCGGGGCGCCGAGCAACTGCTCCTGGTTCCGGAACGGTGAGCGCGCCCACCGCTCCCCGTCGGCGCCGGACGGCCGTACCGTCACCAGCGGCGGGACCTCGCGCCTGGTCACCGTCGTCGGCCGGTCGTCCGGGCGGTTCCAGACCTGGTGCGGATCGCGCGGTACATGGACCCGGGCGCCGACCGAGAACACCGCGTCGGTCACCGGGTTGTCCAGGCTTTGAAGGGCCCGCCCGCGCGAGGTGAAGCCGCCGCCGAGCGCGAGGAAGGTACGGGTCGTCACGTCGGGCGTGTGGCTGCTGTAGTACGCCCCGCCCTGGCCGCCGACCGTCAGCGGGTCGTTGGCGGTGCTCTGTTCCAGGCCCGGGTCCGTGCGGTAGCGCGGCCAGCCGTCGGCGCCCGCCACCGCGTCGGCCTGGAGGCGCTGGCGCTCGCCCCAGGGCGCGTAATCGTCGAGCTGCTTCAGCCGCTGCCGGTCGGCGTACGCCGTGGTCGCGGCGGCCTGCCCGGCCTGCGCCCCCACCAGCAGCAGCGCCGCCAGCGCGAGGAACCTGCCGCCGCGCACCAGCGCGAGGGCGCAGAGCGCCGCCACCAGACCCGCGGCGAACAGCGGATACGTCCACCGGGTGACCAGCGCGCTGGGCGCGGCCGCCGCCGCGATCAGCACCAGCACCCCGCCGCCGGCCAGCAGCGCCCGCCGGTCCGGCCAGCCCCGGGCGATGGACGTCCAGGCGGCGATCACCACGATGCCGGAGAACACGAACGTCTGCCGGAACGGGCTGCCGTTCGGCGTCGCGAAGGCGTGCCAGAGCAGATGGGTCGGCCCCCACTGCATGGACAGCGCGACCGCCGCCACCAGCCCCGGCCACACCCACCGCTCGGCGCGCGGCACGCCCCGGTGGAACGCGAGCACGCAGGCGAGCAGCAGGGCGCCCGTGCCCAGGAAGACCGCCGGGCTGAAGAATCCGTACGTGGCCGGCAGCAGCCGGGCCGCGACATCGGGCCAGGCGGCCGGGGCGAACTCCCGCGTCCAGCCCGGGTAGGCGTGCTTGGTGCCGAGGAAGACCGGCAGCAGGACCGGCGCGGCCAGACCGATGCCGATCAGCACCGTCCGTATCGCGCGCACCAGCCCCCGTACCCGCTCCCGCTTCCCCTCCAGCGCCTCCCCGTCCTCCAGCAGCAGCCGCACCACCAGCACCAGCGCGGCCCCGAGCGTGGCCATGTACGCGGTGTAGAAGTTGGACACCCAGGCGAGCGTCACCAGGAGCGTCCCCAGCACCGGACGCCGCGCGGTCCGCGCCCACTCACCGGCCAGGCACAGCAGCGGGAAGGCGATCAGCCCGTCCAGCCACATCGGGTTGTACGCCGCCTCCGCGACCGACCAGCCGCACAGCGCGTACGAGGCGCCGAGCACGGCCGCCGCCCACTCCCGGCCGCGCCCCCGGCGCAACGCGGTGAGCAGCCACGTCATCGCCGCCGCCGCGACCCCCGTCTTCACCAGCGTGACCACGTAGACGGCCAGGTCGATGCGGTCCCTCGGGAACACCCCGACGAGCAGGGCGAAGGGGCTGCTCAGATACGTACCGAGATCGGGCAGGAAGCTGGTGCCGAAGCCGGACTGCCAGTTCAGCAGCAGCCCGCCGTCACCCTTGCCGTGCAGCAGGTCCCAGAGGTGGGCGTGGAACGGTACGAACTGGTTGCCCAGGTCGTTCACGCTGCGCGTGCGCGGGCCGAACGGGTAGCTGCGGGCCACCGCGTCGCCCACGCAGACGGTGACGACGGTGAGCACGGCGGCCAGGGCGGCGGCCGTGGCGCGCGGCGATCGGAGAATCGGCGGAGTCCTCATGGTGGCTCGAATATGTCATCGAACATCGTGAAATCCCGTGCGGGAAAAGGCGGTTCACCTGATGGCCCGCCGCCCTTCACGCGCCGGTCCCCGCCGAGTCACCGGGGCCGGAGGACAGGGTGAGCCGTTCTCCGTGCCGACAGGGTGAGTTCACCCGGCGGCCGTCCAGGTTTCCTACCGTGCCACGGAACCCCGAACGGTTGACGAACATCCGTCTCCCCGCCCCACGCCCTTCCCCCCACGGGCATCAGACGCTTTGGAGCGCCATGACGAAAGCCCGCACCCGTTGGCCACGGCAGCGCGACGCGGAGGCCCCGCTCCCGTCGGAGGACCCCGCGTCCTCCCTCGCCGCCGTCAGCCCGACGGAGCTGGAGACCTGCCTGCGCGCCTGCGCCGCCCACAGCGGGAAGCTGGTCGCCGGGCTCGACCGGCGGCGCACAGCGCTCGCGGAGGCCCTGCGCAATCTGCTGGCCACCCACGCCGCCATGGAGCAGACGCCCGCCCCCGCCGCCCCCGCACCCCTGCTGCGCCGCACTGCCAAGGCCGGCCCCGCCGCCTCCGCGCTGGTCATCGGCGACCGGCTGATGGACCCACTGCTCGCGGTCGGCAACAAGGCGCTGGACTGCGGTTACGAGGACGAGCTGAAGCTCGCGCTCCTGGTCGCGGACACCGTGCTGACCCAGCGCACCCGCTCCCGCGCGGCCTGGCGGCTGCGGGCCCGCGTCCTGGAGGCCGTCGGCGCGGAGACCGCCGCCGTCGAGGCGTACGAGCGCTACCTCGCGCTCACCGACGACGACGGCTTCGGGATCGCGGCCAGGACGGCCGGGCTCCGTGCCGGGGCGGAGCGCCAGGACAAGCTGCTGCGGATGCTGGAGCGGGACTGCCCGGAGGCGGCGGGGTTCGCCGGGGGACCGGTCACCGACACCTGGGCCGAGGGCCTCGCCCTGCACGCGCGCGGCGACTGGAACCGGGCGCGGTCCCGGCTGATCGGCGCACTGCTGGCCCAGGACCGGTCCGGCGCGCCCGTGCCGGAGATCCAGGAGGCCCTGGCCCACTACCTGGGCCTCGCCCTGGAGGCCGGCGGCGCACCGGGCAGCGGCGCCGCCCCGCGCAACGGAAAGGGAAACGGCAACGGCCACGGCGACCCCGCCCACCTCACCGAGCTGATCGCGCTCTACGCCGGGCAGCGACGGAGCCGGATGCGCGGCCCGGTGGCGGACCCCACCTTCGGCGGGGTCGAGTGGCTCACGCTCGGTGAGTTCCGCAACCACATCGCGGGCAAGTCGATCTGTCTGATCGCCAACTCCCAGCGGGTCGGCACCGGTTCGCTGGGCGGAGAGATCGACGCGTACGACCTGGTCGTCCGCTTCAACTCGTACCGGATAGACCCGGCCGCCACCGGCAGCCGCACCGACATCCACGCCAGCATCCACAAGCACGGCTTCAACTGGGACCAGCGGGTCCACACCAGGCTGGTCTTCGGCGGGCTCGCGGGCGACTGGAAGCACTCCCTGCGCGCCCGGCTGGTGCCGGGCGCCCAGCGGTACCTGGGCGACGAGTCGCTGCGCTGGCCGCTGCGCGACATCGGCAAGGTCACCACGGACGTCTGGCCGTCCATCCCGACCAGCGGCTTCAACATGCTCTGGCTGCTCGACCACCTGGACGTCAGCCCGCGCCTGGACCTGATCGGCTTCGACTTCTACGAGAGCGGCGCCTACCGGCTGCCCGCCGCGATGAAGATGCCCATCACCTCCGTGCACGAGTACACCAGCGAAAAGGCGTGGGTCATGGAACGCGCCCAGAGCGTCACCGATACGAGGATCTCACTGCGATGACGACAACGCCCCCTGCCGGAGCCCCCGTACAGCCCGCGCCCGCCAACGCGCTCACCGGCAAGCGCCGGGTCGCCTTCGCGAGCTTCGTGGACGAGAACTACCTGCCCGGCTTCCTCGCCCTGCTGCGCAGCCTCGCCCTGTCCAACCCGGGCGTCTGCGAGGACTTCATCGTCCTGCACGACGGGCTGCGCCCCGCCTCCGTCGCCCGGATCCGGGAACTGCACCCGCGCGTCGACTTCCGCCGGGTCGACGCCGCGCACTACGACTCGTACGCCAAGGGCGACCAGGACAACTACCTGGTGCGCAAGGCCTACTTCATCCTGGACGTGTTCCGGGTGCGCGACTACGACACCGTGATCACGCTGGACACCGACATGGTGGTCCTCGGCGCCCTGGACGAACTGCTGCGGCTGCGCGAGGGACTCGCCGCCGTTCCGCAGTTCTTCTACGGGCAGCACAAGCTCAACAGCGGGCTGCTGGTCATCCAGCGCGAGTACCTGAGCGACGAGTTCTGCGCCCGGATCGACGAGACCGGCCGCTCGGGCGCGTACGAGCTGGACAAGCACGACCAGGGCATCCTGAACGCGGTGCTCGACGGCGACTTCGTACAGCTCGACTCCCGCTACAACTTCGTCAAGCGGCGGCTCTCCGGCGACCTCCCGGTGCCGGACACCACCGCGATCCTGCACTTCACCGGCCGGCACAAGCCCTGGCAGGGCGGCGAGGCCGGGTACGGGCAGGCGGAGGAGCGCTGGCGCGAATTCGAGCTGTCCGACGCCGAGTTCCACGCCGCGTACCTGGCCCGGCCCGGCGCCAAGCACCACGACCTGCTGGTGCACTACGGCACCCCGCACGTCCGCCGCACCGCGGACCCCGACAGCGCCCGCCGGGTCGCCACCGCGCACATCGTCGCCGGTGAGTACCAGGAGGCGGCCGACCTCCTCGGCTCGGTCCGCATCCCGGTGGACGAGGCCTGGCCGCACGAGGTGCTCGGCCACGCGCTGATGAGCGTCTCCCGTTACGAGGAGGCCCGCGCCCAGCTCCTGCTGGCCGCCGCCGCCCCGAACCGGGCCGCGACCGCCTTCTCGCGGCTCGCCCAGATCGCCTGGATCCACGGCGACGACACCAGCGCGGCGCGGTACGCCCTCGACGGTCTCGGCGTCGACCCCACCCACCGGGCGAACCGGCTGATGTACAAGCGCACCCGGGACGCCGAGACCCCCGCAGAGGGGTCGCCCGACGACCAACTGGCGCATGTCGCCTTCTACATGGACCGGCAGGGCAACGCCGGGGACAAGCTCCTCCCGGAGAGTGTCCGCCTCGCCTTCGGCCGCGACACCGGACCGGCCCGCTGGCACTCCGTCCACGCCCACCGGCTGTTCGACGAGGCCGCGCTGGAACGGGTCAACGCCCGGCGCGGGCTGGTCATCGGCGGCGGCGGCCTGTTCATCCCGGACACCGCGCCGAACGGCAACAGCGGCTGGCAGTGGAACGTCCCCGACGCGCTGCTGGAGCGGATCGACGTCCCCGTCATGGTGTACGCGGTCGGCTTCAACGCCTTCGACGGCCAGGCCTACGGGCACGGCCGGGAGCGGTTCCTCTCCTCGCTGCGCAAGCTGGTGGAGCGCTCCGCGTTCTTCGGGCTCCGCAACCACGGCTCGATCGCCAAGGTGCGCGAGCTGCTGCCCGCCTCGCTGCACGACAAGGTCCGCTTCCAGCCCTGCCCGACCACCGTGACCCGGCAGCTGGTGGACGGCTGGACCGATCCCGCCGAGCGCGAGAACACCGTGCTGATCAACGCCGCGTACGACCGCGCCGGGCTCCGCTTCGGCCACGACTACGGGCACTTCCTCGCCGAGATGGCCACCGCCGTGAAGCGGCTCGGCAGCTACGCGGAGGTGAAGTGCGTCGCCCACTCGCTGGACGACGAGCGGATCGCGTACGACCTGCGGCGCGAGCACGGCATCGCGCTGCCGGTGATCCCGATGTACGACTTCGGCAACGACGCGATCCGGGACACCTACGCCCGGACGAAGCTGGTCATCGGGATGCGCGGGCACGCGGGCATGATCCCGTTCGGCTGCGGCACCCCGGTCATCAGCCTGATCTCGCACCCGAAGATGGCGTACTTCCTGGCCGACATCGAGCGGCCCGAGTGGGGCATCTCCGTCCACGACCGGCACCTCGGCGCACGGCTGGTGGAGCGGGCGGCCGGGATGCTGGACGACCACGCGGCGGCGGTGGCCGATGTGCACGGGCGCCAGCAGGAACTGTGGAAGGTCACCGAGGCGAACGCCGCGGACCTCCAGCTGATCCAGGCGGGCCTACGCGTCTGACGCGACGACGCAAGAGGGGCGGGGCACCGGGTGCCCCGCCCCTCTTGCCGCTTTCTCGCTCCTACCGCCTGGCGCCCGGCCGCAGCGCCTTCGCGCGCCGCGCCACCCGGCGCACCGCCGCACTGCGCGGCAGGAACCCGAGCTGCTGCGGCACCCCGCCCGGCAGCGCGAGCGCGGTCAGCCGCCTGCGCTTGAAGTAGCGCCGGGACGCGGCCGCCGGACGGGCGGCGAGATAGCGTTCCGCGACCGGCCGCAGCCCCGGATAGATCTTCGGCTGCATGGCGAAGCCGACCGCCCGCACCAGGTCGTTCAGCCCGTCCGGCGCCACGGCCGGACCGGTCGGACCGGCCGGGTCCGGTTCGGGGTCCTCCAGGTCCGGCACCAGCGCGTCCACCAGCGTGACCGGGACCCGGTTGCTGTTCTCGAACGGGGTCAGCCGCTCCAGGAGCGTGTCCGTACCGACCCGGGCCACCGGCAGCCCGTAGAACGCGGACGCCGTGAGCAGCGCCGTCGAGAAGCAGCCGACGACCAGCGCGGGCCGCATCCGCCGGTACAGCACCTCCGCCAGGACCGGCGCGGTGAGCACCCCCGCGTCCAGCACGGTCAGTTCGGCGCCGAGCCTCGCCGCCTCCGCCGCCATCCCCCGCGACCACTGGGCCGGGGCCGTCGGATGCGGTTTGAACACCAGCCGGGAGTGGCCGAGCCGGACCGCGCCGCGCATCATCCGCAGATGCAGCTCCTCCTCCTCCGCCGCGCTGATCAGGCCGAGCGCGGAGAGGTACTGGCCGAGCAGCAGCGCGGGCGCCTCGACGGACGGCACACCCGCCGCCACGTCCGGCGCGTCGCCCAGCTCGCCGAGCACCTTGAGGAACGCGTCGGTCGGCACGATCGCGGGCTCCACGCCGAACTCCGTGAGCAGCAACGGCCGCAGCCCCGGCACCAGGTCGAGATGGAGCAGCCGCCGCACCCGGGTGCCGACCAGCGGGTCGATCTTGTTCCGGGTCGGTCCGTAGCTCATCAGCCCGTCCGCGTACACATCGACCGGTACGCCGGTGAAGATCTGGGCGACCGCCATCGCCGGGTCGACCTGGATCGACTCCACGGCGAGCTCGACGGCGTCGTCGCCCAGCCCCCAGGCGAGCCGCAGATGCCGTTCCCACAGCGGTACGTCGTCCGGGCGCGGCGACCAGGCGCCCGGGTGGTGCGGGGCGATCGTCGCGTTCCACGACACGACGTCGTCGAACCGGCCGCGCAGCACGTCGAACCCGGGCATCGCGTCGAGGGCGGTCGCCGTCTCCGGGATCGCCGCGTTGTTCGAGACGAGCAGGACGCGGCGCCCCGCGTCCGCGAAGAGCCCGGCGTCCAGGGCGGCGGCAAGCGTGGCCGCGCCGTAGAGGGTGGAGGCGAAGAAGATCTGCGTCGTACGTTCCCGGCTGCTGCTCACGCGGCCGCCACCTCCTTCGCGGCGGACCGCCGCCGCAGCCGGCGCAGCAGGGTCGCCCGCTTGACGTCCATCGAATCGATCGCCGCGTCCAGCACATCCTGCGGCATTCGCCCCAGCGCGCCGGCGCTCATCGATTTCAGGGCGCGCGCCACCGGGGGCTCGAACCTTTCGATCGAACCCATGTGATGGGAAATGATCGCGCAATAGTTGCGGACCGCTTTCGGCAGGAGTTCCGCCGCATCGCGGTCCGCCGCTGTTTCCCGTACGACCTGGTCGAACGAGCGAATGAAATCGAGCTGGCGCATGTCACCGATCTGGGTGAGCGACGAGGCGACGCCGCGTCGGTAGAAGATTCCGAGAAGCCCGAGCACCGCGAAGGAATCCGCTTCCCGGTGCAGCCGCCAGATCCACGGCCGGTCCTCGGCCGTGCGCAGCCCGTCCGTGAAGTGCAGCAGCCCCCGGTCCAGCAGCCTGCGGTGGTAGAGGCCCGCCCAGGCGTACGCGTAGTCGACCGAGGTGGAGCGCCCGGCGGGCAGGATCGCGTCCCTGGGCGCCGACACCACGTTCCTGGGGCCGTGCGGGACGCGCTGGACGGTACGGGCCCTGCCGTCGGCCTGGACGTGGTCGGTGCGGACGAAGTCGCAGCCCAGCGCCTCGGTCCTGGCCAGCAGCTCGGCGTAGTAACCGGGGGCCAGCCAGTCGTCGCCGTCCAGGAAGGCGAGGTACTCGCCGCGGGCCGCGTCCAGACCGGTGTTCCGGGCGGTGGCCAGTCCGCCGTTCTGCTGGTGACTGCGGACGACCACCCCCGGAATCTCCTCCTGCGCGCGGCGCAGCATGTCCGCGGTCCCGTCGGTCGAACAGTCGTCGACGAGAATGAACTCGAAGTCCTCGCGGGCGTTCGCCCGCAGGCTTCTCAGGGTGTCGGGGGCGTATGTCTGCACGTTGTAGAACGGCACGATGACCGAGAGCTTAACCACCCGCGTCACGCTAGTTCCGGGCCGGGCATTCGCCCTTGCGGTCGTACGGACGCGAGGTGAACGGCGACCGTCGAAATGATGAACCGGTAAGCATCAGGGGACGCCTTTCCGGCCCGTTCAAGCAGCCGGGCTGCGGGTTGGGCAATCGTCGGCGGGCTGTTAACCCTTTGTTGCTGTCACGTTGGGCTGCTCACCCCCCGGCCTTCCTACCTTCTAGGACGTGCCCCCCAGTAAAAGCAATTCGGCTTCGCCGGCAGAACCGGAATCCGCAGGAGCGCCGTCCCCGGTGCTCCGGGTCGCCGTGCTCGCGGACTCCGACACCCGATGGAAGTGGGGCGCGCTCACCGCGCGCCGGCTGACCTCGGGCGACGGCCGCGCGGACGCGCCCCGGGCGGAGATCAGCGGACTGCTGCTGCGCGGCCGGGCCACCCCGACGCCGCGCCAGCTGGCCGAGGTCGGAGACGTCGGCATCGACCCCGGCCGGGTCCGCGAGGTGACGGCCGCCGAGTTCCTGCGCACCGTGCGGGACGAGGGCTACGACCTGGTGGTCCTCGCGCTGGTCGGAGGCGCCGTCCAGGCGATGCTGCACGGCCTCGCCGCACTGCGACTGCCGGCCAGGCCCGTCGTCGTCACCGGCTACGTCGGCGTCGTCTACGAGAAGCTCGCGGACGGGCTGCTGCTGCGGCACGGCGCCGACATCGTCCTCGCCAACTCCCGCCACGACGCGGAGCGTTTCCGCGCGGTGTACGAGGGAGTGGGCGCCGACGCCTCCGCCGTCACGGAGGCCGCCCTGCCCTTCCTCGGCGGCGAGCCGCACCACCCGGAACCCGGGCGCGACACCGTCGTGTTCGCCGCCCAGCCCTCCGTACCGGCCTCCCGCGCCGACCGGACGTACCTGCTGCGCAGGCTCGTCGAGCACGCCAGGCTGCACCCGGAGCGCGAGGTGCTCCTCAAGCTGCGCTCCAAGCCCGGCGAGCACACCACACACATCGAGGAACTCCCCTACCAGCGGCTCGCCGAGCGGCTGCCCGGCGGACTCCCGCCCAACTTCCGCCTGGTGTACGGACACATGGGCGAGGTCCTGGACCGCACCGACCTGCTGGTCACCGTCTCCTCGACCGCCGCCCTGGAATCTCTGCACCGGCGCATCCCCACCGCCGTCCTCACCGACCTCGGGGTGCGCGAGACCCTCGGCAACCACCACTTCATCGGCTCCGGGCTGCTCACCTCCTGGGACCACCTGGACGGCGGCGCCCACCCGGAGCCCGACGCCGACTGGCTGTCCGGCCAGGGCGTCGCGGCCGACGGCGGCTACGGGAGCGCCTACGACACCGCACGGACCCGGGTCACCGACCTGCTCGCGAAGCGGGACCGGCTGCCCGCCCTCACGCCCTACTACACGCCCGCCACCGCCCCCGGCTACCTCCCCGGCATCCTCGCCCGCCACCACCTGGCCCCCGACGGCCACCCGCTGCCGGGCGCCACCGCGACCGGGGAGGGCGGCCGGGTCAGGGGAGCCGTCCGCGAGGCGGTACGGGACGCCGCCAGGGGCGCCTACCGGCACGGCGTCCAGCGGGTCGCCCCGGTCATCCGACGGATGGGCGAGCTGTGAACACCACCACCACGACACCTACTGGAGCAGCGATGACGCAGCCCACCGCACGGCCCACCGTGCTCGCGGTGATCCCCGCCCGCGGCGGATCCAAGGGCGTACCGGCCAAGAACCTCGCCCAGGTCGGCGGCGTACCCCTGGTCGTCCGCGCGGTCCGCGCCTGCCTGGCCTCGGCCGAGGTGACGGACGTCGTCGTCACGACCGACGCCCCGGCCGTCGCCGAGGCCGCCCGCGCCGCCGCCGAAGCACTCGGCGAGGCCGCCCGCCTGCACTGCGTCCAGCGCCCGGAGGCCATCGCGGGGGACACCGCGACCAGCGAGGCCGCCGTGCTGCACGCGATGGACAGCTACGAGACCGCGTACGACCGCAGCGTGGACGTCGTCCTCCTCGTCCAGTGCACCAGCCCCTTCGTCACCCGCGAGGACATCGACGGCGTCGCCGCCTCCGTCGCCCGCGAGGGCGCCGACTCGGCCGTCACCGTCGCCCCGTTCCACGGCTTCCTGTGGCGCGACGGCAGCGCGGTCGAGGACCACAACTACGGCGTCAACCACGACAAGTCGGTCCGCCCGCGCCGCCAGGACCGCCCCGAGGACCTCCTCGAAACCGGTGCCGCCTACGCGATGGACGCGACCGGCTTCCGCACCCACCGGCACCGCTTCTTCGGCCACACCGCGTTGGTGCGCACGGACCCGGCCCGCGTCCTGGAGATCGACGACCCGCACGACCTGGCCCGCGCCCGCGCGCTCGCCCCGCTCCTGGACCCGGCGCCGCTGCCCACCCGCGAGGACATCGACGCGGTCGTCCTCGACTTCGACGGCACCCAGACCGACGACCGGGTCCTCATCGACGCCGACGGCCGCGAGACGGTCGCCGTGCACCGGGGCGACGGACTCGGCATCGCGGCCCTGCGCAAGGCGGGCGTCCCCCTCCTGATCCTCTCCACGGAACAGAACCCGGTCGTCGCCGCCCGCGCCCACAAGCTCCGCGTACCCGTCCTGCACGGCATCGACCGCAAGGACCTCGCGCTCAAGCAGTGGTGCGACGAGCAGTCCATCGCCCCCGAACGCGTCATGTACGTCGGCAACGACGTCAACGACCTCCCCTGCTTCGCACTCGCCGGCTGGCCCGTCGCCGTCGCGAGCGCCCACGACTCGGTACGCGCCGCGGCGCGCGCCGTGACGACCACCCCCGGCGGCTCCGGCGCCATCCGCGAGATCGCGGCCTGGCTGCTGGGCCCCACCCTCACCACGTCCACCCCCACCGCTTCCACCCCCACCAAGTAAGTAAGGAACACCCTCATGAGCACCTCCCGACTGCGCACCCTCGGCAACCGCACCGCGGGCCCCGGCAACCCCGTCTACGTCACGGGCGAGATCGGCATCAACCACAACGGCGACCTCGACAACGCCCTCGCGCTGATCGACGTGGCCGCCGAAGCCGGCTGCGACGCCGTCAAGTTCCAGAAGCGCACCCCGGAGATCTGCACCCCGCGCGACCAGTGGGACATCGAGCGCGACACCCCCTGGGGCCGGATGACGTACATCGACTACCGCCACCGCGTCGAGTTCGGCGAGACCGAGTACCGCGCCATCTCCGAGCACTGCGCCGAGCGCGGCATCGACTGGTTCGCCTCCCCGTGGGACACCGAGGCCGTCGCCTTCCTGGAGAAGTTCGACGTCCCGGCCCACAAGGTGGCCTCCGCCTCCCTCACCGACGACGAGCTGCTGCGCTCGCTGCGCGCCACCGGCCGCACGGTGATCCTCTCCACCGGCATGTCGACCCCGCGCCAGATCCGCCACGCGGTCGAGGTGCTCGGCTCGGACAACATCCTGCTCTGCCACGCCACTTCGACGTACCCGGCGAAGGCGGAGGAGCTCAACCTCCGGGTCATCAACACCCTCCAGCAGGAGTACCCCAACGTCCCGATCGGCTACAGCGGCCACGAGACGGGCCTCCAGACCACGCTGGCCGCCGTCGCGCTCGGCGCCGCGTTCGTCGAGCGCCACATCACCCTCGACCGCGCCATGTGGGGCTCCGACCAGGCCGCCTCCGTCGAGCCGCAGGGCCTGACCCGCCTGGTCCGCGACATCCGCACCATCGAGGCCTCCCTCGGCGACGGCGTCAAGAAGGTGTACGAGTCGGAGCTCGGCCCGATGAAGAAGCTCCGCCGGGTCCCGGGTGTCGTCGCGGAGAGCGGTGAGACGGCCCAGGCCGCCGAGCCGCTCACGGTCTGACGGGCCGACCGGTGAACCTCGCCTTCGTCGAGAGCCCGGTCCAGCTCCTGAACGTCCTGGAGTGGGCCTACACAGAGGGAGGCGGCGGCCGCGTCCTCGCGGACGTCACCGTCGTCGTCCTCCCTCCGGTCGACCCGATGTCGCGCGGTCAGCTGCGCCGGATGGCGGAGCTGGCCCGCGACGAGGGCGTCACCGTGCGCTGGCAGGAGGCGCGCGGCGACTCGGGCACCCCCCTGAAGTCGCTGCGCGCCCTGACCCGGCTCGTCCGCAACGCCGACCACATCGTCATCGGCGACCCGTTCTCCCGCTACGTACAGCTGCTGCTCACCCTGGTCCGGCCCCGCCGCCTCACCGTGGTCGACGACGGCACCGCCACCATGGAGTTCGTCGCCCAGCTCACCCGCGGCGAACGCCTCACCCGCTGGCACCGGCGCGGCGGAACGAACCCCCGCGATCTGGCGCTGGCCCCGGTCACCGCCACCGCCCGGCGCCGCTTCACCCCGTCGGCGGCCCGCGAGGTGGAGCTCTTCACCGCGATGCCGGTGATCCCGCCGCCCGGCATCACCCTCATCCCCAACACCTTCTCCTGGACCCGCTCCCGCTTCGGCCCGCCGCTGCTCACCAAGGGCGCGGACCTGGTCGGCACCTCCCTGGTGGAGACCGGCGTCGTCGACCGCGCCCAGTACCTGGAAGCGGTCGCGGAGCTGGCCCGCACCCACGGCGCCACCCGCTACTTCGCCCACCGCCGCGAGTCCACCGAGAAGCTCCACGCCCTGGAGGCCGCCACCGGCCTGGAGATCGTCCGCCCCGACCTCCCGCTGGAACTCATCGCCCGCCGGGGCCCGATCGGCCGCACGGTCCTGAGCTTCCCCTCCACGGTGGTCCACACCCTCCCGCTGGCCCTGGTCGGCACCGACGTGAAGGTCGCGGTCTGCGACATCGCCCCGGAATGGCTGCGCGAAACGGCGTCCCCGCGAGCCCAGGGCTTCCTCACGGGCGTCACGGAGACGGCCCGCGACGTCCAGCGCCTGGCACCCTGGCGGGCCACGGCGGTGGTCAGGGAGGCATGAGGCGGGCCGGGTGCCGGACTACCCGCCACCCGGCCCGGAATCACCCTCCGTTCAGGACGCGACGCGCCACGAGCCGCCGCGCCTCGGAGAGTTCCGCCCGGAGCGCGGCGTCGCGGGCGCCGTCGACCGCCACCGTCGCCGGGACCGCGGCGACGGCCAGCAGCCGGGACCGGCGCAGGTGGGTCGGCGGGTGCGTGGAGTCGACGCTGTGCCCGCGCAACGCGCTGCGGCGGCGCTGACGCTCGTACTCGCTCGCCGGAATCGACTCCACGTGGGCGGCCAGCCGCTCCCACAGGCCGCTCTCCGCCGCACCGGCCGCCCGGCCGCCGGAGCGGTGCTTCCGGAGGGCGTTGGCCTCGCGCTCCAGCGTGACCTCGGCGGAGTCGGAGACCAGCATCGCGTCCATCAGCCCCGCGGCGGCCGCCGTCGAGCCGCACCGGGCGGCGAAGGAGTCGGCCAGGTACTCGCCGCGCTGGGTGGCCCGCAGGGTCAGGTGGTCGAGGGCTGTCGCGACGGCGACGACCACACCGCGAGGAGCCAGGTAGAAGGCGTTGAGCAGGGTTTCCGGGAGTGTCGGGCGCTCGATCCGGCTCAGCAGGTAATACCAGGTGTGCAACGACTGGAGCGCGTTCCCGAGGACCACGCCCTGGCGGATGTCGCCGTTGGCGTAGTGGCCCAGTTCGTGGCCCAGCAGCGCGATCCGCTGACCGGTGTCGAGTACCTCCCAGAGCCCGAGGCCGATGGTCAGCACCCTGCGGCGCCGCAGGCCGTACGTCGAGACGGCCGCGTTGGCCTCGGCGCCGACCACGACCGCGTGCACCCCGGTCGTCCCCACCACCCCGGCCACCTCGTCGATCAGGGCGAACAGCTCGGGCGCGTCGGCCCGGTACAGCACCTGCTCGTCCTCCGGCAGGCGCGGGACCCGGGGGCGCAGCAGCCAGCCGATGAACAGGCACAGGGCGCCGAGCACCGGCAACGCGCTGCCCCAGCCGAGGACCATCAGCAGCACTCCGCCGACGAGCAGCGCGGCCGTGAAGCCGTGGACGGCCAGCGCCAGCGCCAGGGCGAGGACACTCGACGCGTCGCGGCGGGGGCGCAGGAGCTCGTCCGTCGTCACCTCGGCCAGCAGCCTCTCGCCGTGCTCCCCGGCCAGCCTGCGCCGCAGCGAGTCCAGCCGCCCGCCCGGCTCCTCGGGCTCACCCGGGTCCACATTCCAGTCACAGGCGGCACACCACGCCACGAACCTGTGGTCCGTCCGGATCTCCTCCCCGCACTCCGGGCATGACCGAACGCTCTCCTCCACCGTGCCGAGCACCGCTGAGCCCCCTCGTCCTACGGCTCCCCCCGGAGACCGCTCAGATATATGCCGGACGCGCATCCGCGTCCGACGGCAACGATGCAGCGTAAGCCGTGAGCCGAGGAGGCGTACAAGGAGTCCGACCCGGCCCGGCGACGCGCCCACCGGTGACGGGAGCCCTCACACCCAGCCCCGCTCCCGCGCCTCCACCCCGGCCTGGAACCGCGTGCCCGCGTCCAGTCGCTGCATCAGCGCGGCCACCCGGCGCGTAGCCGTCCGCACACTCACGCCCAACTGCCGGGCGATCGCCTGGTCCTTGTAGCCGGAGTGCAGCAACCGCACCAGCACCAGCTCCTCCTCGCTGGGCCCCTCCGCGACTTCCGGCCCCTCGGCGAGCAACGGCTCGGCCCGTTCCCAGTACGCCTCGAACAACTCCATCAGCCCGTCCAGCAGGCCCGAGGGATGCACCAGCACGATGGAGTCCTTGCTTCCCCCCGTCAGCGGCACCACCGCGATCCGCCGGTCCACGATCCGCGCCTTCAGCGGGAGGTGCGGCAACAGCCGCGACCGCTCCCCGGCCGCCGCCAGATTGAGGATCGCCCCCAGCCGGCCGGGCGGCTCGATCGACTCCAGGCAGTACACCGCCCGGACGTCCACCCCGCGCCGCGTCCGCTCCCGGGTCGCCGCCGTCTCCACCTGGTCGGCCAGCGGCTGGCCCACCTGCTCCAGGTAGGGCGGTTTGTCCAGCGTCCACAGGTGCGTGGTGACGGACCGGCTCAGCTCCTCGATCTTCCGCGTCATCACCTCCTGGCCCGTCAGCACCTCCACCAGGGAGCCCGGGTCGGAGCGCAACTGCCCGGCCCGGTGCAGTCGGCTCAGATCGGCGAAGCCCGACTCCACCCCGGCGAACGCGGTCTCCGCCTCGGAGCGGCGGCGGTGCAGCAGCGCCGCCAGTGCCGAACGCGGACTCACCGCCTCCCACCTGCCCGGCGCCACCCGCCGTACCAGCCCCAGAGTGGCCAGACGTTTCAGTGCCTGCCCCGTGCGCGCGACGCCGGCCCCGGCGCCTGCCGCGACGTCGCGCACCGCGCTCTGCGATTCCGACAGCACCGCTCGGTAGACACCCTCGTCGAACGGGCTCACACCCACCGCCTCCAGCACAACCAGCCTCCCCTGCCTCGCGTATGGGGGAGCCCCCGGACAGGTACGGCAGTCAGTCACGGCCGACCGTCCCCTCCCAGGTGGCGCCTTTGGTCACCAGGCCAAAGACGCCAACAGATTATCTGGACATCAAGTGATCGAACAGCGTTCACTCCTGAGTGATCGTCGGTCAAAAGCTCCACGTGAACGGCGGTTTGCCCACCCCAGTCGTCGGCATCCGCCCCGCGAGGCGAGCACCCCCGTTCGCCTGCCCGGCCTGCCCGGACCCCTGTGAGGAAACACGTGTCACCTCGGCCACGAAGAGCGTCCCGCATACGGCGCGGCACCATCGGCGCGCTGCTCACCACCACCCTCGCCGCCGTCAGCCTGCCCCTCGCCACCCCCGCCGCGGCCGCCACGGGCCCGGCGGCCCCCCTCGCCGCCGGCGTCTACCTGGTCACCCTCGCCGACCGGCCGATCGCCACCTACGACGGCAGCGTCGACGGCATCCCCGCCACCCGGCCCACCGAGGGGCGCAAGCTCGACGTCGGCGCCGCCAACGCCAAGCGCTACCGCACCCACCTGGTCGACGAACAGGCCCAGGTCGCCAGGAAGGTCGGCGCCACGGTCCGCCGGCACTACGCCGTCACCACCAACACCTTCAGCGCGCGGCTCACTGCCCGCCAGCTCGTCCGGCTCGCCGCCACCGAGGGCGTCACCTCCATCGCCCCGGACCGGCTCCACCACGCCACCGACGACAAGAAATCCACCGACTTCCTCGGGCTCTCGGGCCGCAAGGGCCTGTGGGCCTCCCTCGGCGGCAGCGCCAAGGCGGGCAAGGGCGTCGTCATCGGGGACATCGACACCGGTATCTGGCCGGAGAGCGCCTCGTTCGAGGCCCCCGCGCTCAAGCCCGGCAAGCGGGGCAAGAAGCCCGCCAAGAAGGACCGTTACCGGCCCTACCTCGACGGAACCACCACGGTGATGCCCAAGGCGGACGGCGGCACCTTCACCGGCACCTGCCAGACCGGCGACAGCTTCACGGCCGCCGACTGCAACGAGAAGATCATCAGCGCCCGCTACTTCGTCGACGGCTGGGTCCAGGCGTTCCCCGACTTCGACCCCGACTACTTCTCCGCCCGTGACGGCGAGGGCCACGGCACCCACACCGCGTCGACCGCGGCCGGTAACGCCGACGTCCGGGCCACCGTCGACGGCGCCGACTTCGGCACCGTCTCCGGCGTCGCCCCCGCCGCTGCCGTGGCCGTGTACAAGGCGCTCTGGCAGAGCAAGGACGGCAAGCACAGCGGTGGCCTGACCAGCGACCTCGTCGCCGCCATCGACCAGGCCGTGGCCGACGGCGTGGACGTCATCAACTACTCCCTCGGCGCTCCGTACGAGAGCGACTACGACGACCCCGCGCAGACCGCGCTCCGCAACGCCGCCGCCGCCGGGATCTTCGTGTCCACCGCCGGGGGCAACACCGGCCCCGACGCCTCCAGCCTCGACAACACCGCTCCCTGGACCACCACCGTCGCCGCCGGGACCATCGCCCCGTACACCGGAACCGTCACCCTCGGGAACGGGAAGAGCTACGCGGGCATCAGCACCAGCGTGCGGAACACCGTCGGCTCCGCGCCCCTCGTCCGTGCCGCCGCCGTCAGGGCCGACGGCTCCGACGCCACCGAGGCCGACGTCTGTGCCGAGGACACCCTCGACCCCGCACGCGTCACCGGAAAGATAGTCGTCTGCGACCGGGGCACCGTGGACCGCGTCGCGAAGTCCGCCGAGGTCCAGCGGGCCGGCGGCATCGGCATGGTCCTGGCCAACCTCCACGACGAGAGCACCGACGGCGACCTGCACTCCGTGCCGACCGTCCACCTGACCGGAGCCGACGCCACCGCCGTACGCGACTACGCCGCCACGGACAACGCCACCGCCACCCTCACCCCCGGCGCCGCCGGCAGCACCCCCTACCCGCAGGTCACGAGCTTCTCCTCACGCGGCCCCTCCCTCACCGGCAACGGCGACCTGCTCAAGCCCGACATCACCGCGCCCGGCGCGACCATCCTCGCCGCGGTGGCCCCGCCCGGTAACCAGGGCCGCGACTTCGACTTCTACTCCGGCACCTCCATGGCCGCCCCGCACATCGCGGGCCTCGCGGCGCTCTACTTCTCCGAGCACCCCAACTGGTCGCCCATGAGCGTCAAGTCGGCCATGATGACCACCGCGTCCCCCACCAAGACCCCCGACGGCAGGAACAGCACCGACGCCTTCGCCCAGGGCTCCGGCGAGGTCGAGGCCAGGGACATGCTCCGGCCCGGACTCGTCTACGACTCCACGGAGCGGGACTGGCTCGCCTACCTCGAAGGTTCCGGCGTCGACACCGGGACGGGTACCAGGGCCATCGACCCCAGCGACCTCAACTACCCCTCCATCGCCATCGGTGAGCTCTTCGGCAGCCAGACCGTCACCCGCACCGTCACCGCGACCTCTGCGGGCACCTACCGCGCCCAGGTCGACCTCCCCGGCGTCAAGGCCACGGTCTCCCCGTCCGTCCTGCGCTTCAGCCACGCCGGGCAGAAGCGCACCTTCACCGTCAAGCTCAAGGTGACCACCGCACGCGCGGGCGTCGTCGACACGGGCTCCCTGACCTGGAAGTCCGGCCGCACCACGGTCCGCAGCCCGATCGTCGTCACCCCGCAGAGCGTCCACGCCCCCGAGGAGGTCAAGGGCACCGGCACCGACGGCGAAAGCACCTACTCCGTCACCCCGGCCGCCAAGACGCTCGTGGCCACCGCCCACGGCCCCGTCTCCGCGCCCGTCACCAGGGGCACCCTGACCGGAAACGGTGAGGCCGACTACGAGGCGGTCATCCCGGCCGGCACCAGGGCCACCCAGATCTCGGCCCACTTCGACATCGCAGAGGGCGATATCGCCGGCCTCGTCTGGGGAAGGCTGGTCGACGGCGCCCTGACCGACCTCGCGCTCGTCGACCCCGACAGCGACGGAACCGCCACCGTCACCCTGCGGCAGCCCGACGCCGGGAAGATCTTCGTGGCTCTCGTCGCGGTCGACGGCAGCGGTACCGGCGCGAGCCTCACTCCGTACACCTACCAGGTGAACAACGTCACCGACGCCCCTGCGACCACCGGCAAGGTCACGGTCACGCCCGACCACGCCCGTGTGACCCCCGGCACCCCGACCGATCTGACCACCACCTGGTCGGGCGTCCCGTCGGACGCCAGGTCCACCGCCTGGATCGAGTACTCCAACGGCGCGGGTACGGTCCTGACCCTCAACTGACCCCGAGTCCGCCCCCGAGTCCGCCCCCCAGCGCACTCGGGGGCGGCCGGGGGTCATCCCCGATAGCCGCGGAATCACGCCGAGCTGATGATCGATACATGCAGATCACGGAAATGACGCGACGTCAGAACAGTGCCACCACGCGGGCGTTCCTACTGGCCCCGGCTCTGATGGCCGGTTACGGACTGGTGCGGGCGGCCGGGAAGGCGATGGGGGACTACGGGCCCGGTGTGTGGTGGTCGCTGGCGCACGTGCTGTTCCTGGCCGGCGTGCTCGCGTTCGTTCCGGTCTTCCGTGGCCTGCGGCTGCCGGACGGCGTCCGCGGCGGCAGACGGGCGGCCGTCCGGGTGGCTGCCGGGACCGGGCTGCTGGGGACCGCCGCGGTGGCGGTCCAGGCGGTGATCGACCTGGTGGTCGGGTTCGTCTCGGCGGACGACCGGGCCATGAGCGACATGTTCGAGAAGGTGCAGGACGTGCCCGGTGTGATGCCGCTGGTCTACACGGTCGTGCCGATGCTGTTCTGGCTCGGGCTGCTGGCGCTCGTCACGCTGCTCGCGTTCCTCCGCCGGGGCGACGTCCCGGCCCGGTCCCCGCTGCTGGTGCTGGCCGGCGTCGTCATGATGGCCGTGAGCCTGGACCTGCTGACGCTGGGGGCCCTGTGCATCGGACTCGCCCTCTTCCCGATGCGCCGGGGACTGCCGGGCTGACGGCGGCGCCTACGGCGACGGCTCGACCGTTCCGACCCGCAGGTACTTCGCGAAGTCGATGCGGTCGAGCGGGGCGTAGGCGCCGCCGCTGTTGCCCGGGGCCTGCGAGCCGAACTCGGAGGTGAAGCCGAACTCCTGGGCGTTCTTGACGTCGAACGCCCCGTACTCCTGAAGCGCCTTCGCTACCATCCGCTCGTACGGCCTGAGCGAGGTGTCGGCGTCGATGTCGTACGAGGGGTCCAGCCAGATGAACTGCCCGGCGCGCCACAGCCCTTGCCCCTGGCCGTCGCTGCCGACGGCGGGGAAGACATGGCGGCCGCTGTTGTCCGGGGTGCCGAAGCTCAGGGCGTGGTCGATGCGGCCGGCCTTCCAGTCCGCGCGGGTGATCAGCCCGGCGAGGCGGGACAGACCGCTCCCGGTGTCCTGGCCCTTCTCGGAGACCGACGAGCCACGGGTGTCGGACACGGCTCCCCATTCGCAACTGGGCCCGGCGGGCGACACCTTCGTCCGCCAGCACTCCATCGCCCGCCCGTCCGGCCCGATCACCACCGTCCACTCGCGGTCCGGGGCCGGCGCCTTCCACGACGGGTCCCAGGGGAAGCGGGCACCGTCGAAGGGGTTGGGCCCCCACTGGCCGACGTGCTCGCGCGGGGTGACCTCGTAGGTCCGGGTACGGGAGGTGGCCCGGTACACCAGGGATCCGGCCGTGCCGGTGTACAGCTTCACCCGGCCAGGGGCGAGCAGAGCGGAGACCATTCGCGCGGAGTCGGGCGACAGCCGGGGGTGCGGGTGGCGCCGGTTGAACGCGTCGTCGTCGGAGAAGAAGCGGGAGGAGCCCGCGGCGGCGGGCGGCGGCGCCCGGTGGTCCGGCCGGTTCGCGAGGACCACCGCTGCGGCCGTCAGCGCGAGCGCGACGACCCCCGCGACCGCGACGGCCCACCGCCGCCCCGTCGGCCGGGGCCGTGACGCGTCGAGCTCGTTCCGCGCCGCCTGCCAACGCCGCTCCCATTCCGCGCGGTTGCCGCCACACGCTTGCGCGTAGGCCAGGGCGACCGCGAGGGGCGGCAGCCGTTTTCCCTCCGCCGCCTCGGACAGGGCGCCGGGCGACTGGCCGGTGCGCGCGCCCATCTGACGGTAGCTCGGGGTGTCCGCCTCGCTGCGGAGCGCCCGTAACGCGTGAGCGAACCGCTCCGTCGCATCCGCCGCCGGACCGCCCGGCGGAGGCCGTAATCCTCCGGCCACCTCTCCGCCCTCCAAGCCACGGTCCGTGGCCGTCCATGGGTGACGTCCGGTCCGCCGTTCCGATTCTAGGAGTCACGGATATCCGCGAAAAGGCCGCGTCCGGCCGCGCGCCACGGAAGATGGAGGGCATGGAACAGGCGTTGGCGGCCCTGCTGGGCACCGGGCTGGGCGTCGCCGGAACCCTGTGCGCCTCCGGGCTGACGTACGCGTCCGCCCGGCGCCAGGCGCGCGACCAGGGGGTGGTCGACCACCTGCGGGAGCTGCGGAACGAGCGCCGGGAGGCCTACCTCGCGTTCATGCGGGCGGCGGAACCGGTCGACGACGTGCTGCACCGGCTCGCGCACCGGGACGGGGTGCCCGCCGCGGCCCGGGACACCCCGCCCACCGCCGACGCGCTGGACGCGGCCGTCGAGGAGCTCGGCACCGCGGTGCACGCGCTCAGCAAGGCACAGGCACGGCTCGATCTGATGGGCCCGGAGCCCGTGGCCGAGGACGCCGTGAACGTCTGGTCGGACGTGCGCTCCCTGCGGGCCTACCTCGAACGGGTGCTCCACGGGGTGCGCGAGAGCGCGGCGTACGACGGGTACCGCACCGGTCTCGAAGACGCGGTCGACACCCTGGAGAGGAGCCGGGAGAAGTTCACCCGGAGCGCCCGCGAGGTGATGACGGCACCACCGTGAGACGAGACGGGAGGCGAGACAGGAGGCGAGTCGCGAGGCCCCCTGGGCCCGCTGTGGGGCCGTGCCCGTCCTGTCGACGGAGCGCGCGAGTGTACCCATCCCGGGAGCGGCTCACACGCCGTGCTCCAGTCATTTATTCGTCTATGTGGCTGAACATTTCTTGTTTCATGGTCAGTTGGCGGGGGAAGGGCCTTACGCTTCACCAGTGAGCCACTCGACGTCCCGCCTCTGTGAAGTCCGGCCGCCCGCAGGAGAGGACCTGCCCGGCACGCTGCCCGAAGCGCTGCGTGCCGAACTGATCGCCTTCCGGCGTGACCTGCACATGCACCCCGAGCTCGGCAACCAGGAGTTCCGCACCACCGCGGCCATCAAGGCCCGGCTGGAGCTGGCCGGCCTGGAGCCTCGGGTGCTCGCCTCCGGGACCGGGCTCATGTGTGACGTCGGGACCAGGAGCGGGACCACGCGGCCCATGCTCGCGCTGCGGGCCGACATCGACGCGCTGCCGATCCCGGACACCAAGACGGGCGTCCCGTACCGCTCCACCGTGCCCGACCGGGCGCACGCCTGCGGGCACGACATCCACACCACCACCGTGCTCGGCGCCGGCCTGGTGCTCGCCGGTCTCGACCGGCAGGGGCTGCTGCCCAACCCGGTGCGGCTGATCTTCCAGCCGGCCGAGGAGGTGCTGCCCGGCGGGGCGCCCGACGCGATCGACTCGGGGGTGCTGGAGGGCGTCGGCCGGATCATCGGGGTGCACTGCGACCCGAAGGTG
This sequence comes from Streptomyces sp. NPDC057900, assembly GCF_042887885.1. NCBI lineage: Bacteria > Bacillati > Actinomycetota > Actinomycetes > Kitasatosporales > Streptomycetaceae > Streptomyces > Streptomyces sp. NPDC057900. The sequence continues at coordinate 732,828 of NZ_JBHVOI010000002.1, forward strand.
GACGTGGGGCGGATCGGGCTGCGGGTCGGGGCGATCACCTCCGCCTGCGACCGGCTGGAGCTGTCCCTGGACGGGCCCGGCGGCCACACCGCCCGCCCGCACCTGACCACCGACCTGGTCACCGCCGCCGCCCGGGTGGCCACGGAGGTCCCGGCGCTGCTGGCCCGCCGGGTCGACGCGCGGGCCGGGCTCGCGGTGACCTGGGGGCGGCTGGAGACCGGGCACGCCTGCAATGTGATCCCGCAACACGCCGAGCTCTCCGGCACGGTCCGCTGCCTCGATCTGGCGGCCTGGCGGGACGCCCCCGACCTGGTGCACGCGGCCATCGACGAGGTGGCCGGAATGCACCGGGCCAAGACGGTGATCAACTACATCAGGGGGGTGCCGCCCGTGGTGAACGACGCCGCCGCGATCGATCTGCTCACCGGTGCCATGACCGCCCGGCGCGGATCGTATGCGATCGAGGACACCGAACAGAGCCTGGGCGGGGAGGATTTCTCCTGGTACCTGGAGCACGTGCCGGGCGCGATGGCGCGGCTCGGCGTGCGTACGCCCGGCGACCCCCGCGGACTGGACCTGCACCGGGGGAATTTCGACGCGGACGAGGAGGCGATCACCGTGGGTGTGGAACTCTTCACCGCCGCCGCGTTGCTCGACGGTAATCATCTGTAACCGGACAGGTCACCCCCGGTTCGCGACGATCCGATAACGGCTTCCGTACAGGGCTTTATCTGACATCTACGCGCGTTACGATCGCCGCGAAACCAGCGCCGGAAGAGGCGCTTCGGTCAGGTTTGAAGGAGCCTTCCCTTGCGCCCGGTATCCAAGATCACCGCCGCGTGTGCCATTGCCGCGGCGCTCGCCCTCACTGCCACCGCGTGCGGCAGCTCGTCCGACGAGTCCAGCAGCTCCGACGGCAAGATGAAGATCGGCATGGCCTACGACGTGGGCGGCCGGGGTGACAACTCGTTCAACGACTCCGCGGCCCGCGGCCTGGACAAGGCCAAGGCCGAGTTCGGCGCCGAGACCAAGGAGCTCACCGCCAAGACCGGCGAGAGCTCGGCCGACCGTGACCAGCGTCTGCAGTCGCTCGCCGAGGGCGGCTACAACCCGGTCATCGCGATCGGCTTCGCGTACAAGGAAGCGGTCGACAAGATCGCCCCCAAGTACCCGAAGGTCAGCTTCGGCCTGGTCGACTCGGTGTCCGACGTGAAGAACGTCAACTCGATCGTCTTCACCGAGGAGCAGGGCTCCTACCTCGCCGGAGTCGCGGCGGCGCTGAAGTCCAAGGACGGCAAGGTCGGCTTCATCGGCGGTGTGGACCTCCCGCTGATCAAGAAGTTCGCCGCCGGCTTCCGGCAGGGCGTCACGGACACCAAGCCCAAGGCCACGGTGCAGATCCAGTACCTGTCCACCGGTTCCGACCTGTCCGGCTTCGGCAGCCCCGACAAGGGCAAGGAAGCCGCCAAGGGCATGCTCGACAAGGGCATCGACGTGATCTTCGCCGCCGCCGGTGGCTCCGGTGCCGGTTCGATCGAGGCCGTCGCGGGCAAGAAGGGCGCCTGGTCCATCGGTGTCGACTCCGACCAGGCCAAGGACCCGGCGCTGGCGAAGTACAAGGACACGATCCTGACCTCGGTCGTCAAGAACGTCGACGCCGGTGTCTTCGACCTGGTCAAGTCCGTCAAGGACGGCAAGCCGATGACCGGCACCACGACGTACTCGCTGGCCAAGGGCGGCGTCAGCCTGACCCCCACGGGTGACCACCTCAAGGACATCCAGACCCAGCTGGACGCCGCGAAGAAGAAGATCGTCGACGGCACCATCAAGGTCAAGTCCACGACCTGATCCGGCCCGTCGATCGGGGCCCGGGTGAGCGGCTTCCACCGCTCACCCGGGCCCCGATTCACGTACCCCCGCGACGGGGGTCACCGGCCCCGGTACGCCACCTGTGAACAGGTGGCCAACGATTCGGAAGCGCTACGCGCGTAGCGCCCGCTCGGGCGCGGTACCTTTTTCCGCCCCCGCAATCGGCACCCACCGCCTCCGCCCTCCGCTCCTGTCAAGGAGAGTGCGCCATCAACGCGTCCAGCAGTCCTCATGCCGTGGAGCTCCGCGGCATCACCAAGCGGTTCCCCGGGGTCGTGGCCAACCACGACATCGATATCACCGTGCGCCGCGGCACCGTCCACGCCCTCGTCGGTGAGAACGGCGCCGGCAAGTCCACGCTCATGAAGATCCTCTACGGCATGCAGAAGCCGGACGAGGGCACCATCGCGGTGGACGGCGAACAGGCCACGTTCTCCAACCCGGGCGACGCCATCGACCGGGGCATCGGCATGGTGCACCAGCACTTCATGCTGGCCGACTACCTCACCGTCCTGGAGAACGTCGTACTCGGCTCCGAGAAGCTGTACGGCATCGGGGACCGGGCTCGCGCCAAGATCAAGCAGATCTCCGACTCGTACGGTCTCGGCATCCGGCCCGACGCCATGGTCGAGGACCTCGGCGTCGCCGACCGCCAGCGCGTGGAGATCCTCAAGGTCCTCTACCGGGGCGCCCGCACCCTGATCCTCGACGAGCCCACCGCCGTCCTCGTACCGCAGGAGGTCGAGGCGCTCTTCGACAACCTGCGCGAGCTCAAGGCGGAGGGCCTCACCGTCATCTTCATCTCGCACAAGCTGGGCGAGGTGCTGTCGGTGGCCGACGAGATCACCGTCATCCGGCGCGGGACGACCGTGGGCACCGCCGACCCGGAGCACACCACGACCAAGCAGCTGGCCGAGCTGATGGTCGGCAGCGAGCTGCCGTCGCCGGAGACCCGCGAGTCGACCGTCACCGAGACGCCGATGCTGGACGTCGACGGGCTGCGGCTGACCGCCACCGACCCGGACGGGGTGGTGCGTGCCGTGCTCGACGGCATCACCTTCACCATCCACAAGGGCGAGGTGCTCGGCATCGCCGGTGTCGAGGGCAACGGCCAGTCCGAACTGGTCGACGCCATCATGGGCATGCGCACCCTCGACGCGGGCTCCCTGTCGCTGGACGGCGCGGACATCTCCCGTACCCCGACGCGCAAGCGCCGCGAGGACGGGATGGCCGTCATCCCCGAGGACCGCCACCGGCACGGACTGCTGCTGGAGGCCCCGCTCTGGGAGAACCGCATCCTCGGCCACGTCACGGAGCGCCCCAACAGCAAGGGCGCCTTCCTCGACCTCAAGGCGGCCCGCGCCGACACCGAGCGGATCGTGCGCGAGTACGACGTGCGCACCCCCGGCATCGAGGTCACCGCGGCCTCGCTCTCCGGCGGCAACCAGCAGAAGCTGATCGTCGGCCGCGAGATGAGCCACGCACCCAAGCTCCTGATCGCCGCGCACCCCACCCGGGGCGTGGACGTCGGCGCCCAGGCCCAGATCTGGGACCAGATCCGCGAGGCGCGCCGCGAAGGGCTCGCGGTGCTGCTGATCTCCGCCGACCTGGACGAGCTGATCGGGCTCTCCGACACCCTGCGCGTCATGTACCGCGGCGCCCTCGTCGCGGACGCGGACCCGGCGACCGTCACCCCGGAGGAGCTCGGCTCCGCGATGACGGGCGCGGCCGCGGGCCACCTCGAAACGCCCGCAGCGGCCGAGCCCGGGAGCGACGGCACCTCCGCCGCCCCCGGCACGGACGACGACACCGACCCCCGGGACGGGGGAGAGGACCGATGAAGAAGATCGACAAGGAGCGGCTGCTCCTGGGGATCGCGGCCCCCGTACTCGCGATCGTGGTCGCCTTCCTGGTGACGGCACTCGTGCTCGCCGCCACCGGCAAGGAGCCGTTCAGCGCCTTCGGCATCATGTTCGACTACGGGCTGAAGTCGGACAGCCAGGTCTACATCCTGAACAAGGCGACGACGTACTACCTCGCCGGTCTCGCGGTCGCCGTCGGCTTCCGGATGAACCTCTTCAACATCGGCGTCGACGGCCAGTACCGCCTCGCCGCGTTCTTCGCCGCGGCGGTCGGCGGCGCGCTGACCCTGCCGGGCGCCCTCCAGATCCCGCTGATCATCCTCACCGCGATGATCGTCGGCGCGATGTGGGCCGGTATCGCGGGCCTCCTGAAGGTCACCCGGGGCGTCAGCGAGGTCGTCTCGACGATCATGCTGAACTCCATCGCGACCGCCGTCATCGGCTACCTGCTCCAGCAGAACCGGCTCGGCCACCTCGACGAGGCCGGTACCAAGATCTCCACCAAGCCGCTCCCGGAGTCCTCGTACTTCTTCGAGTTCCCGACCACCCCGACGCCCGTCTGGGGCTTCATCGTGGTCGCGGTCGTCGCGGGCATCGCCTACTGGTTCACGCTCTCGCGCACCCGGTTCGGCTTCGACCTGCGCACGGTGGGCCAGTCCGGCTCCGCCGCCGAGGCCAGCGGCGTGAACGTCAAGAAGATGGTCGTCACCTCGATGCTCATCTCGGGCGCCGTGGCCGGTCTGATCGGCATGCCGACGCTGCTCAACGACAGCCACGAGTTCAGCGGCGACTTCCCCGTCGGCATCGGCTTCACCGGAATCGCCATCGCCCTCCTCGGCCGCAACCACCCCGTCGGCATCGCGCTCGGCGCGCTGCTCTGGGGCTTCCTGGAACGCGGCACCGGAAAGCTGGAGTTCGAGGGGTACGACAAGGAGATCGTCGGCGTGATCCAGGGCGTCATCGTCCTGTGCGTCGTCATCGCCTACGAAGTCGTCCGCCGCTACGGACTCAAGCGACAGCAGAGCAAGGTCGGCGCGGAACTCGCCGCACAGGCCGCCCGTAACTCCGACCAGCAGGAGGTGTCGGCGTGACCGTCACGGCGACTTCCACCCCGCCCCCCGCGGCCCGCAAGGTCTCCGGCGGCAAGGGCGGCCGCACCCGTCTCTCCTTCCCCGTCGTCCTCCTGATCATCGCGGGCGTGCTGCTCGCGCTGTCGGCCGTGCGCGCCATCACCGGCGCACAGGACGTCACCTCGGCCGGACAGATCAGCGCGGCCCTCGCGATGGCCGTGCCGATCGGCCTCGCCGGTCTCGGCGGCCTCTGGTCCGAACGGGCCGGCGTGGTCAACATCGGCCTCGAAGGCATGATGATCCTCGGCACCTTCTTCGGCGCCTGGGCCGGCTGGCAGACCAACCCCTGGCTCGGCGTGCTCGCCGGTGTCGTCGGCGGAATGCTCGGCGGCCTGCTGCACGCGGTGGCGACCGTCACCTTCGGCGTCGACCACATCATCTCCGGCATCGCGATCAACATCCTGGCGCTCGGCTTCACCACCTACTTCGCCAAGCTCTGGTTCAACTCGGGCGAGGCGGCGACCAAGGGCGGCTCACCCAAGCAGTCCCCACCGGCCGACGACATCACCTCGGTGACGATCCCCGGCCTCTCCGACTGGCTGCACAGCGTCGAGAAGCACCACTGGTTCTTCGTCTCCGACCTGGCCGGAGTCCTCGGCGGAATCGTCACCAACGTGTCGCTGCTGACGATCGTCGCCGTGGTCCTCTTCGTCGTGACGTTCTTCGTCCTCTGGAAGACCGCCTTCGGCCTGCGGCTGCGCTCCTGCGGCGAGAACCCGGTGGCCGCCGAGTCGCTCGGCGTCAACGTGTACACGTACAAGTACATCGCGGTGATCATCTCCGGCGGCATGGCCGGACTGGGCGGTGCCTTCCTCTCCCTGGTCACCTCGCACATCTACAACGAGGGACAGACCGGCGGCCGGGGCTACATCGGTCTCGCCGCGATGATCTTCGGCAACTGGCGGCCCGGCGGACTCGCCATGGGCGCGGGCCTGTTCGGCTTCGCCGACGCGCTCCAGCTGCGCAACGGCGGCGAGTCCGTCCACGCGCTGCTCCTGCTGCTCGTGGTCGCGCTGGCCGGTATCGCGGCCTGGAAGCTCTACCGCAAGAGCTTCGTGCAGGGTGCCGTCAGCGCGGTCGTCGCCGCCGCCATCCTGGTCTGGTACCTCGCCACGGACACCGTGCCCACCGAGTTCGTGAGCGCGACCCCGTACGTCGTCACGCTGCTCGTCCTCTCGCTCTCCGCACAGCGGCTGCGGATGCCGAAGGCGGACGGCATGCGCTACCGCAAGGGCCAGGGCAAGTGACGCCCACCGCCGGAGCGGGCGCCACCGCTGTGGCAGGGGCCGACTGGGACGCCCTGCGGACCGCCGCCCGGGAAGCCATGTCCCGGGCGTACGCGCCCTACTCGGGCTACCCGGTCGGCGTCGCCGCCCGGGTGGACGACGGCCGCGTGATCGTCGGCTGCAACGTCGAGAACGCCTCGTACGGCATCAGCCTCTGCGCCGAATGCGGACTGGTCTCCCAGCTGCACGCCACCGGCGGCGGCCGGCTGACCCACTTCACCTGCGTGGACGGGTCGGGCGAGATCCTGGTCCCGTGCGGCCGGTGCAGGCAGCTGCTGTACGAGTTCGGCGGACCGGAACTCGTCCTGGAGACCCCGGACGGCTTCCGCACCCTCGACGAGATGCTCCCGCAGGCGTTCGGACCCTCGCACCTCGGGTAGCACCCCGTCGGGTGGGCCCGCACATGGGCCCACCCGACGGCTCTTTTCCCCTCTATGCGCGTAGAGTCAACGGGACTCATGCGTACCCATCGCGCACGTACGTACCGGCCGGAAGGACTCCAGACCATGGACGCCATCTCCGTCATCCGCACCAAGCGGGACCGAGGCGAGCTGACCCCCGAGCAGATCGACTGGGTCATCGACGCGTACACCCGCGGTGAGGTGGCCGACGAGCAGATGTCCGCGCTGGCCATGGCGATCCTGCTGAACGGCATGAACCGTACGGAGATCGCCCGCTGGACCGCCGCGATGATCGCCTCCGGCGAGCGGATGGACTTCTCCGCGCTCTCCCGCCCCACCACCGACAAGCACTCCACCGGCGGCGTCGGCGACAAGATCACCTTGCCGCTCGCCCCGCTGGTCGCCGCCTGCGGCGCCGCCGTACCGCAGCTCAGCGGCCGCGGCCTCGGCCACACCGGCGGCACCCTCGACAAGCTGGAGTCCATCCCCGGCTGGCGCGCCCACATCAGCAACGCCGAGATGCTGGACGTCCTCGACACCACCGGCGCCGTCATCTGCGCGGCGGGCGACGGCCTCGCCCCCGCCGACAAGAAGCTGTACGCGCTCCGCGACGTCACCGGCACCGTCGAGGCGATCCCGCTCATCGCCAGCTCGATCATGTCCAAGAAGATCGCGGAGGGCACCGGCGCACTCGTCCTGGACGTCAAGGTCGGCTCCGGAGCCTTCATGAAGACCATCGAGGACGCCCGCGAACTGGCCTCCACCATGGTCGCCCTGGGCACCGACAGCGGCGTCCGCACGGTCGCCCTCCTCACCGACATGGCCACCCCCCTCGGCCTGACCGCGGGCAACGCCCTTGAGGTCCGCGAGTCCGTCGAGGTGCTGGCCGGCGGCGGCCCCAGGGACGTCGTCGACCTCACCCTCGCCCTCGCCCGCGAGATGCTGGACGCGGCCGGGCTCAAGGACGCCGACCCGGAGAAGGCCCTCGCGGACGGTTCCGCGATGGACGTCTGGCGCCGGATGATCTCCGCCCAGGGCGGCGACCCCGACGCCACCCTCCCGGTCGCCCGCGAACAGCACATCGTGACGGCCCCCGCCTCCGGAGTCCTCACCCGCCTGGACGCGTACGACATCGGCGTCGCCGCGTGGCGCCTCGGCGCGGGCCGCGCCCGCAAGGAGGACCCGGTCCAGGCCGGCGCGGGCATCGAGCTCCACGCCAAGCCGGGCGACGAGGTGACCGAGGGCCAGCCGCTGCTGACGCTGCACACGGACACCCCGGAGAAGTTCGACTACGCGCTGAAGGCGCTCCCGGAGGCGTACGACATCGCCCCGTCCGGCACCCCGTTCACCGCCACCCCGGTGGTCCGGGAGCGCATCGCGTAACCGCGCCCGCCCACGCGAACGGCCCGCCGGGACGGTGTCTCACCGTCCCGGCGGGCCGCTGTCACGCGGTCGGCGCCGACTGCTTCGAGCCGGTCACCGGCTACTTGCCGAAGTAGGCGTCATAGATCGCCACCGACGACTTGTTGCCCTTCTTGTCCGTCACATTGGCCTTGAAGGAGAGGGACTTCTTCTTGGCCGGGTTCTTCACGGAGATCTTGCCCTTCTTGACCGCCGTCTTCTTCCAGGTCTTCCCGGCGTCGTAACTGACGTACACCGTGAGCGACTTGAGGTTCTTCCCGGCGGCCGCGCCCTGCACCGTCACCGGCACGGAGACGGACTTCCCGGCCTTGGCCGTGCTGTCGAGTGCCACCTCGGGCGTGAAGCGGACCATGGACACCGGCAGTGCGACGAGATCCTGTGTCCGGCCGGACCGGAAGGTCCAGCTCGCGTCGATCCGGGTGGAGACGGAAGCGACGTCGGTGCCGCGCCGGACCGACGTGGTCAGCCGGTAGTCGGCCGCCGCGGCCGGCACGGTGATGGTGTTCTCGCCGGTCAGCGGGTCGTCGTTCCTGACGAGCACCTTGCCGTTGCGGTACAGCGCGGTCTTCACCGAGCGGTAGGCGGAGCCGCCGACGTTCCGGTGCCCGTCGGCGGTCAGCGGCAACGACGCCACCAGGCCGTCGCGCTCACGGAAGATCCCGAAGTCGGCGTTGATGTACGGCCCGAACACCGCGGTGTTCACGGTCCTCGCGTACGTCTTGCCCGCCTTGACGGTCTGCGGGGCACCGAGCGAGAACCAGGCGTCGGAGCGCGGGAAGCCGTCCTCGTCGGGGGCGCCGCTCTGCTCGAAGTCGAAGCTCCAGTTCACCTTGTCGGCGGTGGACACATAGGCGGTGGTGGTGGACGGGAGCTTCTGAGTGGTGATGGCCGCCCAGCCGCCGAACTGGCCGGGCACCGTGCCCGACGCGGAGATGTCGCCGGTCTTGCCCTTGACGGAGGAACCGGCGCGGATCGTGAACCTGGCCAGCTGACCGCTGCTGAACGCGCGGTGGTAGCCGGTCGCCGCCCGGCGCACCGGGCCGCCGACCGAGATGTCGTACCGTGTCGCGCCACCCTTGGCCCAACTGCCACTCCAGTGCTGCGAGAGCTGGATGGCGGTCACCTCGGGACCGATGTGCGCGGTGCGCAGCTGCTTGTACGAGTCGAGCAGCCAGCCGTAGCCGTAGGCTTCGTCCTTGGTCTCGAACTGGAGGTCGGGCGTGGCGAGCAGGGGCTTCGCACCGGCGGCCGGAACGGTGATGTCGACCGGCTTGGCCAGTCGCGCGTCGAAGGTCACCTTGGTGTTCTTGGTGACCTTCAGGTACGGCTGGGTGAGCCAGTCGACGCCCTTGTCGTAGTTCTCCGGGTCGACGAACACGGCCGAGTTCAGCACGTACCCGCCCTTGGGGACACGGAGCTTCGCCGTGCCGTCGACCGACTCGGGCGACTCCCACAGGCCGGACGAGGCGCCGCCGGTGCCGTAGACGTCGCCCGTGGTGAACGCGGCCGGCTTGCCGTCGCGCCCGATGGTCTTGAGCGTGAGGTCGTACGACTCGCGCTCGCGCTCCACGGCCGCGCTGGTGCGGACGGTCTGCCCGCCGCCGGTCGCGACGAGGGACGCGGAGTAGGTGCCGACGGCCGTGCCGCCGAGCTTGGTGTTCACGGTCAGCGGCACCCGGGCGGTGCCGCCCGCCGGGACGGTCACGCCGGTGGCGCCGAGGGTGAAGAAGCCGGCCGGGGCCGGCTTGCCCATCGGGCCGGTGCCCTGGACGGTGAGCGCGAGCGTCACATCGGTCGTACCGAGGTTGCGGTACGACACCTGCTTGGTGACCGGCGCGTCATCGGTGTGCGGCCACTGCTGGAGGCCGAAGCTCACCGAGACCGGGTCGGCGACGACGGACTGCGTGATCGCCCGGTCGACCGCGATCCGGCCCGAGCCCTGCTCGAAGGGGGTGTACTTCCCCGGCTTCGTGGACGCCGTGAGCGCGCCCTTGAGCTCGGTGTTCTTCCACGCGGGGTGCTGCTGCTTGAGAAGCGCCGCGGCGCCCGCCACGTGCGGGGTCGCCATCGACGTACCGGAGATCGTCAGGTACCCGGGCGGGTTCTGGCCGACCTCCTTGTCGATCACGGAGCCCGGTGAGGCCGCCGCCGTGATGTCCACACCGGGTGCGGTGACATCGGGCTTGATCGCGCTGTCGCCGACCCGGGGCCCGCGGCTGGAGAAGTCCGCCAGCAGGTCGTGGTCGTCCACCGCGCCCACGGTCAGCGCGGCGTCCGCGCTGCCGGGGGAGCCGACCGTGCCCGCCTGGTCGCCCTCGTTGCCCGCCGCGATGGCGAAGAGCACGCCGCTGGAGGCGGAGAGCTTGTTGACCGCCGCCTCCAGCGGGTCGATGCCCGGGGTGTCGGTGCCTCCCAGGCTCAGGTTGATGATGTCGGCGCCCTGAGCGACCGCCCAGTCCATACCGGCCAGGATGCCGGAGTCGTCACCGAAGCCGTCGTCGTCGAGCACCTTGGCCTCAAGGAGCTTGGCGTCGGGGGCCACCCCCTTGAACTTCCCGCCCGACTTCGCGCCCGTACCGGCCGCGATCGACGAGACGTGGGTGCCGTGGCCGAAGTGGTCCAGGGTGTCGGGCGTCCCGGCGAAGTTCTTGGACGTGAGGATCTGGCCCTTGAGGTCCGGATGGGTGGCGTCCGCTCCGGTGTCCAGGACGGCGATCTTGACACCCTTCCCCGTGTAGCCCGCCTTCCAGGCGGTCGGGGCGCCGATCTGCGGGACGCTCTTGTCGAGGCTCGCCCGGCGCACGCCGTCCAGCCACACCCGGTCGATTCCGGCTGCCGTCGTCCGCTGGGCGCTGTTCGAGGGCCTGGCGGTGAGCGCCCGCCAGACGGCCGCCGCGTCCTCCCGCGGGGTGGCCACGGACTGGACGTTCAGCGATTTCAGCACGGGCCCGACGCGGGTCGCGCCCGCGTCCCGGATTCCGGCCTTCGCGGCCGTGGCCCCGGTGCCCCGGTAGGCGACGATCAGCTTCAGACCCGACTTCTGCGCCCTGCGGTTCTCCGCCCGGTTCAGCTCCGTGACGTCGAACAGCCGGCGGTCCAGCTTTCCGGAAGCGATCAGACGGTGTGCGTCGACGGGGACGAGCAGGGTGTGCCCGTCGACTATCTGACGCTGCACGGGTATGTGCTCGCGTCCCGCCGCCGGGCGGAAGCTCACGATCCGGCCCTTGGCGTCCACTGAGACGCGGTCGCCGGTGATGAGAGTCAACTGGTGCCGGGCCCCGGACGGGCTGCCCGCCGACCGGGACGGGCTGCTGTCGCGTGCCGCGGCCGGGGTGGTCAACCCGGCCGCGAGGGCCCGGGGGCCCGCGGGGGCGTCGGTCCTACAACCGTATATTCTGTCGTGTCGGCGCATCACTCCCCGCGGAGATCCTGGTGACCCCGAAGGGGCCACTGAGCCGCCGGCGCCGATGCGTGCATCGGCGCCGGCAGTTTCACCCGTAGAGAGGGGTGGTCTGATCGGAGTGGTTCACAGCAGACACAAAGGTGTTCGAAGTTGGCGTCTCTTCGTCGTCTGTCGACTACCCCCGTGATGCGATGGAGCAGCCGTCGCAGAGGTGGCCGGAGAGGCGTACGAGCTGCTGGGGGCACCTGGGTCCCCCGAGCGACCGGTCGTGGGAGTGCGGCGGTCCGGCGACAGGCGGTGAGCGGCGGGCCGATGAGTTTCGGCCGCCGGACCGGTCTTCCGGATGTGGATGCCATGGCCCCGATCGTTCTCACCGTCTCCGGACGCGTCACCCGGTCCGCCGTCCCCGGGCTCTGCGCCGAGCTGGAGGCGCTGTTGGCCACGGCCGACAGGGAAGCGACCTCGGTGTACTGCGACGTGGCCGCCGTCGTCCGACCGGACCTGGCCGCCGTGGAGGCGATTGCCCGCCTGTCGCTGGTCGCCCGCAGATCGGGCGGCAGACGGCTGCGGCTGCGCGGAACGTCGCCCGAGCTGCGGCTGCTGATCGAGCTGATGGGGTTGAGCGAAGCGGTGGGTCTCGCCGGTACGTCGTCGTGAGCGGGGGCGTGGAAGGCGGAGCTCCGGGAGCCGGTGCGGGGTAGCTTCCGGCCCCCGCACCCGGGAGGGGTACGGGGGCCGGTCACCGCGGATGCCCCAGTGCTACTGGCTGTTCAGGCCGTGCCTGCGCCTGAACCGGACGAGTGCTCCGCCGGCCGCGAGCAGGGCCGCGGCGAGGCCGGCGATCGTCAGTACCTGGGTGCCGGTGTCGGCCATGCTGCCGCCGCCCCCGCCCCCGCTTCCGCCGGTGGACGGGGTGGGGTGCGGGGTGGTGGCGGACGGCGTGGGCTGCGGGGTTGTGGTGTGGGTGGGGGACGGGGTGGCGGTCGGTTTGCCGGTGGGCTTGCCGGTCGGGGTGGGGGAGGGGCTCGGGCCGCCGCCTCCCGCGTTGCCGCTGTCGTCGCCGCCCATCACCGTGGTGCCGGTCGCCTGGTAGTCGAGGGCCTCGTTGCGCGAACCCTTGGTGACGGACGGCAGGTTGGGCTTCTCGGTCCGGAACACCGTTCGGCTGACCTTCTGCTGCGGCTGCTTGGTCAGGTCGACGCCGCCGACGGTGTAGACCCAGACCTCGCCGCCGACGGGGATCTCGTACTTGAAGTCGCCCTCGGTGTAGGAGCGCTTCATCTCCTTCCAGACGGTCAGCTTGTCCCAGTCGGAGTTCTTGCCGCGCAGCGGCCAGCGCTTCACCTGGTCGCTGTCGATGATCTTGCTGAAGGAGCCGCCGAAGGCCTTCGGGTCCTCGGCGACGGTCTGGCGGACGTACTCGGCCGCGATACGGGCCTTGTAGACGCGGCGCAGATCGGCGTACTTGGCGTCCTCGTTGATCTGCTTCTGCACCACCGGCAGGATCGTCTCGCGGTAGACGTCCATGTTGTGCGCGGTCTGCTCCTTGGTCAGGGTGCAGGGCATGCCGCCGCCGGGTCCGGGGGTGCTGTAGTCCTGGGCGACGGTCTTGACATCGAGCGGGGCGCTGAGGATGTACGCGCCGTCCTTCTCGATCCGGACGCGGGCCTTCTTCGGGACGATCCAGTTACGGGTCGAGCCCATGCAGGGCGCACCGTTGACCTTGGTGATCTCGTTCCAGAACCGCTTGCCCGCCTCGGTCTTCGGGTCCTCCGCGCGGCCGAAGTCGTGCTTCATCTCCATGTCGGCCTCAAGCAGGACGCGCCCGGCGTCGGTCTTGTCGAACGGCGCCTTCATGATCGTGTCGGGGTCGTCCGGATTGAGGTTGACCCAGAAGTGGTCGGGCGTGAGCGCGAGCCAGGTGAAGAACGCGTCGGAGGTCAGCTGGGCCTTCTCCTGCCCGCCGTAACCGGGCGCCGTCTCCTCGTCGGTGTTCTTCGCGCTGAAGGCGTACGAGAGGTTCCCGGTCTTCGTCTGCCCGATGTAGGAGATGTCGAGGGTGGAGAAGTCGACACCGCCGGGGCTGCGGAGGCCGTTGCCCGGCTGCTGGATCAGGCCGCGGGCCCGCTCCATCTGGCGGCGGGCGTCCTCGGGGGTCGGCGCCGACCTGCGGGCCATGTCGTAACCGGAGCCGAACGAGGGCCGGTTCGGGTCCGGCGTCATCAGCTTGTTGGTGCTCGGGGTGTACTTGCCGACGGTGTAGCGCGGATTCGGAGTGGCCGCGTGCCGGTAGTACTTCACCCCGGCTTCCTTGTACTTGGTGACCGTGTTGGCGTCGGGCTCCTGGCCGTTGATGTAGACGACCTTCCAGCCCCGCCGGACGAGCTCGGCGTCGATCTTGAGCTGCCGGGCGTCGTAGCCGACCCCGGACTTGACCTCGTACACGGTCCGGGTGCGCTGGTTGACCGCGTCGAAGACCCGGCCGTCCTTCATCACGTCCTTGCCGAGGGTCCGCTCAAGCTCCTTGTACAGCTTGGGGTCCAGGTCGCGGACGTTCTTCTGGCAGATCCAGTCGACCCCGCCGAGGTCGAAGTACTTCACGACCTCCGACTCGAAGCCGTTGCCCCGCTTGTTGTTGCCCTCGTTGCGGGAGTAGATGCTGTTCAGCCACTCGTTGAACGAACCCGCGTAGGGCTTGGCCCCGGCCTGGTTCTGCTTCCAGGTGGTGACCGCGTGCTCCGGTGTCCCGAAGGCGTACTTCTTCGGGTTGTCCCCGTCGGGCAGCGCGATCAGTCCGGGGTCGGTCAGTGCCTCGAAGCCCTTGGCCAGGTGGTCGTAGCTGTAGAAGCGGTCCTCGGCGTCCGGGGTCTTCCACTGGTTGGGACCGGCGGGCTTGGAGCCGGGCAGCTTGTACGCCGGCGGCGGCGTCGGGCTCGTGCCGTACTTGTCCATGCAACGGCCCAGCATGGGCTTGGGCGGCGCCGCCTCCGCGCCGTCGTGGAGGCCCGGCAGCGGGGCGGCGACCAGCACGGTCGCACCGAACGCAACGGCCGCCACGCGAAGCCTTAACCAGCCGCGTGCACGCATCGCAAAACGCATGATTTCTTGTCCCTCGTGGGGGCGGCGGTCAGTCCCTGCCCCCAGGGCGCGGGCCCTCGTGGACAGGGCGCGAAAGGGAAAGCGGCGGTGCATGGCCCCCGTTGCTGGCACCGCCTCTTCCGGCCCCGGCGCGATGGGCGCGGAAGAGGCCGATACCCGGCACCATAGACTCCGGGGCCTCGCGGCCCACAAGGATTACACAGGCGTGGCGCACAACAACCACAGCTTCTTCAAGGCGACTTGGCGCCGGGACGGGGCACCGGCCTACGCTTTCCGGTCATGAACACCAACCCGCACCACCCGGCCCGCGAGCACCTCCTCGAACGGTGGCTGGATGACATGCAGGTGCTGGCCGGACGGCTGGAGCAGGTGCACCTTCCCGACGGCTTCCCGTTCGACTACTCGCCCGCCTCACTGGCCCCGCTGGAAGAGGCGCTGCTGGCGGAGGGGCCCGACGCCGACTTCCGCCGGGCCGCGATCCCCTACCTCGGGGAGATCCTCATGGACGTCTGCGGCGGCCGGTGGGACATCGACCCGGAGGCGGGCGGCGAGGACGGCGAACCCTTCGTCCGGCCCGACCCCGCGCTGGGCCTGGACCCGCTGTTCATCGGCACGCTCATCGACCTCGCGCTGGCCGAGGAGTCGGGCGAGGCACTCACCCGGGATTACGGGGAGCTGGCGGAGGCCGTCTCCGCATGGCGGCTGACCGCGCCGGGCCGGGGGCCGGAGAAGGAACGCTCGCCGCTGGACCCGATCGGCCCGCAGCCGGTGGACGCGTGGCTGCTGCGCTGGCTCACCGCCCGGCGTGATGACCACCCGGCCTGGGTACGGCGGCTCTCCGAGGCCGCCTCGCCCGCGGCGGCCGAGGCGGCGGCCGTCGAGTGGGACTTCAGCCCGGCCGGCCTGGACGCCCTGGAACGGCAGGTACGCGTCCGGTACCGCACACCGGCCGAATTCGACGCCGAATCCGCGGCCGGGCCCGAGACTGGTTCCGAGGCCGACGGGCCGTTCCTCCCCGGCGCCGTCTGGTACCTGGGAGAGGTCATCCGCCGGCACCACGACAGCACCTGGGTGCACTGGGCGATCGAGCCGGACGCCCCGCGCGGCAGCCACCACCACCCGGACAACCCCTGGTCGGGCATCCCCTTCACCCACCAGCCCCACAAGCGCCGGGCCCGCCCCTGCGACCCGCGCGAACTGCTGCGCGGCCTGATCCGCTACGGCGCGGACTACCACCTGGACCGCGTGATCGCGGACATCTGACGGCCGTCACCACCACCGTCACCGCCGCCCTCGCGCCCGGCTACTCATCGTTACTCGTCCGCCTCGCTCCAGCCGTCGCGGGCGATCACCTTTGAGCACTGGACCACGGACAGATGGGCCTCGGCGCTCACCGTCGCCGAGGGGGTGCTCGGAAACGGCGACGGGGAGGGCGGCGCGGACGAACCGGCGTCGGCCCCGGCCCCGTTCCCCGACCGGGCCAGGTCGCAGGGATCGCCGTCCCCGAACTCCGGCTGCGGTCCCGGCTCCGCGTCGGAGGCCGGTGGCGCGACGCGGCCGGGACCGGACGTGGCGACCGGCTCACCGAGCAACTGACTGATCCCCCAGCCGCCCGCCACGACCACGGCCCACGCCGCGACCAGACCGTAGGTCGTGACCCGGCCGAGCCGTCGGCTCACGCCGCATCGGCATCGAGGTGATCGGGCAGCCCGAACAGCGGGAACCAGCGCGGCGTGTCCAGGAAGCAGTGCATCGCGGTGATCGCACCGTCCGAGATGTCGATGACCTGCACCGCCCACGGCACGAGCCCCGGCCCGTCCGGATTCGGCTTGTAGTGCGCGAAGGCCGGGGTGCCGTTGGCGGACTTGGCCACCAGCCGGGAACCCGCGCAGGACGCGCCGAACGAGGTCATGAAGCCGGTGATGTCGTCGTGCCCCTGGAGCCAGAGGTCGAACGGCGGCATCGTCATGATGGCGTCCTCATGGAGGAGCGCGGTCAGCGCCTTCATGTCGTAGCCCTCGAACGCCGCCACGTACCGCTCCAGGAGTCTGCTCTGCTCCTCGTCCAGCGGATCGGTGGCGTCGCCCGCCGCGCTCCGGTGCTGGTCGAGCGTCGCCCGCGCCCGCTGGAGGGCGCTGTTGACCGACGCGACCGAGGTGTCGAGCAGCTCCGCGACCTCGCCGGCCTTCCACGCGAGCACCTCGCGCAGGATGAGTACGGCCCGTTGCTTGGGCGGCAGATGCTGGAGCGCCGCGACGAACGCGAGCCGCACCGACTCGCGCGCCACCGCCGCCTCCGCCGGGTCCGCGACCGACGGCAGGATCCGCCCGTCCGGCATCGGCTCCAGCAGGGTGTTCTCCGGCAGTGGGTTGAGCGCGGCCTGCGCGAGCGGCGTCGGGCCGGAGAGATCCACCGGCCTGGCGCGCTTGTTGCCCGCCTTCAGCATGTCGAGACAGACGTTCGTCGCGATCCGGTACAGCCAGGACCGCAGCGAGGAACGCCCCTCGAACTTGTCGAAATTGCGCCAGGCGCGCACCAGCGTGTCCTGGACCGCGTCCTCCGCCTCGAAGGCCGAACCGAGCATCCGATAGCAGTACCCGGTCAGCTCGGTCCGGTGTCCTTCGAGGCGGCTGTCGACATCGCCCGCCGTCGCCGTCAGATCACCCATTGCGTCGCTCCACCCCTGTTGCGCCGTGACACCGATCACTCCAGCACTTCGGAAGCTACCCCAGGGCACTGACAACGGGGGCGGGAAGAGCGGAAGCGGTCACGTACCGAGCTTGCGCCCGTACACGAAGACGTCGTCGCCGTTCTTGAGCAGCTTCCAGTATGACTTCGCGTCGGCGGTGCGCATGTTGACGCAGCCGTGCGACCCCGGCGGGTTCCACATCTTCACGCCCACCGCGTGGAACGCCTCCCCGCCGTCGAAGAACTGGGAGTACGGCATCGCGGAGTGGTAGATCGACGACACGTGGTTGATGTGGCGCCAGTAGATCTTCTTCGCGCCGGTACGGGTCTCGTACCCGTCCCGCCCGGTCCGCACCGGCACCGGGCCGAACTTCAGCTTGCTGCCGTCCTGGATCCAGCTGATCTGCCGGGTCAGGTCCACGCAGGCGATGCGGCCCTTGTTCGTGGGGCACTTCTTGGCCTTGTTCGGGTTCTTCCCGGCCGCCTTCTGGGCGGTGAGCGTCTGCATGGTGCGCCAGGTGACCGGCCCGGCGTACCCGAGGGTGGGCGTGACCCCGTAGGTGCTCTGGAACGACCTGATCGCCTTGCAGTCGGCGGCCGACTGCTTGCCGTCCACTTTCAGGTGCAGGTACTTCTCGGCCTGCTTCTGGTACGGGCCCTTGGACGCCGTGCAGGACGCCGCCTGTGCGGACGTGCCGGTGCCGAGGACGATCGCCGGTATCGCGGTCAGGCCCGCGACGGACAGTGCGAGCACGCGCCGCGACCGCATGCCCGTCATGCCCGGAATCTTCTTTATGTTCTCTTTGGCTCTCATATGCCCCAACTCCCCTTCGCGCACAGTGCGGTGATTCCGCCTGCAAGACGCGCGGAGGGGAGTGGTTGGTTGTGCGCCGTATGTCTCAGTTCTGTATGGCTCGGTTCTGGACGTCTCAGTTCTGGACGGACAGAACGGCTGCGGACCGGCGCTCCTCGACGCGCGCCGCCCGCGTCCCGTACAGCGTGATCGAGACGACGCCGAGCACCGCGAGCAGTCCCAGCGTGACCGTGCCCGCCCAGCCGCCTGCGTGGAACGCGACCGCGCCGAGTGTGCCGCCCGCGCTGGAGCCGAGGTAGTACGCCGACTGGTAGAGCGCCGATGCCTGGGCCCGGCCCCTGGTCGCCGTCCGGCTGACGGACGAGGAGGCGACCGCGTGCCCGGCGAAGAAGCCCGCCGTGATCAGGACCAGCCCGCCCAGCACCGCGACCAGCTGGTCGGCCAGCGAGAGCAGCAGACCGGCGGCGGTGGTGGAGACGGCGAGGTACAGCGCGCCCCGGCGCCCCATCCGTGCCACGAGCTTCCCCGCCGCTGCGGAGGAGACCGTACCGACCAGATAGACGAGGAAGATCGAGCCGACGACCCCCTGCGGGAGGTTGAACGGCGCTTCCACGAGCCGGTAGCCGATCACCGTGTAGACCGCGCCGAACACCGTCATGAACAGCGCGCCGATCGCGTACAGCCGGCGCAGCAGCGGATCGGCGAGGTGCCCGCCAACGGTCCTGGCGAGGGCCTTCGGGTTCAGCGAACCGGGGGTGAAGTGCCGGGCCCGGGGGATCATGAAGTGGAAGACGACGGCGCAGGCGACGGCCAGCAGGCCGACGGAGCCGAGCGCGGCCCGCCAGCCCCACAGCTGGGCCACCCAGCCGGTGAGGATGCGGCCGCTCATCCCGCCGATGCTGTTGCCGGCCACGAACAGCCCGATCGCCGCGACCAGCGCCTTGGGCCGGACCTCCTCCGCGAGGTACGCCATCGCGGAGGCGGGCAGTCCGGCCAGTGCTGCGCCCTGTACGGCCCGCAGCGCGATCAGCCAGCCGAGCGACGGGGCGAACGGCACGAACAGCCCGACCACGACCGCGACCGTCAGTGACGCGGTCATCATCTGCCGCCGCCCGAACCGCTCGGACAGCGCGCTGAGCGGCAGCACACAGAGCGCCAGCGCACCCGTCGCCGCCGATACCGTCCAGCTCGCCTGCCCGGCCGTGGCGCCGAAGGACGCGGAGACGGCGGGCAGCAGCGCCTGGGTGGAGTAGAGGAGCGCGAAGGTCGCGACACCGGCGGCGAAGAGCGCGAAGCTCATCCGGCGGTAGCCGGGCCCACCGGGTTCGAGCCGGTCCGCGGTGGCGGTCCCGGCTGCGGTCACGGGGTTTACGGGGGACGGCTGGGTCGAGGCGGCCACGACGATGGTGGACGCCCCGGTACTGGCGGGAGGCATGCGTAGAACGTAGGCCGACCTGTGTTCATGCGTCCAATGCACAAACCACCGATAATCAATCCCATGGCGCATCAGCACAGCTCACAGCCACGGCTGTCACCAAGCAGTTACGAAGAAGACATCCGCGCGGTCCTCGCGCCACGGCTCGCCTACTTCGCGGCGGTCGCCCGTCACGAGCATGTGACGCGGGCCGCACAGGAGCTGGGCGTCCCGCAGTCCACGCTCTCCCGGGCCATGGTCCGGCTGGAACAGGACCTGGGGGTCTCGCTGTTCGCCCGCAAGGGCCGCACGGTCTCCCTCACCCCCGCAGGCCGCACTTTCCTCGGCTCGGCCGAACGGGCCCTCGCGGAGGTGGAGAAGGCCGCCGACTCGGTACGGGCGGACGCCGACCCCACCGCGGGCAAGGTCGCCTTCGGCTTCCTCCACACCATGGGCTCGGAAACCGTCCCCGCCCTGATCCGCGCCTTCCGCGCCGACCATCCCCGCGTGCGCTTCCAGCTCGTCCAGAACTACGGCGAAGCCATGATCGAACGCCTCCGCGCGGGCGGCCTCGACCTCTGCCTCACCTCACCCGTCCCGGACGCCCCCGACCTGGTGGCCCGACGCCTGGACGAACAACGCCTCCGCCTGGTCGTCCCCGACGACCACCGCCTCGCCACCCGCCGCCGCGTCCGCCTGGCGGAGGCCGCCGACGAAACGTTCGTCACCCTGGAACCCGGCTACGGCCTGCGCCGCATCACGGACGACCTCTGCGCGGAGGCGGGCTTCGTCCCCCGCGTAGCCTTCGAGGGCGAGGAGGCGGAAACCCTGCGCGGCCTGGTCGCGGCCGGCCTGGGCGTCGCCCTGCTCCCCCCTCCGGCAGTCGCCCGCCCAGGAGTCGTCGAACTGACGGTGACAGCACCACGGGCCGCCAGGGAGATCGGCGTCGCCTGGCTCGACGGCCACCCGGACACCCCACCGGTCGCGGCGTTCAAGAAGTTCCTGCTCTCCCGAAGGGGCCACCTGCTGCCGGAGTGAGCGGCGAGAACGGGGGCGGGGTGCCGCGGGCAGCGGTCGGGGGTGCGCGGCAGGCGCGTACGCGGTGCGGCCCCCGACCGGGCACCCCCGCGATTGCGGGGACGGGCACCCCCGCGACTGCGGGGACGGGCACCCCCGCCTTTGCGGGGAGCAGTGGCACAGGGGCCCGGGGAGTCCGGCGTATCCGGGGCCATCCCCGCGCGCGCGGGGAGCAGATGACCGTCTACGCCACCCGCACCAACACCACGGGACCATCCCCGCACGCGCGGGGAGCAGACGAGCGGCGGGGTGGTCCGGCGACGGCCGGAGGGACCATCCCCGCACGCGCGGGGAGCAGCTGAAACTCGCGGCCTCCGCCGTGTCCAACTCGGGACCATCCCCGCACGCGCGGGGAGCAGACTGCGCGACCTGCACGTATACCGCGCGTGGCAGCAGTTTCCCACCATCTTCGGGTAATCCGGCAAAACGCTCATGAGGTCTCGAATCGGGTTGCGGCCGTGGTGTCGCAGGCACAAGAACTTACCCTCGGCCCGCCACCCGCGAGGTGCTTACGGTCCGACTGCCGACTACCGCTTGAACGTCACCTCCTTCGAGTCCTTGTCGCGGTCGTACGTGCCCGCGAAGCCCCAGTTCTTCCAGCCGCCGTCACCGTTGTTGATGATCGTGCCGTTCTTGATCGAGAAGATGTCGACGCCGTCCACCACCGCGAGGTGTTCGAGGCCGGACACCCCGGAGAAGGAGAGGTCGTTGAAGTTCTTCACCGCGATGATGTTCGTGTCGGGGAAGGCGCGGCTGTACTCGTCGATCAGTGACTGGTTCAGCTCGGCGTCGTCGCCCGGCGCCTTGCCGTCGTAGTCGGTGCCGGGGTACGTCCCGTCGGTGTACTTCGGGGCGCCGTCGTTGAAGTTGACCGACTCCGAGCCGGTGGAGATCGAGTCGGCGTCCAGGTCGGCGGGTTCGGGCTGTTCGAAGGTGGCCTCCGAGCCGTCGCGGGTGAAGTCGCCGTAGAACGCCCAGTTGGTGTACCCGCCGTCGCCGTCGTTGCTGAACGTGCCCTTGTCGAAGACGTAGACGTCGAACACCGCGCGGCCCGAGGCGATGTCGTCGCCGGTCTCCTCGTCGTGGTACTCGTTGGAGTTCAGCCGGTACCTGCTCTCGTTGATGAACGAGTCCGGCTTGTCGACCCAGTGCGACGACTGCTCCGAGTGCATGGCGACCACGTTGTAGTCCGGGTAGCAGCGGCGCATGTCGTTCACGAGCATCCGGACCGCCTGGGCCGAACCCTCGTTGTCCAGTGGGGAGTACGTGTTGTAGTAGCGGCTCCGGTCGGGCGGCTCCTGGCCCTCGATCTGGCAGCCCTCGTCGCCGGGTTTCCAGTCCTTCTTCCGCTTGGGGCGGGGCGGTTCGTCGAACGTGACCGTGCGCTTGTCCTCGCTGACGTCGAACACGCCCTTGAACGCGCGGTTCTTCCACCCGAGGTCGGCATCGTCCGCCCAGGTGAACGTGCCGGTCTTGAAGGCGTACACGCGGTACGTCGTGCCGCTGATCTCGACGGTCTGGATCATCGCCGCGCCGTCCATCTGCTGCAGGTTTCCCTCGTGCGGCTGCGCGATGACGATGTTGTAGTCGGGGAGGCAGTAGGAGAGGTCGTCGAGCGCCTGCTTGACCCGCTTCTCCTTGTTCTTCTCGTTGTTGATCTTGTCGATGATGAAGTTGACGAGGTACGAGTACCCCCAGGCGGCGGCCGTGCTGACGGGGCCGTTGCCGGGGACCGAGACCGATGAGTTCGACGAGCGTTCCCTCGGCTCGAAGCACAGGCTGGGGAGCGCGTTCCCTTTGTTCTCGTCGGGCTTCCCGGAGGGCTTCTCCGAGGGTTTCCCGGAGGGCTTGTCGCCCGGTTTGCTGCCCGGCTCGTCGCCCGCGTCGTCGTCCGGTTCGTCGTCGCCGGACTCCGTACCGCCGTCGCTGACAGCGTTGTCATCGCGGCCGCACTCGCCCCCGCCGCCCGTCGTCGCCGCGATGCGGCAGATCTGCTCGTGCGCGGAACCGGTCACGTCGCCACCGATGCTGACGGCCACGATCGAGCCGACCACCGCCACGACGATGCCCAGTACGGCCAGGTACTCGATCGCGCTCTGCCCCGTGCTCGTGCGTACGCCTCGGCGTATCCGATCGCTGCGCTTCACGCGTCACCTCGTCGTACCTCGCCCGGGTCACCGGGGGCGGGACACCCGCCGGACCCGAACCGTAACGACGACACGGGGGCCCACGGACAGTGCCCGAAGGCCCATCCCCGGGCCCACATCGCACCGCGGCCGGGCCCACGGGGGGCTCAGTGCTGGATCAGGCCGCCGACCGGGACGGGGCCCACGTGGCCGGTCGCGGGAGCGGTGTGCGCGAGGGCGAGGCCGATGTCGACGAGCGAGGAGCGGCGCAGGGCGGCGACGTCGGGGAAGGGTGTCCAGACGGACTCGGCGATCTCGCCGTTCGGCTCGGGCCGCAGCCGGCCGCCGGTGATGCGGACCCGGTAGAAGACGCCGACGTTCTGGTGCGTGACCCCGTGCCGTGCCTCGGCCGCCGAGATCACCCGTGAGTCCACCCCCAGCAGGCTCTCGACCACCGCCGTGCAGCCGGTCTCCTCCGCGACCTCCCGGATCACCGCGTCGAAGGGATCCTCCCCGTGCTCGACCCCGCCGCCCGGAAGGGTCCAGTTGCTCGTCCCGTCCGCAGAGACGTGACGAGCGATCAGCACCCGTCCGTCCTCGACACACACGGCGTACGCCGCCAGCCGGAAACTCATCCTGCCCCGCCTCTCCCGAACCGTCCGGTTCCTCGGCCTCAGTGTCCCAAGGACTTTCCGAACCCCGCCGCCAGCGGCATCCGCAGCCCCAGCGGCGGCGGGGCCGCCAGCGCGTCGGCCACCGGGCGGGCGTAGGCGTGGCCGAAGAGCGCGCCCCGGACGAAGTCCGCCGCGAGGGCGGCCACTTCGCTGTGGTGCTGGCGCAGGCCGTGGCCGTCGGAGTGGACCTCGAAGCGGCAGGTGTCGCGGTTCGACTTCTTGGCGCGTTCCGCGAGGCGGAAGGAGAGTTCGGGGTCGGCGCCCGCGTCGGTGGTGCCGTGCACCAGCAGGACCTGACGCCCGACCAGGTGCTTCACCGGCTCCGGCTCCGCGTCCGGCTCCCCGGGCAGCCAGGGGGCCAGCGCGAGGACCGCGCCCACCGCCGGGTGGCCGCCCGCGCGCAGGGCCGCGCGGCCGCCCATGCCGTGGCCGGCCAGGCAGACGGGGACGTCGCCGTAGCGGCGTACCACCTCCTCCACCGCCCACTCGGCGTCCGCCGCGAGCCGCGCCTCCGTCGTGTTCCAGCCGCGGCAGCGGTAGTGGACGACGTGAGCGGTGAGGCCGTCGTCCCGGGCGGCCCGGGTCAGGGCGCGGGCCAGCGGGAGCTGGCGGACGTACGAGACGGGGGAGGGGCGGCGGTACGAGTGGGGCTCGCCGTCCGGGAGCAGCACGACCACGCCGCTGACCTCGGTAGGTGCTCCGGCCGTTCTGACGGCCCGTCCCAGCCTCGCAGCAGGCAGGGGTAGTGCGCGCTGTGCCATGACGTAACAGTCTCAGAAGGAAGGGTGTACGCCACCCGTATTCGCGGTCACCGTTACGTATCGGCAAGCGGTACCCAGCGGCGCTCTACGCGCGTAGGCGCTAGAGTGCGTGGATGATGAGCCCGACCCTCAATGTGCCCGGCCAGGATCAGATCCGGCGTGCGCCCAAGGTCCTTCTCCACGACCACCTCGACGGCGGCCTGCGCCCCGGGACGATCGTCGACCTCGCCGCGGCGACCGGATACGAAGGACTCCCGGAGACCGAGCCGGACAAGCTCGGCAACTGGTTCCGGGAAGCCGCCGACTCCGGTTCGCTGGAGCGGTATCTGGAGACGTTCGCCCACACCTGCGCCGTCATGCAGACCCGTGACGCGCTCGTCAGGGTCGCCGCCGAGTGCGCGGAGGACCTGGCCGCCGACGGGGTCGTGTACGCCGAGATCCGTTACGCCCCCGAGCAGCACCTGGAAGCCGGGCTGAGCCTCGAAGAGGTCGTGGAGGCGGTCAACGAGGGCTTTCGGGAGGGCGAGGCGCGGGCCCGCCGGGACGGCAACCGGATCCGGGTCGGCGCCCTGCTCACCGCGATGCGGCACGCCGCCCGCTCGCTGGAGATCGCCGAACTCGCCAACCGTTACCGGGAACAGGGTGTCGTCGGCTTCGACATCGCCGGCGCGGAGGCGGGCTTCCCGCCCACCCGGCACCTCGACGCCTTCGAGTTCCTCAAGCGCGAGAACAACCACTTCACCATCCACGCGGGCGAGGCCTTCGGGCTGCCGTCGATCTGGCAGGCCATCCAGTGGTGCGGCGCCGACCGGCTCGGCCACGGTGTCCGCATCATCGACGACATCGAGGTCGCGGACGACGGCAGTGTGCGGCTGGGGCGCCTCGCCTCCTACGTACGGGACAAGCGCATCCCGCTGGAGCTGTGCCCGACCTCGAACCTCCAGACCGGCGCCGCCGCCTCGTACGCCGAGCACCCGATCGGGCTGCTGCGCAAGCTCCACTTCCGGGCCACGGTCAATACGGACAACAGACTTATGAGTGGTACGAGCATGAGTCAGGAATTCGAGAAGCTGATCGAGACTTTCGGATACTCGCTCGACGACATGCAGTGGTTCACAGTCAATGCGATGAAATCAGCATTCATTCCTTTCGATGAACGTCTGGCGATGATCAATGACGTCATCAAGCCCGGATACGCCGAGCTGAAGTCCGAATGGCTCTTCGAGCAGACCGCTGCGACCAGCGTCTCCACCTCCGTGGCCGGCTGAACGGACGCTCCGCGACACACGGCCGGGACGGCATGTCCCGGCCGTTTTCGCGTGTTTTCGATGTTTGCGGGACGGGCCAGGAGCTGGCTACCTTGCAGAGCCGCTCACATCCCCTTCCCCAAGGATGAAATTCACATGAAGAAGTCTGCTGCCAGGACTCTCGGCGTCGCCGCTCTCGGTGCCGCGTTCGCCGCTGCCGCCGCCGGTACCGCGTCGGCCGCCGCGCTGCCGCTCGACACCGCGACCGGCGCCCTGCCCGTCGTCGGCTCCCTGGCCAACGCCACCTCGACGCTGCCGGTCACGGACACCGCCACGAACCTCCTCGGCACCAGCCAGGCCAAGACCGTCAAGGACGTCACCGCCCCCGCCAAGGGTCTCCTCGGCGGCCTCCCCACCGGTGGCATGAAGACCGGCGGCCTGAACCTCAACGGCGTGCCGCTCGGCCGCTGACCCGTACCGCACACGCCTGTGGGCGGGCCCCCGACCGGGGTGCCCGCCCACCGGCATGTGTACGGGGCTACCAGGCCGCGGCGGAGGACGACGAGCGCTCCTCCTGCGGGAGCAGCACCCACAGCGCCAGGTAGAGCAGGAACTGCGGGCCCGGCAGCAGGCACGAGACGAGGAAGATGACGCGCATGGTTCCCGCGGAGGTGCCGAAGCGCCGGGCCAGCGCCGCGCACACTCCACCGATCATGCGTCCGTCGCGGGGGCGGGCAAGTGCGGCCATGGTGGGCTCCTTCGCGAACCGTTGCTGACGGGAGCGGCCTGTCGCGCTCCCCGTGCCGGGAGCGGCCTGTCCATTCCCGATGTATCCAGGATGGCTCGTACGACGGTGGCGGGGCATCGCTCTACGGGGCGATGCCGACCCCGGAAATCGTCGGGGTCGACCCCTGAGGGACCTCCCGGCCGACCGGTGCCGGAACCCGGATCCGGCGCTGCTCGCGGCGGCGCAGCCGGGCCCGGCAGGCGGGGACGAACAGCGCGTGGGCGAGTGCCACACCGACGGTGTTCAGGATCAGCGAGTCGACGTCGACGACCTGACCGGGCACCCCGGTCTGGCCCAGCTCGATGGCCAGCGAGATCAGCGCCCCGGCCGCGACGGTACGGGCGAGCGAGGCCAACGGCGAGACGAACAGCCGGCCACCGGCCATCGGGAGCAGTACGCCCAGCGGCGCCAGCAGCAGCAGGTCCCCGCCGATCCGACGGGTGGCGGTCACCGGGCCCAGAGCAAGGTCCGCCTTGATACCGGCGAACGGCTGGAGGTTGGCGGCGGTCATCCACGGCACGTCCAGCGGGCGGAGAGTCAGCCACCCGACGAGCAGCAGATGCGCGAGGAGGAGCGATACTCCGGCCGCGCGGAAGCGGATGACGGCTTGGCCGCCCGAACCTTGACGCACGTTCCCCAAGACGCGGGCAGCGGCAGGATCGGTTCCGCTCCCCAGGGGGAGACATGGCTCACCGTGCGGCAGGTCAAGGCGGCGCGCTCGGGACAGCGGCACTGCTCGGGACAGCCGACGCGCTCAGGACAGCCGGGACTGTTCAGGACAGCCGGACCGTTCAGGACAGCCTGAGCGCGCCCAGTGTCGGTACGGTCTTGGGCCTGGCCTTCGTCTCCGCGGTGCACAGATAGCCGCGTGGCGCGTACGCCCCCGGGCCGCCGAGCAGCACCGTGCCGCCCTGGACGAGCCCTTCGCTCTCCGTGTACGTACAGACGATCTGGGCCAGCGCCTCTGCCGTCAGGTCCTCCGGCTGCTCGCTGAGCCGCAGCGCGTCCTTCGGGTCGCCCGCGCGGGGGGCGCCGACACGCAGCGTGGCTGGGACGTCCGTGGCGAAGCCCGCCTGCCGTTCGGAGGCCGGGGGCTCCTCGCGCAGCTCGTTCAGGAGGGCCCCGGCGAGCGTGAGCCGGCCGGCCTTCGCCTCCTGGACCGGGACCGTGCGGTCGACCGCGACCAGCTGCGAGTTGCAGACCAGGTAGATCTCCGCGCCGATGCTCTGCCCCGGCTGGGCGGCGCCGTCCTGCGCGGGCATGTCGCACGGCACCCTGGACGGCGCGGGCCCGGCGTCCACCGGGACCGAGGTCGTCCTGATCCCGCAGCCCGCGGCCAGTATCGCGCAGAGCGCGGCCCCGGCCACCGCCGCGACGGGGCGCCGGCCCCGTCGTTCGCTGGACGTCATGGGGTGCCGGCCCCGTCGTTCGCCGGACGTCACGGGGCGTCGGCCCCGGCGTTCACTGGACATCACGTCGCGTCGTCCTCCTGGTCCGGGGTCTCCGCGTCGTGGTCCTCTGCGGTGCGGTTCAGCGCCTCCGCGTCGCGCGGCAGGCGCAGTACGAACACGGCGCCGTCGCCGTCCGGCGAGTTCGCGGCGGTGATGTCACCGCCGTGGATGTGCGCGTTCTCCATGGCGATCGACAGGCCGAGACCACTGCCCTCGGAACGCGGCCGGGAGGCGCTGGCCTTGTAGAAGCGGTCGAAGACATGGGGCAGTACGTCCTCGGGGATGCCGGGGCCGTGGTCGCGGACCTGGATGACCAGCTCGTCGCCCTCGGTCCGTACCGTGACCCGGACCGGCGAACCGCCGTGCTTCAGCGCGTTGCCGATCAGGTTCGCCAGGATGACGTCGAGCCGGCGCGGGTCGAGGCGGACCATCATGCCGCGTTCGGCGTCCAGATCCACCGCGTCCAGCCAGGCCCGCACGTCTATGCAGGCCGTCACCTGGTCGGCCACGTCCACGGTGTCCAGGACCAGCCGGGCCGTGCCCGCGTCGAAGCGGGTGACCTCCATCAGGTTCTCCACCAGGTCGTTGAGCCGCCGGGTCTCGCTGACCACCAGGTGCACGGCCGGCGCGATCATCGGGTCGAGGCTGTCGGCCTCGTCCTCCAGCACCTCGGCCACCGCGGTGATCGCGGTGAGCGGGGTGCGCAGTTCGTGCGACATGTCGGCGACGAACCGGCGGCTGGACTCCTCGCGCGCGGTCATGTCCGCGACCTTCTTCTCCAGCGAACTCGCTGTTCTGTTGAACGTCCGCGAGAGATCGGCCAGTTCATCGGTGCCGGACACCGTTAGCCGGGTGTCGAGCTTGCCCTCGCCCAGCTTGCGGGCGGCGTCACCGAGCCGCTGCACCGGACGCAGCACCGTCGTCGCGGCGGCCTGCGCGAGCAGCGCGGAGCCGACCAGGGCGAGCGCGGTGGCGATCCCCAACGACCAGGCGAGGGAGTTGAGATCCTGCCGTTCCTGGTCGAGCGACTTGAGCATGTAGCCGGTCGGGCCGCCGCCGATGATCTTCGTACCGCCGACGAGGTACGGGGTGCCGCGGATCGAGGTCCGCTGCCAGAACAGGTGGTACTGGTACTTGTTGCCCGCCTTGACCGGCTGCTTCTTGGCGACCTGCTTCTGGAGGGACTCCGGCACGTTGTCCCGGGTGAAGGTGTCCACGTCGGAGGTGCCGACGATCGGCTTGCCCGGATCGCGCTCGTCGATCAGCAGCACGCTGTAACCGGGGCTGCTGCTCGCCATCTGCGCGGCGGCGTGCTCCAGGTCGTCCTTGGTGGGACGGGGCGGCAGCGAGGCCGCCCGGTTCTGCATCTCCTGGCGGAAGTCCCCGAGCGCCGAGTCCTGGGTACGGGTCAGCACCGCCTCGCGGTTCAGCCAGTACGCGATCCCGGACGCGGACACCGCCGCGGTCAGCGCCACCAGCGCGAACACGACGACGAGCCGCAGCCGCAGGCTGGTCCAGCGGAGCCCGGCGAGCAGGCCCCGCCGCACAGCCGTGCTCACTGCGGCGAGTCCAGCCGGTATCCCACGCCCCGCACGGTACGGATCAGGGTCGGCGAGGACGGCACGTCCTCCACCTTCGCGCGCAGCCGCTGGACGCAGGCGTCCACCAGCCGGGAGTCACCGAGGTAGTCGTGCTCCCAGACCAGCCGCAGCAGCTGCTGCCGGGACAGGGCCTGGCCGGGGCGGCGGCTCAGTTCGAGCAGGAGACGCAGCTCGGTCGGCGTGAGCTGGAGATCCTCCCCGTTCTTGGTGACGGTCATCGCGGACCGGTCGATCACCACGTTCCCGAACGTCGCGGAGTCGGTGGACTCGCGCTCGCCCCGGCGCAGCACCGCACGGATCCGGGCGTCGAGCACCCGGCCCTGCACGGGTTTCACCACATAGTCGTCGGCACCGGACTCCAGGCCGACCACGACGTCGATGTCGTCGCTGCGCGCGGTCAGCAGGATGATCGGCAGCTGGTCGGTGCGCCGGATGCGCCGGCACACCTCGAATCCATCGATTCCGGGCAGCATCACATCCAGCACGACCAGGTCGGGCCGCTGTTCTCGCAGCAGGTTGAGGCCGTCCTCTCCCGTCGCCGCGGTGGCCACACGGTGGCCCTGGCGTGACAGCGAGAGTTCGAGGGCCGTGCGGATGGCGTCGTCGTCCTCGATCAGCAACAGGAAAGGCACGCTGGTCATTCTGACCCATGGGGGAGCCCTAGTTCGACAGTTGGTCCCCTCTTATGGGTCGGGCACCTCTTGATCGCGTCCTCACAGGGCCCTGTGACAGGCCTGTGACAGTCGGGGGACAGCGCCATGAAACTGCCCCGGCAAGCTCGTTGTCACAAGGAACGGACGGACTCCACCGACGGGGGGCGCGAGATGAACGCAACTCACAGCATCACCGCAAGCGCAGTTGTCACGCGTCTCCACGACGTCGGGCGGACCGCGGAGAAGTCCGGCGCCGCATTGAACGGGCGGGGGTGCGTTCGCGGCGCTGGGCGTCAGCACCCGTCGTACATGACGGTGGTGGACGCACCCGCCTCAACGGGCGGGAGCAACGGGGGAAGCACGTACGGGGAGGCCACGGGGGAGCGGCAGGCCCCGGCGCGGGACGAGGACACCGAAGCGGTGTTCACGGCCTACGTCAGGGAACGCCGCGCCTCCCTGTACGCAACCGCCTATCACCTGACCGGCGACCGGTTCGAGGCCGAGGACCTGCTGCAGAGCGCCCTCTTCTCGACGTACCGGGCGTGGGACCGGATCAGTGACAAGGCGGCGGTCGGCGGCTATCTGCGCCGCACCATGACCAATCTGCACATCAGCGCCTGGCGCAGGCGCAAGCTGAACGAATACCCGACAGAGGAGCTCCCGGAGACGGCGGGCGACACGGACGCGATGCGTGGCACGGAGCTGCGTGCCGTGCTCTGGCAGGCGCTGGCGCGGCTGCCGGAGCTCCAGCGCACGATGCTGGTCCTGCGCTACTACGAGGGCCGTACGGACCCGGAGATCGCGTCCATCCTCGACATCAGTGTCGGCACGGTGAAGTCCAGCATCTGGCGGTCGCTCCGCCGGCTGCGTGAGGACGAGGTCCTCAGCTTCGGCCGTGACGAGGAGGAGTCCTTCGGCGAGCTGGTGGCCTGAGGCGACGGGGGAACGGGGATACGGGGGAACGGGGAACGGGGGAAACGGGGTCGTCGCTTCGGGGGAGGCGGCGGCGTACGGGGGAAGCTGTGGGGTCGGACGGGCCGGGGGGTCTCGTCCGGCCCCGCGGCGCGTTCCGGGGGCGCTGCCCCCGGACCCCCGCTCCTCAATCGCCGGAGGGGCTTGAAATGGCGGGCGTGCGGCAGCGGCCCGCCGCCGCTGCGGCCAAGCGGCCCAGGGCTTCGGGCTTGTTGCAGGGGTGCGCGCCGAGTTCGGCCTGGCGGGCCACGATGCGCCGTTCCGAGCGCATCAGCCGCCAGCCCCGCCGCAGCAGGAACGGCACCGACTTGCGGCCCTCGCGCAGATCCCGCAGCAGCCGCCGGCGGAACGTCGTCGACGGGCGGCCGCGCAGGCAGAGGGCGTCCGCGAGCACCCCGAGCGACCGGCACCGCTCCACGATGTCGGCGGCGAAGATTCCCTCGGCCACGAAGAGCGGGGTGCGCTCGATGTGGAGCACCTCGTGCCCGGTCCGGGAGCTGGTGGCGATGTCGTACAGCGGCACATCGGTGCGGCCGGTGCGGCACAGCGCGGCGATCGCGGCGACCGCCGCTTCCGCGTCCCAGGACTGCGCGGAGTCCCAGTCGATGTCCGTACTGCCGGGGACGAGCGGCAGGGTGGGGTCGCCGGCCTCCTTGTAGAAGTCGTCCAGCCGCAGCACCGGAAGACCGGTGAGGGCGGCGAGGGAGGACTTGCCGGAGCCGGAGGGGCCCGCAAGGAGGACGACGCGGGTCGAATGCGCATGGGAACTCACAGGACATGAGTGTGAGGCATTGACCCGCACAGGGGACCCCCCGGAGGTCTTGTTGGTATCGAGCATCACACCTCAACTACGCTGTGCGCCCAGACGATTACTCGATCGATGGTTCGATCGGCCCGATCAGGTGGGAAATCCATGGCACGTCACGCACTTTCCAAGTCCCCGCGCCGCGCTCTGCTGCGGGCGGGGCTGACCGTCACCGCGGTGGGAGCCGCACTCGGCGCGGGGGGTGCGGCGGCCCAGGCGGCGCCGCTGCCCGCCGCACCGGTGACCGGCAGCGACAGCGGCAGCAGCGGGCTGGGTGCGGCCACGGAAGCCGCCGGCGGGGCGTTGACCGGGGCGCTCGGCCCCGCGCTCGACAACAGCATCGCCCCCGTCACGCATCTGCGGCTCGACCCGCTGGCCGGTACCGGCACGGACCCGCTGGACAACGCGGTGGGGACGCAGATCGCGGACTTCAAGCCGGTCTCCACGGCCCTGGTCACGGACCCGGTGACCAGCGGCGGCGCGCTGAAGGACCTCCCCGTGGTGGGGCAGGTCACGGGGCTGCTGCACAGCTGACCCGGAGGTGGCCCGTGCCCCGGCGAGTCCGGGGCACGGGCCACACCCGTATGTCCGTCAGCGCGTCATGTCCGTCGGCGCGTCAGTACGAGGAGCCCGACACGCCCAGCGCGCCCGTCGGGTGCCAGACCGTCTTGGTCTCCAGGAACGCGGTGAGCCGGCGCGTACCGGGATCGGCCGACCAGTCGTCGCCGTCCACAGCCTGTGGGCGGGAGACGCGCTTCAGGTTGTCGGCCGCCGCGATCTCCAGCTCCTTGGCCAGCTCCGCGTCGGCGCCCGTGAGGTCGATGCCGTTCACGTCCTGGTGGGAGGCGAGCGGCGCGGCGATCTCCGCCGTCTTCCCGGACAGGATGTTGACGACTCCGCCGGGCAGGTCGGAGGTGGCCAGCACCTCGCCCAGCGAGAGGGCGGGCAGCGGCGCGTCCGCCGAGGCGATGACGACCGCGGTGTTGCCGGCCGCGATCACCGGGGCCACCACGGAGACCAGGCCCAGGAACGACGACTCCTGCGGGGCCAGGACGGTGACCACACCGGTCGGCTCGGGCGTCGAGAGGTTGAAGAACGGCCCCGCGACCGGGTTCGCCCCGCCCACGACCTGGGCGATCTTGTCGGTCCAGCCCGCGTACCAGACCCAGCGGTCCACCGCCGCGTCCACGGCCGCGGCCGCCTTGGACTTGGAGAGCCCCTCGGCCTCCGCGACCTCCCGGACGAACTGCTCCCGGCGGCCCTCCAGCATCTCCGCGACGCGGTAGAGGACCTGGCCGCGGTTGTACGCGGTCGCGCCCGACCAGCCGCCGAACGCCTTGCGGGCGGCGACGACCGCGTCGCGGGCGTCCTTGCGGGACGACTGGGGCGCGTTGGCCAGCCACTTGCCCTTGGAGTCGGTCACCTCGTACACCCGGCCGCTCTCGGAGCGGGGGAACTTGCCCCCGACGTACAGCTTGTAGGTCTTGAAGACGCTCAGTCGCCCGTCAGACATCGAGGTAGGCCTCCAGACCGTGACGGCCGCCCTCGCGGCCGAAGCCCGACTCCTTGTAGCCGCCGAACGGCGAGGTCGGGTCGAACTTGTTGAACGTGTTGGCCCAGACGACGCCTGCCCGGAGCTTGTTCGCCACCGCGAGGATGCGGGAGCCCTTCTCCGTCCAGATGCCGGCCGAGAGGCCGTACTGGCTGTTGTTGGCCTTGGCGACCGCCTCGTCCGGCGTACGGAAGGACAGCACGGACAGCACCGGGCCGAAGATCTCGTCGCGTGCGACGGTGTGCGCCTGGGTGACGTTGGTGAACAGCGTCGGCGCGAACCAGTAGCCGGCGGACGGGAGTTCGCAGGGGGCGGACCAGCGCTCCGCGCCCTCGGCCTCGCCGGTCTCGACGAGCGCGGTGATCCGGGCGAGCTGCTCCGCGGAGTTGATCGCGCCGATGTCGGTGTTCTTGTCCAGCGGGTCGCCCAGGCGCAGCGTGGTCAGCCGGCGCTTGAGCGCGTCCAGCACCTCGTCCTGGACGGACTCCTGGACGAGGAGCCGGGAGCCCGCGCAGCAGACCTGGCCCTGGTTGAAGAAGATGCCGGTGACGATGCCCTCGACGGCCTGGTCGATCGGCGCGTCGTCGAAGACGATGTTGGCGCCCTTGCCGCCCAGCTCAAGCGTGGCCCTCTTGTCCGTACCGGCGAGGCCGCGGGCGATGGCCTTGCCGACGGCGGTCGAGCCGGTGAAGGCGATCTTGTTCACGTCGGGGTGCTCGACGAGTGCCTGACCGGCGTCCCCGTACCCCGTGAGGATGTTGACGACGCCCTTGGGCAGCCCGGCCTGCCGGCAGATGTCCGCGAAGAACAGCGCGGAGAGCGGGGTCGTCTCGGCGGGCTTCAGCACCACCGTGTTGCCGGTGGCGAGCGCCGGGGCGATCTTCCACGCGAGCATCAGGAGCGGGAAGTTCCACGGGATGATCTGCCCGGCGACCCCGAGCGGGCGCGGGTTCGCGCCATAGCCGGCGTGGTCCAGCTTGTCGGCCCAGCCCGCGTAGTAGAAGAAGTGCGCGGCGACCAGCGGGAGGTCCGCGTCGCGGGTCTCCCTGATCGGCTTGCCGTTGTCCAGGGTCTCCAGGACGGCCAGCTCGCGGCTGCGCTCCTGGATGATCCGGGCGATCCGGAACAGGTACTTGGCGCGCTCGGAGCCGGGCAGCGCCGACCACTTCTCGAACGCGCGGCGGGCGGCCTTCACGGCCCGGTCCACGTCCTCCGCGCCGGCGCGGGCGACCTCGGAGAGGACCTCCTCGGACGACGGGCTGACCGTCTTGAAGACCTGGCCGTCGGCGGCGTCGGTGAACTCACCGTCGATGAACAGCCCGTACGAGGGCGCGATGTCGACGACGGAGCGCGACTCGGGGGCGGGTGCGTACTCGAATGCGGATGCCATGGGGTATCAGTCCACCGTCACGTAATCGGGGCCGGAGTAACGGCCGGTGCTGAGCTTCTGGCGCTGCATCAGCAGGTCGTTCAGCAGGCTGGAGGCGCCGAACCGGAACCAGTGGTTGTCCAGCCAGTCCTCGCCCGCCGTCTCGTTCACCAGGACCAGGAACTTGACCGCGTCCTTCGAGGTGCGGATGCCGCCGGCCGGCTTCACGCCGATCTGGACGCCGGTCCGCGCCCGGAAGTCGCGCACCGCCTCCAGCATCAACAGGGTGTTCGCGGGGGTGGCGTTGACCCCGACCTTGCCGGTCGACGTCTTGATGAAGTCCGCACCCGCCAGCATCCCGAGCCAGGAGGCCCGCCGGATGTTGTCGTACGTGGACAGCTCGCCGGTCTCGAAGATCACCTTGAGGCGGGCCGAGCCGCACTCGGCCTTCACGGCGAGGATCTCCTCGTACACCTTCAGGTACCGGCCGGAGAGGAAGGCGCCCCGGTCGATCACCATGTCGATCTCGTCGGCCCCGGCGGCCACGGCGTCACGGACGTCCGCGAGCTTCACGTCGAGCGCCGCCCGGCCGGCCGGGAAGGCCGTCGCGACGGACGCCACCTTGACGCCGGAACCGGCCAGGGCGGCGACCGCGGTCGCCGCCATGTCGGGGTAGACGCAGACGGCCGCGGTGCGCGGGGTCGTGCGGTCGGTGGGATCGGGATGGACGGCCTTGGCGGCGAGCGCCCGGACCTTGCCCGGGGTGTCCGCGCCTTCCAGCGTCGTCAGGTCGATCATCGAAATGGCGAGGTCGATGGCGTACGCCTTGGCCGTCGTCTTGATCGAACGGGTTCCGAGTGAGGCGGCGCGCGCTTCGAGGCCGACGGCGTCGACGCCGGGCAGCCCGTGCAGGAAGCGGCGCAGCGCACTGTCGGACGCCGTCGCGTCGGCGAATGCGGGAGCAGTGGTGGGCATGGTCACCAGATGAGCATATCTACGCGCGTAGCGGCCTGTACAGGGGCCCATGCCGTTCGCGTATCGCCCGGACCCACGGCCCGGCGCGGTCGGCGACCGGGAGCCGCCCCCGCGTCGCTTGCGCTCGTCAGGAGCTGTGGTCCAACCCCCGCTGGATCAGCTCGGAACGTCTGGTGCGGTCGATCGCAAGGCGCCGGAGTGTCCTCATAGCGGAGCTATTAGGGCGTTTCGGCAACGCCGCGAGCGGCCGTGCCAGGCGTTCCGAGCCCAGCGGGGGTTGGACCATAGCTTCTGAGGCAGAATCGGGCTCATGACGAGCCCCACGCCACCCGCAGAGCCCACCTACGCCGACCGGACCTTCCGGTCGCCCGCCGGGCTGGTCGGGGGCGCCCTGCTGCTCCTGCTCATCCTCTGGATCGGCCTGGACGCCGCGATCCGGGGCGAGGGCCGGGTGCCGTGGCTGGCGCTGGCCGGGCTGCTCACCGTGGTCCCCCTGGTGGTCGCCTTCACCCTGCGCCCCGTGGTGTTCGCCAACGACCGGCGCGTCCGGATCCGCAATCCGTTC
Organism: Streptomyces sp. NPDC057900; assembly: GCF_042887885.1. Classification (NCBI taxonomy): domain Bacteria; kingdom Bacillati; phylum Actinomycetota; class Actinomycetes; order Kitasatosporales; family Streptomycetaceae; genus Streptomyces; species Streptomyces sp. NPDC057900. Next base: position 768,831 of record NZ_JBHVOI010000002.1, read on the forward strand.
CGCACGATCACGCTGCCCTGGACGGACGTCGCGAACGTGCGGGCTGGCTACTCCAGCGAACTGTTCACCCAGGAAGGCACCAAGTACCAGCTCTGGGCCGTCCCCGTCTCGCTGCGGCAGCGCAAGAAGGCCGCCCGCCGCCAGACCCGCCAGGCGACGGACGACCCGTACGGCCGCACCTCGGTGACCGCCGACGTCCAGGCCACCAGGGCGCTGACCGCGGGCGCCGACCAGACCGTGGTGGACCTGCGGGAGCTGGCCGAACGGGCGGGCGACAAGCCCGTCGCCGGTGACATCACCGCATCGGTGCGCTGGGCGTACGAGGTCATCGCCCCGGCGGCCGTGGGCGCGATCCTGCTGGTGGTGCTGGGCGCGACGGGCTGAGCGCCCTCCTCGGCGGGTCGAGTGCCCTCCCCGACTGGCTGAGCCCGGCACGGCAGCCCCGTCCGTCCCCGCACGGTCCGGCCGCCCCATCCTCACAGCCAGCCGCTGCGCTGAGCCTGGAGCGCCAGCTGGAAGCGGTTCGCGGCGCCCAGCCGGGCCATCAGGACCTGGAGGCGGCGGAACAGGGTGCGGCGGCTGATGCCCAGTTCGCGGGTGATGACCTCGTCGCTTGCGCCGCCCGCCAGGAGCCACAGCAGTCGGCGGTCGGCGGGCGGCAGGCCGCCGGGCCGGGCGGTGCGGCCGTGGAAGGGCAGGGCGTTCTGCCAGGACTGCTCGAACAGCGCGATGAGGGCGGAGAGCAGTCCGCACGGCTGCACCACCAGCATGGTGTTGTGCACGTCGGCCTCCTTGATCGACAGCGACACCAGCGCGTACGCGTCGTCGATGATCACCAGCTTGACCGGCACGGACGGCAGCACCCGGGCCTGCTCACGGCGTTGACGCACGGTTCGATGACGTCCTTCAGATGGCCCGGGTGCTCCAGCGACTCCCGCGAGTACACGACGCGCTGCGTCACTCCGCGCGCCAGGGTGGCCAGCGCGTCGTCCGTGGCGCCCGGCAGCGGGAAGTACGGCGGTGACTCGAACTGCCGGATCTGCTCGCGGGCGCTCGCCCAGGCCCGGCGGATCCTGGGGCCGACGGCGTCGCCGGTGACGACCTCGACGAGATGGTCGTTGTACGCCGCCAGCCGCTGCCGCCGGAACGAGTCGAACGCGCCCCCGACCGCGATCCGCGACGCCTCGACCTCGCTCGCCCGGTGCCGGGCCAGGATCTCCAGGCCCGCGGCCGGCGGCACCGGGGCCACCACGTCCCCGCCGTCCCCGGCGGCGCTGGCCAGACCGGCGTCGACCAGCGCGCCGTACGCCGCGTCGAGCTCCGGCCCCGCCAGACCCGCCGCCGCGCCGACGGCGGGCAGCGGCGCGGGGGCCAGATCGAGCAGCGCCAGATAGACATCGGCCGCCGGAGTACCGAGCCCCAGGAGCCGCAGGGCCGCACGGAGTCTCTCGTTCGTCATGCCCTCATTGTCCAACGGCCGCGTCCGGATATGGCCGATCTGTGCCACTGGCACTCCTTCGCCCCGCGCGCACCCCGTGCGGGGTACCGTCCGGGTGCCGCCGACCGGCGGCCGCGAGGGCGCCCCGGGCCGCACCCGGCGGGGCACGCGTACCTCGCCGCCGAGGAACCCACCAGAAGAAGGTGTACGACGTGGCGCAAGGCCGAAAGAACCGTCTCTACGCAGGTATCTCAGAGGAACTCTCCGCCCTGATGCGGACCGGCTGGGCGGACACCGAGCGGCACGACCTCCAGCCCGACGAGCAGGCCCCGTACGCGGCCGGCCGCCGCGCGGCGCTCTCCGCGCGCTTCCCCGGCGAGCGCCTGGTGATCCCGTCGGGCAACCTCAAGGTCCGGTCGAACGACGACGGCTACGCGTTCCGCCCCTACACCGGCTACGTGCACATGACCGGCGACCGGGCCCGGGACGGCGCCCTCGTCCTCGAACCCCGCGCGGACGGCGGCCACGACGCCTACTGCTTCCAGCTGCCCCGCGACAGCCGGGACAACGACGAGTTCTGGACCGGCCCCACGGCGGAACTGTGGATGGGCCGGCGCCGCTCGCTCGCCGAGGCGGAGCGGGTACTCGGCCTGCCCTGCCGCGACGTCCGCACCGCGGCCGACGCACTCGCCGCCGGCTCCGGCGCGCCGACCCGGATCGTCCGGGGCATCGACCCGTCCCTGGAGGACGCCGTCACCACCGACGAGGAGCGCGACGACGAACTGGAGGAGGCGCTCAGCGACCTCCGCCTCGTCAAGGACGCCTGGGAGATCACCGAGCTCCGCAAGGCCGTCGACTCCACCGTGCGCGGATTCACCGACGTGATCGGTGAGCTCTCCCGCGCGGTCGCCTCCTCCGAGCGCTGGATCGAGGGCACCTTCTTCCGCCGCGCCCGCCTTGAGGGCAACGCCGTCGGCTACGGCTCGATCTGCGCGGCTGGCGAGCACGCCACGATCATGCACTGGACGGACAACGACGGCCCGGTACGCCCCGGCGACCTCCTCCTGCTCGACGCCGGCGTCGAGACCCACACCCTCTACACCGCCGACGTCACCCGCACCCTCCCGATCAACGGCACCTTCACACCGCTCCAGCGCAAGGTCTACGACGCGGTCTACGAGGCCCAGGAGGCGGGCATGGCCGCCGTGAAGCCGGGCGCCGCCTACCGCGACTTCCACGAGGCGTCCCAGCGCCACCTCGCGGAACGCCTGGTCGAGTGGGGCTTCATCGAGGGCCCGGCCGAGCGCGCGTACGAACTCGGACTCCAGCGCCGCTTCACCATGGCCGGCACCGGCCACATGCTCGGCCTGGACGTCCACGACTGCGCCCACGCCCGCAACGAGGCCTACGTGGACGCCGCGCTGGAACCCGGCATGGTGCTCACCGTCGAGCCCGGCCTGTACTTCCAGCCGGACGACCTCACCGTGCCCGAGGAGTGGCGCGGGATCGGCGTCCGGATCGAGGACGACCTGGTCGTCACGGAGGACGGCCACGAGAACCTCTCGGCGGGCCTGCCCCGCTCCGCCGACGAGGTCGAGAAGTGGATGGCACGGTTCGCGGGCTGACCGCGCCGGGGGCCCGGGGAGGACGGGCAGGGGCGGGAAGCGTTCGGCTTCCCGCCCCGCCTCAGATCCCCGCCGCGGCCGCCAGGTCCCGCTTGATGCCGTCGAGCAGTTCCGTGCCCCTCGCGCGGGCCGCCGGGAGTCCGGCGGGTGAGGCGACCGGGACCACGACCTCCAGGTAGCACTTGAGCTTGGGCTCCGTGCCGCTCGGGCGGACGATGACCCGGGCGCCCTCCAGCTGGTAGCGGAGTCCGTCGGTGGGCGGCAGCAGGGCGGTGCCGTGGGAGAGGTCCTCCGCCGAGGTGACGGTGAGTCCGGCCAGGGCGGTCGGGGGCACCTCGCGCAGGCGGCGCATGGCGTCCGCGATGAGGGAGAGGTCCTCGACCCGGACCGACAGCTGGTCCGTGGCGTGCAGACCGTGCTCGACCGCGAGGTCGTCCAGCAGGTCGGACAGGGTGCGGCCCTGTGCCTTGAGTACGGAGGCGAGTTCCGCGACGAGCAGCGCGGCGGTGATGCCGTCCTTGTCGCGGACCCCGTCCGGGTCGACGCAGTAGCCGAGCGCCTCCTCGTAGCCGTAGCGCAGACCGTCCACCCGGGCGATCCACTTGAAGCCGGTGAGCGTCTCCTGGTAGCCGAGGCCCGCCTTCTCCGCGATCCGGCCGAGGAGGGACGACGACACGATCGACTCCGCGAAGACGCCGCTGACCCCCCGGCGGACGAGATGGGCGGCGAGCAGCGCGCCGACCTCGTCGCCGCGCAGCATCCGCCAGCCGCCGTCGGCCGCCGGGTCCGGGACGGCGACGGCGCAGCGGTCGGCGTCCGGGTCGTTGGCGATGACGAGGTCGGGCTCCGAGCGGCGTGCGGTGGCGAAGGCGAGGTCCATCGCGCCGGGCTCTTCCGGGTTGGGGAAGGCGACGGTGGGGAACGCGGGGTCCGGCTCGGCCTGTTCGGGGACGAGGACCGGGGCCGGGAAGCCCGCCCGGTCGAAGGCCGCGGTGAGGACCGAGGTGCCGACGCCGTGCATCGCGGTGTAGACGACGCGGGCCGTGCGCGGTGAACCGTCGGCCAGTACGGCGTCCGTACGGGCCAGGTAGGCGTCCAGCACCTCGTCGCCCAGGGTCTGCCAGCCGTCGTCCGGGCGCGGGACGGTGTCCAGCGGGCCGACCGAGGCGATCGCGGCGGCGATCTCGCCGTCCGCCGGGGGGACGATCTGCGAGCCGTCGCCCAGGTAGACCTTGTAGCCGTTGTCGCGCGGCGGATTGTGGCTCGCGGTCACCTCGACGCCCGCGACGGCGCCCAGATGCCTTATGGCGTACGCGAGTACGGGGGTGGGGAGCGGGCGGGGGAGCACGGCCGCCCGCAGTCCGGCGCCGGTCATCACGGCGGCGGTGTCGCGCGCGAAGTCGGTGGACTTGTAGCGGGCGTCGTACCCGATGACGACCAGGCCGCCCGCCTGCCCCTGGTCCTTCAGGTACGCGGCGAGCCCGGCGGCGGCGCGGATGACGACGGCGCGGTTCATCCGCATCGGACCGGCCCCCAGCTCACCGCGCAGGCCCGCGGTGCCGAACTGGAGGGTGCCGGCGAACCGTGCGCCGAGCTCGGCCAGGTCCTCCGCCTCGATGAGCTTCGCCAGCTCCTCGCGGGTGTCGGGGTCGGGGTCCTCCGCGAGCCAGGTCCTGGCCCGCGCGACGAGGTCCTGAGTCGTCACGGTCGTCCGCCTTCCTTGGTGGTCTTGGTGGAGGTTGCTGGGGGAGGGGGCGCCCCCGGGAAACGGACCCGTCAGATGCGGTCGAGCAGGCGCGCCAGCAGCGAGCCCATCCGGGTCGCGGAGTCACGGCCCGCCTGGAGCACCTCTTCGTGGTTCAGCGGCTCCCCGCTCAGCCCGGCGGCCAGGTTCGTCACCAGGGAGATGCCCAGGACCTCCGCCCCGGCCTCCCGGGCCGCGATCGCCTCCAGCACGGTGGACATGCCGACCAGGTCACCGCCCATCACGCGGACCATGTTGATCTCGGCGGGCGTCTCGTAGTGCGGGCCGGGGAACTGTACGTACACGCCCTCTTCGAGGGTCTCGTCGACCTCCTTGCACAGCGCCCGCAGCCGGGGCGAGTACAGGTCGGTCAGGTCGACGAAGTTGGCGCCGATGATCGGCGACGCCGCCGTGAGGTTGATGTGGTCGCTGATCAGGACCGGCTGCCCGGGGCGCATGCCCTCGCGCAGCCCGCCGCAGCCGTTCGTCAGGACGACGGTCTTGCAGCCCGCCGCGACGGCGGTACGCACCCCGTGCGCCACAGCGGCGACGCCCCGGCCCTCGTAGAAGTGCGTGCGGCCCAGGAAGACCAGGGCGCGCTTCTCACCGATCAGGTACGAGCGGATCGTGCCGCCGTGGCCCTCGACGGCGGGGGCCGGGAATCCTGGCAGGGCGGTCACCGGGAACTCGGCCTCCGGGGTGCCGAGCGCATCGCCCGCGGGTGCCCAGCCGGAGCCCATCACGAGTGCGACGTCGTGGGTCTCGGCACCGGTCAGCTCGCGCAGGCGGGCGGCGGCGTCGTCGGCGGCGGCGCGCGGGTCGCCCTGGATGTGGTCCGGAATAACTGATGCGTTCACGCGGATGAGCGTAACCGCTGATTCCCTACGCGCGTAGATGTTCCCGTACAGAGACTCGGGGCATCCGTTCGTGCTTTCGCACAGAAGGGCCGGTCCGCGGGGCTCAGCAGGGGCGCTTGCGGAGTTCCATCACATAGTCGTGCGGGGCGCCCGCCGAGTCGGCGGCGTCCGCGATCTCGCCGAGGTAGCGGGCGGAGGGCAGCCCGCCCTCGTAGCCGTTGAGCACATACATCCAGGCCGGCTCCTCGCCGTCCAGGGTGTGCACCCGGACCCGCATCCGCCGGTAGATGTCGAGGCCGACGCCCTCCCAGCGGTCCATGGAGTCCTCGTCCATCGGGGCCAGGTCGTACAGGGCGACGAAGACCTGCGAGCGCGGCGCCTCGACCACCGTGGCCAGCGCACCCTCCCAGCCCATCTGCTCCCCGCCGAACGTCAGCCGCCAGCCGTTGAGCCAGCCGGTTCCGCGCAGCGGCGAGTGCGGTGCGCGGCGCGTCATCAGCCGCGCGTCGAGGTTGCCGGCGTATGCGGCGTAGAGCGACATGGGGTCGAGGGTACGGGAGGTGGCCCCGGTGAGGTCGATTCCTGGGAGGAAGACGCCCGCTCGGGGGGTCCGCCGCCCGTGGCACCGGCCCCGCCCCGGGGGGCCGGTGCACGTATGGAGGGCCCCGGGGCGAAGCACCTTGGCGCGTGCGGGACAATGAAGTACGTACTGCATTCACCCGGGGCGACCCCCCGGACCCCGGCCGGGGCAGCAGACGGCCGCGGGACGAAACGCGAGGCGGACTTTTCGTGACCCGGATCGTGATCATCGGCGGCGGACCCGGCGGGTACGAGGCGGCATTGGTGGGCGCCCAGCTCGGCGCGGAGGTGACCGTCGTCGACTGCGACGGCCTCGGCGGCGCGTCCGTGCTCACCGACTGCGTGCCCTCGAAGACCCTGATCGCGACGGCAGAGGTGATGACCACCTTCGACTCCTCGTACGAGGAGCTCGGCATCATCGTCGCGGACGACACGCCGCACATGGAACAGGCCGCGCGCGTGGTCGGCGTCGACCTCGGCAAGGTCAACCGACGGGTGAAGCGCCTCGCGCTCGCCCAGTCCCACGACATCACCGCCTCCGTCACCCGTGCGGGGGCCAGGGTGATGCGCGGACGCGGCCGGCTGGAGGGCCTCCAGGCCGCCGACGGCTCCCGCAGCGTCGTCGTGACCGCGGCCGACGGCACCGAGGAGACCCTCACCGCCGACGCCGTGCTGATCGCGACCGGCGGCCACCCCCGGGAGATCCCGGACGCGCTTCCCGACGGCGAGCGGATCCTGAACTGGACCCAGGTCTACGACCTCGACGAGCTCCCCGAGGAGCTCATCGTCGTCGGCTCAGGTGTCACGGGCGCCGAGTTCGCCGGTGCCTACCAGGCCCTCGGCTCCCGCGTCACGCTCGTCTCGTCCCGGGACCGGGTGCTGCCGGGCGAGGACCCGGACGCGGCCGCCGTCCTGGAGGACGTGTTCCGGCGCCGGGGCATGAACGTGATGGCCCGCTCCCGCGCGCAGTCCGCCAAGCGCGTCGGCGACCGGGTCGAGGTCACCCTGGCCGACGGCCGGGTCATCTCCGGATCGCACTGCCTGATGGCGGTCGGCGCGATCCCGAACAGCGCGGGCATGGGCCTGGAGGAGGCCGGGGTCCGGCTCAAGGACTCGGGCCACATCTGGACCGACAAGGTCTCCCGCACCAGCGCGCCGGGTGTCTACGCGGCCGGTGACGTCACCGGGATCTTCGCGCTCGCCTCCGTCGCCGCGATGCAGGGCCGGATCGCGATGTACCACTTCCTCGGGGACGCGGTCACGCCGCTGAACCTCAAGACGGTCTCCTCGAACGTCTTCACCGACCCGGAGATCGCCACGGTCGGCTACAGCCAGTCCGACGTCGACTCGGGCAGGATCGACGCCCGCGTCGTCAAGCTGCCGCTGCTGCGCAATCCGCGCGCCAAGATGCAGGGCATCAGGGACGGCTTCGTCAAAATATTCTGCCGCCCGGGTACCGGCATCGTGGTCGGCGGCTGTGTTGTCGCGCCTCGGGCGAGCGAACTGATCCACCCCATCTCGATCGCCGTCGACAACAATCTGACGGTGGAACAGATCGCAAACGCCTTCACTGTGTATCCGTCCCTGTCGGGATCGATCGCGGAAGTGGCCCGCCAGTTGCACACCCGTAAGCAGGCGGGCGAAGCGTAAGGCCCTCGTAGAGCCCTCCGCGGACCCGGCATTACCCGGCAACTGCCGTCAACTCGGGCAGTCCCGCGACCACCCGCGATCAGTAGAGAACAACAACAGGGCCGCCTATACCACTTGGCGGCCCTTTGTATGTCCAACTTCTGCAATTCAGCGCAAACTGCTGAGAACTCTCCGGCGATCGCGTTACTGTCAGTTTCGTGTTCGCTGCAGAACGTCGTCAATTGATCCTCGAAATGGTGCGCGCCAACGGGGCGGTATCGCTCCGTGAGCTCGCCCGCGTCGTCCAGACCTCCGAAGTGACCGTACGGCGGGACGTGCGGGCACTGGAGGCAGAAGGACTCCTCGACCGCCGCCACGGCGGTGCGGTCTTGCCGGGCGGTTTCACGCGGGAGTCCGGGTTTCCGCAGAAATCCCATCTCGCCACCGCCGAGAAGACCGCCATCGCCGACCTGGCCGCCGGTCTCGTCGAAGAGGGCGAGGCCATCGTGGTCGGCGCCGGTACGACCACGCAGGAGCTGGCCCGCCGGCTCGCGCGGGTCCCCGGGCTGACCGTGGTCACCAACTCGCTGCTGGTCGCCCAGGCGCTCGCCCATGCCAACCGGGTGGAGGTGGTGATGACCGGCGGCACCCTGCGCGGTTCCAACTACGCCCTGGTGGGCAGCGGTGCCGAGCAGTCGCTCCAGGGGCTGCGGGTCTCGCGGGCGTTCCTCTCCGGGAGCGGCCTCACCGCCGAGCGCGGGCTCTCCACGTCCAACATGCTCTCCGCGAGCGTGGACCGGGCGCTGGTGCAGGCGGCCGGGGAGGTGGTGGTCCTGGCCGACCACACCAAGCTCGGCTCCGACACCATGTTCCAGACGGTGCCGACCGACCTCATCACCCGGCTCGTGACGGACGAACCCGCCGCGCACGACGACCGCGGCGCGGCGGAGCTCCAGGCCCTGGCCGACCAGGGGGTGCAGATCGCGGTGGCGGGCGCGGGGGGAGCCCCGGCCCCGGCCTCGTCCGAACCGGGGGCGTCCGGGCGGGGCAACCGCCGGGACATGCCGCTCCCGGGGCAGCGGCGCACGCACGGGAGCGGGCCGCAGCCGTTGCGGGGGTCCGCGGTGCTGGCCGAGCAGGCGCAGGGTGAGCGGGCGCGAGTGGCGGACCTGCGGCGTCGCTAGCGATCCCGCCCGGACCTGCGGCGTCGCTAGCGATCCCGCCCGGTCCTGCCCCGCCGACGCTCCGGGGGCGCTGCCGCCGCGTCCCCGCTCCTCAGACGCCGGACGGGCTGGACGAACTCAGCCCCCGGACCGTCAGCGTCAGCAGCCGGTCCGCCAGTTCCGGATCGTCCGGTGACTGCTCGGCGGCCAGCGCGATCGCGTTCGTGAGCTGCATCAGGTCGTCGATGGACACCTCCGCGCGCACCGCCCCGTCCGCCTGCGCGCGGGCCAGCAGTACCGAACCCGCCTCGCGCATCGGCACATTGCAGCGGGACAGCGCCGAGGTCTCGTCCCGGCACGTCGACATGAGGGCCTGGGCCAGCCCGCGATACTCACCCGCATGAGTGATGATCGTGCCCAGCCACTCCACTAGCGCCTCGCACGGCCGCTCCGCCCCGGCCAGCTCGCGGGAGCGGGCGATCAGGTCGGCCACCGCCTCCTGGAAGACCGCGCTCATCAGCGCGTGCCGGGTCGGGAAGTGCCGGTACAGCGTGCCGATCCCCAGCCCCGCGGACCGTGCGACATCCTCCAGGGACGCCGTCGTGCCGTGCTCCGCGAAGGCGGTACGGGCCTCGGCCAGCAGCCGGTCGTAGTTGCGGCGCGCGTCGGCGCGCATGGGCCGGGCCGGTGTCCCTGCTGTGCTGGTCGCCATCGCGCAGTCCTCCCTGATTCCGCCGCGGGGGTCCAGGATGCCATCGCCCGTACGGCCCAGTGGCCCGGGAGCCCGGCGGCTCCGGTCGCCAACGGGCGGCGCCCCCGTCACGTCGTACGACATGACGGGGGCGCCGGCGGAACGCGAGGAGCGGGGATCAGTCCTTGATCTCGCAGATCACGGCGCCGGACGAGAGGGAGGTGCCGACCTCCGCGGTCAGGCCCTTGACCGTGCCGGAGCGGTGCGCGTTGAGCGGCTGCTCCATCTTCATGGCCTCCAGGACGACGATCAGGTCGCCCTCCTTGACCTCCTGGCCCTCCGCCACGGCGATCTTCACGATCGTGCCCTGCATCGGGGAGGCGAGGGTGTCACCGGAGGCCGCGGAGCCGGACTTCTTGGCCGCGCGGCGCTTGGGCTTGGCGCCGGCCGCGAGACCGGTGCGGGCCAGGCTCATGCCGAGCGAGGAGGGCAGCGAGACTTCGAGACGCTTGCCGCCGACCTCGACGACGACCGTCTCACGGCCGGACTCCTCGTCGGTGTCCGCGTCGGCGGGGGCGGCGAAGGCCGGGATCTCGTTGACGAACTCCGTCTCGATCCAGCGGGTGTGGATGGTGAACGGGTCCGCGGTGAACGCGGGGTCCGTGACGACGGCGCGGTGGAAGGGGATGGCGGTGGCCATGCCCTCCACGGTGAACTCGCCCAGCGCGCGGGCCGCCCGCTGGAGCGCCTGCTCGCGGGTGGCGCCCGTCACGATCAGCTTGGCGAGGAGCGAGTCCCAGGCGGGGCCGATCACACTGCCGGACTCGACGCCCGCGTCGAGACGGACACCCGGACCGGACGGCGGGGCGAACAGGGTGACGGTGCCGGGGGCCGGCAGGAAGCCGCGGCCCGGGTCCTCGCCGTTGATCCGGAACTCGAAGGAGTGCCCGCGCATCTCGGGGTCGTCGTAGCCGAGCTCCTCGCCGTCGGCGATGCGGAACATCTCGCGTACGAGGTCGAGGCCGGTGACCTCCTCGGTGACCGGGTGCTCGACCTGGAGGCGGGTGTTGACCTCCAGGAAGGAGATCGTGCCGTCCGCGCCGACCAGGAACTCGACCGTGCCGGCGCCGACGTAGCCGGCCTCCTTCAGGATCGCCTTGGACGCCGTGTACAGCTGCGCGTTCTGCGCCTCGGACAGGAAGGGGGCCGGGGCCTCCTCCACGAGCTTCTGGTGGCGGCGCTGGAGCGAGCAGTCACGGGTGGACACGACCACGACGTTGCCGTGGGTGTCGGCCAGGCACTGCGTCTCCACGTGCCGGGGCTTGTCCAGGTAGCGCTCCACGAAGCACTCCCCGCGCCCGAACGCGGCAACCGCCTCGCGGACCGCGGAGTCGTACAGCTCCGGGATCTCCTCCAGCGTGCGGGCGACCTTCAGCCCGCGCCCGCCACCGCCGAACGCCGCCTTGATCGCGATCGGCAGCCCGTTCTCCTCGGCGAACGCGACGACCTCGGCGGAACCGGAGACCGGGTCGGGGGTGCCCGCGACGAGCGGGGCACCGGCACGCTGCGCGATGTGCCGGGCGGCGACCTTGTCACCCAGGTCCCGGATCGCGTGCGGCGGCGGCCCGATCCACGTCAGTCCGGCGTCCAGCACGGCCTGCGCGAACTCGGCGTTCTCCGAGAGGAACCCGTAACCCGGGTGGATCGCGTCCGCCCCGGAGTCCTTCGCGGCCTGGAGCACCTTGGCCATGTCCAGGTAACTGGCGGCCGGAGTGTCACCGCCCAGCGCGAATGCCTCATCGGCCGCACGCACGTGCAACGCGTCGCGGTCCGGGTCCGCGTAGACGGCCACGCTCCCGATCCCCGCGTCCCGGCAAGCACGGGCAACACGGACAGCAATTTCGCCACGGTTGGCGATGAGCACCTTGCGCACGATGGCTCCCTCCTTGAAACAAGCTGAGTTTAGGGACTACCGACACGGCCCTACGACCCGTCCCCAATGGTGAGCTTGCCCACACGGAGTGTGATTCGAGGCTTGCTCAAGTCGCGAAATCCCTTGTGGAACCACGGTACGCCGGGAACCATAACCGCACAGTAGCCACGAGGTGTGGTCCAGGTCTCTGTCGGTACGGGCAGCGACGCCCGGTGTTTCTTTGTCTGATTCCTACTAACGGCCGCGCATTTCTTTGCCTGGCGCCCGGCCGCCGGTACTCCGGGCGCCCGCATTGCCGCCCGCGGGGCCCCGAAGCGGTCGAAACCCTTGTCCCGGGCATTACCCGTTAGTAGGGTCCGCGCTATCGCACGTACTGCAGGTAACAGGGGGTGAGCGCCGTGGTGCGCAGGCCGGTGGCATACATATCCGCGATCGTGCTGGTCGCGGAAGCCGTGGGCGTCGTGATCGTCAACGGCGTCATGGCGACGTTCGTGAAGAACCAGGACATGTCCCTGGCGGGTACGGATCCCCACGTCATGGCCAACGGTGCCTGGGTGCTGGGCGGGATCTCCGGACTGTTCCTGCTGCTGTGCGGTGTGCTGCTCCTGCTGACCGGCATCCGCGACCGGGCCCCCGGCCGGATCGCCAGGGTCGTCCTCATCGGCTGCGCCGTCGTCCACGGGGTGCTGGGCGCGCTCGCGGTGGGGCTGATCGGCTGGACCGCGTTCGTCTCCATGATGGTGGTGCTCGGCCTGATCGTGCTGACGCTGGTGGCGTACGGGGACGGCCGCGAGGAGCCGGTCACCGGGACGGACGCCGAGAAGCCGGTGGCCCCGGCCGCCGCCTGACCGGACGGACGGGCCGCCGCGGCTCGGGCCGACCGGTCAGGCGCGGCTCAGGCCCACAGCTCGGTGACGCTGATCCCCAGCTCGCCCAGGAGCCGCCGCAGCAGCGGCAGCGAGAGCCCGATGACGTTGCCCGGGTCGCCGTCGATGGAGTCCACGAACGGCGCCGAGCGCCCGTCCAGGGTGAAGGCGCCCGCCACGTGCAGCGGCTCGCCGGAGGCCACGTAGGCGGCGATCTCGGCGTCCGTCGGCTCACCGAAGCGGACCGTCGTGGACGCGGTCTCCGAGACCGTCCGGCCACTCGCGGTGTCGGTCAGGCTGTGACCCGTCCGCAGCACCCCGGACCGGCCCCGCATCGACTTCCAGCGGGCCGTGGCGTCCTCCGCGTCGGCCGGTTTGCCGAGCGCCTCGCCGTCGAGTTCGAGCACCGAGTCGCAGCCGATGACCAGGGCCCCCGCGACCTCCGGCAGCGCGGCGACGACGGCGGCCTTGGCCTCCGCGAGGACCAGCGCCAGCTCGGCGGGGGTGGCGGCGCTCAGCGCGTCCTCGTCCACCCCGCTGACGATCACCTCGGGCGCGAAGCCCGCCTGCCGGAGCAGGCCGAGGCGGGCGGGGGAGGCGGAGGCGAGCACGAGGCGGCGGGGCGCGGGATCAGTCATGCGCGCCATCGTACAAATCAGCCGGTGCGGGCGGCCCCGCCGCCGGGGGGGCCGCATCGTCACCGGGTGCCGCTCACGAACATCGCGACCACCATGGCCAGCGCGAGCACCAGACCCACGCGCCGCATCATGTCCTGGGCGTCGCGCAGTTCCTTCGGCGGCTTGTTCTCGGGATCGGACCACAGCATGCCTCCGATCCTGCTGCGGGGGGCCGAGCCCGCGCCTGAGTACGCGTACTCAACAACCGCCCGGCCCGTACCCGCTAACCGGGCCAGTACGTACGCGCCCAGGCGCGCGGTCCCGGCAGATGGCGGCCGCGCCGGGCGACCCGGCCGGGGTCGGACCACTGTCCGGGCAGCTCCGGGGCTCCGGACGAGACGGCGGCCACCGCGGCGGCACGCGCCTGGACGACCGCGAGCGCGGCTGCCAGTTCTTCCGGGGTCGGGTTGCCCCGTACGACCTTGATCATGGCCAGAGCCCTTTCTAGAGAGGGATGTTGCCGTGCTTCTTCGGGGGCAGCGACTCCCGCTTGGTGCGCAGCTGACGCAGTCCCTTGACCACGTGCGCCCGGGTGTCGGAGGGCATGATCACCGCGTCCACGTAGCCGCGTTCGGCCGCCACGTACGGGTTGAGCAGCGCGTCCTCGTAGTCCGCCATCAGCTCGGCGCGGGTGGCGTCCTGATCCTCCGCGGCGGCGATCGTGCGGCGGTGCAGGATGTTGACGGCGCCCTGGGCGCCCATGACGGCGATCTGGGCGGTCGGCCAGGCGACGTTGATGTCGGCGCCCAGGTGCTTGGAGCCCATGACGTCGTACGCGCCGCCGAACGCCTTGCGGGTGATCACCGTGATCAGCGGGACGGTCGCCTCCGCGTACGCGTAGATCAGCTTGGCGCCGCGCCGGATGATGCCGCCGTACTCCTGGTCGACGCCCGGCAGGAAGCCCGGCACGTCCACGAACGTCAGCACCGGCACGTTGAACGCGTCGCAGGTGCGGACGAAGCGTGCGGCCTTCTCGCTCGCGTTGATGTCCAGACAGCCGGCGAACTGCATCGGCTGGTTGGCGACGATGCCGACCGGATAGCCCTCGACCCGGCCGAATCCGGTGAGGATGTTCGGCGCGAACAGGGCCTGGGTCTCCAGGAATTCACCGTCGTCCAGCACGTGCTCGATCGCGGTGTGCATGTCGTACGGCTGGTTCGCGGAGTCCGGGATCAGCGTGTCCAGCTCGCGGTCCACTTCGGTGACCGCGAGGTCCGCCTCCTCCGGGAAGGACGGGGCCTCGGAGAGGTTGTTCGACGGGAGGTAGGAGAGCAGCGACTTGACGTACTCGATGGCGTCCTTCTCGTCGCCCGCCATGTGGTGCGCCACCCCGGAGGTGGTGTTGTGGGTGCGGGCGCCGCCCAGCTCCTCGAAGCCGACGTCCTCGCCGGTGACCGTCTTGATGACGTCGGGCCCGGTGATGAACATGTGCGAGGTCTGGTCGACCATGACCGTGAAGTCGGTGATCGCGGGGGAGTAGACCGCGCCGCCCGCGCACGGCCCGACGATCAGCGAGATCTGCGGGACGACACCGGAGGCGTGCACGTTGCGCCGGAAGATCTCCGCGAAGAGGCCCAGCGCCGCCACGCCTTCCTGGATACGGGCGCCGCCGCCGTCGTTGATGCCGATGACCGGGCAGCCGGTCTTCAGCGCGAAGTCCATCACCTTGACGATTTTCTCACCGTAGACCTCACCGAGCGAGCCGCCGAAGATGGTGAAGTCCTGCGAGTACACGCAGACGGGGCGGCCGTCGACCGTGCCGTAGCCGGTGACGACACCGTCCCCGTACGGCCGGTTCTTCTCGATCCCGAAGTTCGTCGAGCGGTGCCGGGCGAACTCGTCGAGCTCGACGAAGGAGCCCTCGTCCAGCAGCAGGTCCACGCGCTCGCGCGCCGTCAACTTGCCCTTCGCGTGCTGCTTCTCCACCGCGCGGGCGGACCCGGCGTGGGTCGCCTCCTCGATGCGGCGCTGCAGGTCCGCGAGCTTGCCCGCGGTGGTGTGGATGTCGGTCTCTTCCGGCTCGGACATCGGGTTGCGGCTCCCTGCCTGGTCACGGGGACGACTGTGCTGCTGATCAGCGGATGAACAGCTACTGCCCCGTAGCGTATCGGCGCGGATACGGTTCGGCAGTGCGTCGTTTGACACACCTAGGGTGGCTTGCATGACACCCTCGGATGCGTCTCACAACCGTTGGTCGGACCTGGACCGGCCGCCCCTGAACGTTCCCGCGCTGCGGCGTGGTCTGCTCCGGCCGGACGGCCTGTGGAGCGCCCTCGACGTCGTGGACGCCACCGGCTCCACCAACTCCGACCTCGCGGCGCGCGCCGCCGGGCTCACCGAGGGGACCGTGCTGGTCGCGGAGGAGCAGACCGCGGGGCGCGGACGGCTCGACCGGACCTGGACGGCGCCGGCCCGGTCCGGCCTCTTCTTCTCCGTCTACCTGACGCCGGGCGCGGTGCCCGTCCAGCGCTGGGGCTGGCTGCCGCTGCTCACCGGGGTCGCGGTGGCGACGGGCCTGGCGAGGTCCGCGGGCGTCGACACGGCACTGAAGTGGCCCAACGACCTGCTGGTCACCGTCGGCACGGAGGAACGCAAGGCCGGCGGCATCCTGGCCGAGCGCGCCGGGGACGGCGTCGTCATCGGCATCGGCCTCAACGTCTCCCTGCGCGAGGACGAGCTCCCCGCCCCCACGGCCGCCTCGCTCGCCCTGGCCGGGGCGGTCTCCACCGACCGCGAGACGCTGCTCAGGGGCGTGCTGCGGTCGCTGGAGCAGTGGTACGGGAAGTGGCGCGCGGCGGACGGGGACGCGGCCGCGAGCGGCCTCCAGGAGGCGTACGCGGCCGGCTGCGCGACGCTCGGGCGCACCGTGCGGGCCCAGCTGCCGGGCGACCGCACGGTCACCGGGGAGGCGGTGGCGATCGACGGGGACGGGCGCCTGGTCCTGTCGGCCGGCGACGGGCTCCAGGAGCCGGTCTCGGCGGGCGACATCGTGCACCTGAGGGGCGTCGGAGGCGGTCTGACCTGAGAAGCCCGCCGAGCGGCGCGCCCGGGTCGGGGCGGACTGAGGACGTGAGGTAGGGCACACCTGCCGTATCGTTGAGGCGATCCACCGACAGATCGGCAGGGCAGTGCGCAGGGAACGGGCAGGAGGCGGCTGGTGACCGTCGACGACACGACGTCCGGCGATGGCTCGGAGCCCTCGTCGGACCCATCGGTCCACGCGACACCCCATCACGAAGTCGACCACACGGCAGAGCCGACCGACGACCCCCTCGCGATCAGGCTGGAAGCGCTGATCCTGGGCGCCGACCGGCGCTACACCCCGTTCCAGGCCGCCCGCACCGCGGGCGTCTCGATGGACCTGGCGTCACGCTTCTGGCGGGCCATGGGCTTCGCGGACATCGGCCAGGCCAAGGCGCTGACCGAGGCGGACGTGCTGGCGCTGCGCCGGCTCTCCGGTCTGGTCGAGGCCGGGCTGCTCAGCGAGCCGATGGCGATCCAGGTGGCCCGGTCCACCGGGCAGACCACCGCCCGGCTGGCGGAGTGGCAGATCGACTCCTTCCTGGAGGGCCTGACCGAGCCGCCCGAGCCCGGCATGACCCGTACCGAGGTCACCTATCCGCTGGTCGAGCTGCTCCTGCCGGAGCTGGAGGAGTTCCTCGTCTACGTGTGGCGGCGCCAGCTCGCCGCCGCCACCGGCCGGGTCGTCCAGGCGGCGGACGACGACGAGATGGTCGACCGGCGGCTGGCCGTCGGCTTCGCGGACCTCGTCGGCTTCACCCGGCTCACCCGCCGCCTGGAGGAGGAGGAGCTCGGCGAACTCGTCGAGGCCTTCGAGACCACCTGCGCCGACCTGGTCGCCGCCCACGGCGGCCGGCTCATCAAGACCCTCGGTGACGAGGTCCTCTTCGCCGCCGACGACGCGGGCACCGCGGCCGAGATCGCGCTGCGCCTGATCGAGGCGATGACACTGGACGAGCAGATGCCCGCGCTGCGCGTCGGCATCGCGTTCGGCACGGTCACCACCCGGATGGGCGATGTGTTCGGCACCACCGTGAACCTCGCCAGCCGGCTCACCTCGATAGCGCCGAAGGACGCCGTCCTGGTGGACGGGGCGTTCGCACAGGAGCTGACCCGTACCGGCGACGCCCCCGCCTCCGAGGCGCGGGCCGCGGAGGAGGCCGCGGCCGCCGCCGAGCGCGCCGGCCGGGAGGGCGCGGACGGCGAGGAGCCGAGGCCCGTGCCCAAGTACCGCTACGGGCTCCAGCCGATGTGGCAGCGCCCGGTGCGCGGCCTCGGCGTCGTGGAACCGTGGCTGCTGGCCCGTCGCGGCGGCTCCTGAACCTCGCCCCGACGACACGCCCTAGGATCCCTCCGGTAACGCTCGTTAACCGAACAGGGGTGCAGCCATGACCGTCACGTCCGAGCAGCGGTTCGGGGAGTTCGTCGTCGTACGGGGTCACGAGGGCCTGGACCACGTCGCCGAGCTGGTCCTCGACCGGCCCAGGGCCATGAACGCGGTGTCCACGGACATGGCGCGCTCGATCGCCGCCGCCTGCGCCGCGCTCGCCGCGGACCCGGACGTACGGGTCACCGTCCTCACCTCCAGCCACGAACGGGCCTTCTGTGTGGGGGCGGACCTCAAGGAGCGGAACTCCTTCACCGACGCGGACCTGGTGCGGCAGCGGCCCACCGCCCGCGCCGCCTACACCGGTGTCCTCGAACTGCCGATGCCGACGATCGCCGCGGTGCACGGGTTCGCGCTCGGCGGCGGTTTCGAGCTGGCGCTGTCCTGCGATCTGATCGTGGCCGACGCCACCGCGCTGGTGGGCCTGCCCGAGGTCTCCGTCGGGGTCATCCCGGGCGGCGGCGGCACCCAGCTGCTGCCGCGCCGGATCGGCGCGGCGCGGGCGGCCGAGCTGATCTTCACCGCCCGCCGGGTGGAAGCGGCGGAGGCCCGCGAGCTGGGGCTGGTCGACGAGCTGGTGGCGGCGGGCGAGGACCGCTCGGAGGCGCTGGCGCTGGCCGGGCGGATCGCGGGGAACTCCCCGGTGGGCCTGCGGGCGGCCAAGCGGGCGCTGCGGCTCGGGCACGGGCTCGATCTGCGGGCAGGCCTGGAGGTGGAGGACTCCGCGTGGCGCTCCGTGGCCTTCTCCGGCGACCGTGCGGAGGGGGTCGCCGCGTTCAACGAGAAGCGGAAGCCGAACTGGCCCGGGGAGTGACCGCTCACTACGGGCCGTGATTGGTGACTCTCCGGAGTTTCCTCGTGACGCATATAACGCGTATCAACTTAAACTGGGGCAATGGGTGATGATGCGCGGCTCCGGGCCGTGGTTTCGCTTGCACAGGCGATGGCGGCGGCGCACACCCCGCGGGGGTGCTGGCGGGCGGCCGCGCTGGGGGCGTGCGAGGCGCTGGGCGGCAGCTTCGCCGCGCTGTCGGTCTGGGAGCGCGGACGCGGGCGGCTGCGGGTCCTGGTGAACGCGGGCGACCGGGCCGAGGGGGAGGAGGAGTTCCCCGACGAGGAGACGTACCCGGTGCACCAGTTCCCGGAGATCACGGAGTTCCTCCACGAGCGGTGGGCCGGGGGCGGCGAGCCGGACGCCTGGGTGGAGACGGCCGACGGGCCGGTGGAACCGGGGCCCGCGGACGGTGGCCGGGAGGCCGGGGCGGCGGGTGCGCACGGTTACCGGCAGGGCTACTGCCACCAGCGGGTGGCGGCCCTGCGCCGGCGCGGGCGGGGCTGCTGCGTGGTGGCGCCGATCGTGCTGCACGGCCGGGCCTGGGGCGAGCTGTATGTGGCGCGGCCGGTGGGGGAGCCGGTGTTCGGGCGGGCGGACGCGGACTTCGCCACCGTGCTGGCCGCCGTGGTGGCCGCCGGGATCTCCCAGACGGAGCGCCTGGAGGAGGTGCGCAAGCTGGCCTTCACCGACCCGCTGACCGGTCTCGCGAACCGGCGGGCCGTCGACATGCGCCTCGACGAGGCGGTGGAGCGGCACCGGGCGGACGGCTCCGTGGTCAGCCTGGCCGTCTGCGATCTCAACGGGCTGAAGAAGGTCAACGACACCCACGGCCACGCGGTCGGAGACCGTCTGCTGGAACGTTTCGGCTCGGTGCTGTCCCGGTGCGGCGCGATGCTGCCCGGGGCGCTGTCCGCCCGGCTCGGCGGGGACGAGTTCTGTCTGCTGGCGGTGGGGCCCGGCGCGGACGAGGTGGTCGCGGTGGCCACCGAGCTGTGCGAGCGGGCGGCCGGGCTGGAGTTCGGCAACGGGGTCGCCTGCGGTATCGCCTCCACCGGCGACCCGATCGGCCCGGTGGTCTCCGCGCGCAGGCTGTTCCGGCTCGCGGACGCGGCGCAGTACCGGGCGAAGGCGGCCCGCTCGCTGCGGCCCGTGGTGGCGGGGCGCGACGGAGAGGTGATCCGGCTGGCCGACTCCCCGCCCGAGGCCGCCCACGACCGCCGCCGGCTGCGCGGCAACCGCCCCTCGGCCGAGCCGCCCGATCGGTAAGGGGTCAACCCGGCGACCACTAGTGACATGAAGAGATTCAATCCGTACGCTTCTGAATATGGATATGCATACAGTCGTGGTGGGGACGTCCGGTACCACCGCCCAGGACGTCATCGCCGTGGCCCGCGGCAACGCCCGTGTCGAGCTCTCCGCCGCCGCGGTGGCCGCGCTCGCCGCCGCCCGCGAGGTCATCGACGCGCTCGCCGCGAAGCCCGAGCCGGTCTACGGCGTCTCCACCGGATTCGGGGCGCTGGCCAGCCGCCACATCAGCCCGGAGCTCCGCGCCCGGCTCCAGCGCAACATCGTCCGCTCGCACGCCGCAGGCATGGGCCCGAGGGTCGAGCGCGAGGTCGTCAGGGCGCTGATGTTCCTCCGGCTGAAGACGGTCGCCTCCGGTCACACCGGCGTACGGCCCGAGATCGCGCAGACCATGGCCGACGTCCTGAACGCCGGGATCACACCCGTCGTTCACGAGTACGGTTCGCTCGGCTGCTCCGGCGATCTGGCACCGCTCTCGCACTGCGCGCTGACCCTGATGGGCGAGGGCGAGGCGGAGGGCCCCGACGGCACCGTGCGCCCCGCGGGCGAGCTCCTCGCCGCCCACGGCATCACCCCGGTCGAGCTGCGCGAGAAGGAGGGCCTCGCCCTCCTCAACGGCACCGACGGGATGCTCGGCATGCTCGTCATGGCCATCGCCGACCTCCAGAACCTCTACACCTCGGCGGACATCACCGCGGCCCTCTCCCTGGAGGCGCTGCTCGGCACGGACAAGGTCCTCGCCCCTGAGCTGCACGCCATCCGCCCGCACCCCGGCCAGGGCGCCAGCGCCGACAACATGCTCCGGGTGCTGGCCGGTTCGGGCCTCACCGGTCACCACCAGGACGATGCCCCGCGTGTCCAGGACGCCTACTCGGTGCGCTGCGCCCCGCAGGTCAACGGCGCCGGCCGGGACACCCTCGCCCACGCCGCCCTCGTCGCGGACCGCGAGCTGGCCGCAGCCGTGGACAACCCGGTGGTGCTTCCGGACGGGCGCGTCGAGTCCAACGGCAACTTCCACGGCGCGCCGGTCGCGTACGTCCTGGACTTCCTCGCGATCGTCGCCGCCGACCTCGGCTCCATCACCGAGCGCCGCACCGACCGGCTGCTGGACAAGAACCGCTCGCACGGGCTGCCGCCGTTCCTCGCGGACGACGCGGGCGTCGACTCGGGCCTGATGATCGCCCAGTACACCCAGGCGGCCCTGGTCAGCGAGATGAAGCGGCTCGCCGTACCGGCCTCCGCCGACTCGATCCCGTCCTCCGCCATGCAGGAGGACCACGTCTCGATGGGCTGGTCGGCGGCGCGCAAGCTCCGTACCGCCGTGGACAACCTCGCCCGGATCGTCGCCGTCGAGCTGTACGCGGCCACCCGCGCGGTCGAGCTGCGCGCCGCGCAGGGGCTGACCCCGGCGCCCGCCTCGCTGGCGGCCGTCGAGGCGCTGCGCGCGGCCGGTGCGGAGGGCCCCGGGCCCGACCGCTTCCTGTCGCCGGACCTGGCCGCGGCGGACGCCTTCGTGCGCGCGGGCGGGCTCGTCGCGGCGGTGGAGCCGGTGACGGGGAAGCTCGCCTGAGGCCTGCCCGGAGGAACGCCCGCTGCCGCGTGAGGGTCAGTGCGCAGGCAGCGGGCCCGTGCGGCGGGTGGAGTAGGTGACGAAGCCCGCGCCGATGCCCAGGAACGCCATGCCCCCGATCAGGTACGGGGTCGTATCGATCCCCGTCCCGGTGTCCGCGAGCTTCTCGCTCTGCGCGTCGGTGGCGCCCATCGCCTCGATGGCGGCCGTCCGGTCCGGTGCGTCCTGGGCCCCGGCGGTCTCGCCCGTCGCGGTGGCCGTCGGAACGAACCAGAGGGCGCACAGCAGCGTTCCCGCGGCAGTGGCGGTCAGGAGCGGGCGGCGGGTGCTGGCCACGGAATCGATCCCCCTTGTGACAGCCGCGAGTTAGGGCTGCGGCCGGTGCTGCGGGCGATGCTAGTGAAAGCAGCGGGTCGTGGGAAAGCCGGGGCGGCCGGGAGCTTACGCTCCGGCGTATGAGCACATCTGAGACGTCACGTTATGTTCGCCTTCGGGTCGAAATGGTGTTGGAGATCACGGACGCCGATGCCCTGAGCGGAACCGCTCTGGAGAGCCTCGCGGCCGAGTACGGCGAGCCCGGCGGAGATTCCGCCGAGGAACGCACGCATGCCGAGACCGCGGTACGGGAAGACGGTGCGGAGGCCCTCGCCTCGCTGATCGACCCGTTCGACCTGGTCAGCGAGGTGCCCGGGGTCGAGCTGACCCAGGCCTCCTGGAGCAGCGAGAGCATCGCCTACGACCCGCGGGACCCGGAGGGATGGGACCTCGACGAAGACGATGACGACGACGGTGACGAGGAGTACGGGGACGAGGACGGCGAAGACGCCTCCCGCGTCCCGCACAATGGGGAGGAGAACGACGACGACGGCAGTGCGGAGCGGCGGGCGTAACGGGTGGAGAGCCACCGGCCCCGGCCCGTCTCCGGCGGCCCGGGGCCGGTGCGTGTGACAGCCGGCCCACCGGATCGCGAAGCCGCCGCACAACAGGGCCGGACACCGGCGGCACCCACGTGGTGGAGCACAGAACCACCGCACGGGAACCACCGCGGATACCGATACGCCGATGAGTGGTGTTCCCCACATCCCCCGCGGATGTGGAACGGGTAACCCTTTCAGGGGGTTCTTGGAATATTGACGGGTATCGCCGGTCAACGGCCTGGCTCGGGGTTTTTGGGGATTTCGGCAACGATGGAGAAGCGTGTGATGACGGACAGCAAGCGGCGCAAGGGCCTCATGGCCGCGTCCGCACTGCTCGGCGGCGTGCTGGTGCTCACTGCCTGCAGCGACGACGGCGACAAGGGCGCGAGCCCCGACAGCTCGAAGAAGTCACAGGCGGCCGAGGTCGACAAGGCGGCGGCCGAGGAGACCTCGGAGGCGCAGATAGCGATCTCTCCGAAGAACGGCGCGACCAACGCGAGCATCAACAACGACGCGAAGGTCACCGTCGCCAAGGGCAAGCTGACGGTCGTCACGATGACCACGGCGGCCGGTGCGAGCGTCAAGGGCACCCTCTCCGCCGACGGCACCACCTGGAAGCCGGACGCCCAGCTGGAGCGCTCGACCACGTACAAGATCAACGCCACGGCGAAGGACTCGAAGGGCCGCGAGGCGCACGAGAACTCCTCCTTCACCACCGTGTCGCCCGCCAACAGCTTCATCGGGAACTTCACCCCCGAGGACGGCTCCACCGTCGGCGTCGGCATGCCCGTCTCGATCAACTTCAACAAGGCGATCACGGACAAGAAGGCCGTCCTGGACGGCATCACCGTGACGTCCAGCAGCGGCCAGCAGGTCGTCGGCCACTGGTTCAACTCCCAGCGTCTGGACCTGCGCCCCGAGGACTACTGGCAGGGCGGCTCCACCGTCACCCTGAAGCTGGCGCTGGACGGCGTCGAGGGCGCGGACGGCGTCTACGGCGTGCAGCAGAAGACGGTCACCTTCAAGGTCGGCCGCAACCAGGTCTCGACCGTGGACGCCAAGACGCACATGATGACCGTCACCCAGAACGGGAAGACGGTCAAGACCATCCCGATCTCCGCCGGATCGCCCGAAAACCCCACGTACAACGGACAGATGGTGATCTCCGAGAAGTACAAGGAGACCCGGATGGACGGCTCCACGGTCGGCTTCACGGACGACGACGGCAAGGGTGAGTACGACATCAAGGACGTGCCGCACGCCATGCGGCTGTCCACGTCCGGCACCTTCATCCACGGCAACTACTGGGGCAAGGGCATCTTCGGCACCGCCAACACCAGCCACGGCTGTGTCGGGCTCGCCGACGTCAAGGGCGCGGGCGACGCCGGCCAGCCCGCCGCCTGGTTCTACAACAACTCCATGATCGGTGACGTGGTCGTCATCAAGAACTCCCCGGACAAGACCATCCAGCCCGACAACGGCCTCAACGGCTGGAACATGAGCTGGGCCCAGTGGACGGCGGGCTCCGCGGCCTGACCGGACGCGCTGTCCGCGCCGATCCCCTCACCGCAGGCGGCGGCACCCCGATCCCCACGGATCACGGGTGCCGCCGCCTGCGGCGTATGCGGAGCGTTCTCATCCGTCTCTCATCGTGGCCTTAACCCACCATCACAACCGCTCCATAACCTCGCGCCATGTTCTTCACCTACCTCCGGCGCGAGCTGCGCCGCCGCAGAAAGGCGGCGCTCGTCGTCGCCTCGGGGCTCGGCCTCGGCATTGCGCTGGTCATCATCGTCAGCTCGGTCTCCTCCGGCATGAGCAAGGCCCAGGACAAGGTCCTGGAATCGCTGTACGGCCTCGGCACCGACATGACCGTCACCAAGGCGGCCGCGGCGCCCGGTTCCGGCACGGAGCGGCCCAGGTTCGAGTTCGACGCCAAGGAGAACGGCGACGACTCGACGCAGAGCACGGACCGGGTGATGGTCCAGGGCTTCCAGACGCTGGCCGCCACCACGGTGGACAAGGTGGGCAAGCAGGACGGCGTCGCCGACGCCGTCGGCGGACTGAGCATGACCGTCATGAAGGTGGACGGGCAGTTCAAACGCGGTGAGTTCAAGCAGGACGGCGGTACGTCCCAGGGCGGCCGGGGCGGCTTCGGGGGCGGCGGCCAGCCGCAGGGCGAGGTCAAGGGCGGCGGCGCCTCGTTCGACGTCAACTCCTACACGGTCTACGGCACCGACGTCACCAAGCAGGACCTGGGCCCGCTCACCTCCTCGAAGATCACCGCGGGACGTACCTTCAAGTCCACCGAGACCAACGGCAAGGTGGCCGTCGTCGACGCCGCGTACGCCAAGGAGAAGAAGCTCACCGTCGGCAAGACGGTGACCGTCCACGGCACGAAGTTCACGATCGTCGGAGTCTCGGCGGCCGACAGCGGCGACGCGGCCGCCAACCTCTACATCCCGCTCCAGCGGGCCCAGACCCTGGCGGACGCCAAGGACAAGGTCACCACGGTCTACGTGAAGGCCGCGGACTCGCAGCGGATCGACGGCGTCAAGACCGCCATCCAGAAGAACATCACGGGCACCACCGTCACCACCTCCGCCGATCTCGCCGACACCGTCTCCGGCTCCCTGTCCACCGCCTCCGACCTGGCCTCCAGCGTCGGCAAGTGGCTCTCCATCGCCGTACTGATCGCCGCCTTCCTGGTGGCCGGGCTGCTCACCTCCTCCGCGGTCAGCCGCCGGGTACGGGAGTTCGGCACGCTCAAGGCCCTCGGCTGGAAGAGCGGCCGGGTCACCCGCCAGGTCGTCGGCGAGGCCCTCGTCAACGGGCTGATGGGCGGCGTCCTCGGCATCGCGGTCGGCCTGGCCGGCGCGTACGCCGTCACCGCCGTCAGCCCCACCCTCACCGCCCAGCTCGGCGCCTCGGGCGGCTCCGGGGGCGGCGGCTTCCGCGGCGGAATGATGGGTGGCGGCGGACCGGGCCGGCAGAGCGCCGCCAAGTCCCTCGACATCGCGCTGACCGCGCCCGTCTCCCTCTCCGTCATCCTGATCGCCGTCGCCCTGGCCGTGGCGGGCGGGCTGATCGCGGGCGCCTTCGGCGGCTGGCGCGCCTCCAGGCTGCGCCCGGCCGACGCCCTGCGCCGCGTCGAATAGTCCGCCCGCCCACCGTCCAGCAGGAGTTGACCCATGTACACCCTCCAAGGCGTCACCAAGCGCTACACGCGCGGCAAGTCCACCGTCCACGCGCTCGCCGGCGTCGACCTGACCATCGAGGACGGCGGCCGCCTGGTCATCCAGGGCCCCACCGGCGGCGGCAAGTCCACGCTGCTTCAGATGCTCGGCGGCCTGGACCGCCCCACGGCCGGCACCGTCGAACTCGACGGCGTCGACCTCGCGAAGCTCAGCGAGGCCAGACTCACCGAGGTGCGCGCGCAGAACATCGGCTTCGTCTTCCAGAGCTTCAACCTCATCCCGACGCTCACCGCCCAGGAGAACGTCGAGACCGCCCTCGTACCGCTGGGCGGCAAGGCGTCGGAGCGGCGCAGAAGAGCCGCGGAGGCGCTTGACTCGGTGGGCCTGGGCGAGCGCCTCGGCCACCTGCCCGGTGAGATGTCCGGCGGCCAGCAGCAGCGGGTGGCGATAGCCAGAGCCCTGGTCAAGCAGCCGAAGGTGCTGCTCGCGGACGAGCCCACCGGCAACCTCGACGAGTCCATGCGCGACGAGGTCATGGAGGTGCTGGAGACCATGTGGAAGGAGCACGGGCTCACCTTCATCATGGTCACCCACGACAGCGCGATCGCCCGCCGGGCCCCCCGGCTCGCGACGATCCGCAAGGGCAAGGTCACCATCACGGAGAACGCGGCGGCGTGAAGGCCCCGCACGCGTCGGGCCGTTGTCGGCGGGCGGCCCGGCCTCAGGCGGCCCGTCCGGCGGCGGCCCGGCCTCAGGCGGCCCGTCCGGCGGCGGCCCGGCGGTGTGCGGCGAGGTCGCTGCGGCGGACCTGGCGCACCCCGGCCGGGTCCGCGTACGGCTCCGCGTACGGATCGCCCTCCTCGCAGCCGCGCGGATCGGGCCCGTGTCCGTCGTCCGTGCGGGCGAGACGGGCGCGGAGCACGTACCAGGGCTGGAGCGGCAGCCAGCACAGGCCGTGCAGCCAGCGTCGGGTGAGCTGTGCCGGACCCGGTCGGCCGCCGTCCGGCAGGCTCACGACCCGGATGCCCATGATCAGCTTTCCGGCCCCGGCTCCGACCAGCGCGGTGAGCACGACCTGGTTGAGGAAGGAGAGGGCGAGCACCGGCCCGAGCAGCAGCGCGAGGTCCCCCTGGAGGGGCACCGTGTCCACGTGCGGCCGGGCGAGTAACCCGGCTGTGACCAGGCAGAGGTAGCAGTCGAGGCCCACCGCGAGATAGCGGCGCGTCTCGCCGGCCCGTGGCGGTGTGCGGTACCCGGACAGCGGCTGTCCGGCCAACGGCCTTGACTGGTAAGGCTGGTGGGGAGCCCGCGCCCGGTGGTTCCCCCGTGATGTCTTCATGACGGAATCATGGCTGATCCTCCGTCACCATGGGCCGGGTCCGCGCGGTGCGCTCCCCTTACCCCGGTGGTAATCGACGCTTCCCGCCGCCCCCGGCAGCATGGTGTGCACCAGCGGACGAAGACCGGAGGACGAGACCATGACCGCGTACGCGATCGCTCACCTGCAGCCCGACAGCCTGCCCAACGCGGAGGTGATCGACTACATCGACGGAATCCAGTCCACGATGGATCCGTACGGGGGCCGTTTCCTGGTGCACGTCACGCCGGTCGAGGTCCTGGAGGGCGACTGGCCGGGCGCCGTCGTCGTCCTGGAGTTCCCCACGATCGAGGCCGCCCGCACCTGGTACGCCTCACCCGCCTATCAGGAGCTGGCGCCGCTGCGGACCAGGAACATCCCCGGCGACCTGGTGCTCGTGGACGGGGTGGCGCCGGACTACGACCCCAGGGCGACCGCCGCCGCCCTGCGCGCCGGTTCCGTGGTGTAGGGCTCCCTCGGTCCATCAAGACCTCACGGCAGCAGTCGGCGCACTGTGAGGTTCACCACTTCGGGGGGTGTCCGGGCATACCCCCCAACCCGGTCGTTCCGTCCGGAACCGGTCCGTGGCAAGGCTTCCGCGCCCGCCCCGTACCGGGCCGGGCGGGATTCACCATGTGGATGGCATGGAGGATTCGGCGGTCCCACTGGGAGACTCGGTAGGCCACAACGGTCCTGTACGTCGCAGTCGTGAGCGCGTGGTAGACGCGCTATCCGGGCGACGCCCTCAATGGGGAGGGGGGACCAGGTGCCCTCCGGGACGGGGGCGCCTTCGCGATGAGCCGACCCATGGAAGGTCTTGATCAGATGACGGCCACCCCTGACTCCGCAATCCCGCACGCCGCCGAGAACCGCGTCATTGAGCCGCTGTACGCGGAGATCCTCCGCCGAAACCAGGGCGAGAAGGAGTTCCACCAGGCGGTGCGGGAGGTGCTCGAAACGCTCGGCCCGGTGCTGGCCCAGCGGCCGGAGTTCGTGGACGCCCGGATCATCGAGCGCATAACGGAGCCGGAACGCCAGCTCATCTTCCGGGTGCCGTGGTCGGACGACTCGGGCGACATCCACGTCAACCGAGGCTTCCGGGTCGAGTTCTCCAGCTCGCTCGGCCCGTACAAGGGCGGACTGCGCTTCCACCCCTCGGTCAACCTCGGCATCGTGAAGTTCCTCGGCTTCGAGCAGATCTTCAAGAACGCCCTCACCGGCATGCCCATCGGCGGCGGCAAGGGCGGTTCCGACTTCGACCCCAAGGGCCGCTCGGACGCCGAGATCATGCGGTTCTGCCAGTCGTTCATGACCGAACTCCACCGCCACCTGGGTGAGTACACCGACGTACCGGCCGGGGACATCGGCGTGGGCGGCCGCGAGATCGGCTACCTCTTCGGCCAGTACAAGCGGATCACCAACCGCTTCGAGTCCGGTGTCCTCACCGGAAAGGGCCTCGGCTGGGGCGGCGCCCTGGTGCGTACGGAGGCGACCGGCTACGGCTGCGTCATGTTCACCGCCGAGATGCTCCGCAGCCGGGGCGAGTCCCTCGACGGCCAGCGCATCGCCGTCTCCGGCTCGGGCAACGTCGCGATCTACGCGATCGAGAAGGCCCAGCAGCTCGGCGCGACCGTGGTCACCTGCTCGGACTCCGGCGGCTACGTCGTGGACGACAAGGGCATCGACCTCGACCTGCTCAAGGAGATCAAGGAGCAGGGCCGGGGCCGCATCTCCGAGTACGCCGAGCGGCGCGGCGCGCACGTGAAGTACGTCGAGGGCACCGGTGTCTGGAACGTCCCCTGCGACGTTGCCCTGCCCTGCGCCACGCAGAACGAACTCCACGAGGCCGACGCGCTGACCCTCGTACGCAACGGCGTGAAGGCCGTCGCGGAGGGCGCCAACATGCCCACCACCCCCGAGGCCGTCCGCGTCCTCCAGGAGGCGGGCGTGGCCTTCGCCCCCGGCAAGGCGGCCAACGCGGGCGGCGTCGCCACCAGCGCCCTGGAGATGCAGCAGAACGCCTCGCGCGACTCCTGGACCTTCGCCCACACGGAGGAGCGCCTCGCGGAGATCATGCGTCACATCCACGACTCCTGCTACACCACGGCGGAGCGCTACGGCTGCCCCGGCAACTACGTGGTCGGCGCCAACATCGCCGGCTTCGAACTGGTCGCGGACGCGATGCTGGCGCAGGGCCTGATCTGACCGTTCCTGTGCGGTGGGGGGTCGCGCTCGATCCGGCGGCCCCCCACCCGTGCTCTCGTACGCCGCGACGGCCTGCCCGAAGCTGTCGGAGCCGGCCTTCACCGGCGGCCGAACCCGGCACGTCGTCACGGGATCTTCACTTCATGTAGGCGACTTCTCCGTACGGCAGACGCGGAACGACCATAACTGGCCGTTCTTGCCAGTCGGTATGCCCGAAAATGAGCGCAGCAGGCCATCATTTTCCATGCGGCAACTGTTTGATCGTCTAAATGGATGTGGCCGGAAAACGCCTGCTGAACCATCCAGGACTCGCCAACCAACCGGCGCGCGCTCAAGATCAGGCAAATGATCGGCGCATCGCTGGGGGAGAGATGAGCGGACACGCACCGGGGGCGAGACCGGGATTCCGTAGGATCGACCGGGCCACCCGATGGGCCGGGCGGTCCCTGTGCTGGGCCCACGCCGCCGCGATGGCAGGCACCGCTGCCGAAGCGTTTTTCCACCCCACAGCCGCGTGGTGGCCCTATGCGTGGCCCGCCCTCTGGGTCGTGACCGGGATATCGCTCATCGCCTGGGCCGCCCTGCGCATCAGGCAGAAGAGTCACCTCCAGCGGCCCGCCCAGACCCTCGACGACGACCCCGGGACACCCCTGCCCGACACCAACGTCGCCTACGACCGAGCAGCCTGAGGGGTCGGTCCGTGAGGTGGTGTCCGTTTCCGGGTCAGGTTCGGGGCGGGGCGGGACGGCTGGTGGAGGTCGCGCCGGTTGTCGCTTCTGTCTGAACTGGTCCGGCCCCACCCGCCCCGGCGGCTGAGACCACGACCTCCGCAACCGCGCCCCTCGCAGCCGGCCTACTCGACCGGTGCGGGCCGCCGCCGGAACGTCTCCGCGAGCCCCGTGTTCGCCACCATCACGACGGCCAGGACCACCGCGGCGTCCGGATGCCCCACCCGGTACAGCCCGAAGGCACCGCCCCCGAGCACCACGGCCTTCACCACGAGCACACCCGCCAGCGGCAGCCGGATCCGGGCGCGAGGCGCGGCGAACGTGCCCCACAGGGCGATACCGGCCGCCGGCAGCCCGATCCCCAGCAGCAGGTGCACGGCCAGGCCGTCCCCGGCGGTGAAACCCCACCAGCACAGGCAGACCACCGCGAACAGCTCCAGCAAGAACGCCAGGACCTCGTTCGCGGCCCACCAGGGCCGTCCGCTCAAGGAAGGTATCGCCGGTTGGTCCGTCCGGTCCCCGCTCATCGTTTCCCCCGTCGCACTCGCCGTTCAAGTCGCAGCGAGGGTACCGGTCCCGGCCGGAGCCCCGCCGACGGTGCAAGTGGCCCGTTGGGAAACCCCGTTGCGAGCGACCCGCATCGGAAGTCTGATGGACCGGCCACCGACCAGGGGAGGAACCATGAGCCCGCCGCTGCCCGCTCCCTCGCTGCACACCGCCCGCCTTCGGCTGCGCCCCTTCGAGGACGCGGACGCGCCCGGCCTCTTCGCGCTCCAGAGCAACGCCTACGTGCTGCGCTACTGGGACGCGC
The DNA here is from genome assembly GCF_042887885.1 of Streptomyces sp. NPDC057900. Classification (NCBI taxonomy): domain Bacteria; kingdom Bacillati; phylum Actinomycetota; class Actinomycetes; order Kitasatosporales; family Streptomycetaceae; genus Streptomyces; species Streptomyces sp. NPDC057900. Next base: position 799,366 of record NZ_JBHVOI010000002.1, read on the forward strand.
CGCCATGGAGCGAACGCGCGCGAGCCGAGAAGTTCATCACGGCTTGCCGGCAGATGGCACGGGAAGGCACCGGAGCGCGCCTGGCCGTGGACCGTGTCGCCGACGGGTCGTTCATCGGCTGGTGCAGCCTGAACAACTGGAACCCCGAGTACCGCAGCGCGTCGCTCGGCTACTGCTTCGACGACGCGGCGTGGGGCCACGGCTACGCGACCGAGGCCGCCCACGCCCTGCTGCGGTGGGCATTCGACACCCTGGACCTCAATCGCGTCCAGGCCGAGGCCGATACCCGCAACGTGGCTTCCGCCCGTGTGCTGGAGAAGCTCGGCTTCGTACGGGAAGGGACGTTGCGGGAGGACTGCGTCGTCAACGGTGAGGTCTCCGACTCGTGGGTCTACGGGCTGATCAGGCGCGACTGGCAGCCGCCGCCCGAGCCGGGTCCGACCCGCTGACCAGGGACGTGTTCCATCCACCCGCGTGAAGCGACACACCCCACCCAGGAACCCGCCAGCGTCTCAGCGGACGAACTGCGGATGACTGCTGGCGCGGGATGGCGAGTCTTCAACGTGCCATGGCACCAGACGATCCGGAACCACACGGCGGCCGAGCGGTCTTCGTTCTACCGAGCCCAGGAGCGTGGGTAACGGCTTGGCCCTAGCCGAGGCTGGAGCGAGAGGGGTCTCGGCCGGGCCGTAGGCTGCCGGTCATGAAACCGGCCACGACCAGCGGTGTGACTCCTGAGCCCGCCATCCTTGACGCCATGGGGCTGGCTTCCGATCCGGAGCTGGAGGCCGGGTTTACGGAGTCGGCCCACCAGATCCTGTCGGACCTGGTCGGTGGAGGTGCTGCGCTGGGCTGGGTCGAACCACCCTCGCTGGATGAGGTGGCGGAACTCCTCGGCCAAGTCGTCTCCGCGGTGCAGACCGGAGATGCGGCCCTGCGCGTCGCTTACCTCGACCGTCGGCTTGTCGGGTTGGGGTACTGGCTCCGCTACGCCCGGCCGACCCATCGGCCACACGCCGATCTGGAGAAGATCGCGGTGGATGCCGCTGCCCACGGTCGCGGTGTCGGCCGGGCCCTGACCGCTGCCTTGATCGCTGACGCCCGGGAGACGGGTATCGAGGTCCTCACCCTGGATGCCCGTGGGGACAACACCCGTGCCCTGCGCCTCTACCGGTCGCTGGGGTTCACCGAATACGGCCGTCTGCCCGGCTTCGTCGCCGTCGGCGAACACCGATACGACAAGGTTCTCTACATGCTGGACTTCCGCCGGTAAGGCTGACCGCGCGTCTGCGCTTGAACCGGTTCCCGTGCCGCTCTGTCGGGCAACGTGGGGGCGGAACTGTTCCCGTGCGGGACCGCAAGAACGTCCTCGGCCCTGTGATCGTGCTTGGTGACCACGCCTGGCACGCGTTTTTGACCGGTATCACCGAGGAAGGTGCCTTCCTCGGTGATACCGGCACGGATGAGAGCGACGAGCCCCGGCCCGTCTCGGCCGGGGCTCGGTTCACGCACCCGGTTCCGGGAGGCGCGTCACTCCCCGGCCGGGGCCACCCCGATCGGGCACGAGACGCCCGTCCCGCCGATTCCGCAGTAGCCCGCCGGGTTCTTGTCCAGGTACTGCTGGTGCGCGGCCTCCGCAGGCCAGAAGGGGCGGCCCTCCGCGGGCAGGATCTCCGTGGTGATCTCGCCGTGGCCGGAGCCGGTGAGGACCTTCTGGTACGCCTCGCGGGACGCCGCCACGGTCGCTGCCTGGGCGGGGGAGTGGGTGTAGACGGCGGAGCGGTACTGGGTGCCCACGTCGTTGCCCTGGCGGAAGCCCTGGGTGGGGTCGTGGGACTCCCAGAAGACCTTCAGGAGCTGCTCGTACGTGACGACGCGCGGGTCGTACACGACGCGGACGGCCTCCGTGTGGCCGGTCAGGCCGGAGCAGACCTCCTCGTACGCGGGGTTCTCCGTGTAGCCGCCCTGGTAGCCGACGAGCGTCGTCCAGACGCCGTCCGTCTGCCAGAACTTGCGCTCGGCGCCCCAGAAACAGCCCATCGCGAAGTCCGCGACCTCCAGGCCGTCCGGGTACGGCCCCAGCAGGGGGTTGCCCAGGACCGTGTGGCGGGACGGGACGGTGAATTCGGGGGTGGGGCGGCCGCGCAGCGCCTCCTGGGGAGTGGGGAGCTGCGGGGTACGGCGGTGCAGGAACATGCGGGGGCTCCTCATGGGTCGGCGTGCTGTCGGTACAACGCACCGGGACCGCCGTGGATTCCGCCGCCGGTTCCGAGGAAGGTTCCGCCGCCCGGTCAGCGGCGGGGCGTGCCGTTGTCGGACTCGGTGTCCTCGACGTACGCGGCGGTCCGCTTGCGGGCCTTGAACCAGAAGTAGAGGCCGAGGCCGATCAGGATCAGGGGTATCAGTCGGGCCATGAGGTGTACCGGTCCCATCAGTCAGTCGGTCAGTCGGTCGGTCGCCGTGTCGGTGCCTACCGTCGCACACCGCCAGTGCCGGGCGCTCTACCTCGGCAGCGTCGCCGGGCTGCCGCCGTTCGCCTCGTAGCCGGCCACCGCCAGCGCCCGGTACACGGTGTACTCGGCGGCCGGGTCCGAGCTCTCCGACCACGGCAGCGCGCCCACGTGCCCGTCGATGTGGACGAACTGGTTCATCGCCTCCGACCAGCGCTCCATCCGGACCAGGAACAGCACCAGGAGGTGGCGGACGTGGGCCAGCATCGGGTCGTCCGGGCGGGCCGCGTGCACCGCGAACAGGGCGCCCTCGACCGCCTTGGTCACCGACTGGCTCTGATAGAAGCTCCGCACCATGTTGACCTCGGGCAGGTGCTCGTACAGCGCGAAGAGCGGGAGCGCGGCCAGCAGCGAACCCTGCGGGGCGCGGGCGGCCGCCGCGGTGGCGAAGCGGTCGGCCTCCTCGCGGGAGCCGTGCCACTTCTCGCACCAGAAGTGCAGCGCCGCGATGTGCGCGCCCATGTGCGCGGGCGCCCGGTCGATGATCTTCGCCCAGAGCTGGTCGAACTCCTCGTGGGAGTAGCCGAGCCCACGCGCCGCCGCCAGCTCCACCAGGTACGGCACCGGGTCGCCAGGAGCCAGCAGGGCCGCCTCGCCGACGACCGTACGGGCCTCCTCCAGGATGATCCGGAAGTCGTCCGTACCCACGGTGGACGAACGCCAGGCCTGCTGGACCAGGAACTCCGCGTGCACCGCCGCGCCGCCCGCGTCCTTCGGGGACTCGGCCCGCCACTTGCGCAGCCACGCCCCGCCGACCCCCGGCCGCTGCGCCAGCTCCAGCGAGGCTGCACCGGCGAACGCCTGCACCCGCTGCCACCGCACCTCGCCCTCCTTCGGCGTCCCGGACAGCAGCTGCGAGGCGGCCCGCCACTCCTGGGTGCCCTGGACGACGTCGAGGACGTCCAGGAGGTCCTGGTCGGGTCCCGGCATCCGGATGTCCAGCTCCTCCTGACGCGCGAAGCCGTAGGTGTCCGGGTCGGCGGCGTCCGGCGAACCGGGCGCCACCTGCCGGATACCGCCGCGGCGCCGCAGCACGTACGGTCCGGCGACGGCGGCGAGCAGGCACAGCGCGAGCAGGAACCAGAGAATCTCCATACACCCATTGTCCCCGGACGGCCCAGGTGCTCCGTGAGCGCCCTCGGGACGAACTACGCTCGGGCCCCATGAGCGACCAGCACAGCTTCGAAACTCTCGCGATCCACGCGGGGAACACCGCCGATCCCCTCACCGGCGCTGTTGTTCCGCCCATTTACCAGGTGTCCACGTACAAGCAGGACGGCGTGGGCGGGCTGCGCGGCGGCTACGAGTACAGCCGCAGCGCCAACCCGACGCGCACCGCACTGGAGGAGAACCTCGCGGCCCTGGAGGGCGGCCGCCGAGGGCTCGCCTTCGCGTCCGGTCTCGCCGCCGAGGACTGCCTGCTCCGTACGCTGCTGACGCCCGGCGACCACGTGGTCATCCCGAACGACGCCTACGGCGGCACGTTCCGGCTGTTCGCGAAGGTCGCCTCGCGCTGGGGCGTGGAGTTCTCGGTCGCGGACACCTCCGACGTGGCGGCGGTACGGGCCGCGATCCAGCCGCGCACCAAGGCGATCTGGGTGGAGACGCCCTCCAACCCGCTGCTCGGCATCACCGACATCGCGGCCGTCGCCGGTATCGCCCGCTCCGCGGGTGTGCGGCTGGTCGTCGACAACACCTTCGCCAGCCCCTACCTCCAGCAGCCGCTCGCCCTGGGCGCCGACGTGGTGGTGCACTCCACCACCAAGTACATGGGCGGCCACTCGGACGTGGTCGGCGGCGCGCTGATCGTCAACGACCCCGAGCTGTCGGAGGAGTTGGCGTACCACCAGAACGCGATGGGCGCGGTGGCCGGGCCGTTCGACGCCTGGCTGGTGCTGCGCGGCATCAAGACCCTCGCCGTCCGGATGGACCGGCACACCGAGAACGCCACCAAGGTCGCGGAGCTGCTGACCCGGCACCCCAAGGTCAGCCACGTCCTGTATCCGGGACTGCCCGAGCACCAGGGGCACGAGATCGCCGCCAAGCAGATGAAGGCGTTCGGCGGCATGGTGTCCTTCCGCGTCGCGGGCGGCGAGCAGGCGGCCGTCGAGGTCTGCAACCGGGCGAAGCTCTTCACACTCGGTGAGTCCCTCGGCGGCGTCGAGTCGCTCCTTGAGCACCCGGGCCGGATGACGCACGCCTCCGCGGCCGGATCGCCGCTGGAGGTCCCCGCCGACCTGGTCAGGCTCTCCGTCGGCATCGAGAACGGCGACGACCTGCTGGCCGACCTGACGCAGGCCCTCGGTTAGAGCCCTTCCGGCCGGACCCCGGGGGGCGCGCGCACCCCGGCGGCGTGCCGGGCGCGTGACAGCGGGACGGAACCGGGCCACCGGTTCCGTCCCGCAGGGCCGGACATCTCAGACGGCGGTCTTCTCGTCCTCCAGCATGCCCCGGAGCTGTTCCCGAAGCTCCGGGCTGTCGGTGTGCTGATGGACGGAGGCCGCGTGCTCGGCTGCGGCCCGCACGACTTCGTCTTCCTCGCCGGAGATCGTCAGCGAGCAGTTCGACTCGCTCGGATACTTGCGGCAGTCAGCGACCTTCCTCGTCATGACAGCCTCCTCGGCCGGTTACCGGACCGGTGCGTGACGCTTGCCTCCAGGATAGATCCGCCCGGCCCGGTACGGCCTGTGCTCGCGGCCTCACCCCCGACGGCTGTCGCAGGACGGCTGTCGCACGACGGCTGTCGCGTAACGGACGGCGGGGTGCGGCCGTCACCACCCGACCAGCGGTGGTGTCGTCTCGGCCGGCGGCGGCTGCCAGGGCTGGACCGTCACCGCCCACACCGCGAACACCGCCACCGCGGCGATCAGCGCCAGCAGCCCCAGCAGACGCAGGGACCGCCGCCTGCGCAGCACCCGGCCGCCGAGCTCCGCCGCGCGTTCCGCCAGATCGGCGGGGACCTGCGGATGCGGCCCCTCCAGCATCCGCCGGACCTCGTCCTCCTTGCGGCCGGTACCGCTCATGACGCGGCCTCCCGCCGGACGGAGGGGCCGCGGGTGCCGCGCATCGTGGCCACCGAGCGGTTGCAGATCGCGCGGATCCGGTCAACGGGCAGCCCGAGCAGCGCCGCGGTCTGTTCCTCTGGGACCCCTTCGTACAGCCGCAGCACCAGCACGAGCCGTTCCTGCGGGGTCAGCCCGGCCAACAGCCCGCCGCGCGGCCGGTGATGGCGCCAGGCCTCCCGCGCGAACCGGGCGGCCAGATCCTCCCGGGTGCGGTTGTACGGGTCCTCGCCGTGCAGCCGGTCCCAGTCCGCGTACGTACGGGCCAGCGCGGCCGTCAGCAGCCGCCGCGCGCGCTCGTTGGCACCCGGCGGCCGGGCGGGTTCCGCGGTGAGCAGGGTGGCGGCGTGCAGCAGCCGGCCGGCCGCGCCCGCCACGAAGGCCTCGAACTCCTGGGCGCGGCGCCGCTGTCGGCCCGCCTGGCGCTCTCGCACCCTGTCATCCGAGCGCGCCGAGGGCCCCCGGTCAAGGCCTGAGGGCCCGAGGTCCTGGGTCCGGGGGCCCGAGTACGGTCCTCAGTCCGCGGCGGGCGGCTGGTTCGCGCTCTGCCGGGCGGCCAGCGCCGCGTTGAAACGGGTGAGCAGCGCGCAGAACGTGTCCCGCTCCTCCGCGTCCCAGTCGTCCGTCACCTGGGACATCAGCTCGCGCCGCGAGGCCCGTACCTCGTCGAGGCGGGCCTGGCCGCGCGGGGAGAGCTGGAGCACGACGGCCCGGCCGTCCTCCGGGTGCGAGGTCCGCTTGACCAGGCCGGTGTCCACGAGCGGCGCGACCTGCCGGGTCACGGTCGAGGAGTCGATCCCCATCCCCGCGGCCAGCGCCTTCACGCCCATCGGGCCTTCCCGGTCCAGCCGGTTGAGCAGCAGATACGCGGCCCGGTCCATGGAATTGCGCACCTGGCCGACACCGCCGAGGCGGGTCTGCTCCGCACGGCGGGCGAAGACCGCGACCTGGTGCTGGAGGGCGTCGAGAAGGTGGTCGGGACCCTGGTTCTCCGGGGCTGCGCCCCCGGAAGGAGACGCGGCAGTCGTCATGTCCTGAGGGGGCATGGCCGGGGGCTCTCTTCGTGCGGTGTCGGATGGGTGGGGGACAGAGTACGCGGCCCCGGGGCAACGCGTACCAGCGCTGCACAAACCTGCGGACATCGTCGCAGGACGGCATCCCTCGCGGCGGTCGCCACCCCTTCCAGCTGCAAGACTTGCGGTATGAACTTCCCGCCGACCCATCGGTTTCCCCCGCTGATCCTCGATGACATCAAGGGGGCGCAGAAGATGCTCTCCGGTGTATCCAGGGTCACCGCCATGGAGGGCAGCCGCCATCTGACCGAGCTGGTGGGCGCTCCCGTCCAGTTCAAGTGCGAGAACCTCCAGCGGACCGGCTCCTTCAAACTGCGGGGTGCGTACGTACGGATCGCCGGACTCTCCCCGGTGGAGCGGGCGGCGGGTGTGGTGGCCGCGAGCGCCGGGAACCACGCGCAGGGTGTCGCGCTCGCGTCCGCGCTGCTCGGCGTGCGCTCGACGGTCTTCATGCCGGTCGGGGCGCCCCTGCCGAAGGTCGCCGCGACCCGCGAGTACGGGGCCCGGGTGCGGCTGCACGGCCATGTCGTCGACGAGACGCTGGCCGCGGCGCAGGAGTACGCGCAGGAGACCGGGGCGGTCTTCATCCACCCCTTCGACCACCCGGACATCATCGCCGGTCAGGGCACGGTCGGCCTGGAGATCCTGGAGCAGTGCCCGGAGGTGCGCACGATCGTCGTCGGGATCGGCGGCGGCGGGCTCGCGGCCGGGATCGCGGTGGCGGTGAAGGCGGTCCGGCCCGACGTGCGGATCGTCGGGGTGCAGGCGGCGGGCGCCGCCGCCTACCCGCCCTCGCTGGCCGCCGGTCACCCGGTGTCGGTCGGCTCGCTCCAGACGATGGCGGACGGCATGAAGGTGGGCCGGCCGGGCGATGTCCCGTTCCCGCTGATCAGGGACCTGGTCGACGAGATCCGTACGGTCTCGGAGGACGAGCTGTCCAGTGCGCTGCTGCTCTGCCTGGAGCGGGCCAAGCTGGTCGTGGAGCCGGCCGGGGCGAGCCCGGTGGCCGCCCTGCTGAGCGACCCGAAGTCGTTCCGCGGACCGGTGGTGGCGCTGCTGTCCGGCGGCAACGTGGACCCGCTGCTGATGCAGCGCATCCTGACCCACGGCATGTCGGCGGCCGGCCGCTATCTGAGCCTGCGGCTGCGGCTGACGGACCGGCCCGGCGCGCTGGCGACGATGCTCGCGGTGCTCTCGGTGGCCGATGCCAACGTGCTGGACGTGAGCCACGTACGTACCGACCCCCGGCTCGGCCTCACCGAGGCCGAGGTGGAACTCCATCTGGAGACGAAGGGTCCGGAGCACTGCGTGGAGGTCGCGGCGGCGCTGCGCGAGGCGGGGTACCTGGTCCTCAACTGAGCCGCTCCGGCACTCCGTTGCTCCGTGAACGGAATCTTGTGTGTCGCGATGTATCGCGTTACTGTGCCATCGCCCACCCCGTCGGCGTACATGCGTTCGTCTTCGCTGTTCGCCGGGCGGGGGGAGACGGGCAAATCTAGGATCTGTGAGGAAGCCACCCAAACCCACTGGGGGAACTCCATATGCCAGGCGCGATATACGCCGAAGGTCTGGTCAAGACCTTCGGTGACGTCACCGCACTCGGCGGTGTCGATCTCGACGTGCCCGAAGGCACCGTCCTCGGGCTGCTCGGCCCCAACGGCGCCGGTAAGACGACCGCCGTGCGCGTCCTGACGACGCTGCTCAGGCCCGACAGCGGCACTGCTTTCGTCGCGGGCATCGACGTCCTGAAGAGGCCCAACGAGGTACGGCGCTCGATCGGGCTCTCCGGCCAGTTCGCCGCCGTCGACGAATACCTGACCGGCCGCGAGAACCTCCAGATGGTCGGCCAGCTCTACCAGATGAGCCGGCGCGACGCGAAGGTCCGGGCGGGGGAGCTGCTGGAGCGGTTCCACCTGGCCGACGCGGCGGACCGGCCCGCCAAGACGTACTCCGGCGGTATGCGCCGCCGGCTCGACCTGGCGGCGGCGCTCGTCGTCTCCCCGCCGGTCATGTTCATGGACGAGCCGACCACCGGCCTCGACCCGCGCAACCGGCAGCAGCTCTGGGAGGTCATCGAGGAGCTGGTGGCGGGCGGTACGACGCTGCTGCTGACCACCCAGTACCTGGAGGAGGCCGACCGCCTCGCCCACGACATCTGCGTGATCGACCACGGCCTCGTCATCGCCCGCGGCACCTCCGACCAGCTCAAGGCCCGCACCGGCGGCGAGCGCGTCGAGGTCGTCGTGCACCAGCCGGACCAGATCGAGCCTGCCCGGTCCGTCCTGGGCTCCCTGGGCAAGGGCGAGGTCGCCGTCGTCCCGCACATGCGCAAGCTGACCGTCCCGGTCGACGGCGGGGCCAAGCTCCTCGCCGAGATCATCCGCGACCTCGACAGCCGGGGCGTGGAGATCGACGACATCGGTCTGCGCCGTCCCACCCTGGACGACGTGTTCATCTCCCTCACCGGCCACGCGGCCGAACAGCAGAAGAGCGAGGGCGACGGCGCGGACGGGGCGGACGGACAGCCCGCGGCCGCCGGATCGGAGGCAGCCAAGTGAGCGCGCTCAGCGACACGGCGGGCACCGCCCGCGCACCCCGGTCCAGCGGTGGCATCGGCCAGTCCGTACGGGACTCCCTGGTCATCGCCCAGCGGAACCTCATCCGCATGACCCGGATCCCGGAGATGATCCTTTTCGGGATCATCCAGCCGGTCATGTTCGTGGTGCTCTTCACGTACGTCTTCGGCGGCTCCATCGCCATTCCGGGCGCGGGCGTCAGCGCGAGCGCCTACAAGGAATTCCTGATGGCCGGCATCTTCGCGCAGACCGTCACCTTCGCCACCGCGGGCGCCGGCGCGGGCATCGCGGACGATATGCACAAGGGGCTCATCGACCGGTTCAGGTCGCTGCCCATGGCGCGGGGCGCGGTGCTGACCGGGCGCACACTGGCCGACCTGGTGCAGACGGCCATCACGCTCGCGGTACTCGCGGCCGTCGCCCTGCTCGTCGGCTGGCGCACCCACGAGAACATCGCCGAGGTGCTCGCGGGCTTCGGTCTGCTCCTGCTGCTCGGCTACGCGTTCACCTGGATCGGCGCGCTGATCGGCCTCTCCGTCCGCACCCCGGAGGCGGCCACCTCCGGCGGGCTGATCTGGCTGTTCCCGCTGACCTTCATCTCGAACGCGTTCGTGCCGGTCAACGGCATGCCGAGGTTCCTGCAGTACGTCGCGGAGTGGAACCCGTTCAGTGCCACGGTGGCCGCGGCCCGCGAGCTGTTCGGCAACACGATCGAGGGCGTGCCGAAGTCCGTCACGGGCGCCTGGCCGATGGAACACCCCATCTGGGCATCGCTCATCTGGTCCGTGCTGATCATCCTGGTCTTCCGGACGCTGGCCGTGCGCAAGTACCGCTCGGTCGCCGTCTGACCGCCCAGGACGAGCAGAGAGCCCCGGCCGCTTCCGGCCGGGGCTCTCTGCTTACTGCTCGCTGCTTTCCCGCTTGCTCTGCCGAGCTGTGCGGATCAGCCGGAGTACGGCTTCGCCGAAAGGATCTTCACCGTCGCGGTCTTGCCGTTCGGCAGCTCGTAGTCCGCGGTCTCGCCCATCTTCTTGCCGTTCACGCCCACCCCGAGCGGGGACTGCGGGGAGTACGTCTCGATGTCCGCGCTCGCGTACTCACGGGAGGCCAGGAGGAAGGTCGTCGTGTCGTCGTCATCGCCGTCGAAAGCGATCGTCACGACCATGCCGGGCTCGACCACACCGTCGTCGGCCGGCGCCTCGCCGACCTTCGCGTGTTCCAGGAGCTGGGTCAGCTGGCGCACCCGGAGCTCCATCTTGCCCTGCTCCTCCTTGGCCGCGTGGTACCCGCCGTTCTCACGCAGGTCCCCCTCCTCACGGGCCGCCGCGATCTTTACGGCGATCTCCGTGCGCGCGGGACCAGACAGGTACTCCAGCTCGGCCTTGAGCTGGTTGTACGCCTCCTGCGTGAGCCAGGTGACGTTTTCGCTGGTCTGGGTCACAGGGTGCTCCTCGTCGGTACTGGGAATACAAAGCATCGCCCTACCCCGAAGCATGCGCTTCCACGGGTGGGCGAAACCACGAGCCTAACAATTCACCGGGAAAAGGGGGAGAAGGTTACCGACCGATCCTGTCGAACCGCAGGTCAGCGGCGTCAAGAGCGGGTCAGGACGTGCGTGCGCCGGTCAACGCGACGCCCCGTTGTCGTCCGTGCAGCCCAGCAGCTCGGCGCTGGTCGCCCTGGACGTCGTACGCAGCGAGAGGACCCGGTCGATCCGGTCGGTCCTCTCGTCGAAACGGAAGTCCTTGCGGGCCACGTCGGTGCCGTCCTCGCGCTGCGAGCGGATCGTGCAGTAGCCCTTGGCATCCCGGTCCTTGCGGACCTCCAGATGCACCTCGACCCGGTCGTCGGAGACGACCTTGAACTTGATCACCTCGGCGCTGATCCCCTGGCCCGCGACGTAGTCGTAGCCGATCCAGCCGACCACACCGAGCAGGGCGACGCCCAGCACCGAGCCGATGATCTTGAGTTTGCGGTCCGCACGCTGGTCCGCGGAGCGGCCGTAGCGGTTCTCGGGGGGCGCCTCGCGCACCGCAGTCATGATCGTTCCTCCCGTGCCGGGGATCGAAGGAATTTTCCGCCCCCCGGTTCGGTCACTATAGAAGCCTCCACCCGCCACCCGACCGCCACCCCACACCGACGTCCCTGCGGGACGGCAACCTGATGGCGACCGATCACTGAGGAACGAGTCTTGACTGAGCAGCTTCGACTGATGGCCGTGCACGCCCACCCCGACGACGAGTCGAGCAAGGGCGCGGCCACCATGGCCAAGTACGTGTCCGAGGGGGTGGACGTGCTGGTAGTGACCTGCACGGGCGGTGAGCGCGGCTCCATCCTCAACCCGAAACTCCAGGGCGACGCGTACATCGAGGAGAACATCCACGAGGTGCGCAGGAAGGAGATGGACGAAGCGCGCGAGATCCTGGGCGTCAAGCAGGAGTGGCTCGGCTTCGTCGACTCCGGACTGCCCGAGGGCGACCCGCTGCCGCCGCTGCCCGAGGGCTGCTTCGCGCTGGAGGACGAGACCGTCGCAGCCGGACGCCTCGTCGCCAAGATCCGCGCGTTCCGGCCGCAGGTCATCACCACGTACGACGAGAACGGGGGCTACCCGCACCCCGACCACATCATGACCCACACGGTCTCGATGATCGCCTTCGAGGGCGCGGCGGACGCAGAGAAGTTCCCCGAGGCGGAGTTCGGACCGGTCTGGGCGCCGCAGAAGCTCTACTACAACCAGGGCTTCAACAAGCCGCGCACGGTGGCCCTGCACGAGGCGCTGCTGGCCCGCGGCCTGGAGTCCCCGTACGCGGACTGGCTGAAGCGCTGGAAGGAGTTCGAGCGCGCCGAACGCACGCTGACCACGCATGTTCCGTGCGCGGACTTCTTCGAGATCCGCGACAAGGCGCTGATCGCGCACGCGACGCAGATCGATCCGGACGGCGGCTGGTTCCGGGTCCCGATGGACATCCAGCAGGAGGTCTGGCCGACCGAGGAGTACGAGCTGGCGAAGTCTCTCGTCGATACCTCCCTCCCCGAGAGCGACCTCTTCGCGGGCATCCGCGACAATGCCTGATATGTACGCGACTCAGGCACTGCCGCACCTCGTCCCGCTCGCCGAGGAACTGGACAAGAACAAGGTGACCCCCGGGGTCCTCGGCTTCATCGTCTTCGCCGCGCTCGCGGTGGGAGTGTGGGCGTTGATGAAGTCCATGAACCGGCACATGGGGAAGGTCGACTTCGAGGAGGCTCCGGAGGTGCCGGCGACGCCGAAGGCGTCTGCTGCGGCCGGTTCCGCGAAGCGGAAGTAGTGGGGCGGGGGCGGGGCGGTACCGGAGGCCGGTGACCGCTCCGCCCCAAAGGACTCAGGGCGTCGGGGCCGGCACACCCATGATCTCTCGGGCGTGCCGGGTCGGAGTCAGGCCCAGGCGCCAGGCCTGCCAGCCGTCCTCCAGGTCCACCCCGCGGTTCAGGACCACCCGGAACGCCTCCGCGCAGTCCTCCAGCTTGCCGTCCCTGGTCGGGTGACCGGCCGCGATCAGGTCGGACAGCTCCTGCTGGGCCACCACCGTGCCCACCTCGATGCCGCCCGGTGAGGCGTACGGCAGCAGCGTGCAGCGCAGGAAGCGGGCCCAGTCGGCGCCGCGCGCGTCGCCGTACGAGTCGAACAGCTCGGCCGCCTCGCCGCACAGGTCCAGCGCCTGCGGCGCGCGCTGGTTGCCCGCGTCGATCAGGGCCAGCTCCAGACACGTCCACGCCTCCCCGTGGGCGACCCCGATCCGCCGGAAGTCGGCCCGCGCGTCCACCAGGAGCTGCCGGGCGAACCCGGAGTTGCGCAGGTTGCCCGTCTGCGCGGCCCGCTGGTCGCGGGTGACCCGGCCCGAGTGGTGCCGGGCGCACGCCAGCCCGTACACGTCCCGCATCCGGGAGAACATCGTGCGCGACCGCTCCAGCTGCCGTACCGCCTGATCGGTCTCGCCGGTCTCCTCCAGGGCCTGGCCCAGGTAGTAGAGCGTCCACGCCTCGCCCCGGGCGTCCTCGTTGTCGCGGTGCCGGGACAGCGCGGCGTTCAGCTGCTCGACCGCGGGGACCGGATCGCCGTCCAGCAGCCGGGCGCGGGCCAGCTGGGTCAGCGCCCAGGCCTCGCCGCGCTCGTCGCGGGTGCGCCCGTACAGATCCAGGGCCGTACGCAGCGCGAGCTCGGCCCGCTCCACATCGCCCATCCGCAGCCGCACCTGACCCAGCTGGAACTGCGTCCACGCCTCCCCGTGCAGCGACTCGCCCTCGCGGTGCAGGACCAGCGCCGTGTCCAGGAGCGCCAGCGCCTCGGCCGGGTGCGCCCGGTCCCGCTCCACCGCGGCCAGCGCGTGCATCGACCAGGCCCGGTCGGCGGCCTGGTCCTCGGAGGTCTGGAGCTCCAGCGCCTCCCGCAGCCGGGCCGACGCCTCGGTCAGATTGCCCTGGTGGTGCAGGGTGATGCCGAGCGAACAGAGCGCCAGCGCCGTACCCGAGTCGTTCTGCGCCTCGCGGTACAGGCCGACGACGGAGGACAGCGTGGTGCGCGCCTTGTCCAGCTCGCCCAGCTGACGGGCCGCGATACCGGTACGCCACTGCACGGAGCGCTCCAGCAACCCCTGGTCGACGGCCTGCGTCAGCTCGCTGATCTCGCCGAGGCGGTAGAGGTCGCCGCGCAGCAGGCAGTAGTCGCACAACGCGCCCAGCAGATCGAGCACCGCCGCCTGGTCGACACCCTCCGCGTGCCGCAGCGCGGAGGTGATGAAGCTCGACTCCTCGTCCAGCCAGCGCAGCGCCGCGTCCAGCGAGGTGAAGCCGTGCGAGCCGAACTGCCCGGCCCTGGTGGACATCTTGCCGTCCACCATCCGGATCACCGCACCGGCCAGCTCCGCGTAGTTCACGATCAGCCGTTCCTGCGCGGCGGTGCGCTCGGCCGGCTCCTCCTCGTCGAGCAGCCGGGCCAGGGCGAAGCCCCGTACGAGGTCGTGCAGCCGGTAGCGCGAACCGCGTACGTGGTCCAGCAGGCCGGCCCGGGCCAGGGCGGTCAGCAGCCGCTCGGCCTCCCGCTCCTCCGCCGACAGCAGCGCGGCGGCCGCCGCGGCGCCCAGGCTGGCCCTCCCGGCCAGCGCGAGCCGCCGCAGCAGCCGCCGCGCCTGCTCCGACTGGTCGGTGTACCGCAGCCACAGCGCCCGCTCGACCGGGGTCACCGGGCCGTACGCGCCGAGATCCGCGGCCAGGGCGCTCGGAGTGCGTTCCCCGAGCGAGGAGCCCGCGATCCGCAGCGCCAGCGGCAGCCCGCCGCACAGTTCGGTGATCGCCTCGCTCGACGGGTAGTCGTAGAGCCCCTGGTCCTCCTCCTGGGACGCCTCGCGCAGCAGCTCCTCCGCGCCCGCCGGGTCCAGCGCCCCGACCTCCAGCTGGTGCACCCACGCCTGGAGGGACCCGGGCAGTTCGAGCGGCTCGCGGGCGGTGACCAGGACCAGGCTGTCGGAACGCTCCGGGATCAGCGTGCGGACCTGCTCCACGTCACTCGCGTCGTCCAGGACGATCGTCACCGGCGTCCCGGTCAGATGCTGGTGGTACAACTCGCTGAGCCGGCGCACCTGCTGCTCGGCGGAGGACCCGGCGGAGCGGCCGGCCGAACCCCCGTCCCGGAACAGCAGCTGCTCGCGCGGCGCGCCCAGCCGGTTCAGCAGGTGGAGCAGCGCGTCACGGGTCGGCAGCGGCGGCTCGCCGTCCGCGCCGCCGCGCAGGTCCACCACGCACGCGCCCCGGAACTGGTCCTTCAGATCGTGGGCCGCCCGCACGGCGAGCGTGGTGCGCCCGGCGCCCGGCGGACCGTGCAGGACGACCACGGTGGGCTTCGTCTCGGTGGACGCGCGGGCCGCGTGCACCCACTGGCCGATCCGGGAGAGTTCGGCCCGCCGCCCGGCGAACTGGCGCTCGGTGGAGGGGAGATGGCTGAACGACTGGTCGAGGATCGCGCGCATGCGGGCCGCCGCGCTGCGGTCCCCGCCGCGCAGGGTCGGCGCGGTGCGGGCCTGCGCGGTGGCGGCCTTCTTCGCCGGGGTCCGGGACGAGGCGGTCAGCATCCGCTGCTGGTCGAGGAACGGCCGGATGCCGCGTACCTCCAGCGCCGTCAGCCACTGCAACCTCAACTGCTCGGTGCCGCCCGGCTGTCCGAGCGCCCCGGCCCGGCGGGAGGCGGCCGGCCAGTGCGAGGCGGTGACCTTGGCGACGGTCGCGGTGGCGCCCGCGACCGCGACGACGGCCCCCGCGCCCAGCGCCAGCCCCGACGCCGTACCGAGCACCAGATCCGCTCCGAACGCGGCCGTCGCGGCAACTCCCGTGACCAGCAACGGCGTTCCGAGCGACGCCTTGTCGAACTTCTGCTTTCCGGCCGCCGCGGCGTCGAGGGCCTGGACGTACGCGGCGTACTCCTCCGCCGCACCCGACGCCATGGAGTCCAGGGCGCTCCGTGCCCGCGTCATCAGCACGCCGGAATCCGCCCGCCCGCCGGTGCGCCGCACCTCCTCCTCCACGGCCCGTACCAACAGCCGTTCGGCTTCCGCGCGATGGCTGTCCCGCATGTGTGTCCCCCTCGGTTCCTGCCCTCGGCCGGACCCGAATCCGGCCGCGTGGAGGACCAGTCTCCTGCTTGGGGCCGGTGCGCGACAGGGCGTCCGCGAGACTGCGGCGCTGTTTCTGTTCCGCCGGCCGGTGGGCCCTGCGGCCCGAACGAGGCCCGGGCGGGACCGTGCGGGACCGTGCGGTGTGCGGCGGGACGGGCTCGCGCCCGCCCCGCCGGATCGGCCGTCGTTACCGCTGCCGGCCGGCGCGACGCCGTGCCACCAGGACGCCGCCCGCCCCGAGGACCACGGCACCGGCGGCCGCGGCCGCGAGCGGCAGGGTGGACCCGGAGCCGGTCGCCGCCAGGCCACCGCCCGTGGAGGACGAGCCCGAATCGGAGCCGCCAGCCGTGGCGGAGGCCCCGGATCCGGACGCCGACCCGGAACTGCCGGACGCGTCGGTCCCCGAACCACCCGAACCACCCGTGCCGCCCGCATCACCCGAGCCGGACGTCGAACCGGAACCACCGGCTCCGGCTGTCCCCGAGCCGTCCGAACCGCCCGAGCCGGACGTCGAGCTGCCGCCGCCGGTCGCGTCGGCGCCGTCGACATCGAGCAGGATGTCCGCCGTGTCGTTCGACTTGACCGGATCGAAGGGCCGGGACTTCTTTTCGAGCGCCACCGAGCCCTTGGCCCCTGCCACCGCCTTGTCGATCTTCAGCTTGAATTTGTAGGTGGTCTCGCTGTCCGCGTAGACCCACGAGTTGTAGGTGCCGCAGTCGTACGTCCCCTGCCCCAGGCTCTTGCAGGAGGCCTGGGTGACCGTCGTGCCGGCGGGCATCTTGATGAGGACGTGGGTCACGGAGGAGTAGGGCTCCCCTGCCACCCAACCGGGCCCGGCGTTGGTGAACTTCACGGTCAACGGCACCGTGTCGCCGACCTTGCCCTTCAGCCGGGCCCCCGTCACCTGGAAGTCGGCCGTGCTCTTGGCGGTCACGTCAGTCTTGCTCCAGGCGGGCCCGGTGGAGCCCGGGGCGGCCGGGGTCTCGTCGGGCCGTTCCACCAGCTTCACCGCGGGCCCGGTGCCCTGATCCGGCGGGCCCTCCTCACCCGTACCGGTCTCGATGCGGCTGTCGCTGACTCTCACGGCCAGCTCGTCGTTGAGGGCGCTGTCCTGCACTTTCAGCTTCAGCCCCTCGGGCGCGTAGACGACACCCGGGTTCACCGGCCCGTCGAACTCGCAGACCATGACGAAGGACTGAGGCATTTCGTCGGCGCCACCGAGGTTCTGGGTCGAGCAGTTGGAGGGCGTCCGGGAAAAGCCGAGGCCATGGGTCACGGACCAGGCCATCCAGACCTTGTCGAGCGCCGCGCTGCCCGTATTGGTGAAGGAACCCGGCAGGCTGAGCTCGCTGCCCGGCCTCACCCCGTCGATCGGGCCGATCCTGCCCAGCGAGAGACCGGGGGCGTCCGAGCCCGCGGCACCCGCGGGCGCGGCACCCAGCGCCAGCAGGGCGACGGTGCCGACAGCACCGGCGGTCTGGAAGAGAGCGCGACGGCGGGGAGAAGCATGGGCCATGGAAACCTCTGAGTGAAGTGACAGATGCGGAAACCGCAACAACGCGGGAACGCGTGTTCGCTCAGGAGACCTTCGGCATGGCCGGGGGGTTGTACGGGGGCGAGGCCGCATTCGGATCGCACCCCCGGAAGACGAACTGGCGGGCGGGTGGACCTGGACCCCTGACCCGGGCGAATTGCCGGGGGCCGGACGCTGTGACCGCGCCGCGGAGCCCAGCCCGCACCCCGCGGCCGGAGGTGTCGTGCGGGTGCGTGGCGAGGGGCCCGGTGCTAACGCTCCGTACGGCGCAGGAATTGCCAGCCCAGGACGGCCAAGGCGAGTGTCTGCGCGAGAGAAGCGAGCACGAGCAGAGGCTGAACGACGGGAGAGCACCAGAACGCGGTCGTGCAGACCATAGGCAGCACCAGGTACGTGAACATGTCTACTGCGGTCTGAAACCGCTTGCGCACGGTGCGGCCCGCAACGTTGCGGTGGTAGATCTCCCAGCCGAACACTGCGCCGTGGGCGGAGGTGAGTTCCCCCAGGCGCGGTCCCAGCCGTTCGCGTACATAGCAGCCGATCGCGGAGATCTTCTCGTCATTGACCAGGTAGGTCCAGCCCAGGATCAGGCAGATGGCGGGGGCGGAGAGCAGCATTCGGGACTGTCCGCTGTGGACGGTGACCGCCACGACCGCGGTGACTGCGGCAAGCGTGAAGTAGAGCAGGTTGTCGCGGAACCCTATGCGGGTCTTCTGTTCCTCCTTGAGGCGGTCGTACTCGGCCAGCAGGACTTTGCTCTCGGTGACATCGTCCATGGAAGTCACAGCCATCCCTCTGCTCGATTTCAGGATCAGCCGGCGACCTGGAAGGGCGTCAGGTTGTCGGGGTTGTGCCGTTCGATCCAGTCCTTCCCGTCCGCCGCGATCCCTTCGAGGAGGCGGAAGGTATGGGTGAGCCCAGTCGCGCTGAGACTGATCTCGGAAATCTCCCGGGCGTCCTCGTCCGGTGCGAGTTGGTGGGCATCGGCATCCTTGACACGGATCTTCCGGGCTGGTCCGTTGGTGAGGACGAGCTCCAAGTCGTAGCCGACGTCGGCGTTCTCCGTCACCTGCACCGAGGACAGTGCGTCGAACCGGTAATTGCTCCGCTCTTCGTTCTTGCGCGTCGAGTCGGCGAACTTGAGCTCGTAGCTGATCTCGCGGATGCCGTCCCGGGTGAACAGGAACAGTCGGATGGCGTACTGCGAGTACCGCCAGGTACCGCCCCGGACTCGGGCGCGCTTGTAGGGGCGCGCCGGGGTGACCAGGATGGTGTGCGTGATCAAGTCTCTCCAGGTGAGCCGGTGGTGCCGCAGTGCCTCGTCCACGAAATAAGTCTTGTCGCAGGTGAGCCAGGTCTCCATTTCCAGCTCGCTGGGGCGGGTCTCGTCCAGGAGTGTCTTCCAGCGCTGGTGAGCCTTTTGCCGTACGGCAAGCTCTCTCTGGTACTCGCGAGCCTCCTGGGCCACTCGGTGTCGCTCACGCCGGAACTCCAGCCACAGCCGAGCGGCCGCGTGCCCCGACCAGATCGCACCGAGCAAGGCCAGGAACGCCCACAGCGGCCGAGGCTGGGCGCCGCCCGAGACCGCCGTGCCGAACCCTGACAGAGCCGCGGCGCCGAGGGCGGTGAGGGCTGCCACGGTCAGGATCTTCGTCCTGGCCGGTGTCCGCTCCTGGTGCCGATCGAACAGGGTGCCGTTGTTGTAGCGGTTTCGGGCCTCTTCGGCGAGGTGCCGGATCAACCAGTTGACTTGATCCACACTGACCCGGCTCTCCCGGTAGAGGTCGGAGATCTCGGCGGCGAGGCCGCTGCGGAACTCAGCGGTGTGTGCGAGCCAGACGTCCGGGGTGAACCCATGGGGTGTGCGGACGCTGAAGTAATGATCGAACCTATGGTGGACGCGCTTGGTGAACCCGTCCTCGGAGGGTGCGGAACTGTGCGGCTGTGGGGTGTCGGCCCCGGCGGTGTGGTCCGGTCGGGATTCCCGGCCCCACCACTGGACGCCGTAGCGGGCCGCGGTACGGCCCGCGCCGAGTGCCACAAGTGACTCGAAGACTGCCTGGGCTGGATTCGCGATCCATGCCAGGGCTCCGAGGACCGCACTGCTGACTACGAACAAGACCACCCGGAGCGGGAGAGCCTCCCGGGCTGCGGCAGCGGCATCAGTGCTCAGGCGGGGGAGCACGGCCCGCGCCCCGATGGGGGAGGGTTCGAAGTAGGCCCAGACCCGTCCGGCCCGGTCGTTGCCGAAGCGCCCCGCTGCGGCCCGGTCGAGGGTCTCCGCCCACAGGTCGTCCTTCAGCCCGCCGGTGAGCATGAGGTCGAGGTGGCGGAGGATCGCATCATGCTGGCGGGACGGCAGGTCGTGCAGCTGTTTCAGTACAGGTCCGGTGCCTCCGCTCGCGGCGCCGAGCGCCGCCAGCAGGTCGAAAGTGACGCGCAGGGCTTCCTTCCACTTGTCCTCGGCGTACGCCCGCACGAGCCCGGAGGCGTGGTGCAGCCGCTGTACCTCTTCGGCGCTGAGGTCGTGGTAGGTGCGTGCGCTGAGCATGGCGAGCACCCAGTGGAACCGAACCTCCGCGTTGTGGTAGCCGTGAGCGATCGCATCGGTGAGCATTTCGCGGGCGCGGCTGGGAATTCCGTCTTCCAGAAGCCGCACCCCCACCCTGTACTTCTCCTGCGGCGAAGCATCCGGGTGGACGAAATAGACGTTGGAGTTGTGTACGGTACCCGCCTGGATCCCGACGTTGGAGTCGTATGCGGCCGAGCTGTACGTGGCACCGTTGCCGTCGCTCATGCTCGGTCACCGGCTGCGGCAATCAAGGGGACCAGCTCGGCCAGCAGCGCAGGGCATTCCGTGACCAGTCCGCGCAGCCTCCTGAGCGTCATGGCTGCCCGCATCGACGTATCACGGGTGTTTCCCTCGGCTGACCGGAGGGCGGAGTCCAGGTCGGCCAGGGCCTCGCGGTATGTCTCCTTGTCGAGGGCGCCTTCAGCGTGGTGTCGCCCTAAATTCTCACGGAAGCCCTTGAGCGCCGCGATCAGGTTCACCGGGCCGGACTCCTGCGGAGCCGTGTTCAGGTGAACGCTGCTGCCCGTGACCGATCCGGCCATGATGCCGACAGTGCTGTTGTGGGCGGTGTTGCTGACAGGTCGGCCGACCGTGTCGGACGAACGGAGCCTGTCGTCCTGGGGCATGGCGCTTACCTCGTGCACGGCGGTCTCCTCCTGTTCCGCTGCCAGCTCCACCGCCAGCCGGATGGCGAACGCCGCCGCGTTGGCGGCGGCCTGAGGCTGCCGGCTGCGGTCGTCCGCGCTGTTCTTCGTGCCGTCCGCCCGGTCGCTGATTCCCCGGATGATGGCCACAGGTGCCCCGTTGAGATGGCCGGCTTGTGCCACGCCGGCCGCCTCCATCTCGATGGCGAGGGCGTCGTTGTAGTGCTGGCGGATCCACTTCGCCTCCGCCGAGATCCTTGAGTTCTGGACGACCTCGCCGGCGGCGATCGCCCCGAAGCGCACCTGTGGCGCGTCCCCGTGGCCGGAGGCAGAGTCCGACCAGTCGTTCAAGCGGGCCAGGTGCGCGGCGAGCTGGCTGATGCCGTGCGGCGCTTCCCACACCCGTGGGCGGGCTTTGAGTCCCTCGTCCTCGCTGGTCCCACCGTGGTAGGCGTACACGTGTGACGCCACTACCACGTCACCCAGTCCGGTGGCGTCCCATAAGGCGCCGGCGACCCCGACGAACAGCACGGCCACCGGCGAGAACTCCTGAATCGCGCGTTCGGCGATCACTGCGGCGGAATGGTTCCCCTTGCTTGTCAGACCGAGCGCCACACGGTGCGTAGTCCCCTGAACGGTTCCCACTTCGAACCGTGTGCCACGCTCATGGCGGTGCATCTGCGGACTCGCCAGCTTCTGGCGCACGGCCTGATACTCAAGATTGAGGGCGGTGAGAATCACCACTGGGCCTTTCGACATCTATTCCTCTTCCCCTCTCGTGTTCTTTTCCGAAGTGGACGGCACCGGCCGGATCAGCGGCGGGAACAGCACGGTCTTCGGACCGGCCCGGTACAGCCGCGCGGGCCGTCCGCCTGTACTCCTGCGGTCTGCGCCGACGGGGATGATGAATCCCTTCGCGGCTTGGACCTTCCGGTAGAAGTTGCGAGTGTCGAGTTCGGTGCCCCAGACGGCCTCGTACACCTGTTGTAGCTCTGCGATGGTGAATGCCTCCCCGCAGAACGCCGTGGCCAGCGACGAGAACTCAAGCTTGGTACGGGCATGTTCGATGCCGTCCGTTGCGATGCGACGGTGATCGAAGGCGAGTTCTGTCTCCCCGGACAGCACGGCTTCTGCGGGAACCCATGCGGCATCGGTGGCATCCGTTCCCGCGACCGGGTCGGGCAGCCCTGGTGCGATAGCCAGGTGCGCGACCGAGACGACTCGGCCCCGGGGATCGCGGCCCGAGTCTCCGTAAACGCCCAGCTGTTCAAGGTGTACCCAGCTGGATGCCAGTGCCGTCTCCTCGCTCAGTTCGCGGTGAGCGGCATCCAGAATCTCCTCGCCGTCGTGGTTCAGGAATCCTCCGGGCAGGGCGGGCATGCCCCGGAAAGGGTCTTCTCCCCGCTCCACCAGGAGGACGTGCAGGCGGCTCTCCCGCAGCGTGAGGATCACGAGATCGACCGTCAGCAGGACAAATGGCGGTGACCATGCGTCATGGGACATGTTCTGTAAGGTACTTCAGTTACTGTCACTCGCACAAGAAGTAGGGGCTGGGATCGATGCACTGCTCGATCCCGTGGTCGTGGTGCGCATGGATGTTCAGCTGGTGGGGTCGAACATGTCGGCTCGTACCTGCCCGCCGTACCGGGAATCCAGCCCGCGACTGGTGCGCTAGTGGCGTCTATGGCGAAGCGGGGGGTGCCCTATCTCTTTGGTCAAGCTGTTGGGGTGCCCCTGGTGGTCGCGGAGCGTGCGTCAGCCGTCCGCCGCTGTCTCGATCCCTGCGTACTCGTAGATCCAGCCCGCAGAGGCGTCGGGGGTTCGAACCGCGATGTAGACGTCCTTGGCGGCGGGGTTCCAGGGGCCTGGCGTTCGGCCGGGCCGAGCTCGGAAGCCGGCAGGTGGCAGTCCTGCCTGGTCAAGATCGACGATCTTGGTCCGTCCCTGGAAGGGGCCCCTGACGACCTTGATGCCGACGGTATTGTTGACGGTTTCGCCCGGAGCCATCGACGGATGAGTGCCAAGTGCTCGGAATGACGATCAGCGCTGCCGCCTCGGTCCCCGGAACGATGACGGTCTGCTCGTTCAGGGCTGCGAGGATCTCCTCGACCAGGCGCTCGGCCATCCTGGGTGCCTTCGGCCGCAGCAGCGTGATCAGCCGTCGGCGTCCGGCTTTGTGTATCTGGGCGGGTGATCCGAACCGTTCCAGCAGCGTGAGGACGGCCGGGTGCTGCAGCCGCGGCCCAGTACCCGTTCCAGCGACGGATGGATCTGGGTCAGCAGGCCGTGGAGCCGGTTGGCGACCCTGGTGGCTTCGCCGGCCAGGTCGTCGTCGAAGCCGACGATCATCTCCAGCTCGGCGATCGTCTCGTCTTCGAGGTCGACCGAGCGCAAGGTGTGTGGCATCGCGCGGGCGGCGTCGGCGATGATGAACGCCTCCCTCGCGTCTGTCTTGGCCTCGCCAGGATAGAGGTCGGCGATCCGCCGCATCGTCAGGCCGGGAAGGTAGACGACCGAGCAGCCCATGTCCCGCGCGACCGTCAGCGGCAGGGCACCGATCGAGGCTGGCTGGTCGACCACGACCAGCACCGTTCCATGCTTGGCCTGGAGTTTCGCGAACAGCCCGCGGAGCTTGGGCTCGGTGTTGGGCAGCCGCTTGTCGAACGCCTTCTTCCCGGCCGGGGTGACGGCGGTGGCGTGGTGTTCGCCCTTGCCGACGTCCAGGCCGAGGAAGACGTCGATGCTGCTGGTATCGATCACGTGCAGGCCCCTCCGCTCACGTTCTCGTCCGGCCTTGCCTGGGCACCGAGCTGCCACATCCACGTTACGGAGAGCTCTTCCGGCTCGGGTGAAGCCGGTGCTCAAGCCCCTCATCAGCGGTCCGTCGATGCCTCCGGGCCCGGTGACACCACCCCCCGGATCATCAACAACAAGGGGGGAAGTCATACCGGACCCGAAGGCCGGTAGCCCCATTGCGGAGCCACGAAAAAGGTAACGGGGGGCTCGCGTCGATGAACTGCGACCGGATCTTGAGATCTAGGTCAGCTTCGTCGGTAGCTGCCCCGGTTGGTGCGATCTTCTGTCGATGCGAACTTGATCAGTTCCTGACTGGACACGGCTAGGACTTGTCCGGCCGATCATGTGAGTTCCGCGTCCGGGCCGTTGATGTGGACGTGGAGCGGGGCGATCTGACAGGTGCCGAGTGGAAACGGTTACTGCCGTTACTGCCGGTCAGTAACGGCAGTAACGGGCGTTGTGGCAGGCAGGCGGACGTCGAAGTCCGTGCCGGCCTTCCAGTCCGGGCCCGCGGCGATGTCCAGGGCGTCGGCCGGAATCCGGGCCAGCCGATGCGCCGTCAGCTTCAATGATCCCGGCGCTGCGGTGTCCCGGATCGACGGATCAGACGTGTTTTCAACCCCGCCACGTGGTGCCAGGTGAATCCGTCGCTGTGATCGAAGACCGCGCATGCCTCGGTGTGTTTCATTCACGAGTTTCTGCATCTGGAGGGAGACTGACTCCACCACATGTAGGCTCCGGCCGCCAACTCGCAAGTTTGAGAGCGGGGTGCCCCAGGTCAAACACAGCTTGACCTGGGGCATGTTGTTCGGAGGTGTAGCGGGCGTTGTCGGATCCGGGACTTTCGTGCCTCGGTATCCCCCGCATCGGGCTATCTAATGCGCGGGGCATGGGTAAATCGCTGGAAGAGCCGCATGTAATCGGACTGCTCTACCTCTTGCACCCCGGATCCCGTCCGCTCATACATGACCTTCTTGTAGAAGGAGGGCTCGGGTGAGGGGGTGATTTTGATGAGGATCACGGCCCGGTCGTGGTAATCGACGAGGCTGATCCCAGCGGCGACTCTCTTCCGCAAGTCAGGTGCTAGACCGGAGCCTGCCAGCTTGTCGGACACCCAGTCGAAATATTTCTTGAGGCTCTCGCCTCGCACCGCGGCTTCTCGTCCTATACCTACGACATCGAACCGGCTGCTGCGTGACTTCACCGGTTCGATACCATCCAGTTGGTGAATTCGACGCACGTCCTTCTCGCTGTCGGCCACTCCTATGACGAGATAACCGGTGTTGTCGGGGCCAGTGTTGGCGATTGCGGTGATGCTACGGAGGATCTTTTCCCACGATCCCTCATCGAATTTCCGCTCCTGGTCCAGAGTCAGCAGTCCTTGCTTCAATTCGAAGAGCGACTGCTCCGTGACCGAGTTCTGAAGAATTCTCTCCAAGTGCGACGCGAGGCCGAACTGTGCGGCGTCCTGGCGGGAGCCTGGGTCGGGCTCGAAGGCATCCCGAACCGCCCCCTTCACCACATCGATGTTCCTCCGCTTGTCTTCCGCCGTCCAGTCGCCGCCTCCTCCCGGAATGTTCAGCGAACCGCGAGGGGTTCCGATATCACGGAGCCTGAGTGCAGCATCCGCGCGTGCAGCGACGCGCAGGCCATCCCTGATGATCAGTTCCCAGAATGCCAGGAATACTGCTTGGAAGTAACGCGGGTAACGATTTCCGGTTCTCCTGCCCACGACGTGTTTCACGAACTTTTCGTCGGCAACGTCCAAGACTGCGCGGAGCTCCTCGTACACCAGGGAGAAGTCGTCCCGGACAATGGACTCTCCGTAGATGTCGATACGTTCGGACAGCCGCCTCTCCAAAATGGCAGGGGCGCTGTCGTTGGCATCGGCCGAGCCATAGACAGCGTCCCGTGTGTAGGTGCCCGAAGAGACGAGAGGATCGATAAGGCAGTCAACGAGAATGTCCAGAATCAGTTGTTCATCGAGTGAACCGCGGACGTCGATGCGCCGCAGAACCGCCTGCTGCACCCAGAAGATGTTGTCGACGTCCACACCGTACGACAAGTGTCGATTGTTGATGCTGAGCTTCGGCATGGTACGCAGTGGGACAATATCGCTGCTGCTCGAATCTCCTCTGATCTCGCTTGCGATGACACGTACCAGCTGCGCGATTTTTGCCGTGGAACCGACCTGGCGGAGTTCCTGTCCAGAGAGTCGACGGCCGCCTGAGTTGATGCGGCGGAAAACTTTGTCCACCTGCTCAGGGTCCGATGCCTTGAAGACCGACATCGGCAGGAGGTAATTGGCTATCTTGCGGGACTGGTCGCGAGGAAGGATTGGCTTCTGTTGTACAACCTTGCCATCGTCGAGCTGACTCTTGGTGTCGGCCAGCGCCTGCAGGTCAAAGAACTGTCCATTGATGTCGAATTCGTTCTCGATGAACGAGAAAATGGCATTCAGGCGCTGCATCCCGTCGATCAGCTCGTAGCTCGTGCCGCCCTCTCCCGATATCTCTGCGACCAGGATGAGTGGGATCGGGAGGTCGCTCAGTATCGAGTCCACGAGGTCGCACTTCTCCTCGACGGTCCAGACGAGTTTCCGTTGGTAGCGTCGGTTCACGGAGAACCGGTCCGCCAGGTAGTCCGTGTAGAGCTTCTGGACGCTCTCGCTGCGAACGGACAGGTCTGACAGGGGGATCGACATCGCAGTTTCTCCTGTGCGTGTGCCTCAGGTGTCCAGGTGATCCTGGGTGGAACGGACCCTACAAGGCGAGCGAACGCGCTGCCGCCACATTTTCCGAACTCGATGGATGGGGCCCGCTCGGCGTCGTCACTCACGTGCAACTCCTCAACGATTCGGCACGTGATGGAGCCTGGCCTCCGTCCGAAGCGCCCGCCTGGAGAGCAGCAGATCAATCACACGTTGGCTGGCTTCATGTCGGGACTTCCGTGGTCGCTCGACACGGAAGACGCCTACAAGGAACGACGTCGGTGCGAACCGGCTGACCGGCACGACACCTAGTCGCGATATCTCGTCAGTACGCATCCAACCTTGTGGACCTCTTGGCCTGTTAGCGCTGGTGCACTGGCTGGACCCATGATTGTCGACTACGTGGGACTCTGTGCGGGGTTCCGATACAGGTTGACGACTTACTGACTCGACAGTCGACGCCTGGGTGTTAAAAGCGCCTCGTCACCTCGACTTGTTGACTCATGGAGAAGTGGTGCACATGAGGCGATCCTGGAATCGAGGGTCCGGTTTCAATTTGGCCATTTATCCGGCATAGGCTCGCCGACTGCGCCCAGTGCCTCAGTCGTGTGGCGAAGCATCGTTGGCAGACGAGCCCCACTACTTCTGCTTTGCAGGACCTAAGGCCAACCATCACAGTGAAGGCGCGGTGGCTCTCACTGTGCCGGTGAACACCTCGTCCTCCCTGTAGGGCCAAGCGACAGGATCGAGAACGCAGGTGTAGGAGATCGGGGCGCCGGTGGCGGCCTGTTCGACGCGCCAGTAGAAGGGATGCCGGCCTTGGCGTACTGGTCCGCCTTCACGATTCGGTCGGTGGTCTCCGGACCGGGCGAGACGACCTGGACGACCAGAAGCACGCGTTCGGGGCGGGTAGGCGTGAGGTTGATGGTCTCCGCCCGGTAGACGGTGACGTCCGGGCGGCGGTTCGTGAGCGGAACGTCCTGCAGGCGGACGTCGAAGCCCGTGTCGGCGTTCCAGTTAGCCCCGCGACTGCGTTCAGAGCATTGGCCAGGATCAGGGCCGGCCGGGTGTGCCGCTTGGAGGCGCTCGGACTCACGACGACTATCCCGTCCACGACCTCGATGCCGACGCACTGCTCCTCGGACCAGGAGTCGTACGGCTCCGCCCTGTTTCCAGGAGCTTCAGCGGCCCCGGCACTGCTGGACCCAGCCGACGGGCGCGTGATGTGACGCCGGGGTACCCGATTCGGATGCGGGCGGCGGGCCTCGCCAACGGGGTTGGGCATTGTGAGAGGCTGAATCGCATGAACCGGCTGGCTGGTGTGACCTCGCCTTATCTGCTGCAGCATGCTGACAACCCGGTCGACTGGTGGCCCTGGGGGCCGGAGGCGTTCGAGGAGGCCCGGCGGCGGGATGTGCCCGTCCTGCTGTCGGTCGGGTACTCCGCGTGCCACTGGTGCCATGTGATGGCGCATGAGTCGTTCGAGGACGAAGCGGTCGCGGCGTACCTGAACGAGCACTTCGTGCCGGTCAAGGTCGACCGCGAGGAGCGTCCGGATGTGGATGCCGTCTATATGGAGGCCGTGCAGGCGGCGACCGGGCAGGGTGGCTGGCCGATGACCGTGTTTCTCACGGCCGACGCGGAGCCCTTCTACTTCGGGACATACTTCCCGCCCGAGTCCCGGCACGGGCTGCCGTCCTTCCGGCAGGTGCTCGAAGGTGTCGTCGCGGCCTGGACGGACCGGCGTGACGAGGTCGGGGAGGTGGCCGGGCGCATCGTCCGTGATCTGTCGCAGCGCACGCTCGCCCACGGCGGGGAGGGCCTTCCGGCCGAGGCGGAGCTGGCGCAGGCGCTGCTCGGGCTGACCCGGGACTACGACGAGAAGAACCGCGGCTTCGGCGGCGCGCCCAAGTTCCCGCCCTCGATGGTGATCGAGTTCCTGCTGCGCCACCACGCCCGTACCGGTGCGGACGGTGCGCTCCAGATGGCGTCCGACACCTGCGGGGCGATGGCCAGGGGCGGGATGTACGACCAGCTCGGCGGCGGCTTCGCCCGGTATTCGGTGGACCGGGAGTGGGTCGTCCCGCACTTCGAGAAGATGCTCTACGACAACGCGCTGCTCTGCCGGGTGTACGCCCATCTGTGGCGCTCGACCGGCTCCGAGTCGGCCCGCCGGGTGGCGCTGGAGACCGCCGACTTCATGGTGCGCGAGCTGCGTACCGCCGAGGGGGGCTTCGCCTCCGCGCTCGACGCGGACAGCGAGGACGCGGACGGGAAGCACGTCGAGGGCGCGTACTACGTCTGGACGCCGGCGCAGTTGAGGGAGGTGCTCGGGGAGGACGATGCCGCCTTCGCCGCGGAGTACTTCGGGGTGACGGAGGAAGGCACCTTCGAGGAGGGGGCCTCCGTGCTCCAGCTGCCCCTCACCGGCCCGGTGGACGAGGCACGGGCCGCCGGCGTACGGGCCAGGCTGCTCGCCGCACGTGAGCGGCGCGCCCGGCCGGGACGGGACGACAAGGTGGTCGCCGCGTGGAACGGGCTGGCCGTCGCGGCGCTCGCGGAGGCGGGCGCGTACTTCGACCGCCCCGATCTCGTCGAGCGCGCCACCGAGGCGGCGGACCTGCTGGTGCGGCTGCACATGGGGCCGGTCGCCCGGCTGGTCCGGACGTCCAAGGACGGGCGCGCCGGGGAGCACGCGGGCGTGCTGGAGGACTACGGCGATGTCGCGGAGGGCTTCCTCGCGCTGGCGGCCGTCACCGGTGAGGGCGTCTGGCTGGAGTTCGCGGGCTTCCTGCTGGACATCGTGCTGGAGCACTTCACCGGCGAGGGCGGTCAGCTGTACGACACCGCCGACGACGCCGAGCGGCTGATCCGCCGCCCGCAGGACCCCACCGACAGCGCCACCCCGGCCGGCTGGACGGCGGCGGCCGGTGCGCTGCTCTCGTACGCCGCCCACACCGGCTCCGAACCCCACCGCGCCGCCGCGGAGGAGGCGTTGGGCGTGGTGAAGGCGCTGGGGCCGAAAGCGCCGAGGTTCGTCGGCTGGGGGCTCGCGGTGGCGGAGGCGCTGCTCGACGGGCCGCGCGAGGTGGCCGTCGCCGGGCCGGTCGGCGGTGAGCTGCACCGTAGGGCGCTGCTGGGCCGGGCGCCCGGCGCGGTGGTCGCGGCGGGGGAGACGTCCGGATCGGAGTTCCCGTTGCTGGCGGACCGGCCGATGGTGGACGGCGCGCCGACCGCGTACGTGTGCAGGCACTTCGTGTGCGAGGCGCCGACCACGGATCCGGAGGCGCTGGCCCGCGCCCTGAACGCTGCTCCGTAACCCTGGCGGGCGCGCGGCGTCAGCTGCGGTGCCGCGCCCTGCCGGCGGTCACAGCAGCAGGCCGCCCTCCAGGGTGTCCAGCGCCTCGTTGATCAGGGCGATCAGGTCGCCCTGCTGTCCGTGTTCGCCCCAGTACAGCGTCACCTCGCGCAGGGCGCCCAGCACCGCCGCGACGAAGATCCGGATCTTCAGGTCGTCGGCGCTCCGGCCGGTGCGGTCGGCGAGCGCCTGGGCCAGGACCTTCGCCGTGTCCGACATGGTCTCCGTCATCCGCGCCCGGATGGCGGGGACCTCCACCATCAGCCGGGTGCGCTGGTGCAGTTCCTCGTTCTCCGTGGCGATGAACGACGTCAGCGTCTCGACCATCATCAACCGCACGGAGACCAGGGGTGGTTCGTCGGCCGGACGGTTCCGCAGCGTCGCTTCCATGATCGGGTCGTACTCGTCGGTGAGGACGATGTCCTCCTTGGTCGCGAAGTACCGGAAGACCGTGCTCGGCGACACCTCCGCCGCCTCCGCGATCTGCTCGATGGTCGTCGCGTCGTACCCCTGCTCGGCGATCAGCCGGTAGGTCGCCTTCCGGATGGCGACCCGGGTCCTGAGCTTCTTGCGCTCGCGCAGCCCCAGCGGGGGCTGCGCGCCGGATGAGGTGTCAGGGGTGTGAGAGGTGGCGGCCATGGTCGCCATTGTCAGGCATCGACGGGGGTGGCGGCCACGTCGGCCGGCTCCTCCTGCCTCGGCTTCTGTGAGGTCAGGAAGGCGCCGACCAGCAGCGCGCTGACCAGTGCGGTGGCGCCGATGACGAGCATCACCAGGCTCATGCCGTGCAGATAGGCGGCGTCGGCGGAGTCCGCGAGCCGCCGCACCCCGAGCTTCGCCGCGACGGCGTGGGCGGCGACGACCGAGTCCCCGGCCGTGTCCGCCGCGGCGGCCGGCAGCCCCGCGGTGTCGAGCCGCCCGCTGTAGGCGCCGGCGAGCAGGCTGCCCAGCAGGGCGATCCCGAGCGCGCTGCCCGTCTGGCGCACGGTCATCAGCAGTCCGGAGCCGCTGCCCGCCCGGTCCGGGGGCAGGGCGCCCATCGCGGCGTCCATGGCGGGCACGACGGCGAAGCCGAAGCCGACGCCTGCGACGGACAGCCAGAGCGCGGTGAATCCGTAGCCGCTGTCGACCGTCGTACGGCTGCCGAGGAACGCGGCGAAGGCGAGCACGACGAGTCCGGCCGACATGGTGGCGCGGGCCCCGAAGCGTGCGTTGACCGGGCCCCCCGCCCGCGTGGCGACGATCAGCCCGCCCATCATCGGCAGCATCCGTACGCCCGTGCCGAAGGCGTCGTTGCCCAGTACGGCCTGGAGGTAGCCGGGCAGGATGAACATCAGCCCGGCCAGTACGAACATGACGAGTGTCGCGGCGAGCGTGCTGAGCAGGAACGTCCGCTGCCGCAGCAGGGTCATGTCGAGCATCGGGCGGCTGACCTTGCGCTCACGCAGGACGAGCGCGGCGATCAGGAGCACGCCCGCGCCCAGCACCGCCAGGACCAGCGGGTCGCCCCAGCCGCGGCCCGGCGCCTCGATGACCGCGTAGATCAGGGCGCCGAGGCCGGTGGCGGTCAGCACGGTGGAGACGAGGTCGACCCTGGGGGCCGCGGGGTCGCGCGTCTCGGGGAGCAGGAACACGCAGGCGGTGATGCCGATGCCCACCATCGGGACGTTGATCACGAAGACCGAGCCCCACCAGAAATGGTCGAGCAGCCAGCCGCCCACGATCGGGCCGAGCGGCATGCCGAGCGCGGAGGCGGCCGAGACGATGCCGATGGCCTTCATCCGGTCCTTCGGCTCCCCGAACAGCGAGGGCAGTACGGCCATGGCGAGCGGCATCACGAGGGCGCCTCCGACGCCCATCACGCAGCGGGCCGCGATCACGGCCGGCACATCGGTGGCGAGCGTGCCGACGACCGAGCCGACGAGGAAGATGCCGAGGCCCGTGATGAGCATCCGGCGCCGGCCGAAGCGGTCCCCGAGCAGACCCGCCGGAAGCATCAGCGCGGCGAACACCACGACGTACGCGTCGGCCATCCACTGCTGCTGGCCGGTGGTGGCGCCGAGCTCACCGGCCATGGTCGGCAGCGCCACGTTGAGGATGGTCATGTCGAAGCCCAGGACGAGTGTGCTCGCCACCAGCGCGCCCAGGGCCCACCAGCGTCGGTTCATGGCGTACTCCTTTGAGAGTTACAGTCAAGTGACAGTAACTCTCAAAAGATGGTGAGTGTCAATGTGGGTCTCGTGCCCTCGGTGTTCGGGCAGGTGGGAGTGTCCGGGCACGGGAAAGGGCCGCGACGTGAACGCCGCGGCCCTTCTCGGGGTTTCAGCTCTGGCTGTACGCCACCAGGGAGATGCCGACGTAGTGCACGACGAACGCCGCCAGGGTCAGCGAGTGGAAGACCTCGTGGAAACCGAACCAGCGCGGTGACGGATTCGGCCGCTTGATGCCGTAGATGACGCCACCGGCGCTGTACAGGACCCCGCCCACGACCACCAGTACCAGCACCGCGATCCCGCCGGTCCGCATGAAGTCCGGCAGGAAGAAGACCGCGGCCCAGCCCATCGCGATGTAGCAAGGCGTGTAGAGCCAGCGCGGGGCGCCGACCCAGAACACCCGGAAGGCGATGCCCGCGACCGCCGCGCCCCAGACCGCCCACAGCAGCGGGGTCCCGGTGGAGCGGGGGAGGAGCAGCAGGGTCAGCGGGGTGTAGGTGCCCGCGATGATCAGGAAGATGTTGGCGTGGTCCAGCCTGCGCAGCACCGCCTCGCCGCGCGGCCCCCAGGTGCCGCGGTGGTAGACGGCGCTCACGCCGAACAGCAGGCACGCGGTCAGGATGTAGATCCCGCAGGCGATCCGGCCGCGGGTGGTGTCCGTGAGCGCGATGAGCACGATGCCCGCGATCAGGACCGCGGGGAACATGCCGGCGTGCAGCCAGCCGCGCATCCGTGGCTTCAGCTCGGCGAGGTCGGTTCCGGCTGGTTCCAGCCCGGTGGGCTCGGGCGCGGCGGCAGCGGCAGCAGTCATTCCCGCATCGTACCTACGCCACCGTAGGTTGCGGATATGAGTGGCGATGCTCACGTGGGCGGCCCCCTGGACATATGGGCGGAACGGTCGGATGATCAAATGAGTGCGGTCGGCACCGGATGAGCGCCAGGGGAAATCCGAAAGGGTAGAAGCATCCGGGTCGCAGCCCCCACGGGGCCTACCAGACAGACACCCTCATCAAGGAGCGATCGTGGCGCGCGACATCGCGGCTCCCCTCACTGTTCCCACCAACCACCAGGAGCTCGTCTCCTGGGTCGACGAGATCGCAGCCCTCACCGAGCCGGACCGAGTGGTCTGGTGCGACGGCTCCGAGGCCGAGTACGAGCGCCTGTGCGGGGAGCTCGTGGCCAAGGGCACGTTCACCAAGCTCGACGAGATCAAGCGCCCGAACTCCTACTACGCCGCCTCCGACCCGAGCGACGTCGCACGGGTCGAGACCCGTACGTTCATCTGCTCCGCGAAGGAGGAGGACGCCGGTCCGACGAACCACTGGAAGGATCCCGCCGAGATGCGGGAGATCTTCGTGGGGGAGAAGGGCGTCTTCCGCGGCTCCATGCGCGGCCGCACCATGTACGTCGTGCCCTTCTGCATGGGCCCCGTCGGCTCGCCGCTCTCCGCGATCGGCGTCGAGATCACCGACTCCGCGTACGTCGCCGTCTCCATGCGCACCATGACGCGCATGGGGCAGCCGGTCCTCGACGAGCTCGGCACCGACGGATTCTTCGTCAAGGCCGTCCACACCCTGGGTGCTCCCCTGGAGGAGGGCCAGGAGGACGTTCCGTGGCCCTGCAACTCCACCAAGTACATCTCGCACTTCCCCGAGGACCGCGAGATCTGGTCCTACGGTTCCGGCTACGGCGGCAACGCCCTGCTCGGCAAGAAGTGTTACGCGCTGCGCATCGCCTCCGTCATGGCGCGCGACGAGGGCTGGCTCGCGGAGCACATGCTGATCCTCAAGCTGACGCCGCCGCGCGGGGAGTCGAAATACGTGGCCGCCGCGTTCCCGAGCGCCTGCGGCAAGACGAACCTCGCCATGCTGGAGCCCACGATCTCCGGCTGGACCGTCGAGACCATCGGTGACGACATCGCCTGGATGCGGTTCGGCGAGGACGGCCGGCTCTACGCGATCAACCCCGAGGCCGGTTTCTTCGGCGTCGCGCCCGGCACCGGCGAGCACACCAACGCCAACGCCATGAAGACCATGTGGGGCAACTCCGTCTTCACCAACGTCGCGCTCACCGACGACGGCGACGTCTGGTGGGAGGGCATGACCGAGGAGGCCCCGGCCCACCTCACGGACTGGAAGGGCAACGACTGGACCCCCGAGTCCGGGACGCCCGCCGCCCACCCCAACGCCCGCTTCACCGTCCCGGCCGGCCAGTGCCCGATCATCGCGCCCGAGTGGGAGGACCCCAAGGGCGTGCCGATCTCGGCCATCCTCTTCGGCGGCCGCCGCGCCTCGGCCGTGCCGCTGGTCACCGAGTCCTTCAACTGGCAGCACGGGGTCTTCCTCGGTGCCAACGTCGCCTCCGAGAAGACCGCCGCCGCCGAGGGCAAGGTCGGTGAGCTGCGCCGCGACCCGTTCGCCATGCTGCCGTTCTGCGGTTACAACATGGGCGACTACATGAAGCACTGGATCAAGGTCGGCGCGGACGAGCCGGACCAGTCCAAGCTCCCGAAGATCTACTACGTGAACTGGTTCCGCAAGAACGAGGCCGGCAAGTTCGTCTGGCCCGGCTTCGGCGAGAACAGCCGCGTCCTGAAGTGGATCGTCGAGCGCCTGGAGGGCAAGGCCGAGGGCGTCGAGACCCCGATCGGCGTCCTGCCGGCCGAGGGCTCGATCGACACCGAGGGCCTCGACCTCTCCGAGTCGGACCTGGACTTCCTGCTCAAGGTCGACAAGGAGGTCTGGCGCGAGGAGGCGGCGCTGATCCCCGAGCACCTCAACACCTTCGGTGACCACACGCCGAAGGAGCTGTGGGACGAGTACCGCGCCCTGGTCCAGCGCCTGGGCTGAGGTTCTGGTCCAGCGCCCGGGCTGAGCGCCGGTCTGTTCCGGCCGGGCAGCACCGCGTAGGACACGGCCCGCCCCGTCCCGCACGTCGAAGGGACGGGGCGGGCCGCCGCCGTTCGGCCCCAGGTGCGGCGTGTCGGCCCGCAGGGCGGTGGGGTATTTATGTGGTCTTCATATGGTTCCTGCCATGCGTAGATACACACGGTTGCTCCAAGTTCCGGCCGTGGCGGCGACGGCGTGCGCGGGAACCGCGCTGGGACTGCTGCTGACCGCCACCCCCGGACTCGCAGACCCCGCGCCCGGACCCTCGACGCGGGTGGGCGAGTCGGTCCTGCTCGACGAACCGTTCACCGGCACCTCGGTGTCCGACCCCGGCTTCGTCCCGCTGGAGAACGCCTGTCTGACCGGCGCCTCCGCGGAGCCGCCCGCCGACGAGTCCCAGGTCGGACCGTGCGACGACCCCGCCACCCAGACGACCCCGCCCGTGCCCACCCCCGGCGAGACCCCGGGCTGGCTCCAGCTCACGGACCACGACTACTACCGGGTCGGCGGGATGCTCTACAACCGCCCGCTGCCCGGCAACGGCGGCCTCGACGTCACCTTCGAGCAGTACCAGTACGGCACCAACGACTCGGGCGCCGACGGCATCGGCTTCTTCCTGGTGGACGGGTCGGTGAACCTGACGGAGGCGGGAGCGGACGGCGGCTCGCTCGGCTACGCACAGCGCAACCTGGACCCGGGAGTCAACGGCGGCTACCTCGGCGTCGGTCTCGACGCCTACGGCAACTTCGCCAACGACGCGGAGCTGCGCGGCAACGGCTGCCCCGACTCCCAGAAGTCCCCGGTCACCAGCGAACTCCCGGTGACCGACACCGTCACCCTGCGGGGTCCGGGGCAGGGCGACTACGGGTACTGCTACCTCGACTCCACCATCACGCCGGACGGCACCCAGCCCTCCGGCTTCGTCTCCACACTGCCCGGCAGCCTCCGCCACCAGGGCACGGACCCGCTGCCCGCCAAGCGCACCGTCCACATCACGGTCAGCCCGGACACCCGGCCGACCGTGGCCGTCGAGATCGACTTCAACGACGGCGCGGGCTTCCAGCCCGTGCTGTCCACGCAGATGACGGCCGACGCGCCGCCCACGTACAAGTTCGGCTTCTCCGGATCCACCGGAGGCGGCATCGACACCCACCTGATCCGCGGGCTCCAGGCGAAGTCCGTCACCACGCTCGACCAGCTGAACCTGGTCAAGACGGTCGCACCCCCGGACAACGCCGCGACCGAGCCGTTCGAGGTCGGTGACACGGTGCACTATCAGTTCCTGGTGACGAACACCGGCACCTCGGTGCTCAACGACGTCCAGGTCGACGATCCGTCCGTGACCGACGTGGTCTGCCCCCGCGACACCCTCGGCCCGATGGGTTCCAGCACCTCGTCCATGGTCTGCGAGGGGACGCACGTCCTGACGGAGGCCGATGTCGTCGACGACACCTTCACCAACACGGCGACGGCCCAGGGCACCCACGACGAGAACGACGTGACGTCGAACGAGTCCTCCGCCTCCGTGCCGGTCAAGAAGATGGAGCAGGTGCTGGAGCTCTCCAAGAGCGCCACGCCGACCAGCGCGGAGCCGGGCGACACCGTGACCTACACGGTGACGGCGGCCAACCGGGGCGAGACCACCCTGAGCCCCGCCCACCTCACCGACGACCTGTCCGGGGTCCTCGACGACGCGGCGGTCACAGCGGGTCCCACCGCGACCACCGGCACCGCGACGATCACCGGCAACACCCTCGACTGGTCCGGCGAACTGGCCCCCGGCGCCACCGCGACGATCACCTACACGGTCACCGTCGACGATCCGGACACGGGTGACGCGGTCCTGGGCAACGCGGTCACTTCGGACACGCCCGGCGCGCGGTGCGCGACGGAAGGGGCGACCGAGCTGCCCTGCACGGTTGAGGTCCCGGTGACGATCCCGAGCCCGAGCCCCAGCCCGACGGACTCCCCGAGCCCCAGCCCGACCGGGTCCCCTGGCCCCAGCCCGAGCGATACCTCGACCCCCGGCCCGCACCCCACGCATTCGCACGGGCCGAGCTGGAGTCCGGGCCCGCACCCCACGCACGACCGCCCGTCTGGGCACCACCCGTCCCACATGAATCCCGGCGGTCACGGTGATCTCGCCGACACCGGAAGCACCACGGTGGGCATCGGCATCGCTGCCGTACTGCTGCTGCTGGCCGGTCTCGCCACGGTCCGGTTCCGGACCCGGAGCAAGC
The DNA here is from genome assembly GCF_042887885.1 of Streptomyces sp. NPDC057900. NCBI lineage: Bacteria > Bacillati > Actinomycetota > Actinomycetes > Kitasatosporales > Streptomycetaceae > Streptomyces > Streptomyces sp. NPDC057900. The sequence continues at coordinate 836,186 of NZ_JBHVOI010000002.1, forward strand.
ACTGACGCACTGCGTCGTGAGTAATGGGTGGCACCCGGTCCACGCGCCTCTACGGCACGTGGACCGGGGCCGTCAGAGGGCGCCGACCAGGTGCGCCGGGTCGGCGGAGAGCGCCGCGGTGTGGGCGTCCATGCGCTCGGCCGAGAGGATCGCGACGGCCGTGTCGGCGCGGGACGCCGCCACCACCAGGGTGCGGCCGGCGAGGGCGTGGGCGCGGCGGTGCAGGGCCGGGGCGGGGGTTTCGCTCAGACCGGCGTGCCGGGCGGGCGGTGTGCCGCGCAACCGGGCGACCTGTTCGGCGATGCGGTCGCCCGCCTCGCCGAGCCCCAGTTCGTCGGTGACCGCGAGGAGTGCGGCCAGGTGTCCGGCGAGCTGGATGTCCAGCTCTTCCTCGCGGGTGCGGTGCGGGAAGTCGGCATGGTCGGCCGGTGTGTGGACCGATTTGGTGCGGATCGGTTCGTACATGGATGGCCTCCTGGTGTTGCTGTGGATCCATCCTAGCTTGGATTCAGTCTAAAGTTGTCCGGATTCGCGATCGGATGGTGCGCACTCTCACCCGCACCCGTCGTCTACACCTGGCTGTACCCGTCCAGGAAGTGGGCGATCCGGCCGATCGCGTCCGTCAGGTCCTCGGTCGAGGGCAGGGTCACGACCCGGAAGTGATCGGTCTCCGGCCAGTTGAACCCCGTCCCCTGCACCACCATGATCTTCTCGGCCCGCAGCAGGTCGAGGACCATCTGCCGGTCGTCCTTGATCTTGTACACCTTGGGATCGAGCCTCGGGAAGAGGTACAGCGCACCCTTCGGCTTCACACACGTGACGCCCGGGATCTGCGTGAGCAGGTCGTACGCCACGTCCCGCTGCTCCAGGATGCGGCCGCCCGGCAGCACCAGGTCGTTGATCGACTGCCGCCCGCCGAGCGCGGTGGCCACCGCGTGCTGCGAGGGCATGTTGGCGCAGAGCCGCATGTTGGCCAGGATCGTCAGACCCTCGATGTACGAGGTGGCGTGCGCCTTGGGGCCGCAGACCGCCATCCAGCCGGATCGGTAGCCGGCCACCCGGTAGTTCTTCGACAGCCCGTTGAAGGTGAGGACCATCAGGTCGGGTGCGATGGCCGCGGTCGGGGTGTGGGTCGCTCCGTCGTACAGGATCCGGTCGTAGATCTCGTCGGAGCAGACGACCAGGTTGTGGCGGCGGGCGATCTCCGTCAGCCCGCGCAGCATCTCGTCGTCGTACACCGCGCCCGTCGGGTTGTTCGGGTTGATGATCACCATGGCCTTGGTGCGGTCGGTGATCTTCCGCTCGATGTCGGCGAGGTCCGGCATCCAGTCCGACTGCTCGTCGCACCGGTAGTGCACGGCCGTGCCGCCGGCCAGCGAGACCGACGCCGTCCACAGCGGGTAGTCCGGAGCCGGGACCAGCACCTCGTCGCCGTCGTCGAGCAGCGCCTGCATCGACATCTGGATCAGCTCGGAGACGCCGTTGCCCAGGTAGACGTCCTCGACGTCGAGGTCGATCCCCTTGGTCTGGTAGTGCTGCATCACCGCCCGCCGCGCGGACAGCAGCCCCTTCGCGTCGCCGTAGCCGTGCGCCCCGGAGAGGTTGCGCAGGATGTCCTCAAGGATCTCCGGCGGGCACTCGAAGCCGAACGCGGCGGGGTTGCCGGTGTTCAGCTTGAGGATGCGATGGCCTGCCGCTTCCAGCCGCATCGCCTCCTCCAGCACGGGGCCCCGGATTTCGTAACAGACGTTGGCGAGCTTCGTGGACTGGATGACCTGCATGTCTGCGAGCTTACGACTGTGTTTCGCGGGGTGCCCGGCCTTTCCCCGCAGGTTGACCCAGCCGGGTCGCCCCGTCCGCCCGGCCCGGCTTCCATCCCATGTGCCCACCGCCCGCGAACCGTGGGAACGCTGGGCGCGGACGGGGGCCGGGCTTGGAAAGGCGTGGGGCCGGGGCGTGACGGAGCAGGGCGGGTGAGATGCGCCACGGAGGCTTCACCGCGGGGTGCGCCTGGTCCTTGGTGCGGGGTTCCGTCCTCAATCGCCGGACGGGCTTGTTTGTGCGGGTGCTCCGTGGGGCGCCTGCCGTGCGTCTGCGACAGCAGGTGTGCCGGTGTGCAGACGCGACTGATGCCGGGGTGGGGACGTGCGGGGGCGTCCCCGCAGGGAATGGCGTACGACCCGGGTCCCTCTCGGTCCCGGGTGAACACGCCATTTCCGAGGAGTCTCCCCGGAGGGGCACCGCCCCCACCCACCGGGCAGGCGCACCCCGCACTTGGCGGAGCGCCCCCTTGTGCGACCCCTCTCGATACGCAAACATGCGCATGTCAAAACCGGAAGAACTTCGGTCGCAGAGGCCCCACACGCTCTGCGCAGGTCACTTGAGGGGACCCCCACATGAAAAAGCCTCTCGTCGGTGCGCTCTTCGCCGTGCTGCTCCTCGGAGCCGGCACGGCGCCCGCGACCGCGGCCACAAGCCACGACGCGACAGCACCCAGCACGGTCAAGGCGGCAGCGTCATCGAGTCACACGGCGGTCCGGGCGAAGGCCAGGGCCAAGGCGGTCGGCTTCGCCGGAACCGTGGCGCTCAGCAACTGTTCGGGATCGGTCGTCCGTACGCCCGGCTCCCAGTCGGGCGATCCCGCGCTCGTGCTCTCCAACGGGCACTGCATGGAGTCCGGATTCCCCGGGCCCGGTGAGGTCGTGAAGGATCAGCCGTCCACCCGCAGCTTCACCCTGCTGAACGCCTCCGGCGGCAACCTCGGCACGGTGCGGGCGAGCAAGATCGCGTACGGAACGATGACGGACACCGACATATCGGTGTACCAACTCACCTCCACGTACGCCCAGATCGAGAGCAAGTACGGCATCAAGGCGCTGGAGCTCGACACCGCGCACCCGGTGCAGGGCAAGGCGATCACCGTGGCGTCCGGGTACTGGAAGCGCACGTACAGCTGCAACGTCGACGGGTTCGTCTACCGCCTCAAGGAGGGCGAGTGGACCTGGAAGGACTCGGTCCGCTACACCTCCGCCTGCCAGACCATCGGCGGCACGTCCGGCTCCCCGGTGATCGACAACGCCACCGGCAAGGTCGTCGCCGTCAACAACACCGGTAACGAGGACGGGCAGGAGTGCACGGACAACAATCCGTGCGAGGTCGACGAGAACGGCCAGGTGACGGTCCGCGAGGGCATCAACTACGCCCAGGAGACGTACGGCATCGTGCCGTGCATCGGGGCAGGCAACAAGTTCAACCTGAACGCGGCGGGTTGTGAGCTGCCGAAGCCGTAACGGCCCGGACACGACGAACCGCCCGGCCTGAGACGGCCGGGCGGTCTCGTGGACCGGGTGGGGCGGGGTGGGCGGCAGCTGACACTCCGCCCCACCCGTGCATCAGATCTTGCGCCAGCGGGCGTTGGCGAAGGAGAAGAGGCCGAAGGCCGCCAGGCCGACGGCGATCAGAGCCAGCAGCCACGGCCCGGCCGGTGTCGAGGCGAAGGAGCGCAGGGTGTCGTCCATGCCCTTGGCCTCGCTGGAGCGGGCCTTCAGCGCGGCGGACACGGCGAATCCGCCGGCGACTCCGAAGACGATCCCTCGCGAGAGGCCACCGAAGATTCCGACCACGTCGACCCCGCGCCGCTGCACCCGCGACATGGCTTCCATCCGCAGATGCTTGTGGAACTTGCGCATCACGGCCCGGCCCGCGATCCACAGGCCCACGCCGACTACGACGATACCGGCAATGCCCACGATCCAGCGGCCGCCCGGCAGGTCCAGTACCTTCGCCGTCACGTCCTGGGACTTCGAGTCACTGGAACCGCTGCCACTGCTCTTGCTGCCCGCGGCGAAGGACAGGATCGAGTAGGCGACGAAGCCGTAGAACACGGCCCGGCCCGCCGATATGAGCCGCTTGGAGGCCTTGTCCCCGTCCTCCCCGGGGGCCCCGAACAGCGCCTCGGACAGCCGCCACAGGGCCATGCCCACCACGGCTATCCCGAGCACCCACAGCAGGACCGAGCCGAAGGGCTTCTGGGCTATCTCCGAGAGGGCGCCGCCCCGGTCGGCCTGCTTCTTGCTGCCCCCGCCGTTGAAGGCGATCCGCAGCGCGAGGAAACCGACCAGGAAATAGATCACTCCGCGAGCGATGAACCCCGCGCGTCCGCCCACCTCGACCGCTTTGCTGTCGCCGGCCTGGCGAGCCTTCCCTTTGCCTCTTTGTGCTGCCGCAGATGTATTCATGCCCTCCGGTTGCCCGGGAGAGCGATCGGGAAACGATTCCGCCGCGGCCAGGAAGGAGTTCGGGTGCCGGGGTGTGGAACGTCGGCCCCTGGGCACCCGGCTTTCCGGAGGTTGATAGAGATGGTCCCCCTGCTGGTCGTTCTTCTGATCGTTCTGTTGCTGTTCGGTGCCGGGTTCGCGCTCAATCTGCTCTGGTGGATCGCCGGCATCCTGCTGGTGCTGTGGCTGCTGGGATTTCTCCTGCGGTCGGGTTCCGGCACCAGTCGCGGCCGTTGGTACCGCTGGTGAACCGAGGCGGTCAGGGCGTGTCCGTGCGCCCTGCCTGCCGGGCTCGCCGGACGGCGGTTTCGACGCCGTCCAGCAGGACGTCCAGTCCCGCGTCGAAGGTCTCCCGCGCCTCTCGCTCCGGATACGGCACCGCCTCGTCCCCGGCCGGTTCCGGCCGCGCCGACTCCCGCTCCATCCGGCTCAGTTCCGGGTAGCGGTCCGCGAAGTCCGGGACCAGCTCCAGGAGCGCCGCCGAGCGGGCGTACCACCACTCCTCGTCCGCCCGCCCCGTCGCCGACGCCGCCTCGCGCGCGTCGGCGACGGTCCGCGCGGCGCCCCGCACGAAGTGGAACAGCGTCCCGACCAGGCGCCGCAGCACCCCGGCGTCGAGCCCGGTGCCGTAGAGGAGGCGCACGAGCGCGTCCAGTCCGGCGTACTCGTGCGGGCCGAGCACCGGACGGGCCTGGGAGACCTGGAGGACCCAGGGGTGGCGCAGGTAGAACGCGAGCGTGTCCCGCGCCCAGTCCGTCAGATCCGTACGCCAGTCGCCCGATCCGGCACGGCCCGCGGGGAGTTCCGCGTGTACCGCGTCGTACATCAGGTCCAGCAGCTCGCTCTTGCCGGGGACGTAGGTGTAGAGCGCCATCGCCGTGCGCCCGAGCCGCTCGCCCACCGCCCGCATCGACAGCGCGGCCATGCCGTCCTCGTCCGCCACGGCGATCGCGGCGGTCACGATCGCGTCGACCGTCAGCCCCGGCCTGGGCCCCGGACCGGCTGCCGCACCCTCCTCGCGCGGTGCGGCCGAGCGCCACAGCAGCGACATCGACCGACGGGCATCGCCCCGCCCGGCATAGACCACCACTTGCGACTCCTTACGCCGTAAAGTAACTTCGGAACGGTAATTCCTTATGGCGTAAAGTATCAAAGCACCGGTGAGAGGCTGGTTTCGCGTGGTGGTGCAGGGGTTGGCTGTGTCGTACGTGCGGGTCGAGAGTGTCGAGCGGATCAGCCCGAGGATGCTGCGGATCAGCTTCTCCGGGGACGCGCTGGCGTCACTCATGGAGGACCGGCCCGATCAGCAGATGAAGCTCTGCTTCCCGAGGCCGGGGCAGCGCGTGCCCCGGCTGCCCGAGCCGGACGCCGAGGACACCTACGGCATGCGCTGGTACGAGGCGTACCTCGCGATCCCCGAACCGGAGCGGCCGCTCATGCGGAGCTTCACCGTCCGCTCGTACCACCCCGGTTCCGGCCTGATGGCCGTCGACTTCGTGCTCCACGGCGACGACGGACCCGCCACCCGCTGGGCCCGCACCGCCGGGCCGGGGGACGTGGCCGGCATGGTCGGCCCGTCCTCCGCGTACGCCAGGCCGCTGCCCCGGGCCGGGCACCTGCTGCTGGCCGGTGACGAGTCGGCGCTCCCGGCCATCGGGACGATCCTCGAAGCCCTGCCGGCCGGGGCGCGGGCGACGGTCTGCGCCGAGGTGGCCGACGCGGCCGAGGAGCAGCGGTTCGACAGCGCGGCCGAGGTGACGGTGCGCTGGGTGCACCGGGACCGGGGCGGATCGCTGCTGGACGCGGTCCGGTCCGCCGCACTGCCTGACGGCGATACGGCCGGCTGGCTCGCGGGCGAGGCCGGTACGGTCCGGGCGCTGCGCCGCCATCTGGTGGAGGAGCGCGGACTGCCCAAATCCGCCGTCGAGTTCAGCGGTTACTGGCGGCGGGCGCTCACCCAGGACGACGCGCCCACGGAGGAGGACCTCGCGTGGGCGGCGGAACGGGCGGCGGAGACTCCCTAGACGGAGCGCACGGAGCGCCCGGCCAGGGTCTGGGTCCGCTTGCCGTCCTCGATGACGAAGCGGCCGTCGATCAGTACGTGCGGGATACCGAACGGCAGGGTGCGCGGCTCCTCGAACGTGGAGCCCGCCGCCACCGTCGACGGGTCGAAGAGGACCAGGTCCGCCCGGTAGCCCTCGCGCACCAGCCCGCGGTCGGCCAGCCGCAGCCGGGCCGCCGGACGGGAAGTGAGGTGGGCGACGCACTCCTCCAGACCGAGGATGCCCAGCTCCCGGGTGTACCGGCCGAGGTACTGCGGGAAGGTGCCGTAGGCGCGCGGGTGCGGCTTGTCGCCCTGGAGGATGCCGTCGCTGCCACCGGTGTGGACCCGGTGGCGCATGATCTGCCGGACGTTCTCCTCGTGGCCCACGTGCTGGAGGATCGTCGTGCCGAGCCGGTCCTCCTGGAGCACCCGCCGCGCGGTCACCCAGGGCTCCTCGCCGCGCAGCCGGGCGGACTCGGCCACCGTACGGCCGACGTAGGAGTCGAGGCCGGGCACGCTGACGCCGGAGATCTCGATGCGGTCCCACTCGATCGGTACGCCGTGGCAGCCGTCCGCCCCGACGACCTCCATGTCGTGGCGGATCCGCGCCGCCGTCGCTTCGTCGGCCAGCCGGGCGAGGATCGATCCGGGCCCGCCCTCGCTCGCCCAGCTCGGCAGCATGGCGACCAGGGTCGTGCAGCCCGGGGTGTACGGGTAGGTGTCGAGGGAGATGTCGGCGCCCGCGTCCAGGGCCCGGTCGAGGAGGGTGAGCAGCTCCGGCGCCTTCCCCTCGTTCACACCGAAGTTCATGGTGGCGTGGGCGAGGTGCAGGGCGCAGCCCGCAGTGCGGGTGAGCCGCACCATCTCCTCGTACGCGCCCAGCGCGCCCGCCCCGTAGGAGCGGTGGTGGGGGCAGTAGTAGCCGCCGTGCTCGGCCACCACCCGGCAGAGCTCGGTGAGTTCGGCGTCGTCCGCGTACATGCCCGGGGTGTAGGTGAGTCCGGAGGACATGCCGACGGCGCCCTCGCGCATGGACTGGGCGACGAGCTCCCTCATCCGGGTCAGCTCGGCCTCCGTGGCGGGGCGGTCGTCCCAGCCGACCGCGTACATCCGGACGGTGCCCTGCGGGATGAGGTAGGCGGCGTTGACGGCGATGCCCTGCCCGTCGAAGTTGCGGTCGAGCCGGTCCAGGTACTCGCCGACGGTGCGCCAGTCGAAGTCGATGTCGCTGCCGTCGCCGTTCCAGCCGGTGATGGAGCGGCGGACCTCCGCCAGGGTGCGGTCGTCCACCGGGGCGTACGACAGCCCGTCCTGGCCGAGGACTTCGAGGGTGACGCCCTGTGCGGCCTTCGCGCTGTGGTCGGGGTCGCGGAGCAGCGCGAGGTCGCTGTGGGCGTGCATGTCGATGAAGCCCGGGGAGAGGGCGAGCCCGTCGGCGTCCAGGGTCCGGGCGGCGGACGGGCGGGGGCCGGGGGCGCGCTCCGGGTGGATCTCCGCGATCCGGCCGTCGCGGACGGCGACATCGGCGCGGTAGGAGGGGGCGGAGGTGCCGTCGATGACGCGCGCGTCGCGGATGACCAGGTCCATGGGGGTGCCTTTCGATACCCGGCCGAGCCGGTGGGGCTGCGTATTCAGCCTCGCCGGCGTTTGAGGCGCGGGGCCCGGGGCGGAGCCCCGGTTACGGGAAGGGGCGGGGTGGGGTGGGGTGGGGCACCCCGCAGGGGATCAGAAGAACGTGCGGATGTAGTCCGTGACCGTGCCGTCCGCCGCGACCAGCGGAATCAGCTGCCACTTGTCGAAGCTCGTGCAGGGGTGCGAGAGCCCCATCCCCACCCAGTCCCCGACCTCCAGCTCGGCCCCGTCCGCCGTCCGCACCCAGGCGTGCTGGTCGGACAGTCCGGTGATCTCGATCCCCGACGCCTCGCGGACCGAGCCGTCCCGCCCGGACCGCACGACCTGCGCCACGGGCAGGTCGAGGTCGTAGGCCGCGTCCCGCTTGCCCGCGTTGAGGAACGCCTGCCCGGGGGAGGGGCGGGAGACGACCTGCGCCCAGAGCCGGAAGGCGGGCTCCAGGGCGCCTTCCTCCGGCACCCGGTTGAAAGGGGTCAGATGGCGGTAGTGGCCGTCGTCGTGCGAGACGTACGCCCCCGAGCGGAGCAACTTGAGTACGGGGGAGGACAGTTCCGGGATCTCCGCGAACACGTCCGCCACCGCGTCGAACCACGCGCTGCCGCCCGCGCTGATCACGATCGGCTCACCGGCCTCCAGCGCGGCGAACCGTCCCCGCGCGTCGAACTCCGCGGCCAGCGCGACGAGTCGGCGCAGCCAGTCCCGTACCCGCTCACCGGAGGCCTGCGGCACCTCGCCCTCGTAACCGGCGACGCCCACCAGGCGCAGGCTCCCGGCCTCGCCGACCGCGTCCGCGACCTCGGCGCAGTCGGCCTCGGTACGGGCCCCCGTGCGGGCGCCCTCGCCGGCGCCGAGCTCCACGACGACGTCGACCGGGCGGGAGGCACCGGCCGCGCGCAGGGCCTCGTCCATCAGCTCGACGCCGCGCACCGAGTCGACGTAGCAGACGAACCGGAACCCGGGGTCGGCGTCCAGCTCGCCCGCGAGCCACCGCAGCGCGGCGGCGTCGACGAGCTCGTTGGCGAGGAAGATCCGCTGGATCCCGTAGGCCCGGTAGACCCGCGCCTGGTGCGGCACCGCCGCGGTGATGCCCCACGCGCCGTACTCCAGCTGGCGGGCGAACAGCTGCGGGGACATCGACGTCTTGCCGTGCGGGGCGAACGCGAGGCCGTGGCGCTCGGCGTACGTCTCCAGCAGGGCGAGGTTGTGCTCGACGGACTCGGCCGACAGGGCGAGCACCGGAGTGGTGAACCCGCCGGTGAAGAGGGAGCGCCGCTCGGCGGCCAGCGCCGCCACGGTCAGCCCCTGCGCGTCGGGCGGGAGCGCCTTGAACCGGTGGTCGACCCGCTCGTCGGCGAGTCCGGCGAGTCCGGTCAGCCCGGCCGGACCGGTCAGCCCGGCCACGGGACGGTCGGCAGCCTCGGCAGCCATGGGGTGCCTCCTCGATCGAAGTAGGTCGTCATCGTCGTACTGTTACGTTGCAGCATATGCAACACCCATTGCGCATATCGCTCAGGGCTGTCTAACATCCGAGCCGACGCCCGGTCAATGGTGAGAACCGGTGCCGCCCGCAGACCAAGAGGAGCCCCGAGTGTCCGGAACCCCGGCCAGGACCGCCGCCGACGCAGCGACCACGGATGTCGTCTGCCTCGGCGAGTCCATGGTGACGTTCCTGCCCTCGCAGCCGGGGCGCCTCGCCGACGTGCCGTCCTTCGGCCGGGGCATCGGCGGCGCCGAGTCCAACGTCGCCTGCGCGCTCGCCAGGGCCGGACACCGGGCGGCCTGGGTGAGCCGGGTCGGGGCGGACGGCTTCGGTGACCACCTCGTCGACACGATCGCCGGCTACGGCGTCGACACCTCCGCCGTCCGGCGCGACCCCGACCGGCCCACGGGCATCTACTTCCGCACGGCGACGGACCGCGCGGCCGACGTCCACGAGGTGGCGTACTACCGGGCCGGCTCCGCCGCCTCCGCGATGTCCCCCGCCAACGTGCCGCACGAGGCGCTGTTCGCCGGCCGGGTCCTGCACCTGTCCGGCATCACCGCCGCGCTCTCCGCCGACTGTCTGACGCTGCTGCGCGAGCTGACCGCCCCGCGCCCCGGCCGCCCGCTCGTCTCCTTCGACGTCAACCACCGGCCCGGACTGTGGCGGGGCGGCGACGCCTCCCCCCGGGTCCTGCTGGAGCTGGCCCGCGGCGCGGACCTGGTCTTCGTCGGGGAGGACGAGGCGGAGGAGGCCTGGGGGATCGTGGGCGCGGAGGCGATCCGCGCGGCGCTCCCGGAACCGGCGGTCCTGGTCGTGAAGCGGGGCGCCGAGGGGGCGACGGTCATCGCCGGCGACACCGTCACAGAGGTGCCCGCGCTGCGCGTCGACGTCGTCGCGCCCGTCGGAGCCGGCGACGCCTTCGCGGCCGGATTCCTCTCCGCCACCCTGCGCGGACTGCCCGTCCGCGACCGGGCCCGGCACGGCCACCTGATGGCCGCCGCCGCCCTCACCGTCCCCGGCGACCTCACCGACCCGCCCGCCCGCGACCGGGCCGACCGCCTGGTGGCCCTCGACGACACCGCCTGGGGGAGACTGCGTCTCGGCCCCGGCTGGACGGGGGACGACCAGGAGGTACGTACGACATGAGCCAGACCGTCGACCGGGCGCTGAGCATCCTGCCGCTGCTCGCGCAGGGACCCGCCGACCTCGGGCAGGTGGCCGAGCGGCTCGACGTCCACAAGTCCACCGCGCTGCGGCTCCTGCGCACCCTCCACGAGCACGGACTCGTCTACCGCCAGCAGGACCAGCGCTACCGGCTCGGCGCACGGCTCTTCGCGCTCGCCCAGGAGGCCGTCGAGAACCTCGACGTCCGGGAGATCGCCCACCCGCACCTCGCCGAACTCAACGAGAGCTGCGGACACACCGTCCACCTCGCGGTGTACGAGGAGAACGAGGTCCTCTACATCGACAAGGTCGAGAGCCGCTACCCGGTCCGGATGTACTCCCGGATCGGCAAACCCGTCGCGATCACCGTCGCCGCCGTGGCCAAGCTGCTCCTCGCCGATCTGTCCGAGCCGGAACGGCGCGCCGTCGCCGAGAAGCTCGACTACCCCATGTACACGTCCCGTTCGACCCCCGGCGCCGCCGCGTTCCTCAAGGAGCTCGCCGCCGTACGCGAACAGGGCTGGGCCACCGACCTCGGCGGCCACGAGGAGTCCATCAACTGCGTCGGCGCCCCCATCCGTGGCGCCGACGGGCGCGTCGTCGCCGCCATGTCGGTCTCCGCGCCGAACGTGGTCGTCACGGCGGAGGAACTCCTCACCCTGCTCCCGCTGGTGCGGCGCACCGCCGACACCATCAGCCGGGAGTACTCCGGCACCACCCGACCCAAGAGAGCCTGATCAGCGATGACCGACAAGACCCCCCTCACCCCGAGCACCCACACCGCCCCGCCCGCGAAGTTCTCGCACGGGGTACGCAAGGGGAACATCCTCCAGGTCGCCGGCCAGGTCGGCTTCCTGCCCGCCGTGGAGGGCCAGGCCCCGACCCCGGCCGGTCCCACCCTGCGCGAGCAGACCCTCCAGACCTTCGCCAACGTCAAGGCGATCCTGGAGGAGGGCGGCGCGAGCTGGGACGACGTGATGATGATGCGCGTCTACCTCACGGACGTCGACCACTTCGCCGAGATGAACGAGATCTACAACGCCTACTTCGGCGAGCAGAACCTCAAGGCCGCCCCCGCCGCCCGTACGACGGTCTACGTCGGTCTGCCCAAGGGCCTGCTCATCGAGATCGACGCCCTCGCGGTCCTCGGCTGATCCTGATCCCCTTGCTGCACCCGCACCACCGCACCACCACGCACGGCACGGCGCCCCGCCCCACCGGGGCGCCCTGTCGCGCTCCCCCCTACCCACAAGCCCCATGGACGACAACGGAGTTACCCATGCAGCTCGCCGCCAGCCCCCCACCGGTCGAGACGCCACCCCACACCGGTGGACTCCTCCTCCTCATAGACGGGACGGCCGGTCTCCTGACCGTCGCCGTCCTCGGGATCGCGCTCCTCCTCTTCCTGATCATCAAGGTCAGGCTCCAGCCGTTCGTCGCACTCCTCGCCGTCTCCATAGCCGTCGGCCTGGGCGCCGGACTCTCCGTCACCGAGCTCTTCGGTACGGTGCAGAGCTCCGCCGCCGTCTCCATCATCGAATCCGGCATGGGCGGCATCCTCGGCCACGTCGCGATCATCATCGGCCTCGGCACGATGCTCGGCGCGATCCTCGAAGTCTCCGGTGGAGCAGAGGTGCTGAGTGCCCGTCTGCTGAACCTCTTCGGTGAGAAGCGCGCCCCGCTCGCCATGGGCCTGACCGGTCTGATCTTCGGTATCCCGGTCTTCTTCGACGTCGGCATCTTCGTCCTCGCGCCGATCGTGTACGCCGCCGCGAAGCGGTCCGGCAAGTCGATCCTGCTGTACTCGATGCCGCTGCTGGCGGGTCTGTCCATGACCCACGCGTTCCTGCCGCCGCACCCCGGACCGGTCGCCGCAGCGGGCCTCTTCCACGTCTCCCTCGGCTGGGTCATCCTGATGGGCGCCCTCGTCGGCATCCCGTCCGTACTGGCCGCCTGGGGCTACGCCGCCTGGATCGGGAAGCGGATCTTCGTCGACGTCCCGCAGGACATGGTCGAGGCCGCGGAGGAGGCCAAGGCCGCCGTCGTCGCCGAACAGCGCGCCGCCGGGGTCACCCCGCAGGAGGCCCCGGTCGCGCTCTCCACCGTGCTCGGGATCATCGGCACCCCACTGCTGCTGATCCTCGCCGCGACGTTCTCCTCCATCGCGCTGGACCCCTCGACCCTCCGCTCCGTCATCGAGTTCTTCGGCCACCCGTTCGTCGCCCTGACGATCGCGCTGCTGCTCGCGTACTACCTGCTCGGCATCCGGCGCGGCTGGTCCCGCAAGTCCCTGGAATCGGTGTCGACCTCCTCCCTCAAGCCGGTCGGCAACATCCTGCTGGTCGTCGGCGCGGGCGGGATCTTCGGCGCCGTGCTCAAGAACAGCGGCATCGCCGACGCGCTCGCGGACACCTTCAACGACGTCGGCCTGCCGGTCATCCTGCTGGCCTGGCTGATCTCCGCGGTGCTGCGCATCGCGCAGGGGTCCGCGACCGTCGCCATCGTCACCACGGCGGGCATCGTCGTCCCGCTCGTCGAGGGCCAGGGCATGTCGCAGCCGCATCTGGCGCTGATCATCATGGCGATCTCGGCCGGTTCGATCATCGCCTCGCACGTGAACGACGGCGGCTTCTGGATGGTGTCGAAGTACTTCGGCATCTCGGAGCGCGACACCCTGAAGTCCTGGACGGTGCTGGAGACGGTCCTGTCCGTCACCGGCTTCGTGGTCGCGGCGCTGCTCAGTCTGGTGATCTAGGGCGTGTTCTGAAAGTCCCGTCTGCCCGGCGGCGCCTGGCACGCACGCTCGCGGCGGACGACGCTACTTTCAAAACGCGCCCTAGAACCTTTCGCAGGAACCGCCCCGGAGGGCGGTCCTCCACCGCGCGGGCCCGGCCGGGCTGACCGGCCGGGCCCGCGCGGCTTTTTCGCTGCCGCGGCGGCGACACCCCGTGCCTGGGCGCTGCCGATTCCGCCCCGACTTCTCCGGCCGGTCCATTGACGCCCAGAAACCGATCACATTATGGTTTTCGAAGTCGAAGAGTCCGTCGGCCGGACGTGCTGTCCGGCTGCCCTGACGTTCCCGCCGGGCGACATCGCTGCCCGGCCCTCCAGACAGTGAGTACAAGATGAGGATTTCCACCCGGGCCGGGGCGTGGGCGGCCTGTGCCGCCGCGGCATCCCTGGTGCTGACGGGCTGTGGGGGCGGCGACGTGGCGAAGGGCGGTGCCTCGGAGCTCGACATCGCCACCCTGACGTCCGCGCAGAGTCTGGACCCGGCCGATGCGATCGGCAGCGCACTGCCCTACTTCCAGGCGGTGTACGACACCCTGCTCAAGCGGGACCCGGACGGTACGTTCAAGCCGATGCTCGCCACCGAGTGGACCTACGACAAGAGCCGCACGCGGCTGGCGCTCACCCTGCGCGAGGGCGTCGAGTTCAGCGACGGCAACGCCTTCGACGGCGAGGCGGTCAAGGCGAACCTGGAGCACTTCCAGAAGGGCGGTGGCGGCGCGGCCAAGAATCTCGCCGCCCTCAAGTCCGTCACGGTCCAGGACGCCACGCATGTGACGCTCCAGCTCTCGGCTCCCGACCCGGCGATGTTCTTCTACCTCAGCGACGCCGCCGGCCTGATGGCGAGCCCGGCGAAGCTCGCGGACGGATCGCTCAGGACGACGCCCGTCGGCACCGGCCCGTACACCCTCGACAAGGCCAGGACCGCGATCGGCGACAAGTACGTATTCGCTCGCAAGGGCGGCTACTGGGGCGACGAGCTGCCGTACAAGACCCTCACCATCAGCGTCTTCGACAACGAGACCGCCGTCGTCAACGGCCTCAGGACCGGCCAGATCGACAGCGCCGTCCTCCAGGACGCCAACCAGCAGACCTCCGTCGCGTCCGACCGGAGCCTCACCAGGATCGAGCACTCCTTCGACTTCCAGGGCCTGCTGCTCTTCGACCGAGGTGGCGCGCTGACCCCGGCGCTGCGCAAGCCGCAGGTGCGGCAGGCGCTGAACTACGCCCTGGACCGCACGACGATGCTCGACAAGCTGCGCCAGGGGCGCGGTGCGGCGACCGACCAGATCTTCGGCACCGGGACGAAGGCGTACGACAAGAGCCTGGACACCTTCTACGCGCACGACCCGGCGAAGGCGAAGCAGCTGCTGGCCGAGGCCGGTTACGCCAAGGGGTTCACGCTGAAGCTGCCGAGGGTCACCGCCATCGTCAACGACGCGCTCGCCGCCTCGGTCCAGACGGACCTGAAGGCCGTCGGCGTCAAGGTCGTCTGGGAGCAGCTCGACGGGGGCAGCGCCCTCCAGAAGATCTACAAGGACCGGGCCTACTCCGCCATGGTCATGAACATCGGGCAGCCCTCGACCGACTGGATCACCATCCAGGACCTGGTGGCCCCCGGCACGTTCAACCTGTTCGGCTCCACCGACGCGACGGTCAAGAAGCTGCTGCCGCAGGTCCAGGCGGGCGGCGCCGGGGCCGACGGAGCGGCGCGCGCCCTGAACAGGCACCTGGTCGAGGAGGGGTGGTTCGTGCCCTTCTACCGCTCGACGTTCCTGGTGGTGTCCAGCAAGGACGTGAAGGTCCGCACGCAGTCCGGGATGGCTGTGCCGTCGATCTACAACTACACGCCCGCCGCGTCCTGACACCGGCGTCGCGCACGGCATGACGGAAGGCGCCCTCCCCGCTCCGGGAGGGCGCCTTCCGTCATGCCGTGCGCGGGTGGATCACTCCCAGGGGACGTCCAGGGCGTCGAAGTGGGCCAGTCCCCGCTCCCGCCACACGCGCGCGTGCCGGGCGAGGCGGTGGCGGTACTCCTCCCACGCGGCGGCCCGCCCCGACCAGGCGGCTTCCGCGACCGAGCCCAGGCGCGGCAGGAGCAGCGTGGTCAGGTCGTCGAGGCCGGTCAGGGTCTCCCCGAACACCGTCGCCTCCACGCCCGCGATCCGGTCGTCCGGGATGCCGTGCGAGGCGGGGTCCCAGGAGGCCGTGTGGCGCACGCTGCGGGGGCGGTACGTGGGGAAGCCGAGGCGCTCCGCGTCCTGGGCCCGGTGCGGGGGAGTCACCTCGGCCGAGTAGCGCCGGTCGAGGTAGAGGTGCGACTGCGGGGACAGCAGTACGCGCCCGCCGCCCGCCAGGATCCGTTCGGTGTCGTCGTCGGACGGGGCGAAGAACGAGGTGAGGGCCGAGGCGAACTCCATGGTCATGCCCGCCGCGAGCAGGTCCGGCCGGGCGGCGAGCTCCTCGGGGGTGCCGGGCAGGTCCATCATCGGGACGTCGACCCAGAACTGGGCGAGATCCTCGGGCCCGATCCCCGCCCGTGAGGCCTCCTGCCAGGACACCGGGCGCTTGCCGGACTTCCGGGCGAGTGCGCGCAGTTCGCGTACGCCCGCGACGAAGCACGCGTCGGTGATGCCGACCGCCTCGTCACCGCCGATGTGGACGAAGGGGCCGGTGGTCAGGGCGCAGACGTCGGCGAACACGGCGGACACCGCCGCGTGGGTGTCCGGGTCGGTCAGGTCCAGCGGCGGTACGAAGGGGAAGCCGCGGGCCGACTCGGGCGCGGGCGCCGGCGGGAGGCCGGGCAGGGCCGCGCGCAGGGCGGCGCAGTGCCCCGGCAGGTCGATCTCCGGCACGAGGGTGATGTGGCGCTGGGCCGCGTAGGCCTGGAGGTCCCGGTACTCGTCCGCGGTGTAGAACAGCCGCTGCCCGTCCGCGTCCGTCTGCCCCCGCGTCAGGGCCGGGACCGAGGGCAGCTCCAGGCGCCAGCCCTCGTTGTCGGTGAGGTGCAGATGGAGCACGTTGAGCTTGTAGAGGGCGGCGAGGTCGATGATGCCGCGCACCTCTGCGGGGGTGAGGAAGCAGCGGGCCGGGTCGATCAGGAGGCCGCGCCAGGCGTAGCGCGGTGCGTCGGTGAGCTCCTGGGCGTCGATCGTCCCGCCGGGCGGCGCGGTCGCGATCAGCTGGACGGCGGTGGTGGCCGCGCGGAAGACGCCCTGCGGGGTGCGGGCGCGGCAGGTGATGCCCCGCGCCCCGACCGTCAGGGCGTAGGCCTCGTCGGCGGGTTCGGTGCCGCCCGCAGGGTCCGTGCCGAGGGTCAGGACCGGCGGTACGGACGTTCCGTCGAGCAGGAGGAGGATCTCGCTCCCGTGCGCGGCCGACGCGTCCTCGGTGAGCGGGCGTGCGCCGAGATGGGGTTCCAGCAGGGCGCGGACCGTCTCGGCGACCCCGGTCAGGCGGTCGTCGTCGGCGCGGACGCGCCATGGTCCGGCCACCGCGAGCGCGGGGGCGCCGTCCGGGGTGGCCCGTGCGGCGGGGCGGGGGATGACGGCGTTCATGGATTCCTCCACCGGCCGGTCCGGGAGCCCGGGGCCCGGACGCCGGTTCGTCAGGTGCGGCGCTTCGGTGCCGCCGGGTTCCCGGGCCGGGTCCGGGCTTCGCGGGTGACCCGGCGCCTCTTCCTCCCGGACCGGCGCCGCCTGTACGCTAACATGAAAACCGATCAACGAACGCTTTTTAGAGGTGACTGTATGAAGCCCTCGGCCGAGTCCGAACTCGTGCTGCCGGAAAGCTTTTTGATGGGAGCCGCCACCTCTGCCCACCAGGTCGAGGGCAACAACGTGTCCAGCGACTGGTGGGCCCTGGAGAACAGCTCCGACACCTTCGTCACCGAGCCGAGCGGCGACGCCGCGGACAGCTTCCACCGCTGGCCCGAGGACATGGACCTGCTGCGGGACCTCGGCTTCAACGCCTACCGCTTCAGCATCGAATGGGCGCGCATCGAGCCCGAGCGGGGCCGGGTGTCGAAGGCGGCCGTCGCGCACTACCGCGCCATGGTGCGCGGTGCGCTCGAACGCGGGCTGACCCCTGTGGTGACCCTGCACCACTTCACCTCCCCGCGCTGGTTCGGGGAGCACGGCGGCTGGGCCGCACCGGACGCGGCGGAACTCTTCGCGGCCTACACGCGTACCGCGCTCGACGTCCTGCGCGCCGGGGTACGCCACGTGGCGACCATCAACGAGCCCAACATGGTGGCCCTGATGTACGCCATCCGGCGGCACGCCGCCGAGCACGGCTGGAGCGGGGCCGCCGGTGCGGGCGAGAACGGCGCGGCGGCCGGCGGCCTCGGTGCCGTCGAGCCCGCGGCGGACATCACCCAGTCCCTCATCCGCGCCCACCGCGCCGCGAGCACCGTCCTCAAGGCCGCAGACCTCGGCCTCCAGGTCGGCTGGACCGTGGCCAACCAGGTGTACCAGGCCGAGCCCGGGGCGCGGCGGACGGCGGACGCCTACGCCCGCCCGCGCGAGGACGTGTTCCTGGAGGCCGCGCGCGAGGACGACTGGATCGGCGTACAGGCCTACACCCGGCACCTCATCGGCCCCGGCGGACCGCTGCCCGTCCCCGAGGGGGCCGAGACCACCCTGACCGGCTGGGAGTTCTACCCGGAGGCGCTGGGCGAGGCCGTCCGGCACACCGCCCGGCTGCTGCCCGGCATCCCGATCCTCGTCACCGAGAACGGCATCGCCACCGGGGACGACGAGCGGCGCATCGCCTACACCGCACGCGCCCTCGCGAGCCTCGCGGACGCCATGCGCGACGGCATCGACGTGCGCGGCTACCTCCACTGGAGCGCGCTGGACAACTACGAATGGGGCACCTACCGGCCGACGTTCGGGCTGATCGCGGTCGATCCGCGCACCTTCGCGCGCACCCCGAAGCAGTCGGCCCACTGGCTCGGGGCCCTGGCCCGCTCCCGGCGCATACCCGGCGCCCCGGCGGGCGTACCGGCCCTCCGTCTAGGCTGACGGCATGGCAAAAAGAGGTCCTTACGAGAAGGGCGAGGCGAAGCGCGGTGAGATCCTGCACGCCGCTCTGGAGATCTTCGCCGCCGAGGGATACCGCGGCACCTCCCTCCGCAAGGTCGCGGCCCGGTGCAATCTGAGCCTCCCGGGCCTCATGCACTACTTCGACTCCAAGGAGGACCTGCTCACCCAGGTCCTGCGGGTGCGTGACGAGACGGCGCGGGAACGCCAGCGGGAGCGGGCCGGCCCGGAGGCCTACCGCGAGATCATCCGGGAGGGCGCGAGCACACCCGGTCTCGTGGAGCTGTTCGTCTCCATGTCCGCGGCGGCCAGCGATCCGGAGCACCCGGCCCACGCCCACTTCGCCGACCGCTACCCGACCCTGCGCGAGCGCGTCGCGGAGTACCTTCAGCGGCGGATGGACGAGGGCGAGATGCGTACGGACATCCCGCCGGAGCGCCTCGCGGTGCTGCTCATCGCGGTGGCGGACGGCATCCAGCTGCAGTGGCTGATCGACCGTTCGACGTCCATGGAGCAGCCGATCGACGACGTGATGGCGCTGCTGGCCCCGAGGCCGGGGGACTGACGCCGGGCCCCGGGCCCCGTGCTCGGGCCGGGCACACGGGCGGGGCGTCGCAGCGGTCATCGCCGCGACGCCCCGTCGCTCGTCACGCCCGGGTCAGCCGCCGCGCGCCGTTCCGGCCGCCTCGTGGATCGCGCGCGTCCACGGCACCCAGCGGGGATCGGGTCCGGTCCCCGTCCATGACATCTCCGTGCAGGTGTAGCCCACGGCCAGGCCGCTCCGGGGGTGGGCCATGCCCAGCCGGCCACCCGCCCCCGCGTGGCCGAAGGACCCCTCACCCAGCATCGGCAGTCCGCGGCGCGGGAGTTCGAAGCCGAGCCCGAAGCGGCTCGGGTCGGCGTCCGCGGGGCGGACCAGCGGCGCGGGCGGCGGCAGCCGGTCGGTGCGGGGCGCGCACGCCCGCTCCACCGTGAGCGGCGACAGCAGCCGTACGCCGTCGACGTGCCCGATCACGGCCGCGTAGAGCCGGGACAGCGAGCGGGCGTCGCCGATGCCGCCCGCCGCGGGGACCTCGGCGGCGCGGCCCGCTCGGGTGCCCAACGCGTCGGTGAAACGGGTCAGTTCGGTCGTCGAGGCCATCAGCGCCAGGGCGAGCGGTTCGTCCCGGGAAAGGCCGAGGGCCGCGAGCAGCGCGGTGATCGCGTCGTCCGTGCGCGACGGTGCGGGGGAGTGCTGGGGTACGAACCGGTGCTCCTCGTCCGGCGGCAGCCCGATCCACAGGCTGAGGCCCAGGGGTGCGGCGATCTCGGCCGCGAAGAACTCCCCGACCGTGCTCCCGGTGATCCGCCGGACGATCTCACCGGCCAGATGCCCGAAGGTGAGCGAGTGGTAGAGGGCGGCGGTGCCGGGCCGCCACAGCGGCCGCGATGCCGCGAGCCGCGCCGCGCACTCCTCCCGGTCCAGCAGATCGACGGTTGCCGCGTCCGCCGGGGACGCGGTGAACGAGGGCAGCCCCGCGCTGTGCGTGAGCAGATCGGCGACCGTCGTCCCTTCCTTGCCCCGGACCGCGTACTCGGGCCAGTAGCGCGCCACGGGCGCGTCCGGATCGAGCTGCCCGCGCTCGCTGAGCAGGTGGACGCAGACGGCGACCAGGCCCTTGGTCACGGACATCAGCACCCCCACGGAGTCCGGGCCGTGGGTGCGCCCGCCGTCGGGCCGCCCGGTCGTCCACGCGTCGACGACGACCCGGCCGCGGTGGTGCACGGTCAGCTGGGCCGCACCGGGGTCCGTTGCCTGCCCCCGGGCGAACGCTTCCACCACCCCCTCCCACCCGGCGGCGGCGCGCCCGTCGACGGCCGCGCCGTCCTCAGGCACCGCTGCCGTCCGCCCGCTCGTCCGCCGCGTCCCCGGCCGCCGCCACCCGGGCGGTCAGCGCCGCCACGTCCTCCGGCGTGAGGCTGCCCTGCGGGAACTCGGCGATCACATCCAGCGGGATGCCCGCAAGGAAGCGGCGCATCACCGGATCGGCCATCGCCGCCGAGCCCTGACCGCCCTCGCCGCCACCGGCGAACCGCGCCATGAGCAGCGGCCCGCCGACCGGATGCCCGAACCACTCCGCGAGGGTGTGGCGCCCGGTCAGCCTGATCCGCGAAGGGTCGCCCTGCACCGGAACGTCCACGGACAGCCTGATGTCCCGGGAGGAGGCCGCGGCCTCGAAGGTGTACGTACCGCCCTCCACATGGCGGCCGCCCTCGCGCTCGCTGTAGTGGGCGAGGTCGTCGCGGTCCACCACGACGCGGACCTCGCGGGACTCGCCCGGCTCCAGCTCCACCGCCGCGAAGCCCCGCAGTTCGCGCTCGGGGCGGGCGACCTGGCTGTCCAGCGGTCCCCGGGCGTAGATCTGGACGATCTCGCGCCCGGACCGCTTCCCGGTGTTGGCCACCCGGACCCGTACCTCGAACCGCGAACCGCCGGGGGCGGTGTCCACGGTCAGTCCGGAGTATCCGAACGTCGTGTACGACAGGCCGTGCCCGAACGGGAAGGCGACCTCGGCGCGCCGTGCGTCGTATCCCCGGTAGCCTACGAACACGCCCTCCCCGTAACGGACATGGCCCTCCTCGCCGGGGAAGGACAGATACGAGGGGGAGTCCTCAAGGCGCAGCGGAATCGTCTCGGCGAGCCGGCCCGAGGGATTGACCGCGCCGAACAGCACCCGTGCCAGCGCACTGCCGCCGGCCTGTCCGAGGAGCCACCCCTCGACGACGGCGGGGGCCAGCTCCTGCCAGGGCGCGGTGCGGACCACACCGCCGTTGGACAGGACCACCACGACCCTCGGGTTGACTGCGGCGATCCGCTCCAGGAGCCGGAGCTGAGCGGGCGGCAGATCGATGTGGTCGCGGTCGAAGCCCTCGGACTCGTCCTGCGCGGCCAGGCCGAGGAAGAGCAGCACCGTGTCGCTGGAGGCGGCGAGCCGCTCCGCCTCCTCGGTGAGCGAGGCCTCGTCCCGCTCCGGTTCGCCGCCCGGCAGCGCGTAACCGGCGGCGAACTCGACCCGTGTCCCCCCGGCCGCCTCCCGCAGGCCGTCCAGCGGGACGTCCAGCCGGGTCGGGGTCACCTGGGAGCTGCCCGCGCCCTGGTAGCGGGGGGTGCGGGCGAGTTCGCCGATGACGGCGACGCTGCCGGTCCGCGGGTCCAGCGGCAGCAGCTCCGCGTCGTTCTTGAGCAGCACCACACACCGTTCCGCCGCTTCCCGCGCCAGCCGGTGATGGGCCTCGTGGGGCGGCGCCCCGCCATCGGTCCGGGCGGCGGCGGTGGCCCGGTGGGCGAAGCGGGTGAGCCGCTCCACCGCGAGGTCGAGGACCGCGACGTCGAGTTCGCCGCGTTCGACGGCGGCGACGACCTCGGCGTCGGTCCGCCCGCCGGTGGCGGGCATCTGCAGGTCCAGTCCGGCGCGCAGGGCGGCGACGCGGTCGCGGACCGCGCCCCAGTCGGACATCACGATGCCGTCGAAGCCCCACTCGGTGCGCAGGATGTCGGTGAGGAGCCGGTGGTTCTCGCTGACCGGCACACCGTTGACGGCGTTGTAGGAGGCCATCACGGACCAGGGGCGGTCGCGGCGGACGATGCGTTCGAAGGCGCGGAGGTAGATCTCGCGCAGCGGGCGCTCGTCGATGTCGGCGCTGACCCGCATCCGGTCGGTCTCCTGGTTGTTCGCCGCGTAGTGCTTCAACGCGGCGCCCACCCCGGCCTCCTGGAGCCCGCGCACCATGGCGCCGCCCAGCTCGGCGGTCAGGTGCGGGTCCTCGGAGAAGTACTCGAAGTTCCGCCCGCACAGCGGCGACCGCTTGATGTTGATGCCAGGTCCCAGCAGTACGTGGACGCCGTGCGCGCGGGCCTCGGCGGCGAGGGCGCCGCCCACCCGCTCGGTGAGCGCGGGATCCCAGCTGCTGCCGAGCGCCACGGCCGGCGGGAAGCAGGTGGCGGGGGCGGCGCTGTGCAGATCGAGCTGGCCGCCGTCGCCGCTCTCCTTGGGCAGCCGCAGGCCGTGCGGCCCGTCGGACACCGATACGGCCGGTACGCCCGCGGCCGCCTCGGTCACGAAGTCCCCCGCCCCGCTGGTCAGCGACGCCTTCTCGGCGAGGGTCGGGCCGGGGGACGAGGCGGCGGCTGGGGAGTGGTTCTGCTGGGTCATACGGCCTGCCCGTTCACGGTTTCGAGGTGGCTGGAAGCATCGGTACACAAAAAACGTAAGTTGATCGGTTTTCGCTGTCAAGGTACCCGGGGTCGCGGTCGGCGGGGTTGCGGCTGTCGGTGTCCGGAGTCTTGACGACTAAAACCGATCGCCATACGGTTTTCGGATTCCGGGGCGCCGCCCCGCAGAGGCCCGGACCTCCGGGCCCGTGACGAGAAGAGGTACGGCAATGCCGCTGCACCGTTCTTTGCCCCGGTCCGTGAGGCAGGCCGTCCGCCGGGCCCGCCCGGTCCGCCGGTCCGCCGCGGGGGCGGGGGCCGTACTGGCCGTCGCCGGGCTGCTCGGCATGGCGGCCGCCGGTCCCGCGGCGGCGCACCCGGGCGACCGCGCGCTGTCCGCCCGTACCGCCTCGGTGGCCCCCGCGCCCCGGTACGTGGCGCTCGGCGACTCCTACAGCTCCGGCCTCGGCATCCCAGAGGAGACGGACCTGAACTGCGGGCGCTCC
Source organism: Streptomyces sp. NPDC057900 (assembly GCF_042887885.1). Taxonomy (NCBI): domain Bacteria; kingdom Bacillati; phylum Actinomycetota; class Actinomycetes; order Kitasatosporales; family Streptomycetaceae; genus Streptomyces; species Streptomyces sp. NPDC057900. The sequence goes on from NZ_JBHVOI010000002.1 coordinate 859,316, forward strand.
AGCCGGAACTACCCGTCCCTGGTCGCCGGGGCGATCCACGCGGCCCAGGTCACCGACGTGACCTGCGCGGGAGCCGACACCACGCATATGACCGGGCGACAGGGGTCCGCCCCCGCCCAGCTGGACGCCCTGCGGCCGGACACGACGCTGGTCACCCTGGGCATCGGCGGCAACGACCTCGACCTGACGGGCCTGCTCACCCGCTGCGTCCTGGTCGCCTACCTGGCACCCGACGGGGCCCCGTGCAGGACCAGCTTCACCCTGTTCGGTACGGACGAGGTCCGCTCCCGGATCAACGCCACCGGACCGAAGATCGAGGCGGTCCTCAAGGAGATCCACACCCGCTCCCCACGGGCCGAGGTGTTCCTGGTCGGCTACCCGGCGATCTTCCCCGAGGACGGCTCGGCCTGCCGCGACCTGATCCCGCTGGCGACCGGCGACTTCCCGTGGATACGGGACAAGACCAAGCAGCTCAACTCCATGCTCGCCGAGCAGGCGGCCGTCTACGGCGCCACCTACGTCGACGCCTACAAGCCGTCGGTGGGCCACGACGCCTGCGCGGCGGACGGGGTGCGGTACATCGAGCCCAAGGAGACCGAAAGCGCCGCCGGTTTCCACCCCAACGCCGCCGGGCACCGGAGCACCGCCGCCGCGGTCCTCGCGGCGATCAGTCGCTGACCGGGTCCGGACCCGGCCCCGACGGGGCGGCTCCGGCGGTGGGCAGTCCGCACCGGGCGAGGAAGTCACGTACCAGCTCCTCCATCAGGACCGCGTCCGGCTCCAGCAGCCACTGGACCTGCAACCCGTCCAGCAGGGCCAGCAACTGCTGGGCGGTGCGGGACGGATCGGCCCGCACCGGCGGTTCCGCGGCATCGAACAGGGCGGCCAGCAAGGCGGCGACCTCGGTGCGCAGCCGCGCGTACCGCCGCACGAAGTAGTCGTGGGCCGGATGGCCGGGCTCCGAGGCCTCGGCCGAGAGCCTCGCGTACAGGGAGACGAGACCGGGGGTGCCGCTGTTGCGCACGATCACACCGATGAGGCGGCGCAGCCGCTCGCCGGGCGGCGGCTCCGGCGCCTCCGGATCGAGCAGGCGGGGAAAGAGCCGTGCCGCGTCGTTGCGGTCGCGCAGGCTGAGCACCTCCAGCAGGAGGGCCTCCTTGCCGGAGAAGTGGTGGAGCACTCCCGCGTGGGTGAGCCCCGCGTGCGTGGCGATCTCGCGCAGGGAGACGGCGGTGAAGCCGTGACGGGAGAACAGTTCGGTCGCGGAGTCGAGGATGCGGGCGCGGGTGCGCTCGCCCTTCGTCCGGGGCTCCTGGCTCAACGGGCTTCCCTCCGGGGGCGGTCGGGCCGGGTGCGCTTTCGGCCCCGGTCCGGACTGCCCTGAACTTACCAGGTGGTAAATTCCTGCGAGCGAAACCTACCAACTGGTTAATTCTGCGGGTAGGGTCGCCCCAGTCCCCCGGCCGCCGAAGCGGCGCGGGGCCTCCCACGCGCCGAGCACGGCCCCGCCGAACGCGGGCCCCGGCCGGACGCGCATCACCCCGGCCGATCCGGCCGCCGGTCACGGATACCGAGACTCATGCTGATCTTCATCGCCCGCAGAATCGCCGCCGGAGTCCTGCTCCTGGTCGTCATCTCCCTGCTCTCCTACCTGCTGCTGTCGATCCCCGGCACGGACGTGGGCCGCCAACTCCTCGGCCAGGGCGCGTCGCAGAGCGCCATCGACGCGAAGAACGCCTCGCTCGGCCTGGACCGCCCCGTGATCGCGCAGTACACCGACTGGCTCTCCCACGCGGTACGCGGCGACTTCGGCACCTCCTGGTTCACCAGCGAGGACGTCACCCAGGCCATCGCCAACCGGCTGCCCGTCACGGTCAGCCTGATGCTCGGCGTCACCCTCGTCACCGCCGTCGTCTCCTTCCTGCTCGGCGTCTGGGCGGGCGTGCGGCGCGGTGCCGTCGACCGGGTGGTGCAGGTCCTCGGCGTCGTCGGATACGCCCTGCCCGGCTTCCTGGTCACGCTGGTGCTGGTCCTCGTCTTCGCCGTCCGGCTGAACTGGTTCCCCGCCATCGGGTACGTCCCGTTCACCGAGTCACCCGGCGACTGGCTCTCGACCATCACCCTGCCGGTGCTCGCCCTGTCGGTGGCCTCCGTCGCCGGGGTCTCCCAGCAGGTGCGCGGCGCCGTCGTCGACGTGCTGCGCCAGGACTACGTACGCACCCTGCGGGCCCGCGGCCTGCCGGCCTCCCGCATCGTGCTCAGGCACGTACTGCGCAACGCCTCCGCACCCGCGCTCTCCGTACTCGGCATGCAGTTCGTCGGGCTGCTCGGCGGCGCGGTGCTGGTCGAGCAGATCTTCGCGCTCCCCGGCATCGGCGGCATGACCGTCACCTACACCACCCGCGGCGACATCCCCGTGATCATGGCGCTCGTCATGCTCACCGTGGTCGGCGTCGTCCTGATCAACCTCCTGGTCGACATCCTGATCGGCTGGCTCAACCCGAAGGCGAGGGTCGCATGAGCGACAACCTCCCCGCCGCCCCGGCCACGCCCGCGGCGGCCCGTCCGGGCCCCGCCCGCAGCCCCCGCGGCATCCCGCGCCGCCTGCTGCGCAACCCCCTGGGCGCGGTCTCCCTCACCGTCCTGCTGCTCCTGGTGGCGGCCGTCCTGCTGGCCCCGCTGCTCGCCCCCCAGGACCCGGGCGTCTCCTCGCTCGGCGACGCCTTCGCGGGCCCCAGCGCCGGTCACCCGCTCGGCATGGACTCGGCGGGCCGCGACATCCTCTCCCGCATCCTGTACGGCGGACGCAACACCTTCGGCGGCGCGCTCATCGCCCTGGCCATCGCCCTGCTCCTCGGCGTGCCGTCGGGGCTGCTCGCGGGGTACCGCGGCGGGCGGTTCGACGCCGTCGCGGGCTGGGCCGTCAACCTCGTCATGGCGCTTCCCGCCATGGTCGTCCTGCTGGCGTCCCGCGCCATCCTCGGCCCCAACGTCTGGGTCCTGATGGTGGTGCTCGGCGTCCTGGTCGCGCCGAGCTTCTTCCGCCTGGTGCGCGGCATCGTCGCCAACGTCCGCGGCGAGCTGTACGTCGACGCCGCGAAGGTCTCCGGCCTCTCCGACATCCGCATCGTCGCCCGCCACGTGCTGATCGTGGTGCGCGGCCCCATCATCATCCAGGTCGCGCTCGTCGCGGGGCTCGCCATCGGGCTGCAGGCCGGGCTCGAATTCCTGGGCGTCGGCAGCGGATCCGCCGCGACCTGGGGCGCCATGCTCAACGAGGCGTTCCAGAACATCCAGCGCGAACCGGAGCTGCTGCTCTGGCCCGGCCTCGCGCTGGGCCTGACCAACGGCGCGCTGGTGCTCCTGGCGACGGCCCTGCGCGATGTGCTGGAGGACCGTACCGGCGAACCCGCGAGGCGCCGCACACCCGGCAAGCGGCGCGATCCGGCCGCACCCGCGCCCGTCGCCGCCCCGGACCCGGCCGCCGGTGCGGACGACCGCGCACCGCTGCTCTCGATCCGGGGCCTCGCCGTGGCGTACGGCCGTCCGGACGGCACGGAGAAGGAGGTCGTGCACGGCATCGACCTCGACGTCCGGCCCGGCGAGATCGTCGGCCTCGTCGGTGAGTCGGGCTCCGGGAAGACCCAGACCGCGTTCTCCGTACTCGGCATCCTCCCCGAGGGCGGCCGGATCAGCCGGGGCAGCGTCCTGGTGGCCGGCCAGGAGGTCGCCGGACTGCCCGAACGCGCACACCGGGCGCTGCGCGGACGCACGGTGGCCTACATCCCGCAGGAACCCATGAGCAACCTGGACCCCGCCTTCACCATCGGCAGCCAGCTCACCGAACCGATGCGTTACGTCCTCGGCATCCCGCGCGCCGAGGCCGCCCGCCGCGCCGTCGACCTGCTGCGGCTCGTGGAGATCCCCGAACCCGAGCAGGTCATGCGCCGCTACCCGCACGAGATATCCGGCGGCATGGCGCAGCGCGTACTCATCGCCGGGGCGATGTCCTGCGACCCGGAACTCCTGGTGGCCGACGAACCCACCACCGCCCTGGACGTGCGCGTGCAGGCCGAGGTACTCGACCTGCTGCGCCGGTTGCAGCGGGAGCGCGGCCTCGGAGTCCTCCTGGTCACCCACAACCTCGGCGTCGTCGCCGACGTCTGCGACCGGGTCACCGTGATGAACGCGGGCCGCATCGTGGAGACCGGCGACACCGAACAGGTCCTGCACGCCCCCCGCGACCCCTATACCCGCACACTGCTCGACGCCGTGCTCGACGACGCCCCCGCACGGGCACCCTGGCAGCCCCGAGACGCGAGGAGCACCCCGGCATGACCACCGCCGCAACTGCCGTACATCCCCCAGAGGCGGACGGGGACGCCCTGCTGAACGTGCGGGACCTGCGCGTCTCGTTCCCCGGCAAGGGCCGCCGCGCCCCGCGCACCGAGGTGCTCAAGGGCGTCGGCCTCACCGTCCGGCCCGGCGAGACCCTGGGCCTGGTCGGTGAGTCGGGCTCGGGCAAGACCACGATCGGCCGGGCCGTCCTCGGACTCGTCCCCGTCCGGTCGGGCAGCGTCACCTTCGACGGCGAACGCATCGACACCGCGGGCCGGGCCCGCCGCCGTGCCCTCAGCCGCGACCTCCAGGTCATCTTCCAGGACCCGTACACCTCCCTGAACCCCTCCCTGACCGTCGGTGACACGCTGGCCGAGCCGCTGATCGGCCAGGGCGTCGACGCCCGGGAGGCCCGCGGGCGGGTCGGGGAGCTGCTGGACCGGGTCCAGCTGCCCCCGGACGCGGCGCGGCGCCTGCCCCGGGAGTTCTCCGGCGGCCAGCGCCAGCGGGTGGCGATCGCCCGTGCCCTGGCGCTCCGGCCGCGACTGGTCGTCTGCGACGAGCCGGTCTCCGCCCTGGACCTGACGACGCAGCGCACGGTCCTCGAACTCCTGCTGGAGATCCAGGAGGAGACCGGAGTCTCGTACCTCTTCGTCTCCCACGACCTGTCCGTGGTCCGCTTCATGAGCCACCGGGTCTCCGTGATCCACCGGGGCGAGATCGTGGAGACGGGGGACGCCGACCGGATCACCCGGTCGCCCGACCACCCGTACACCCGGACCCTGCTCCTGTCCGCGCCGGTCACCGACGTCGCGGAACAGCGCAGACGCCGCGAACTGCGCGGCGGCGCGGCGGCGCGGGGCACGGCTCACACGTCCGGCTGACGCAGCAGCGCCGCCGGGGGAGCGGCGGCGCTGCTGGTCATGGACGCGGGTCCCGTGGTGCGGGACCGCGGGAGGTTACGGGAGGCCGTGCACGTGCGGGCCGACCGCGTTGGACCAGGCGTTGCCCGACTTGGCGTCCCAGTTGGTCGACCAGGTCATCGCGCCGCGCACACCGGGGTAGGTCTTCGACGGCTTGAAGCTGCCGCAGCCGGTGCCCTTGGCGAGGCAGTCCAGCGCCGCGTTCACGACCGAGGGGGCGACGTAGCCGCTGCCCGCGCCGCTGGTGGAGGCGGGGACACCGAGGCCGACCTGCGAGGGGTCGAGGCCGCCCTCCAGCTGGATGCAGGCGAGCGCGGTGAGGAAGTCCACCGAACCCTGCGAGTAGACCTTGCCGTCGCAGCCGAGCATCGAACCGCTGTTGTAGTACTGCATGTTGACGACGGTGAGGATGTCCTTGATGCCGAGCGCCGTCTTGAAGTACTCACCCGAGGTGGACTGCATGTCGATGGTCTGCGGGGCCATCGTGATGACGAGACCGGAGCCCGCCTTCTGCGACAGCGAGCGCAGCGCCTTCGTCATGTACGTGGAGTTGAGGCCGTTCTCCAGGTCGATGTCGACGCCGTTGAAGCCGTACTCCTGGATGAGGGAGTAGAGCGAGTTGGCGAAGTTGGTGGCGGAGGCGTCGCTGTTGACCGAGACGGACCCCTTCTCACCGCCGACCGAGATGATGACGTTCTTGCCGGCCGCCTGCTTCGCCTTGATGTCGGCCTTGAACTGGTCGACGGTGTAGCCGTTCAGGCCCGCCGAGTCCAGGTTGAAGGTGACGGCACCGGGCGTGGCCGTGGCGTCGGCGAAGGAGACCGCGATGATGTCGTAGTTCGCGGGCACGTCGCTGAGCTTCTGCACGGTCGCGCCGTTGTTGAAGTTCTGCCAGTAGCCGGTGACGGCGTGCTTGGGCACGGAGGTGGACGGGACACCCGGGTCGGTGCCGCCGCCGACGGCCGTACGGCCGCTGACCGAAGCCGACTTGACGGACTCACCGGCCGCGTTGGTGGCGGTCACCGTGAACTGGTACGCGGTGTTGGCCGTGAGCCCGGTGACGGTGGCCGAGTTGCCGGTGGTGGTGGTGGCCTTCGCGCCGTCCTTGTAGACGGTGTAGCCGGTCGCGCCGGACACCGCGTTCCAGGACAGCGAGACGGAGGAGGCCGTGGTCGTGCCGACCGCGAGACCGGCCGGGGCGGCGGGGATCGTCGGGCCGGGGTCGGTGCCGCCGCCGCCGTCGGGGCCGCTCACCGATAGGTCGTCGACGAAGTAGGCGGACTGGCCGTACCAGCCGTGCGTGTACACGGTGACCGAGGTGGTGTTCGCCCCGGTCTTGAAGCTGGTCGAGAGCTGGGACCAGCTGCTGGAGCCGGGCGTCCAGGTGGAGACGTCGGTGGTGCCGGTGCCGCTGACGCCCAGGTAGGCGTAGCCGCCCTGGACCCAGGAGCTGAGCGCGTACGTCGAGTTGGGCTTCACCGCGACGGTCTGGGTGCACTGGGCGTTGTCCTGGCCGGCCGGGGTGGCCTTGAGGGCGGAGGTGCCGCCGTGCACGGGGGACGAGACGATGGCACCGGAGCCGCCGGAACAGGTCCAGTTGGCGAGGCCCGACTCGAAGCCCGCGTTCTTGGCCACGTTGACGTCGGCGGCCTGCGCGGTGCTGACGAGGCCGGTGACGGTCAGGGCGCCGGCCGCGACGACGGCCACGGTGGCACCCAGCGCCTGACGGGTACGGCGCCCTCTTCTGCTGGTGACGGGGGAACGTTCCACTTGCTGCCTCCGTGGGGGAGTTGGGGATGGCGGGGGAGCGACACGGGGATGTCGGGGGTGTGGAATCGAGGAACGGTGGCCACCGCTGGCCGATAAACTGGTCCAGACCAATCAAGTTGTCAAGACCTCTGGCAGCGAAGGCTGTCGGAGGCGGTGCGGCGACGGCTGCCCGCGCACGACGTCCAGCCGTGGATGGCAATCAGCCGCCCGGCGTGCGCCCCCCTCACGGGTGATGTGAGCCGCGGGGCCGGACAGTGACGGTTCCTGTCGCGTTCTCTATGGCGAGGACATGTCAAGATCCACATTGACGTGCGCAAATGAATTCCAGCGGTACGGAAATGGGAATGCCTGACAGTAACCCTCCGCAGTGGTACGGAAGTTAACAAGCTTCGGTTTGGTCCGATTTCGTACGGGAGTGTTGTGCCGCTGGTGGAAGAGTGGTGCTGTTGTCGCCTTCCTTTGGGTGTTTCTGCCGTGTGGGACACGGTTAAAGTGCTGGAGAAGGGGCTGAGGCGGAAGCGCGGAGCAACAGCGATTGCGGCCGACGTCAAGGCGACGCCGACCGGAGCCGAACGGGGAACAGCGTGCCGACCGCAATAGCAGTGACCAGCACCGACCTGGTCCTGCCGCCGACCGACCAGCAGACGCCGACGGCGGCCCTGCTCCAGTCGCCCGACGACCAGGCGATGGATCTGGCGATCGGCGACATGCACATGATGCTGGAGCGGCACGGGTACGTAATCGCTGTGTACCCGACAGGAATCGCGCTCGCTCACGAACAGCGGCTGCACGCCGTCCGCTCGGTGCTGGAGAGCGACCGCATCGCGCTGCTCAAGGTGGATCTGCCGCCGCTGGGCGTGGCCGTGCTGGCCAGGCAGTTACGGCAGCTGTCCGTCTGCGACTTCAGCCCTGGAGTGATCGCCTCCTCCGTGCGGCTTCTGTCCCACTACATCCACGCGGGCGCCCTGCTGAATTCGGTGACCAGGTTCGACCGCGTCCCCGTCAGTCTGAAGACCCACGCCCATTCCTGGGTGCCCGGATCCCAGTTCGCCGTACTGGCCGGGCCTAATCCGCAGCTCGTCAAGGTCGGCCCGTCGGCGGAGCCGCTGGCGGGGCCACAGTTCGACACCCATCTTCAGGTCGCCCAGGGGCAGTTGCAGTCCGATTGGGTACGGCAGACCCTGGCGCCCGCCTGGAAGGTGCAGGCGATTCAGGACGCAAAGCTGCCCGCTCAATCCCCCCGGTGGTGGGGAACCGGGAAGCTGATCGAATTTGCCGCCTACCTTCCCGATATCTCCGTCCTGTATCAACTCGTGTCCTCAGTAAGGCGCGTGACATGTCACTGGTGCGGAATGGAGCTGATCGGTGATCGCTGCGGTTTCTGTTCCTCGCCCCTTCCCGCCACCGAGACCCGAATGCCCGTGTCCGGCGTCATGAACCAAGGGGCGCCCGCACCGCCGCGGCCGTAGCGAACCGCGGAATCCTCCTCCGCGGCTCCCCTCGCGGTCCGGACGCCCACCGCGTGCCGCGCACCCGCTCCCTTCCCCCGTCAGCCCCCCACACATCCGACCCGAACGAGGTTGTCCGGCCCATGAACTCCCGACAGCGCCGTGGCGTGATACTCCTGCTGCTCTCGGTCCTGTGCGCCTTCGGCGCCTTCGCCGGTGTGCTCTCGGTGATCAGTGACGTGAACTCGAAGGTCGGACCCGAGGTCTCGGCCTACCGGCTGAAGAGCGACATCCCTCCCTTCACCGGCCTGACCCCGGACAGGTTCGAGAAGGTGTCGATGCCCAAGCGGTGGCTCTCGGCCAACGCGGTCACCGACCTCTCGGACGTCAGCGGCAAGATCGCCCTGACCACGCTCAAGAAGGGCTCGCTCCTCCAGTCCGACATGATGCAGGCGCGGCCCGCCCTGAAACCCGGTGAGCAGGAGATCGCCATCATGATCGACGCGGCCACCGGGGTGGCCGGGAAGATCACCTCCGGCGCCACGGTCAACGTCTACGCCACCTTCGCCGGCGAGCGCGAGGGCGAACCGGCCCAGTCCAAGGTCATCGTCTCCAACGCCAAGGTCCTGGACGTGGGCAAGCTGACCCCGCTGGACCCCAGCCGCGACGGCAAGGGCAGCCAGGCCACGGAGGCGGTGCCGATCACCTTCGCGTTGAACACCCTGGACACCCAGCGCATCGCGTACGCGGAATCGTTCGCGCAGCACGTACGCCTCGCACTCATCGCACCCGGCAGCGACAGCACCATCCGTCCGGGCGACCGCACGTACACGCTCGACAAGGACAAGTGAGGATCGGATGACCACGAGGATCCTCCCGGCCGTCGGCGAAGCCGACGCGGCCAGATCCGTCACCACCCTGCTCAGCCAGCTCCCCGACGCGGAACCGGCCGCGCCGGTCGGTGACTCGACCCAGCTCATCGACACCCTCGCCCGCCTCGCCGGGGAATCGCTCGACGAGCTGCCCGAGGTGGTTCTGGTCCACGAGCGGATCGGACCGGTGCCGGCCCTGGAGCTGATCCGGGAGGTGTCCCTGCGCTTCCCCGCCGTCGGGGTGGTGCTCATCACCGCCGACGCGAGCCCCAGCCTGTTCTCCGCCGCGATGGACTCAGGGGCGCGCGGTCTGGCCACCCTGCCGCTGGGCTACGAGGAACTGATCAACCGGGTCCAGTCCGCCGCCCAGTGGTCCGTCGGCGTACGCCGGCACCTCGGCGCGGGCGGCGACGTCTTCACCGGACCCGGCGGCACCGTCGTGACGGTCAGCGGCGCCAAGGGCGGAGTGGGGACCACCGTCACGGCGGTGCAGCTCGCCCTCGCCGCCCAGGCCTCCGGACGGACCGTCGCGCTGGTCGACATGGACCTCCAGTCCGGGGACATCGCCTCGTACCTGGACGTCCAGTTCCGCCGTTCCATCGTCGACCTGGCCGCGATCAGCGACATCTCCCCGCGCGTCCTGTCCGACGCGGTGTTCAGCCACAGCACCGGGATCGCGCTGCTCCTCGCCCCCGGTGAGGGGGAGCGCGGCGAGGAGGTCAGCGACCGTGCGGCCCGGCAGATCGTCAGCGCGCTGCGCTCGCGGTACGAGATCCTGATCATCGACTGCGGCGCCCAGATGAGCGGTGCCAACGCCGCCGCCATCGAGATGGCCGACACCGCCCTGCTGGTCACCACCCCGGACGTGGTCGCGGTACGCGGTGCGAAGCGCATCGTACGGATGTGGGACCGGCTCCAGATCCGCAAGGCGGAGGAGACCACGACGGTCGTCAACCGGTTCAACCGGAACACCGAGATCCAGCCGGCGCTGATCCAGAAGATCACCGGGACCCGGCTGGCCGGAACGCCGATTCCCGCGAATTTCAAGGAACTCCAGAGTGCCGTCGACGCCGGACGGATGCATGAACTCGACCAGAAGAGCGTGGTGAAACAGGCGCTCTGGGCGCTGGCGGGAGAGCTGGGCCTGGTGAAGCTCCCCGCCGCCCAGGCGGGCCGGGAGAAGTACCGGGGCGACCGTGGCTCGATCGGCCGTCCGCGCAGGCGGGGCGAGATCGCCGGCCGTGGCAGAACCGACTGAGGGGCGGGCGCATCCATGGCAACGACGCGGACGGCGACGGCGGACACCGGCACGGGCAGCGGTACGGGCGAAAGCGCGGGCAGGGGCACAGCCTTAGGCAGGAGGCGTCGCCGCCGCGACCGCGACCGCGGGCAGACCGCGATCGAGTTCGTCGGGGTGACGCCTCTGATCATTCTGCTGCTCGTCCTGCTCTGGCAGTGCGCCCTGTACGGCTACACGTTCACCCTGGCGAGCAACGCGGCGGACATGGGGGCGCGGGCCGGGGGCGGGGCGCAGGGGAACCGCGGCGCCGCCTGCTCGCAGGCGGCGAACGAGGACCTGCCCGACGCCTGGCGGGGCGGCTCCATCGAGTGCGGAGTGAGCGGTTCCGGCCTCTACCGGGCCAGGGTCCACCTCGCCGTGCCCGTCCTGGTGCCCGGCGTACTCGACTGGGGGCCGACGGTCACCGGCGAAGCGGCTTCGGTGAAGGAGGGCTGAACGATGACCGGAATCAGGCGCGGGTCCCGTCGTGAGCGCGGACAGGTCGCCATCGAGTACCTGGGGTTCATCCCGTTGCTGCTGCTGGTCGGCCTCTGCGCCATCCAGCTCGGCATCGCCGCGTACACCGTGAACCAGGCGGGCACCGCCGCACGCGTCGCCGCCCGCACGGCCGGTCAGGACGGCCCGACGGCCGGATCGCCCGAACAGGCCGGCGCGAGCGCCATCAGCGGCTGGCTCGCGGACGGCCTGCGCTGGGGCTCTTCGACCCGTACCGACGACGTCACGTACACCGCCCACGTGACGATCCCCAGCATCATCCCCGGCCTCCATCTGGGGAAGGCCACCCGCAGCTCCACCATGCCGCGCGACTGAGCCCCGCACCGCACCACCAGCAAGCCGGACCGAGGAGTTGGCACCATGAGTCTGCGGGCACGCATCACCGCCCCCGAGGAACGCGCGGGAGGCCGCGAGGACGGCCACATGGTCGCCTCCTACCGGGCCAAGCTGCTTGAGGAGATCGACCTCGCGGAGATGTCCTCGCTGGCCGCGGCCGACCGGCGGGCCCGCCTGGAGCGCGTACTCGGCCACATCATCAGCCGCGAGGGCCCGGTCCTGTCGACCGTCGAGCGCTCCCAGCTGATCCGCCGGGTCGTCGACGAGGCACTCGGCCTCGGCATCCTCGAACCGCTCCTGGAGGACGCGTCCATCACCGAGATCATGGTCAACGGACCCGACCAGATCTTCGTGGAGCGCAGCGGCAAGGTCGAACAGCTCCCGATGCGCTTCGGCTCGCACGAACAGCTGATGCAGACCATCGAACGCATCGTCTCCACCGTCAACCGCCGGGTGGACGAGTCGAATCCGATGGTCGACGCCCGCCTCCCCAGCGGGGAGCGCGTCAACGTGATCATTCCGCCGCTCTCGCTGACCGGCGCGACGCTCACCATCCGGCGGTTCCCCCGGTCCTTCACCCTCCCGGAGATGATCAGCTTCGGCTCGCTCGACGAGCAGATGCTGTTCCTGCTCTCCGGGCTCGTCCAGGCCAAGCTGAACATCATCGTCTCCGGTGCCACCGGCACCGGGAAGACCACCCTCCTCAACGCGCTCTCCGGACTCATCCCGAACAACGAGCGCATCGTCACCATCGAGGACTCCGCCGAACTCCAGCTCCAGCAGAACCACGTCATCCGGCTGGAGTCCCGGCCCGCGAACGTCGAGGGCAAGGGCCAGGTCACCATCCGCGACCTGGTCCGCAACTCCCTGCGCATGCGCCCCGACCGCATCATCGTCGGTGAGGTCCGCGGCGGCGAGTCGCTCGACATGCTCCAGGCGATGTCCACCGGCCACGACGGCTCCCTGGCCACCGTGCACGCCAACAGCGCGGAGGACGCGCTGATGCGCCTCCAGACACTCGCCTCGATGTCGGAGATCAAGATCCCCTTCGAGGCGCTGCACGACCAGATCAACAGCGCCGTGGACGTGATCGTCCAGCTCACCCGGCACGCCGACGGCACCCGTAAGGTCACCGAGATCGCCGTGCTCGACTCGCACGGCCGGGACAACTACCGGATCGTCAGCGTGGCCCGCTTCAACGCCCGGCCCATGGGCGCCGACGGACGGGTCCACGGCCACTTCGAGTACCTCCCGCTGCCCCGGAAGGCCGCCGAACGCCTCTACATGGCCGGCCAGCCCATCCCGCAGGCCTTCGGGGTCGCCACGTCCGAAGAACAGCTCGCCACCCGAGAGGCCAAGTAGGTACCGCGCCATGACCAATCTCGCCCTCCTCACGATTGGCGTCACCCTCGTCTGCGGCGTACTCGGCGTCGTGGGTCTGCACGCGTACGCCGGCGGGAAGGCCGACCGCGACGCCCTCCTCGACCGCCTCTCGCACCCCGGACAGCTGCCGTCCGCCGGCCGCCACCGCCGCTTCCAGGGCGTCGACCGGCGGCTGCGCAGGACGGGTCTCGGCCGCAGGATCGAGCTGAAGCTGACGGCCACCGGCCTGGACATCACGCCGGGCGAGTTCGTCGTCTACGCGCTGGTCGCCATGGCCGGGCTCTGGCTGGCCGCCTCCTCCGTCCTGGCCTCCTTCTTCGGCCCGGTGGCCGCCCTGATCGGCCTCTGGGGCACCAACGCCTTCCTGAACTGGCAGCGGACCAAGCGCACCGACCGTTTCATCAACCAGCTCCCCGAACTCTCCCGCATCCTCGCCAACGCCACCCAGGCCGGACTCGCCCTGCGCACCGCGCTCGCCATGGCGGCGGAGGAGCTGGAGGACCCCGCGGGCGAGGAACTGGCCCGGGTCGCACGCCGGCTCGACGTCGGCGAATCCCTGGACGACGCGCTGAGCGAGCTGACCGAGCGGCTGCCCTCCCGCGAACTCGTCGTCCTGGTCACCACCCTCGTCCTGTCCAACCGGGCCGGCGGCATGGTCGTCAGCTCGCTGCGCAACCTCACCCAGACGCTGGAGGAGCGCAAGGAGACCCGGCGCGAGGTCAAGACCCAGCTCTCGCAGGTGACCGTCACGGCGTACGCCGTCCCGGGCTTCGGCTTCGCCGCCATGCTCCTGATGAACGCCGTGATGCCGGGCGCCCTGGACCGGATGACCGGCGCGCTGATCGGCCAGGTCGCGGTGGTCGTCGCGCTCATCCTGTACGCGATCGGATTCGTCGTGATCCGCCGCCTGTCCCGTATCGACGTCTGAGGGGAGGAGAGCGGACATGGACCTGTTGCTCGCACTCGTCGTGGGTCTCGCCGTGTACGGCACGATCGCCGGCATCCGGATGTACCGGGCCGACGCCAAGCTCCCCGGCGACCTCGCCATCGCCCTGGAGGTCGGCTCCACCCGTACCGGCGCGGTCGGCTCCGTCATCGACCGGATGGGCATGCGGTGGGCCCCCGCGGTGCTCAGGATGATGGGCGCCAAGGCGGTCGGCAAGAAGCGCCGCCAGATCGACATGGCCGGCAACCCCGGCGGGCTCACCATCGACCGGTACGCCGCCCGCCGCGCCGTCTACGGGGCGCTCGGCGCGTTCGGCGCCCTGACGATGCTGATGCGCGGGCAGCTCTTCCTCGCCGTCCTGCTCGTCGCGTTCGGCGCCTTCTGGGTCGAGGTCGGCATCTGGTCGGCCGTCCGGGTCCGCAGGGACCACATCGAGCGCACGCTCCCCGACTTCCTGGACGTCCTCGCCGTCGTCGTCTCCGCGGGCCTCGGCTTCCGGCAGGCACTGGAACGCGTCGCGGAGAAGTACGAGGGCCCCTGGGCCGACGAACTCCGCATCACCCTGCGCCAGATGGACATGGGCGTCAGCCGCCGCCAGGCCTTCGAGGAGCTCCGCAGGCGCAACGACTCGGAGCAGGTGGCGATGTTCGTGACGACACTCCAGCAGGGCGAGGAACTCGGTGCGCCGATCGTCGAGACGCTGATCCAGATCGCCAACGACATGCGCCGCACGGACGCCCAGAACGCCCGCCGCAAGGCGGCCAAGGCCGTCCCGAAGGCGACCTTCGCCGTCACCACCTTCCTGCTCCCCGGCACCCTGCTGCTGCTGACGGTCGGATTTGTGTACGGGGCCGACGTCGACTTCTCGTTCCTCGGCGGATGACCCGCATGACGAGGATGATGAGCGACACGCGCAGGCGGAGGTGACAGGCCATGGCATTCCCACTCAGCGACCCGCGGACGGACCCCGCGAACGACGTGCGCCAGGCGCTCGCCAACCCCACCGGTCGCCCGGCCTTCGCGATCCAGCTGAACGCCCTCCAGGCCATGTGCCGCCAGGTCTTCGGCTTCCGGCTCGCGATGATCGCCATGGCGACACCGTTCGCCATCGGCCGCACGGCGCCTGGCCCGGCGACCTGGCTCATCGGCGCGGCGATCGTCGTCACCTTCATGGGCTCCTACGTCCTCTTCCGGGACTGGGAGCGCTTCGGCCCCATCTTCCTGCGCCACCGCTGGCTGATCGGCGTCGACGCCTGCTTCGGCGCCCTGCTCCTGATCACGGCCACACCGGAATCCACCCTGGCGTACGTCACGGTCTGCACGCCGCTGCTGGCCGGGCTCGTCTACGGCTGGCGGGGCTCCGCGGTGTTCACCGCGCTCCAGACGGTGATCATCTTCGTCGTCTACGGCGCCGACCCGAAGCTGGACGGCAGCGAGGCGACCGCGCTCCTCCTCCCCGGATTCTGCGTGATCGCCGGGGCCGTCGGCGTCACCCTGCGCAACCTGCTGCTCCGCTTCGGCACCGCGAGCCAGGCCCTCACGGAGACCAGGGCCCGGCTCGCGGTCAGCGAGGCCGTGGTGACCGAACGCACCCGGCTGGCCCGCGAGATGCACGACTCGGTCGCCAAGACCCTGCACGGCCTGGCCCTCGCCGCTGACGGCCTGGCCCACTCCGCCGACCGGATGGACCCCCTCACGGTCAAGCACCAGGCGGAACTGGTCGCCCGCTCCGCCCGCCGCGCCGCCGCCGAGTCACGGGAGCTCCTCTCCGACCTCCGCCGGGACCACGGCCTGGACGGCGGGGTGGACATCATGACCGAACTCCGCTCCCGTACGGCCGACTTCACCCGCCGCCACAACCTCGCCGCCACCTTCGAAACCCTCCAGGAGACGCCCGTACCGGCGGTGCCCCAGGCGGTCGGCCGTCAGCTCCTCACCATCGCCTCCGAGGCGATGGAGAACGCGCAGCGCCATGCCCACCCCTCCTGTGTGACCGTGCTCGCCGGCGTGCAGGGCGGCCTACTGCGCGTCAGCGTGTACGACGACGGGCAGGGCCTCCCGGCGGGCACCACGCTCGACGACCTCCAACGGGCCGGCCACTTCGGCCTCGTCGGCATGGTCGAACGCGCCGCGTCCATCGGCGCACGCATACGGATCGGCAGGGGCGAGGCGGCGACCGGCACGGAAGTCCGCCTGGAGCTGCCCCTGAAGACCTTGTCCCCCGCACCGCCCACCCACGACTCCACCCACCATTCCCCCCACCATTCCCCCCGAAGTACCGCTCTCTGAGAGGAGGCCGCACCATGCCGGACGAGATCTCGCACGCCGCCGGCCGGAACTGGGACGCGCGGCACCACGCCTCCCAGCACACGTCCTCGCACGCCACGCCCATGAATTCGGAAGCCGGCTCCCCGGGCCTCCCCGCCCCGCGACAGACAGCGCCCCCCACCCCCCTCCCCGCCTTCCCACCGGCAACCGGCCTGCTGCGGGTGGTCGTGGCCGACGACAACCCGGTGGTCAGGGCCGGCCTCGGCGCCCTGCTCTCCGGACGCGAGGACATAGAGGTCGCGGCGGAGGCGGCGGACGGCCGCCAGGCCTACGAGATGGCGTTGCGCCACCGTCCCGACGTCGTCCTGCTCGACGTCCGGATGCCCGGCGTGGACGGCATATCCGCCCTGCCGCACCTGGTGCGGGTCGCCCCCGTGATGATGCTGACCTACAGCCGCGAGAGCGAAGTCGTCCATGAGGCGCTGCGCCTGGGCGCGAGCGGCTACCTGGTCCACGGCGAGTTCACGGCGGACCAGCTCGTACAGGCCGTACGCGACACGAGGAGCGGCCGCGCGCACTTCACCGCCACGGCGGCGGACGCCCTGCTGGCCCACATGCGCCAGGACCCCGGACCACAGGCCGCCCCCCTCCCGGAGGGCCTCGGATCCGCCCTGACCACGGGCGTTCCCTACCGGCTACCCGGCTACGAGAGCGCCGCCCCCGTCCCTGGTGCGTATGCACACGCCCCCCGGCCGGGAACGCCCGCACCGACGCCGCCACCTGCGATTCGCCCCGCACAGCAACCACAGGGGCTTTCGCATGTGCAATTAAGTATGGGACAGTCTTCAATGAACGGGGGCCCGGTCGCAGCCCCTAACAGGCCGCAGCACGGGCTGAGTTCGAGGGAGGTGGAGGTCATGGAGCTGATCGCGTCGGGAATGAGCAACCAGCAAATCGCCGCCACCTGCTTCATCAGCGAGAAGACGGTGAAGAACCACATCAACCGGATCTTCACCAAGCTCCACAGCACCAGCCGGAGCGAGGCGATAGCCCGCTGGCTCGGCACGGCCCCCACCCCGGGCCCCGGCACGCAAGGAGGCAGGTAGCCATGCCGGGCCGGAACGGAAAACGCTGGACCCAGCTGGGTGATTGGGCCCGGGAATGGGCCCTGGGACCCTCTGGCGGACAGGTCGTTCCGCCGTACGTTTCTCCCGTCACTCACGGCACCGGCCAGGAGGAAGCCGGTACCGGGAGCGACAACGAAGCAGCGTGCGAGCCCGCCGGCAATCGGTCGGCCGAATCCGGAGGGGAACACCATGTCGAACATCACCCTGAAGACCGCCGTCCGCATCAACGGCTGGGCCAACACCGCGGTATCGAGGATCCAGAAGCGCTACGAGACCGCGGACCGCGGCCAGACGGCGTTCGAGTACCTCGGCATCATCCTGGTGGTCGTCGCGATCATCGGCGGGATGGTGGCTTCGGGGATCGGAGCGGCGATCACTACGCGTATCACCAAGTTGGTGGAGCAGGTCAAGGCGGGTTAGTGGCCGCGCGGGACCCGAGAGACCGAGGGCAGGCCTTCCCCATCTACATTGTGATGGTGGCGGGCCTGCTCTTCCTCGCGTTCGCCTTCTTTGCGGTCGGTCAGGCTGCGGCCGCTCGCAACGGAGCCCAAGGTGCCGCCGACGCCGCCGCACTCGCCGCGGCCCAGCAAGCCCGCGACGACCTGGAACTGCCGTTCCTCCAGGCCCTTCGTGACCCCAACGGCCTGGACGACTTCTTGAGCGGCTACCAGTATTTCCGAGCAGGGGAGTCAGAAGCTGTTCGGCTCGCGTCCAAGAACCGGTCGGACGTCACCGACTTCTACTGGCGGCCGGGGTATTGGCAGGACAGAGTCACCGCCAAGGTCAGGACTCGCTACACCGTGGGTCCTTCAGTGATCCCTTCGACCAAGAACGACCACGCCACGGCTTCGGCCACAGCGGTGATCGAATTCCGCTGCTCCTTGAAGTCCGCTCCCGAGACGCCCGAATCGGGTCAGGACGAGGACAGTGACAAGGACGACAAGGGCAAGGACGATTCGGAGGACGCGCCCGGCTCGTTCGAGTTCCGCTGCGACGGGGGGCGGGATGTCACGATCGACCTGGCCGACAAGAATCCGCTCGACGGACTGGGCAAGTTGATCTTCTCCGTGCATCTGATCGACGACTGACAGCGAACGATGAGCAGACGAGTAAAGGATCCTGAGCCCATGAGTATTCGCCGCACCACGAAGTCCCGAAGGGCAGTGGCGGCCACCTCGATGGCGGCCGTCCTGGCTCTCTTCGTCACCGGCTGCGGCGGCGACGACGGCGGGGGCGCGAATGGCCCCGGAACGTCGTCGTCCTCGAAGTCTTCCGACGAGGGCACCGACGGCGACAAGGGTGCGAAGGAGGACACCGCTGCCGGGGAACAGGTGGACCCGGATGCGAACCTGGCTCAGGTCAGGGGCGACAAGGGAATGCTGCTCGTGATCAATCAGGTGAAGCGCGACTCGGGTGGGTTCGTCACCGTGCAGGGAGATCTGACGAACAAGGGCGACACACCCGTGAACCCCTCCGCTTGGGTTGGCACCGAGACGACGATCGTGAACAGCAATCTCAACTCCGTCGCCGGCGCGACGCTGGTGGACAAGACGGGCAAGAAGCGCTACTACATTCTCCGTGACACGGACGGCCGATGCCTCTGCACATCGGACATGTCGGCGGTCCAGCCCGGCAAATCCACTCCGGTGTTCATGCAGTTCCCGGCGCCGCCGAGCACGACGACCGAGGTTGACTTCACTCTGCCGACGTTTGCGACCACTTCACTGAAGATCTCTGGATGATGTCTGACATGACCTACACATCATCGCGTCAGCCGAGGCAGGCCGCGGGAACAATTGTCGTCACTGCCTTCCTGCTGTCTTGTGTGTCGGTCTTCGGCGCAGGGGCGGCACAGGCGAATGACGGTCCCAGCGTGCCTCCGGGAACGGAAGCCTCGGAAACGCCACCGGTCGAGGTGGACGGGAACGACCCCGACCTCAAGATGCCGGAGGGTAGCAAGCTTGCTCCGGCCAGAGTCCTCGACATCATCCAAGTGGTCGAGGACCAAGGCGGGGAGGAGCGCCGCGAGGACACCAACGCGGACATCAAGTTCGCCCTCCAGGCAGAGGTCCTGTTCGGCAAGGACAGCGCGAAACTGAGCGCCGAGGCCAACTCGCGTATCGCCGGCATCGCTGCTGAGGCCAAGAAGCAGAACGCCACCAAGGTGCGGGTATTCGGCTTCACGGACAACCTCGGCTCCTCCGCCCACGGAGACGTGCTGTCGAAGCAGCGTGCCGATGCGGTCAACAAGGTGCTGTCCGGTCAGCTCGACGCGTCCGTCACCTTCGAGATCCGCGGCTACGGAGAGCAGTACCCGATCGCCGACAACAGCACGGAGGAGGGCCGGAAGAAGAACCGCCGCGTCGAGGTCTCCTTCCCGCGCGGAGGCTCCTCCTGACCTGACCGCCGGACCGGGGGCTGAGGGGCCCGGTACCTGCACCCGACCCCTCGGGTGCAGGCCCTTTGCCAATGTGTTCGGCTACCCGGTCCGGGTCAGCAGGGGCGCAGGGACCACACCGGGTCCCACTTCGCTGTGCCGGAGCTGTACGCGGTCGAGCTCCACAGCTTGTTGCCCGACTTCCCGTAGAACTTGGCGACCGTCCCCGGGGTCTGGTTGTTGATCCAGGGGCCCGTGCCGTACCAGTTGGAGACTGTCCACAACTGGCAGGTGTAGTAGGAGAACTCCGTACCGCGAACGGTCATGCACAGGTGCTCGTAGGAGCAGTTGAGTGCCTGACCCTGGACGGCCTTCCGTGCGGTGAACCCGTTGTAGTCCATGGTGGTCGCATCGATCCGGCGACCCTTGGCCGCCACGTCCGCACCCATGACCGACGCGACCGTGGAGTTGACCTCGCGGAGTCCGTTGTCCTGTGCTGCCGCGGAGGGGCCCGTCATGCTCAGCAGCGTGCCCGCCAGCAGTGTGGCCACGGCCGCGGTCGTGCCGAGGCGTTTCATGAGATTCATCTGGTCTGTGCCCTCTCTTCGCTGTTTGCCCGGTTGCGCGGTGTGTGCGCCCGCGGGGATCAGCATGGAGCGGCCGGGGGACGGGGTGTGCTGGGTTTCGGTTCCAGCCGAAATGTCAGCCGTGCTGTGGGGTGTCAGGTGCAGTCAAGGAGGCGGAAACCCAGCGGTGTTGGGGCATGCAGGACACGTTTTCCGTCGCGTCGGCTCACGAGCAGTCCGCCGTCCCGCAGCACGGCCAGCTGCTCGCTGACCGTCGGCAGGGACATGCCCGTCGCGGCGGAGAGCTCGGAGGTGGTCGGGCAGACGCGCACGGCGGCCTCGTACAGGAGCGCGGCACGTGTGGAACCCAGCAGGTGGGACAGCGACAACTGGTGGGCGGACGGGGGCGAGAAGGGGCTGTCGACCGGGTACACGAGTACGGGTCGCAGCCGGTCGTCCGCCAGGGCCACCGGGCGCCTCCAGCAGAAGTACGACGGAATCAGCAGCAGTCCCCGCCCGTTCAGGTACAGATCGCGTACGACCGGATAGTCGACCGTCAGCACGGGTGGCTCCCAACTCGCCATCGGCCGCAGCGTGTGGAGCAGCGCCCGCGTTCCGCCGTCCATCAGGGCGCGGGTACGCAGGGACACGTCTGCCGCCGTGGCCGCGCCGATGCGGCTGTCCATCGGTGCGATGAACTCCCGGTAGTACGTGCGTAGATGTCCGCGCAGTGCCCTCAGGGCCGTGACATCTCCGCGCGCCAGCTCGGCTCCCGTCCACGGGTGTGCGCCGTCCGTCGCCAGCAGAGTCAACTCCTCGTTGAGGCGGGGGCGTGGCGTTGTCAGCACCTGGTCGATACCGGAGTGGAGATCCTCGGTGGGGTCCTCTGCGGCCGGGGTGAGGAAGTCCGGAAAGTATCCGGTGTACGGCACCAGGCTGCGCAGTGCCGCCGCGGCTTCGCGGGCCGCTCCGCCCCGCCGGACCAACGTGACGGCCGCCCGCCTCCACGGGTCGAAGAGGGCGGCGCCGTCACGGGTCTGCAGGCGGCTCACGCTGCACACGATCTCCCACAGCGGGTCGGGGTGACGGGCTATGCGGACATTCGTCAGATCGTCGCTGGTGAAGTGGATGCGCAGCACGGCTTGCCTCCGTCGGCCGGCAGTGTTCGCAACGAGCCTTATTGCGCAGAACGCCCCAAGCAAGGTTATTCCCGGCCACATGCCTCATCTGGGTGCACCCGGGATCCCGCTCTCTCGTGATCGCTGAGTGCGCCCGCTGTCCAGCGGCAGCTACGTCCATAGCCCGGCCGCTCGGCGTCGTCGCGAGCGTCCGGGAGGCATGGCGATCCCGCCACTTGGCCGGTGCGAGAGTTCAAGTCCAGTAGCTACAGGCTCTGCAGCCACAAGGCGGCCGCCGTCACGATGGCAGCGCCTGTGGTGTACGCCGCCCCACGCACGGATGCGAACAGCGCGGTACGGATCAACCGCTTGAAGGTGGCCTTCTCGGAAGGGGAATTCTTCGGCATGCTTTCGAGATCCTCCAGGTCGTGCGCCCTCGGCTGGGCGCCCTGCACCTACAGTCACCCCTCCCTGACGGGTCAGGACGTGTGAGGCCGCTTTTCGACGCATCGGGGCGCCCGAGCACATGTTTGGACATCGTGCGAGTATTGCTGGACGTTTCTGGACGGTGTCGGACGGTCGGGGGTATGTCGTGGCCAGGGCCTTGCAGAAGCCGGGGCTCCCCCCGGGCGCTCTCAGGGAACTTAACGAAGCTCTGCACGAGCTGCATTTGCTGGCTGGGTGGCCGAGTTGTCCAGATATGGCAGGACCGCCAGCAGACCGCATCAAGAGCAAGAGCACTATCCATGCCGCCTTCCGCAGGCCAGACCTGCCTGGGTCGGAACTCGTTGACCATCTAGCACATAAACTTGCCGAGCTAGCTGGCCGGAACCCGGAAGAAGAGGTTTCTCGGCTCCACGAGTTGTGGGTTTCTGCTGCCCGGGTGATTTCGGGGGGCGGTGGAGAGAGGCCGTTGGAGGCGGCGCCTGAGGTCAAACCACCTGGAGTGCGGGAACCTCATGGCAGGGATGGCCCGTGGGCGCTGCTGCCTCGGAGGGGAAGTCTGCGGGTTGACTCGGACGCAGCCGCGGCTGCCCCGGAGCTCGACGGTACAGCTTGGCTGGATATCATGCAGCTGGCAATATCTGCCTCCCTTTTGTCCCTTTTTCCCGTGAAGACTAAGGCCTACGAGTTCTTGGACAGTGCAAAGCTGCCCGAGGAGATTTATGTCGGAGGTGCTCCGGGGACGATTGGCTACTGGGTTGGGATAGTGAATTACGTTCGCAGTACATCCTCTCTGGAGGGTCTTAAGGCGCTGATTGAATCAGCGGAGATTGCTTGCGATGAAAGTCCGCGCGAGCTAAAAATACTCATCGGCGCACTTGGTGATGTGACGAGCGGCAAAGGTCGGGACTCCTCATCGGAGTGAAGGTTCCCGGCAGGCCCACCAAGGTGGATCGCGGCGCCAAATCCGGTGGCGCCGCGAGGCGGTTACAGCTACAGCGTGCCTTGATCAGGGCCAGGGAGCCCTAGGTCCTCCAGGTACTTGATGCGAGCGTTGATCGCTGCCGAGAAGTGGCGCCAGTCCAGGCTTGTGACGAGCTCGATAGGCTTCGTCTCGTCCTTTGAGGACGAGATATAGCAGACGGAGTCGTAAAGTCCCTCGTCCATCAGGCGCTCGCAGAAGATGGCGAATCTATCCTGATAGGATTTCCCCAGCCAGATTCGCTCAACGGGGAAGGGCCCCTTCCGGACCGATACCGGGCTGCGGGACTTGGGGTGATCTTCCATGATGAAGAAATACCCGAGCCATGGCCTCTCGCCAGGGAAGGCGTCGGCGAGTGCAGCACGACGCAGGTCCACGGCGCTGCCCAGTGCTTCCTCGACCCTGTTGTTGTAGTTGTTTCCGAATGAAGGCCCGCCCAGGGCCTTGAGCTCGAAGGCCGCAACCAAGGTGTTGCCGCGGGTTACTACGAGATCCCACTGCTTTTGGGGTCGGTAGTACCCAGGAAGCTCCAGCCCCTGCTGCTTGTTTACCCGAATGTCTTCCGGTGCGTAGCCGGCGTCGAGGAAGAACTTGGCGAGTAGAGCAGCGATATGGTCGAAATGCTTACCTCCTCGCACTGAGCCAGCCGTTCCCGCTCCCACGGCGTCCTTGATGACGGAAAGCTCACTCTGAGTTTTCTTGGCATCCCAGTACGCAGCTATGGCGTCCTCGAAGTCTTGGCGGGTGACCGTCAAGATCCGTTCCTTTCTAGTCAGGCAGTTCGGCGAGCCCATAGACACGCAGAGCAGCTTCAGTGGCAGCCTGTACATCGCGCTTGTTGAAGGCTTCCCTGAGTGCGACCTGGTCGCTCTCGCTGATCGCCAGCGGATCGGGCACGCGGATCTTGCGGAGGTACTGAGCCTGGAAGCGGATCGTCCCCCCCCGCATCTTGACTGCGTACGCCTCTACGAAAGCCTCGGCAACTTTCGACAGCAACAGACCGCCGAGAACGTGCATGTCCCAGGTTTCTGAGACGATGAAATACAGGTTGTGGTGAGGGTATAGTCCGCCTTCATCGAGGACCGGATGGATCGTCAGTTTCATGTCCGGCAACAGCAGCTTTGGACGGCCAATCAGGCGGTGATCGACCTTGTCGATCGTCTTGTACCAGCGATCAGGTTGCTTGGTCGCGATGTAGCGCTTCCGTAGCGCGGTTCCATGCTCCTCGAAGTACGAGGCGAGGCGGGGATACGCGGCAAGATCGACGAGACGGCCCTCGGCTGTCCATGGATTGACCAGATATGTGCCGTGCCAGTCGAGGACACCGCTAGTCGTATCGCGGACCATGGCCATGGGGAGGAGTCGGTCGCTCTCGATGAGCCCCTTGTCTGCCGTGAGGAAGACCTTGTCGGCGCCGGTGGCAATGCCGATGCCGACCCGAGTGCCGGTCTTGCCGTCTTCCAGTAGTCGGAAGCGTTCTGTGAGTTCCTCGAGTACCGCCAGCCTGGAGGGGGAGGCGGCTGGCCAGGAACCCTCATCCGGAAACCAGTTAGGCATGCGGGCTGCTCGGAATGCCGTTGTGGTGATCGACTCCGAGGAGTTCTGTGCACACCAG
Organism: Streptomyces sp. NPDC057900; assembly: GCF_042887885.1. Classification (NCBI taxonomy): domain Bacteria; kingdom Bacillati; phylum Actinomycetota; class Actinomycetes; order Kitasatosporales; family Streptomycetaceae; genus Streptomyces; species Streptomyces sp. NPDC057900. The sequence goes on from NZ_JBHVOI010000002.1 coordinate 883,624, forward strand.
GAAACAAAGTCTGGGGCCTGCGCGCTGCCGAATTCCCGGGTGGTGTCTGCTGCCACTGCGTGGCCTTGAGTCCGGTTGGAGATGATGGTGATGGCCGGATAGGCCGAAACTTGATCCTCGAAGGCGTCTACGTCATGCATAACTAGCGCCACGTCCATGCTGAAGCGGCTGCGCACCATCTGCCGGAGGCTACGACCGTACTGGTTCCGCATCCAGCGGTCCGCACAGATGAATCCGAGCCGTCCCCCGGGGGTGAGGCTCCGTAGCGCAACTTCGTAGAAGCCGACGTAGATATCTGCTCGGCCACCCATTGTGGTACAGGCTTGACGGTATGCAGCCATCCGGGCATCGGGAACATCTTCGAGGCGGATGTATGGAGGGTTGCCGACTACGTAGTCAGCTCGATTGCCGACGTCGGCTTGTAGTAGGTAGTCACCTTGTTCGACCCAGGCTGCAGCCACCTTCCGTGACTCCTCTGCCGGCCATCCCTCGGCCACCAACTGAGTTTCGACAGTCGCGCGGCTCCGCAGCACGTTGCGGTCCAACAGGTCCAGGGCGCGAACTGCGGCGAGCGCATCCGTGATGGGGCGGTTATGCGCGCGGCAGGACGAACTGATCCTCGAAGCGATCGCGACCAGGAATGCACCAGCACCACAGGCGGGCTCGACAAGCCTCACCTCGGTGAGGTCCTTGTCCGCGGTGTAACCGAGGAGGTCGAGGGCAAGGTCGACCACCCAGCGTCGTGTGAAGACCTCACCGTGTTCCACGGCCTCCACGGGGAGGTTGGGAAGGTTATGTAGGTCCGTGTCGAGGAACAGAGGGGTAGCCACGTTCCGAGCCTACTAGGGAGGATTCCGGCCACAGGTTCCGTCAGGGCAGCTGTACGTGGTGGGGCAAGTTCTTTCGGAGCGCAGAGCGGCGTTCGCCCTCAGCCGGCACTAGCGCCGGGTGCACGAGGCGGCCACTGCGAGATCCGCAGTCGGCCGGTAGGGGCGGAGGGTGGGTCTCTGTCGACGGCTGATCCAGGACCTGAGCCTCAACCAGAGCATCCTGACGGACGTTCCACGGCAGATGTCTCCCCGTACGTGTCAGGGCAGGGCGGTCCGGCGGCCCAGTAGGTCGAGGGCCTGGAAGCCGTACGGAGTGCCATCGACGAGGTGACCTTCTTCGCGCGTACCGAGAACCTGACGACCAACCCGGTAGGCGTCCTCTCCCCGGAGTCGATCGAGATCTCGCGTCCGGTCGATCTGCGGATCCTGCGCCGGGGAGTGCAGATGCGGACACTGATGGCTTCGGCCTGCCTGCAGGACGAGACGACCCTCGCGTATCTGAGGGAGCTCATGGTCCGTGGCGCGGAGATCCGCGTCTCCGCGTACCCCATTGAGCGCGTGATCATCTGCGATAGGGCCGTGGCCCTCCCCCGATCGACCCCCACCACACGGCTCGCGGGCGCTCCTGACGCGTGAGCCCGGCCTGGTGAGCACTGTGGTCTTGCTCTTCGAGCTGATGTGGGCGGCCTCGCAGGAACTTCCCGATGAGGCGCTTCCCTCCCTCACCGAGATCGAGCGGCAGATCCTCCGGACCCTGTATCTCGTCGACAAGGACGAGACAGGGGTCCGTCGGCTCAACATGGCGCTGCGGACCTACCGCAAGTACGTGGCCCGGCTCATTGGCAGACTCGATGCCGACAACCGCTTCCAGGCTGCGCTTCGCGCCCCGCGAGCGCGGCTGGATCTGAGGAGCGGCGCCCAAGGAAAGATGATTTCGAGACAGTGCCCGCAATTCGGGCATGGGTATCGCCGGTCCCATTCTTTCGTATCCGGGAGGCATTAGTGAAACGTTAGCGCCAGGGGCCAGTGTAGGGAATTAACTTGCTGCATCATCTTTCATTCGCCGAAGAAAGAGGTCACATGCGTATGCGTGCGAAGTTCGCGTCCTGTTCGATCACCGCAGCCAGCCAGCGTCGGGACCACAAGGTCGTCAACGGGAAGATCCAGCTCAAGAACATGAGCATGGCCCGATGCCTGCGGCCGCAGAACGCCTTCTCCCTCTATGTGGAGACCCGGCCCTGCGGAAAGACTTCTGGGACGAGGTATTCGAGTCCGGCACGGTCCGTCTTTCAGCCCGGGAGGCAACGCGCTGGATTCGGACACTCAGGGGAACGCGTACCTGAATCAGTACGGCCCCGGCAATCCCGACCAGCAGTGGTACCTGACGACGTCGATTCCCGGCTGACAAGCGGCGGGAGCCCTCCGCGGACGCCGCTCCCGCCTCGCCGTCCTCCCGGTCGCCATCGGCGTGACGCATGACGTGACTGCCCCAGCCGACCTTCCGTCCTGGACACCCCCGTGACCCAGGACGGACCGGGCTGGCGGGCCGGCCCACGGTGCCGTCAGCGCTTTATGCCCACGCCCGCCAGCAGGCCGATCTCGGCGTCCTTGGGCTCCGTCCCGTCGGCCGGTCCGGCGGGACGCCAGCGGTGGCAGCAGCAGAGGCCGGGTTCGATCACGTCGAGCCCGTCGAAGAAGCGGCTGATGTCCTTGCGTGAGCGGAACTGCACAGGTGTCCCGGAGCCGGTGTAGACCTCCGCGACCTTGTTCCAGGTGACGGGGTCGAAGTCGGGCGTGCAGTGGTTCATCGCGAGCGCGCTGCCGACCGGCAGGGAGCTGAGCAGCCGGCGGACGATGTCGTACGGGTCGTTCGGCTCGGTGATGAAGTGCATGAGCGCGTTGAGGGAGAGGGCGATGGGTCGCTCGAAGTCCAGGACCTCCGACTCCCGCACCGCGTCCATCAACGCGTCGGGGTCCTTGACGTTGGCCTCGATATAGGTCGTGCGTCCCTGCGCCGTGCTGCGCATCAGGCGTTCCGCGTACTTGAGGACGAGCGGGTCGTTGTCCGCGTAGACGACGCGGGCCTCGGGCACCACCGACTGGGCGACCTGGTGCAGGTTGGGCTCGGTCGGGATGCCGGTGCCGATGTCGAGCCACTGGCGGATGCCGTGTTCCTGGGCCAGGACACGGGTGGCCCGGTGCATGAACGCCCGGTTCTCGCGGGCGGTCACGAAGAGGCCGGGGTGGGCCTCCGCGGCGACCAGGGCCGCCTTCTTGTCTATCTCGAAGTGGTCCTTGCCACCGAGGAAGTAGTCGTACATCCGGGCCGAGTGCGGCCTGCTCGTGTCGAGGTCCCGGCCGGCCTGCCTGGTGGTCATGTGCTCCCCTTCGTCCGTGTGTCTGTCAGCCCGCAGGCCAGGGACGGGACCGGTGTCGCCGTCCCTTCCTTCCGCCACCGGTTCACCCGGTGGCCAAGTGATCGGCCAGGCCCTCTTTGACCCCGCGGAGGAACGCGGCGATCTCCTCGGGCGCGTAGATCAGCGCCGGCCCGGCCGGGTCGGTCGACTGCCGTACGGCGACCCGGCCGTCGGCGAGCTTCTTCGTCTCGACGCACTGACCGCCGTTCGGCCCGCTCCAGGGACGCTCCCAGCCCTGTTCGCCGAGGTCGCGGGCCGACATTCCGTTGTAGACGCACTTGTCGGTGATCGTCACGAGTACTCCTTGCGCATGCGGTTCAAGAGCGCTCTGCTGTCCTCGGACGACGTCAGCAGCGCCATACGGGAATGCGCCTCAAGGTGGGAGACGACGTCCGCCCGTTGGTCCAGATAGACGGAGGCGGAGAGGATTTCGCTGTAGACGATGTCCGGCAGCTCGGGTTCCGCGAACCGGAAGTATGTGAACGGCGCGCACGCCCCGACGTGCGCACCCGCGTCGAACGACACCACGTCGAGGCTGACATGGGGCAGCTCGGACACGTCCAGGAGCCGTTCGATCTGCTCCCGCATCACGTCGGCGCTGCCCACCGTCCGGTGCAGGACGGCCTCCTCCATGACCACCCACAGCGTGGGGGCGTCCTCCCGCTCAAGCAGGCTCTGGCGGCGCAGCCGCAGCTCCACACGACGGGTCAGCTCCTCGTCGCTGCCGTTCGGCAGCCCGCCGCGCAGCACCGCACGGGCGTAGTCGTGCGTCTGCAGGAGGCCGGTCACGTACTGGGGTTCATACGTACGCAGGGTCTGGGCGCCGGTCTCCAGGCTGACATAGGCGGTGAACCAGCTGGGCACGGCGTCGCGGTAGGAGTGCCACCAGCCGGGCTCGTTGGCCTGCTCGGCCAGATCGACGAACTCGTCTATCTCCTGGCGGTCCGCGCCGAAGGTCTCCAGCAGCTTCTCCACGTAGAGAGGCTTCAGCGCGACCTCGGCCTTCTCCAGCCGGCGGATCGTCAGGGGTGTCACCCGCAGCGCCTTCGCCGCGTCCTCCAATGAGGCACCGGCCGCGAGACGCATGTCCTGGAGCCGGCGTCCGAGGATCATGCGCAGGACTGTCGGCGCGCTGGTGCCGGAACGGCTTTCGCTCACGCCCAACCTCCTGAGGCTTCATCAACAACACCATTCTGACAGTGGCTTGATGACGACGCCAGGGTGATACCCGCGCTGCTGAAATTATCAGGGAGTCGGTTGCAGCGTGAGTGCTATCACGCGATAGTTGACATGTGAGTGGTCAAGTCGCAGCTCTGGCGCAGCATCCGGTCCGTACGGGCCACGTGATGCCGATGCCGTCGTCGGCGTTATCGCCGTCGTCGTCGTTGTCGGTACCCCGTCGCAGGGTGCCCGCCTCGGCCCCCTGCCGCAGGGGTCACGCCGCCGCATCCGCCCCTCACCCCCCGGGCCGCTGCCCGCACCCCCATACCGCGCCTGCCCCCCGGAAGGCACTGGAAGGCGACACCCGTGACTCTGCCCACGTCCTCCGCCCCCGCCCCGCCCTCGACCTCCGCCTTAGCCCCGATGGGGCCCTGCCGGGAGTTCTGGTTCGGCCTGCCCGCCCTGCGCACCAGCGCGAGATCCGCCCGCGACACCGTGCGGGACCGGCTCCGCGCCTGGAAGGTGCCCGGCGACACGTGCTGCGACGCGGTGCTGCTCGTCTCCGAGCTGACCACGAACGCCGTACTGCACACCAACAGCGGCCGTGTCCTGTGCGGGCTCACGCTGACGGGCGACGAGCGGCGCCTGCGTATCGAACTCCACGACGAGGACCGCACCCCGGTCCGCCCCTCCAGCCACCTCGCGGGACCGGACGAGGAGAACGGGCGCGGCCTGCTCCTCGTGCGTCAACTCGCGGACCGCTGGGGCTCCACACGTTCGGCGCGGGCCGAAGGGAAGGTCGTCTGGGCGGAGTTGGCGGCCAACCCCTGAAGCCATGGGTATCGGCACAGCACAGCCCCCGCTACGCCCCCTGTGCGCGGCGAGGAATCCCCGTTCCTCGATCCAACGACAGAAGGCACCCATGACCCCCCACGGTGAAACCGCGACTCCGGTAGTGCTGTACGTATGCGCCGACCGGGCCCCCCGAGCCCCCGGCGCGGCCACGCAGCGCGCCCGGAGAGAGGGCCACCAGTTCGCCCAGGAGCGCGGGCTGACGATCTCCGAGGTCGTCACCGACACCTACGGCGAGCCCGACCCGGCCCAGCGCAGAGGGTGGCGCCGGGTGAGACAACTGGTGAGAACCGGCCATGTCACCGAGGTGCTCGTCCGCTGGCCCAGCGCCATCGCCCCGGAGTCCGCGCCCGAACTGCGCCGCCGCGAGACCGCCTGGCTCCAGGACCAGGGCGTCCGCGTCCGCTACACCTGGGCGCCCCTGTCGTCGTCGAAGAGCGAGTCGAAGAGCGAGCCGAGCAGCGAGCCGAGGAGCGTGTCCAGGAGCGAGCCGAAGAGGGAGGAGGCCCGCTGACGCGGGGGCTCAGGGAGCCGTCGCGGCGCGGTCCGACTCGCTGCGCAGGACGCAGAACTCATTGCCCTCGGGATCGGCGAGGACGGCCCAGCCCGCACCGTCGGGTTCCCTGCGGTCGGTGACCAGAGTGGCTCCGAGCGACAGCAGCCGCTCGGTCTCCTCCTCGCGCGAAGTCGTCGGGCGCAGGCACAGGTGGATCCGGTTCTTGACCGTCTTCGGTTCCGGCACCTGGTTGAAGTACAGCAGTGGGCCCTCGGGGAGCATCACCTGGATCTCCCGGTCACCCGGTCCGTCCTGCGGGTGCAGCGGGCAGCCGGTCACCTCACTCCAGAAACAAGCCAGTTCGTAGGCGTCCGAGCAGTCGATCGCGACGTTCTGTACTACCGAGACCATCCCCTCAGCCTGCCTGAGCGCGGCCCGGTCCGCCAGCGGCGGCGGGCGCGTTGACAGGTGGCCCGCGGATACGTGTAATGGACGCGGTGTCGCGTGACGCCGGCCAAAGAGCAGTGGGCCGGCCGGTGATCGGGCGAGCACCCTTCACTCAGGGGTCCGTTATGAGTTCACACTCCGCTCCCCGCGCCTGACCGAACGCCACCGCACCCTCTCCAGCAGCAGAGGCTGTGCGGTCGCTTCGCCCTGGGCACGTCACCACATCACACGCCATGACCGCAGTCACTGCGGAATCACTGAAGCTCCGGAGACACACATCCGTATGCCCACGTCTTTCAATGAAACGATCATCGAGGAGTTCCGCGCCAACGGGGGCAAGGTCGGTGGCCCCTTCGAAGGCGGCGACCTCCTGCTCCTGACGACCACCGGCGCCCGGTCGGGAACCGAGCGCACCACGCCGCTCGGCTACGTCCGGCACGGCGAGCTGATCCTGCTCATCGGCTCCGCCCTCGGCGCGCCGAGCCACCCCGACTGGTACCACAACCTCCTCGCCCACCCGGTGGTCCGGGTGGAGATCGGGACCAGCACCTTCCAGGCCCTCGCGGTCCCCGCGGAGGGGGACCGGCGCGACGAACTGTTCGCGCACGCGGTGAAGCGCGCCCCCGGGTACGGCAACTACCAGGCCCGGACGGATCGGGTGCTGCCCGTCGTCGTGCTGGAGCGCGCCGATCCCGAGGGGTGGCGGCCCGGTGAGGTCCGCACCCTGGCCGACAAGGTCATGGAGGTCCACACCTGGCTGCGCGGCCAGCTGCGCCAGGTGGCGGCGGAGGCGGACGCCCACTTCGCCGGGCGCGCGGACCGGCGCGGACCGGGCGAGCCACCGGCGCCGAGCCTCGGGCTGCAGATCAGGCAGCGCTGCCTGGCGTTCTGCCAGGCCCTTGAGTTCCACCACACCAGCGAGGACGGGCACCTGTTCCCGGGGATCGCGCGGTACCACCCGCATCTGGGCGACACCTTCGCCAGGCTCGACGTCGAGCACCGCGCCGTCGCCCGGATCCAGACGGCGCTCGTGGAGCTGCTCGCCGGTATCGCGATCGCGGAACCGGACCGGTTCCGGGCCGAGTTGGCACAGATGTCGGCGGAGCTGAACGCGCACCTCGACTACGAGGAGGAGACGATCGTCCCCCTCCTGGCGGACGTGCCCTGGCCGCCCGCCCCTCCCGCGGAGGCGGCCACCGGCCCGAGCTGATGTGAGCCAGGGCCCGGCGCCGTCCGGTGCGGCATCCGCGGCGTGTCACCTACGCCGCGCTGCCGCCCGAACGGGTCGACCGGGCCTCCCTGGCGGTGCCCCCGGCGGCGGCCCCGGCAGTCGTGGCCTGCACGAGCAGTCTCAGGGCCGCCTCCGAGGCCGAGCCGGCGGCGGTGGTCACCACGACCAGGGACTGTTCGGGCTCCGCCGGGGCCCGCAGCGTCTGCTGGGTGACCGTCAGGGAGCCGACGAGCGGATGCCGCAGCTCGTACTCCGCGGTATCGCACGCGCGCACCCGGTGATCGGCCCACATGCCCGCGAACTCGGCGCTTCCCGTGGTCAGTTCACCGATGAGTGAGGTCAGCCGGGCGTCCTGCGGATGCCGTCCCGCGACCAGCCGCAGATTGCCGACCACGGCGCGCGCCTTCGCCGTCCAGTCCGCGTACAGCTCACGGGTGTGGGCGTCCAGGAAGACGAGCCGCGCCATGTTGGGCCGGTCCGCCGGGCGTTCGGGCCCGGCCGGGTCCAGATGCCCGGCCAGCAGCGCGTGCCCGGCGGCGTTCCAGGCCAGGACGTCGCTGCGGCGCCCGGTCACCACGACGGGCACCTCGCCGAGCGACCGCACCAGGTCGCGCACGGCCGGGGCCACCCGCTCGGCCGGGGACCGCCGGGCCGGGACCCGGTGGCGGCAGGCGGTGGCCAGGTCCCGCAGATGCTGGCGTTCGGTCTCCTCCAGGCGCAGGGCGCGGGCGATCGCGTCCAGCACCTCGACGGAGGCGTGACAGGACACGCCCTGCTCAAGGCGCGTGTAGTACGAGGCGCTGACGCCTGCCAGCAGGGCCAGCTCCTCACGCCGCAGTCCCGGAACCCGCCGCCGGTCCCCGTAGGTCGGCAGCCCGACATCGACGGGCCGCAACTGGGCCCGCCGCGCCTGGAGGAAGGTGCCGAGCTGTCCGTGAGCGTCCATGGCCCGAGTATCCAGCGCCCGGCCCGCGGCAGCCTGCCCCTGCCGGGGATAGGCAGAGCCGGGGCTGGTTGCCCACCGCCGCCCGGACAGACAGTTGGGGCCGGGAGCGGACCCGGTCGCCGGACCACGGGACCGGCCGCCCCCGTGCCCCACCCACTGGAACCTCCCCACCACGCAAGGAACCGAGATGTCCGCGAAGTCCGCACGCAACGCACTGGCCGCCGCCATCGCGACGGTCGCCCTCACGGTCGGCTGGGCCGGCTCCGCCACGGCCGCCACCGCGCCCCTGTCGCACGCCCGGATCACCCAGCACTTCGATCTCGACGGCAAGGAGATGCCGGAGAACATCGCCCTGGAACCCGGCGGCGGCATCGACCTCTCGCTCTCCGCCGCAGGCCGGATAGCCAGGGTCACCCGCGACGGCGAGGTCCGGGTGCTGGCCACCCTGCCCGTGCCGGCCGACAAGGGCGTGAACACCCCGGCGCTCGGCTTCCCCCTGGTCACCGGCCTGGTCAGGGACGCGCACGGCACGCTGTACTTCCTGTACGCCACGGGCACCGCAGACCTCACCGGCGTCTGGCGGCTCACTCCGGGCGGCCACCCGGAGCGGATCGCCGCGCTGCCCGCCGACGGACTGCCCAACGGACTCGCGCTGGACTCCGGCCGGCTCTACATCACCGACTCGGTCCGGGGCGTCATCTGGCGGGTACCGGCGGGCGGCGGCCGCGCGACGGTCTGGGCGGACGGTGCCGAGCTGGCCCCCACCACCTTCCTCGGCGCCAACGGCCTGAAGGTGCACAACGGCGCCGTCTGGGTCTCCAACCTGGACCGGGGCACGGTCCTCAGCTACCCCGTGCGGCACGACGGCACGGCGGGCCCCGCCCGGGTCAGGGCCGCGCAGCTGGCCGGAATCGACGACTTCGCCTTCGTCGGCGGCGGCGACCGGATTCTCGCCGCGCTCAACCAGACCGGCGAGGTCGCCCTGATCGAGCCCGACGGCAGCCACAGCATCGTGCTCGGCCCCCGGGACGGGCTCCAGAACCCCACGGCCGTCGCCGTACGCGGCGACACCGCGTACGTGACCTCGGCCGCCTACCTCACCGGACAGGACCCCAACCTGCTCACCGCCCGCATCCGCGACCACCACTGAGGGCCCGGTCGCGACGGGGCCCGGATTGACAGCGGCAAACCGGAGCAGAAGAGGATAGGCAGCACAGGGCGCCTCCCGCGTTCCCCCGCCTCCGCGCGGCGGGAGGCGGCCCCGGCCGTGCCGTCCGCCCTTCCACGTCCCCCTCCGGAGACCCATCCGTGTTCAGTAAGACAAGCGACACCGCAACCGGGGCGCCGCCCCGGGCCACGGGGCATCCCGGGCCCGCGCGGCGCTGGTCCGTCGCGCTGCGGCGGACACCCGTCTCCCTGTGGAACGACGACCTGTCGGACTGGGCGGCGGCGCTGACGTACTACGCCATACTCGCGCTGCTCCCGGCGCTCCTGGTGACGGTCTCCGTCATCGGGCTGGCCAACCCCCGGGCCACCGACGCGCTGATCGCGGACATCACCGCCTTCGCCCCCGCGGAGTCCGGCGCCGCGCTGCGCCAGCCGCTCGTGGCGGCCACGCAGCAGCGGACGGCGGTGTGGCTGCTGGTCGCGACCGGGACGCTCAGCGCGGTCTGGTCCGCGTCCAGCTACCTGGCCGTGTTCCGGCGGGCGCTGCACGCGATGCACGGGGTACCGGACACCCGGCCCGCCCTGCGCAAGGCACACATCATCGTGGCGACGGCGATCGGGCTGCTGCTGCTCCTGATGACCAGCGCCTTCGCCCTCGTGCTCTCCGGGCCGCTGGCCCGCTGGCTGGGGCACCGGATCGGCCTGGCGCACCTGGGGGACGCGGTGTGGGCGGTACTGAAGTGGCCCGTGCTGCTCTGTCTGGTCGCCTGCCTGATCACGGTCCTCTTCCGGACCGGTCCGGCGTCGGCGCGCGGATCGCGCCGGGCCCTGCCGGGAGGCGTACTGGCCGCGCTCCTGTGGCTGGTGGCCTCGGCGGGATTCGCGCTGTACGCGACGTACATCGGCTCCTACAGCCGGCTGTACGGGTCGCTGGCCGGGCTGGTGGTGTTCCTGATCTGGGTGTGGTTCACCAACCTGGCGCTGCTGACGGGCGCCCAGTTCAACGTGGAGCTGAACCGGGTGGCGCGCACCGGCATCCGCCCCCGGACCGACGGCCACGACAGGACCGGGGACGGCGCCGGGGGCGAAGGCGCGCCCTAGGACCCCGTGGTGCCGTCGACGATCTCCCGGATGATGTCGAGGTGGCCGTTGTGCCGGGCGGTCTCCTCGATGAGGTGCAGCAGGATCCAGCGCAGATCGGGGCAGTGGCCGTCGGAGCGCGGACGCTTGGCCCGGGTGTCCAGGTCATGGGCGGCGACGAGCTCGCGGTACCGGGCGGACTGCTCCTCGTACTCCGCGAGTACGACGGCGAGAGGCATGTCCACGGCGATGCGCATCTCGCGGTCCGGATCCTCCTCGGTCCACGGACCCTCGTCCGGGCCGCCGAGGAAGTCGATCTCGAACCAGGCGTACTCGACCCAGCGGAGGTGGTTGACCACACCCGCGATCGTCATCAGCGGCGAGCCCGGCAGTGGGGCCCTGCACGCGTCCTCCTGAGTGAGGCCCTCGCACTTGGCCAGTGCGGACGCTCGTGCGTAGTCGAGGAAGGTGGTCAGCTGGGTGCGCTCGTCCCAGGCGGAAGGTGCATCGGTGCGTGTCATCGCGGTACACCCTGGCGGGTCACCGACGGTCTGTCCAACGTTTAAGACCCGGCCGGGCCGCTGGTACAGGCGCACCGCCGCGCCCTCGTGCCACGGGGCCCCCTTTCTTGGGGTCCACGTGTGGGCCCCAGGACCCACGCACCCGGCAGCGGGGCTGACTAGGCTCGTGACCGACCAGCCGCGAGCTGCGGCCGCCCCTCAACCGGCCTGTCCGGGTGGGCGGGTGGCCACACTTCACATGGGGGTGTGCTGTCATGAGTGACGGATTCTTCTACTCGTATCACGTGGGCTGGAGCCGCCCCGACGCGGAATCGCTGCTCGCGGATCTGGAGGCGGCCGGTGTATGTCCCGCGCACCCGGCCACCCGGCGCATCACGCTCATCAGCCCGGGGGCCGCGCCGCCGGTCACCCAGTCATGGGTGACCAGGGACCAGCTGGTGCTCCTGGCCGGTCTGCAACGGCTGGACCAGGTCGACTTCCTGCTCTGGGTGAGCAGCGGAGCCGAGATCCCGGTCCGGGTCCGGCGGACGGACGACGGGACGGTCGCGCTGCAGTTCGCCCTCGGCGCGCTCAGCCGCGACGAGGGCGAGGCGGTCGTCCGTGCGATACGGGAGGCGATAGGCAGGGCCTCCGTCCTGTGCGTCGGCTTCGTGGTCGACCGTGAGGGGGGCGTCGGCGGCGACGGACTGGAGGGGGTTCATCGTGAAGGGTTCGGTGTACTTCGACTGCTGGCCGGACACCCTGGCCGTCCGGTCCGAGGTCGCGTCCAGACAGCCGCAGCTGTTCGGGGTGGGCTCCTTCGAGCAGTCGCCCTGGGTCGTCTACGGGAGCGAGGTCCCCAGCCGGTGAGCCCCGGCCCCGACGGGCGGCGACGGGAGAGGAACCCGGAACGGCGATAATCGGCCGTATGTCCGCAGAACCCTCCCCACAGGTCACCGACCCCCGGCCGCCCCCACAGCCCTCGCGGCCCGTGCGGGACCCCCGGTCGCTCCGTGCCCGGGCCGCCGCCGCGCTCGCCTGCGCGGCGCCCGCGCTCGGTGCCTACGCGGCCGTGCGGCTCTTCGGACTCATCGTCTTCCGGGTGGCCGCCTCCGCAGCGGGCAAGGACGCCTTCCACCTGCTCGCCGAGCGGTGGGACTCGGTCTGGTACCAGCGGGTCGCCGAGCACGGCTACAGCTACACCGTCACGCTCCCCGACGGCGCCATCCACTCCGACCTGGCATTCTTCCCGCTGCTGCCCGCACTGGAACGCGGCATCGCGGAGGTGACGCCGCTCGGTCTCGCGGGCGCCGGACTGCTGGTCGCGTGGCTGGCGGGTCTTCTCGCGGCCTGGGGGATCTTCGCCGTCGGAGCGCGGCTGTACGGGCGCCGGGCCGGGGTGGCGCTGGCCGCGCTGTGGGGGGTGTACCCGACGGCGTTCGTCCAGTCGATGGCGTACACCGAGACCCTGTTCACCGCGCTCGCCGCCTGGGCGCTGTACGCCGTGCTGACCCGGCGGTGGATCGTGGCCGGTGCGCTGTGCGTACTGGCCGGGCTGACCCGCCCCTCCGCCGCCGCGCTCATCGCCGCCCTCGCGATCACCGCCGCCGTCACGCTCGTACGCGAGTACCGGGCGGGCGACACCGACGGCATCGTCCGCCGCAACGGCCGGATGCTCGCCGGGGTGGTCCTCGCGCCGCTGGGGTGGCTCGGGTACGTGGTGTTCGTCGCCGTGCGCGAGGGCAGCACGTTCGCCTACTTCGACGTCCAGGCCCAGTGGGGCAACAGCATCGACGGCGGCGCCGCCCTCGCCGCGTTCATCCTCGGCCTTCCGCTGCCGGGGGCGCTCGGGCTGTGCGCGGCGCTGGCCGGGCTCGGGTGGCTGGTCTACCTGTGCGTGCGGCAGCGCCAGCCGCTGCCCGTGCTCGTCTACGGCATCGCCGTCGTCGTCATCTCGCTGATCGGCTCCGGCTACTTCGGCTCCCGGCCCCGGCTGATGATGCCGGCGTTCCCGCTCCTCCTGCCGCCCGCCGTCGCCCTGCTGCGGCTGCGCTCCACGGCCCGTACGGTGACGGTCCTCGCGGTGCTCGCCGCCGCCTCCGCCGCGTACGGGGCGTGGACACTGCTGGGCTCCGGCCCGCCGTGAGCCGGGCCCGTGCTCACGGCCGCGTCGCCGAGGGGCCGTCGCCCTGCGTGATCTCCACGCGCACGCCCGGCCGCAGCCCCCACCTCGCCATCGCGCCCGCCTCGGCCTCGATCACGTGCCGGGCGCGGAGCCGGGGGAGGCCCAGCCGCCCCGGCTTCATCGTGTGGACCGCCACCACGTTCAACTTCCGGTCCAGATAGGCCACATCGATCGTGAACCGCATGCGGAAGGAGTGCACACTCCCGCACGGGGTGATCAGCAGCGCGCCCTCGATGCCGTCCTGCCCGAGCAGTCCACGGCTCCGGTGCCGGTAGGAGGCCGCGATCCGCAGCGGTATCTCCGTCTCCCGTTCCCCTTCCGGGTCCGCGAACGTCAGCGTTCCATTGCCATTGCGCCATCGGGCCATGTCCATGACGGTAGCGCCAACTGCCTTCCCCCGGGCGGTAACAGAGTGGCCTAGGGTCGGTGAGGTGTACGCCACGCTGATAGCGGTCGCCGCCCTCTGGGGCGCCGCGACCGGACTGCTGGTCCCGCGCGCCGCCTACCGGTTCTCCGTCGAACCGGAGGACGCGTGGCGGGACGCCTGCCCGGCCGGACACGCCCTCACCGGGCCGGGCCGGGGCTGGCTCGGCCCCGCGCGCTGCCCCGCCTGCGCGGCGGCCGGGGCGGGGGCAACGGTCGCCGTACCTACGGAAACCGGCGGCCCGGACACCGGCGAGGCCCCGGAGGCTCTGGACGCCCCGGACACCGGCGACGCCCCGGATACCCCGCCCGCCACGCTGTGGCACCGCCACGGGCCGCGCTACGCGCCCGCCCTTCTCGCCCCCGTCGTCTCCGCCCTCTGCTGCGCCGTCGTCGCCGCGACCACCGGGGCCCGTCCCGAGCTCGCCGCATGGCTGCTGCTCGCGCCCGTCGCCGTACTCCTCGCGGCCATCGACCGCCGCGTCCACCGGCTGCCGGACCAGCTGACGCTGCCGGCCGCCGGGGCGGCCGCCGCGCTCCTGGGCGTCGCCGCGCTGCTGCCGGAGCACGGCGGCTCCTGGCTGTCCGCGCTGCTCGGCGGCGTCGGCCTCGGCGCCTTCTACCTCCTGCTCTTCCTCGTCAACCCGAACGGAATGGGCTTCGGCGACGTGAAGCTCGCGCTCTCGCTGGGCGTGGTACTCGGCTGGTACGGCTGGGCCGTGGTCTTCGCCGGGGGCTTCGCCGGGTTCCTGTTCGGCGCGGTGTACGGCCTGGCGCTGATGATCATGCGGCGCGCCGGGCGCAGGACGGGCATCCCGTTCGGGCCGTTCATGATCGCCGGGGCGCTGCTGGGGGTCCTCCTCGGCGGACTGGCCGCCTGAGCGGCTGCCGGGCGGCCGATATCCGGTCGCGTGCGGCGGGGGCCGGCTGGGATCCTTTCCGTATGCACGGAACACCGGAAGACAAGCAAACGGCGGAGGCGGCCCGGCGCGCCCGGTTCGACGCTCTCGTCACGGAGGCGGACACCGTCTCCGTCGAGGGCTGGGACTTCTCCTGGCTCGACGGCCGGGCCACCGAGGAGCGGCCCTCCTGGGGCTATGCCCGCGCCATGGGGGAGCGGCTGGGCCGGGCGAGCGCCGCGCTCGACATCCAGACCGGCGGCGGTGAGGTCCTCGCCGCCGCGCCGAAGCTGCCGCCGCTGACCGTCGCCACCGAGTCCTGGCCGCCGAACATCGCCCGCGCCACCGCCCTGCTGCATCCGCTCGGCGCGGCCGTGGTGGCGGACGCGGACGAGCCGCCGCTGCCGTTCGGCGACGCGGCGTTCGACCTGGTCGTCAGCCGGCATCCGGTGACCACCTGGTGGGACGAGATCGCCCGGGTCCTGGCGCCCGGCGGCACGTACTTCTCCCAACAGGTGGGCCCCGCCAGCGTCTTCGAGCTCGTCGAGTACTTCCTCGGCCCGCAGCCGCCGGAGGTGCGGGGCGGCCGCGACCCGGAACAGGCGCGCGCCGCCGCGCAGGCGGCCGGTCTCGAAGTCGTCGACCTGCGGTTCGAGCGGCTGCGCACCGAGTTCCTCGACATCGGCGCGGTCGTCTACTTCCTGCGCAAGGTGATCTGGATGGTGCCGGGCTTCACCGTCGAGCGGTACCGGCCGCAACTCGCCGCGCTGCACCGGCTGATCGAGGACGAGGGGCCGTTCGTCGCCCACACGACCCGCTTTCTGATCGAGGCCCGCAAACCCGGGCGGCCGGACTCGGCCGCGTAGCCCCTCCCCGTGCCCGAGGGATGGCACTCTGGTCGCTGAGCGCACGGGGAAGGAGCCAGGCCATGAGGGTCGGCAGCGACGAGGAAGCCACGAGAGGCCCGCGGCAGGGGAACGCCGAATGGCTCAGAGGTGCCCGGATCGTCGGCGTCCTCGGTGTGTTCTACCGCCCGGAGGGCCGGATGGGGGAGCCGGAGGCCGTCGAATTCCTGCTGTCCGACAGCCAGTCGGTGCTGCTGACCTGCGCCTCCGACGGCACCCTGCACGTCGGTTCCGGCACCTGGCCGCACCTTCCCGACTGGTGCGTACCGGCCGCCCAGTGGGAGTTCGCCACGATGGCGAACCTGCCGCAGCCGCCCGACGGCGGCTGGACGGTGCTGAGTACGGAGGAGCGCCGGGACGACCGGGGCGAGGTCCACGAGGCCGTCATCCGCTGCGAGGGCGGCCGCTTCGTGGTCGTCGGCGGGGACACCGTGGGCATCAGGTTCACCCGGGGCCACCGGGGCGCGGCCTCCACGACCTGACGGCGACCGGCTACCCGCGACCGGCGACCGGAATGTGCACGTCCTGTGGATGTCTCGTGGGCGCCTCGGGCGTCAAGGCGGCGCCGCCGGGCGTCCGCGCAGGTCCAGGGGGCCCGGAGGCCCGTATTCCGTGCTCACAACGGAGCCCCGCACATCCGGAGAGTAATTATTTGGCGGCGATGCACGCAGCAGCACTTACGAAGGGTTATGGTGGAAACCCCCCCTCGGGCCGGTCCGTAACCCCCCCCCACGGACCGGCCCGTTTTTTGTGCCCCGGTTTCGCGCCCCGGTTTCGTGCCCCGGCGCAGACGGGGCCCGGCCGTCAGGCCCGTCCGGCCCAGATGTTCGTGCCCGCGGTGTCCACGGCGAAGGTGTCGATCTCCTTCAGCTCCGCCGCCGTCAGAGCCGGACCGGCCAGCGCCGCTACGTTCTCCTCCAGCTGCCGCACGCTCGAAGCGCCGATCAGAGCCGACGTCATACGGCTGTCGCGCAGCACCCAGTTGAGGGCCAGCTGGGCCAGCGACTGGCCGCGCCCGCGCGCGATGTCGTTCAGCCCGTTGAGCCGGCGCACCACCTCGTCGGAGAGCAGGTCCGGGTTGAGGGACTTGCCCTGGGTGGCGCGCGAACCCTCCGGGATGCCCTTCAGGTACTTGTTGGTCAGCAGCCCCTGGGCGAGCGGCACGAAGGAGATGCAGCCCATACCGGCCGCCTCCAGCGTGTCCAGCAGCCCGTCCTCCTCCGTCCAGCGGTTGATCATCGAGTAGGACGGCTGGTGGATCAGGGCCGGGACACCCATCTCCCGGAGCAGCCGGGCCGCCTCCGCGGTCTGCTCGGAGTTGTACGAGGACACCCCCACGTACAGCGCCTTGCCCTGCCGCACGGCGGAGGCCAGGGCCCCCATCGTCTCCTCCAGCGGGGTGTCGGGGTCGAAGCGGTGCGAGTAGAAGATGTCGACGTAGTCGAGGCCCATCCGCTTCAGCGAGGCGTCGAGCGAGGACAGCAGGTACTTGCGCGAGCCCCACTCGCCGTAGGGGCCGGGGTGCATGTCGTACCCGGCCTTGGTGGAGATCACCAGTTCGTCGCGGTACGGGGCGAAGTCCTGCCGGAAGAGCTTCCCGAAGTTCAGCTCGGCGGAGCCGGGCGGCGGGCCGTAGTTGTTGGCCAGGTCGAAGTGGGTCACCCCGAGGTCGAAAGCGCGGCGCAGGATGGCGCGCTGGGAGTCCAGCGCGCGGTCGTCGCCGAAGTTGTGCCAGAGGCCGAGCGAGACGGCGGGGAGCTTGAGGCCGCTGCGGCCGGTGCGCCGGTACTCCATGGAGTCGTAGCGCGTGTCGGCGGCCCGGTAATAGGAAGAGGATTCAGTCACGTTTCCCTCTTTATCACGGACTTGTGACAGGCCGGGTTGGGCCGGTGCGGCGCCTGCGCAGTAATGTGGCGGCTTCGGGACTGCCACGGCACGGCGGGGCGATCGGCCCCCTACCGGTGCGACGATCCCCAGGGGGACAGCCCCGGGCGAGGCGGCGGGCGGGCCCGCACGGAACCGAGAGGTGGACTCAGTGAACTTGCGCGACCTGGTGTACGGGCTCTACGCCCGCCGGGTGGAGGCCCGCCTCGATCACGCCCAGGTGCCCAAGCACATCGGGGTCATCCTCGACGGGAACCGGCGCTGGGCGAAGGCCTCCGGCGGTACGGCCGCGGAGGGCCACCAGGCGGGCGCGGACAAGATCAAGGAGCTCCTCGGCTGGTGCAGCGAGACGGACGTAGAGGTCGTCACGCTCTGGATGCTCTCCACGGACAACTTCGACCGGCCCGAGTCCGAGCTCATCCCGCTCCTCGGCATCATCGAGAACACCGTGCGCGACCTCGTCGCGGACGGCCGCTGGCGGGTCCACCACGTCGGCACGCTCGACCTGCTGCCCGCACACACCCAGACGGTCCTCAAGGAGGCCGAACAGGCCACGATCGGGGTCGACGGAATACTGGTCAACGTCGCCGTCGGCTACGGGGGCCGGCAGGAGATCGCGGACGCCGTGCGCTCGCTGCTCCTCGACCACTCCGCCAAGGGCACGTCCTTCGAGGACCTCGCGGAGATCGTCTCCACCGACCTGATCTCCGAGCACCTCTACACCCGTGGCCAGCCCGATCCGGACCTGGTGATCCGCACCAGCGGGGAACAGCGTCTGTCGGGCTTCATGCTCTGGCAGAGCGCCCATTCGGAGTACTACTTCTGCGAGGTCTTCTGGCCCGCCTTCCGCCGGGTCGACTTCCTGCGCGCCCTGCGTGACTACGCGGCCAGGCACCGCCGCTACGGCGGCTGACGCCGTATTTCCGCCCGGCTCGCCCCCGCCGTCGTGCAGGTGAAGTCGGGGAGCAAGGGCGGGCTTGAGCGGTTCGGTCTGCATGGCTTCGCGTGTTCGAGGGCATACCCCTGACAGGTCGACGTCCGGTCAGGAACCAGGCGGATGTCGTCACCAAGTGAGCGGCATGGAGTCCGCTCGCCCGGGAGGCCCTTTGCACACGAAGGACCGTACATACAGTGCGGCTGACGTCGAGGGCCGGCGCTCGGCCCGCGCAAGGTGGCCGAAGCCCGGTCCGTCCTCTCCCTTTGGGATGCTCCGCGACGCCGTCGCACCCCAACCTCGTCCGAGGGGGTACGTCCTTCCGTGGTGACCAGCACAAAGCGCCGCATGCCCGACAGGCGCACCTATGTTCTCGACACCAGCGTCCTGCTGGCCGATCCGAACGCCATGTCCCGCTTCGACGAGCACGAAGTCGTGCTCCCGATCGTCGTGGTCACGGAACTGGAGGCCAAACGGCACCATCCGGAGCTGGGGTACTTCGCCCGGCAGGCCCTGCGCCTGCTGGACGATTTCCGGGTCCGGTACGGCCGGCTGGATGCCCCGATCCCCCTCGGGGATCTGGGCGGGACGCTGCGCGTCGAACTCAACCATTCCGATCCCGGCGTACTGCCCGCCGGCTACCGGTTGGGGGACAACGACTCACGGATTCTCGCGGTAGCACGCAATCTGCAGGCCGAGGGGTACGACGTCACGGTCGTCTCCAAGGACCTGCCGCTCCGGATCAAGGCCTCTTCGGTCGGCCTCCTCGCTGAGGAGTACCGCGCCGAACTCGCCATCACCGACGCTGGCTGGACGGGGATGGGCGAGCTGTCCCTCTCCGCCGAGCAGGTGGACCTCCTCTTCTCAGAGGAGACGCTGTACGTCCCCGAGGCCGCCGATCTGCCCGTGCACACCGGACTGGTCCTCCAGTCCGAGCGCGGCAAGGCGCTCGGCCGGGTGACACCGGAGGGCAACGTCCGGCTCGTCCGGGGCGACCGGGAGGCCTTCGGCATCCACGGCCGCAGCGCGGAGCAGCGCATCGCGCTGGATCTGCTGCTGGACCAGGACGTCGGCATCGTCTCGCTCGGCGGCCGGGCCGGCACCGGCAAGTCCGCGCTGGCGCTCTGCGCCGGTCTGGAGGCCGTACTGGAGCGCGGGCAGCACAAGAAGGTGATGGTCTTCCGCCCGCTGTACGCGGTCGGCGGCCAGGACCTCGGCTATCTGCCCGGATCCGAGGCCGAGAAGATGGGGCCCTGGGCACAGGCCGTCTTCGACACGCTCTCCGCGGTCGCCGGGCGCGAGGTCATCGAGGAGGTCCTGGGGCGCGGGATGCTGGAGGTGCTGCCGCTCACCCATATCCGGGGCCGGTCCCTCCACGACGCCTTCGTGATCGTCGACGAGGCCCAGTCGCTCGAACGGAACGTCCTGCTGACCGTGTTGTCCCGGATCGGGGCGAATTCGCGGGTGGTGCTCACGCATGACGTGGCCCAGCGGGACAACCTCCGGGTCGGCCGGTACGACGGAGTGGTCGCCGTGGTCGAGAAGCTGAAGGGCCATCCGCTCTTCGCGCACACCACGCTCACCCGGTCCGAGCGCTCGCCGATCGCCGCGCTGGTGACCGAAATGCTGGAGGAAGGCCAGATCTGACACGGGATACAACAGTTGGTGCCGCCCGGCGAGCGAAGGAGCTTAGCCGGGCGGCACCGTGTTGCGGCGGCATTTCCGTAATTCACTTGCTCCAAACGGGGTGTGAGCTTTCACACGCAACAGAGAATTGCTTCGTAGCGGCCCGTTCCGGCAGAGTCTTGCTTCCGTCAGGCCCCGCATACGGCACACCCGCACCACCAGAGGTGCAACGCACCACACAACTCAACAACCGCCGTCCGTATGCCGCCCGCGAGTACCACGCGGCGCTCCCTCCGGGGAGTCGCCCACCGGGCCCGTGCCTCCCGTGACCCAAGCAGTAGGGAGGCCAGTGTCAGGGGCACGATTGCGCCCGCGAGGTCACCTAAGCGGGCGATGCTGGAAGGACACCGTGTGAGCCGGATCTCGGTCCGGGGGTTCGCCGTGGCATCTGCCACAGCGGTAACCACCGTAGGCGCCGTCGTTGGAGTTGCAGCGGGCAGTACCCCTGCTGTCGACGACAACAACTTCGAGGCCACCGCAGCCGACACCACGCTGCTCGCCGACATCCCCGCGGGCCAGCAGGCCCAGGTGCAGACCGCTTCCCTGACGCAGCAGGCCGACGCCCAGGCGTCCGCGGCCGACGCGACGGCGAAGAAGTCCGCGGAGGAATCAGCCCGCATCCAGGCCGCCAAGGACGCCAAGACCAAGAAGCAGGCGGCCGAGGACAAGCTGGAGAAGGAGCGCCAGGAGAAGGAGCGCCAGGAGAAGGCGGACCGCGCCAGCCGCTCCGAGGTCCGCAGCGCCAGCTCGTTCGCCGTCCAGGGCTCTTACAGCGTGGCCGAGATCCAGGCGATGGCGCGGCAGATCGTGCCCGCCGACCAGTTCCAGTGCTTCAGCAACATCGTGAACCACGAGTCGACCTGGAACTACCGGGCCACCAACCCGTCCTCCGGTGCCTACGGCCTCGTCCAGGCGTACCCCGGTTCGAAGATGGCGTCCGCCGGTGCCGACTGGCAGACCAACCCGGCCACCCAGATCAAGTGGGGCCTCAGCTACATGAACGGCCGCTACGGCAGCCCGTGCGGCGCCTGGTCCTTCTGGCTGCAGCACCAGTCGTACTAGGAGTTGCCCGGCCCGGAGCCCTCGTCGGTTCCGTCTCAACCTCTCGAAGCCCCTCGCCGTCCTACGGTGAGGGGCTTCGCGCATGTACGGTCATGCGGGACCGTTCCCGGGGGGAGCGGTGGGGAGAGCGGACGGGGGTAGAGGAACCGTTATGTCAAAACTGCCGGGATGGCTCGGACAGCTGGGGGCCGAACTCACCAAGATCGGTGAGCGGCTGGAGGAACGACGCGTCGAGGCCGACGACGAGGACGACAGGGCCGCGCGCGTCTCGTCGGTGACGGCCGGCGCGGAGCCGGGGAGCGGGGCCGAGACGGGCGCCGCGGACCATGTGCCTCCGCCGCCCGCGTACGCCCCCGATGTCGCCGCGCGCCCCGATCCGGTCGCGGCGATCCCCTGGGGGATGCGGGTCGCGGCGGAGGCGGGCTGGCGGCTGCTCGTCCTCGCGGGCACCCTGTGGGTGCTCATGCGGGTCATCAGCGCGGTGCAGCTGGTGGTGCTGGCGTTCGCCGCCGCGCTGCTCGTCACCGCGATGCTCCAGCCGACCGTCGAGCGGCTGCACCGGGCCGGGCTGCCGCGCGGGCTGGCCACGGCGGGCACCGCGATCCTGGGCTTCGTGATCATGGGCCTGGTCGGCTGGTTCGTGGTGTGGCAGGTGATGGACAATCTGGACACCCTGTCCGACCAGGTCCAGACCGGTATCGCGGACCTGAAGAACTGGCTGCTGGACAGCCCCTTCCACGTCACCGACAAGCAGATCAACGACGTCGCGAAGAACCTCAGCGACACCGTCGGCACCAACACAGAGGCGATCACCTCGGCCGGACTCCAGGGCGTCACCGTGATGGTGGAGTTCCTCACCGGGATGCTGCTGGCGATGTTCTCCACGCTCTTCCTGCTGTACGACGGCAAGCGCATCTGGCACTGGGTGCTGAAGCTCGTGCCCGCGCAGGCGCGGCCGGGTGTCGCCGGAGCGGGTCCGCGCGCCTGGCGCACGCTGACCGCCTATGTGCGGGGCACGGTCATCGTCGCGCTGATCGACGCGATCTTCATCGGCCTCGGGATCTACTTCCTCAATGTGCCGCTGGCCGTACCGCTGGCCGTCTTCATCTTCCTGTTCGCCTTCATCCCGCTCGTCGGGGCGGTGGTCTCCGGGGCGCTGGCGGTGGTCGTCGCCCTCGTCACCCAGGGCGTGTTCACGGCACTGCTGGTGCTGGCCGTGGTCCTCGCGGTCCAGCAGATCGAGGGCCACATCCTCCAGCCGTTCATCCTGGGCCGCGCGGTGCGCGTGCACCCGCTGGCGGTGGTGCTCTCGGTCGCCGCGGGCGGCATGATCGCGGGCATCGGGGGCGCCGTCGTCGCGGTGCCGCTGGTCGCGGTGACCAATACGGTGGTCGGCTACCTGCGGGCGTACGGGCAGGAGGAGTCCAGGCGCCACTCGCCGCCGCCGCACGGCGCGACCGCCCTGGACACCGCGCCGACCCCGGCCCCCGGATCGCCGCCGGAGGAGACCGGCGACGGCGGCGAGGAGGAGCCGGTGGCGGAGGAGCCGAAGCAGGTCTGACGGCCTGGACCGACACAGAAGAAGGGCCCCCGGGACGGTCGGTCGTCCTGGGGGCCCTTCTCGTATCAGGGGTACCGCGGGTGCTACTCGGCGAGGACTGCCTCGGCGTCGAGCGTCACACCGACCGCCTGGATCACCGAGGCGATCTTGACGGCTTCCTGAATGGTCTCACGGTCCACGCCGGCCTTGCGCAGCACCTGCTCGTGGGAGTCCAGGCACTGGCCGCAGCCGTTGATCGCGGAGACGGCGAGCGACCACAGCTCGAAGTCGACCTTCTCCACGCCGGGGTTGCCGATCACGTTCATCCGCAGGCCCGCACGGAGGTTCCCGTACTCCGGGTCCGACAGCAGGTGCCGGGTCCGGTAGAAGACGTTGTTCATCGCCATGACGGCGGCGGCCGACTTCGCGGCGGTGTACGCCTCCGCGGAGAGGTTGGCCTTCGCCTCGGGCTCCAGCTCGCGCAGCACCTTCGGCGAGCGCGAGGCGATCGCGCAGGCGAGGACGGTGCCCCAGAGCTGCTGCTGCGGCAGTTCGCTGTTGCCGATGACCGAACCGAGGTTCAGCTTCAGGTCCTTGGCGAAGTCCGGTATGGCGGACTTCAGTTCGTCGAGTGCCATCGGTATCAGCTCACTCGCCCGAGAGGAGCGCGACCGGGTCCAGGGTGTTCTCGCCCTTGGTCCAGTTGCAGGGGCACAGCTCGTCGGTCTGCAGGGCGTCGAGGACCCGCAGGACCTCCTTGGGGTTACGGCCCACGGAACCGGCGGTCACCATCGTGAACTGGATCTCGTTGTTCTGGTCGACGATGAAGACGGCGCGCTGCGCGAAGCCGTCCTCGCCCTCGATGCCGAGGTCACGCATGAGCTCGTGCTTGGAGTCGGCCAGCATCGGGAAGGGCAGGTCGGTCAGGTCCGGGTGGTCCTTGCGCCAGGCGTGGTGCACGAACTCGGAGTCACCGGAGAAGCCGAGGATCTGGGCGTCACGGTCGGCGAACTCCTCGTTCAGCTTGCCGAACGCGGCGATCTCCGTGGGGCAGACGAACGTGAAGTCCTTCGGCCACGCGAAGACGATCTTCCACTGACCCTCATAGGTCTTGTGGTTGATCTGCTCGAACTCCTTGCCGCTCTCCAGCGAAACACAAGCGGTCAGGTCGAACTCGGGGAACTTGTCACCGACAGTGAGCACGCGCTCTCCTTGCAGCGTAGGAAAACCCTTTTTGGGGGTGTTCCTGAGGGTTGGACGATGCCCACCTTGGCACAGAGTGCATTGATCACGGAAATAGCTACACTCGGTCGGGATGATCGGAGGTGCCTATCAGTGGCGCAGATGAACCAGGGCAACCGGCCCAAACAGCCCAGCCTCTCGCAGCTGCGCGCCTTCACCGCCGTGGCGGAGCATCTGCACTTCCGGGACGCGGCGGCAGCAATCGGGATGAGTCAGCCCGCGCTCTCCGGGGCCGTGTCCGCGCTGGAGGAGGCACTGGGTGTCCAGCTCATCGAGCGTACGACGCGCAAGGTACTGCTCTCGCCGGCCGGGGAGCGGCTCGCGGTGCGGGCCCGCGCCGTGCTGGAGGCCGTCGGTGAGCTGATGGAGGAGGCCGCGGCGGTGCGGGCGCCCTTCACCGGGGTGCTCAGGCTGGGCGTGATCCCGACCGTCGCCCCGTACCTGCTGCCGACCGTGCTGCGGCTGGTCCACGACCGCTATCCGGAGCTCGACCTCCAGGTGCACGAGGAGCAGACCTCGTCGCTGCTGGAGGGGCTGGCGGCCGGCCGGCTCGACCTGCTGCTGCTCGCGGTGCCGCTCGGGGTGCCTGGGGTGAGCGAACTCCCGCTCTTCGAGGAGGACTTCGTCCTGGTCATGGAGCGCAGCCACTGGCTCGGCGGACGGGCCGACATCCCGCGCGAGGCGCTCAGGGAGCTGCCGCTGCTGCTGCTCGACGAGGGGCACTGCCTGCGCGACCAGGCGCTCGACATCTGCCGGGAGGCGGGCCGTACCGAGGGCGCGCCGGTCACCACGACCGCCGCCGGGCTCTCCACCCTGGTGCAGCTCGTGGCCGGCGGGCTCGGGGTGACGCTGCTGCCGCGCACCGCGGTGACGGTCGAGACCGCCCGCAACGAGGCGCTCACCACCGGGTACTTCGCGGAGCCGGCACCCGCCCGGCGAGTGGCCCTCGGCATGCGGACGGGGGCGGCCCGGCACGAGGAGTTCGAGGAGTTCGCGGCGGCCCTGCGCGGGGCGATGGCGGCGCTGCCGGTACGCGTGGCGACGGCCCCCCGGACCTGATGCGGGTCCGGGAGGCCGTCGCGGCCGGTCCTACTCGCTGCGCAGCCCGCCGGGGCGCATCATGCGCCACAGCGCGGGCAGCGAGAGCAGGGTGACCAGGAGGATGAGGGCCGCGCCCGCGCCCGCCAGCGGCACGAACAGCCACCAGTGGGTCACCTCCTTGCCGACCATCCAGCACAGGGTGGCGCCGAGGGCGAGACCGCCCGCCACCGCCACCGCGAGCCCGATCACCACCGGGACCGCGGTCTGCCACAGCACCGACCAGCCCAGCGTGGTCCGCCGGGTGCCGAACGCGACCAGGACCGACAGCAGCCGCTTGCGCTCCCGCAACTGCTCCAGCTGGGAGACCAGCATGGACGCGGCGATCAGCAGCAGCGTGGCGGTCGCGCCGACCTGGAGGCCGGTCTGGATGCTCGCGTACTGCCGGTCGCGCTCGACCGAGTTGAGGGTGGCCAGACGCATGCCGGGGTCGAGCCGCGCCGCTGTGTTGCGTACGTACTCGGCGGCGTCCGGGACGTCCTCGTCGATGCGGATCTGCGAGATGGTCGAGGCTCCCGGCAGGGTCCGTGCGTCGACGGCTCCCGGAGTGACCAGGATGCCCGAGTGTTCCTCGCCCATCGGGTCGGTCCGGGCCGCGACGGTCGGGGAGTCGGCCGGCAGGGTCCAGCGCACCGTCCTGCTACTGCTGTAGGAGTCGAACTCGACCACCTTGCCCTTGCGGGCGGTCTGGTCGACCCAGTCCGCCTGCCCCTTGTCCTTGGGGTGGGCGACGAAGGTGTCGCCGTCCCGGCAGGACGTGATCCGGGCCAGCTCGCGCAGGGTCGCGCAGTCCCCGACGGTGAACGAGGTGGTGGGCTGGATGTCGTCGTCCTTGTACTTCCCCGGCTTGGTCGCGTACGCCTCGACCGTGCCGATGACCTGGACGACGCCCTTGGTGGCGCGGAACTCCTTGATGCTGTGCAGGGCGGCGTCGCCCCTGACGATCTCGGACTGGCTGTAGAACTGGGCGCGGGACGGGTCCTGGCCGGTCATCCTGTTGAAGTCGTCGTTCATCGCGGCGAACAGCATCTGCAGGGCCACCGCACCGGCCACGGCGACGGTGACACCGCTGACCGCGCGGGAGGCCGCCCCGCTGCTCAGCTGGAGCCGGCGGGTGGCCAGCTGCCAGGGAATCGGTCCGCCGCGCAGCCGCTTGACGCAGGCCTCGACCAGCCAGGGCAGGAGCAGGGCGAGGCCGACCAGGACCAGCACCGCCCCTCCGGCGATCTCGTACGGATTGACGGGGCTGTACTCATCGACCTTGCCGGAGAGCCCGAAGACCGCGAGTCCGGCGACCGGCAGCAGCAGCCGCCACCAGAGGCGGCGCTTGCGGCCCCGGCTGTTGCGTACGACGCCGAGCGGCTCGATGACCACGGAGCGCATGGCTCCCAGGGTGACGAGCACCGCCGTGAGCGGAACCGCGAGGGCGATCACCGCACACAGCCGGGCGTCGGGGGCCAGGTCGGAGGGGAAGGCGCTGGCGTCCCAGACCTCGACGTTGCCGACGAACCGGCGCCCCACCAGGAAGATGGCCAGCCCGATGAGAAGGCCGAGCACCGAGCCGAACAACGCCTCACCGGCCGCGATCCTGCGGGTCATCCGGATGTCCGTACCGACCAGCCGCAGGGCGGCCAGCCGGCGATCGCGGCGGTCGCCGCCGAAGCGCACGGCGGTCGCGATGAAGATGGCCACGGGCGCCAGCAGCACCACGCAGACCATGATGACCAGCACGATGAGCATCGGGGGCAGCGGATCGGACGGCCCCGGGTTGCCGTACCCGGCGATCCGGTGGCCGCCGGAGGCGCTGGTCAGGGTCGAGCTGCCGGCGTAGAACCACAGCTCGTTGGGTGAGCGCAGCCCCGCGTCCGCGATGGTGCCGGTCACCTTGTACGGCAGCCGCTCCCTGAGCAGCGCACTGTCCGGGGAGTCGAGGAGCTTCCCGAGTGCGGGGGAGACCACCATCTCGCCGGGGGCGGGGAGGGCGGGGATGCCCGGCGGGACGACCGGGTGGGCGCCGTCGGCGCGCATGAGGAAGCCCGTGATGGAACGGTCGCGGAACTCGGTGCTCGCCTCGATCCGCAGGACCGAGCTGTCCGACTTCTTCGCCGAGGCGTCGGGGGACTCGGAGATCTTGGTCTCGGAGCGGGCCTGGTCCCGGGCGGACCGTTCGTCGAGCATGTGCGGCACGGAGGACGCGGTGAGCAGCAGGGCCACGCCGATTCCCACGCCGACGGCGGTGAGCAGGGTACGGACCCAGCCCTCGCGGCCGCCGGCGGCGGCGAACCTGATGCCGAGCGCGAGATCACGCAGCCAGGGAGCGGTACGGGAGGGGGCTTCGGGAGGGGGCACCGGACCGGCCGGGGTCCTCTTCTCGTCGAGCAGCGTCATACGGCGTGCTCCATGTCGCGGGCCCGGCCGTCGCGCACGGTGACGTCGCGGTCGGAGTAGGCGGCGACGCGGGCCTCGTGGGTCACCAGGACCACGGCGACACCGGCGGACCTGGCCGCCTCTGTGAGCAGCTGCATGACGCGTTCACCGTTGAGGGAGTCCAGGGCGCCGGTCGGCTCGTCCGCGAAGATCACCTTCGGGGAGGCGGCCAGCGCACGGGCCACGGCGACGCGCTGGCCCTGGCCGCCGGACACCTCGCCGGGGCGCTTGGCGCCGAGGTCGTCGACCTCCAGGCGCTCCATCCACTCCAGGGCGGTGCGCTCGGCGGCCTTGCGCCGGGTGCCGTTCAGCCGGAGCGGCAGGGCGACGTTCTCCACGCAGGTCAGCTCGGGGACGAGCTGGCCGAACTGGAACACGAAGCCGAACTCGCTGCGGCGCAGGGCGCTGCGCTCCGCGTCGGACATCGCGGACAGCTCGCGGCCGGCGTAGGTGATGGTCCCGGAGTCGGGCGTGATGATTCCGGCGAGGCAGTGCAGCAGGGTGGACTTGCCGGATCCGGAGGGGCCCATCACGGCGACGACCTCGCCGGGGTGGACGGAGAAGGAGGCGCCGTCGAGCGCCGGGGTCGAGCCGTAGGTCTTGTGCAGGTCGTGCGCGGTGAGCAGGGAGCCGACGGGGGTCACGGGGCCACCACCTCCGCGAGCTTGTCGAGCCGTGCGGCGGTCAGTTCCAGCCAGCGCAGATCCGCTTCGAGGTGGAACAGGGCGTGATCGCAGATCAGCTGGTCGGCGAGGTCGCCGCGGCGCTTGCGGTCGGTGAGGATCCGCATCAGGCGCAGGTGCTCGGAGCGCTGGGCGTCCAGTACGTCGGCGGCGCTGCGGCCGGTGAGCATGGCCAGCACGACCTTGGTGTACAGGGTCGACTGGAGGTACGGTTCCGGCTTCTCCGGCTGCGCCAGCCAGGCGGCGACATCGGTGATGCCGGCGTCGGTGATGGCGTAGCGCTTGCGCTCCGGGCCGCCGCCGGCCTCCACACCGTCGACCTCCACGAGGCCGTTCTTGAGGAGCCTGGACATGGTCGAGTAGACCTGTCCGTAGTGCAGCGGGCGGTCGTGACCGAACTTCTCGTCGAACGTCCGCTTGAGGTCGTAACCGTGGCGGGGGCCGGACTCAAGGAGCCCGAGCAGGGTGTGGCCGATAGACATGCGGAGCACTGTACACGGTGTGTATACCTGCCGTGTATACCGGCTCCGCCGCCCCTGCGGGGGCCCGTGCCGGGAGACGGGACCGGGGGCCCGGACGTCCGGGCCCCCGGGGGGTCACTGCGTGCCGGGGGCCTTCGGCGGGCGCCCCCGGCGCGGGATCGGCGCCGCCCCGCCCGGCAGCCGCCCCGCCTCCGCGAGGGCCCGCCGCAGCAGGAACTCGATCTGCGCGTTCGCGCTGCGCAGCTCGTCCGACGCCCAGCGCGCCAGCGCGTCGTGTACCGCTGGGTCCAGCCGCAGCAGCATCTGCTTGCGCTGCTGCGGCCCGCGCCGCGGCGGTTGCTCGGTCACTGGTAGAGCGTGCCCGTGTTGAGGACCGGCTGCGCGGCCCGGTCACCGCACAGGACCACCATCAGATTGCTGACCATGGCGGCCTTGCGCTCCGAGTCGAGCTCGACGATGTCCTGCTCGGCGATCCGGGTCAGCGCCATCTCGACCATGCCGACGGCGCCCTCGACGATCTGCTGCCGGGCCGCGACGACCGCGCCGGCCTGCTGGCGCTGGAGCATCGCGGAGGCGATCTCGGGGGCGTACGCGAGGTGGCTGAAGCGGGACTCGATGATCCGGACGCCCGCCGCCTGCACCCGCGCCGTCAGCTCCACGGCCAGCTTCTCGGTGATCTCCTCCGCGTTGCCCCGGAGCGAGAGGCCGCCCTCGTCGTGGGCGTCGTACGGGTACTCGATCGCGATGTGCCGGACGGCCGACTCGGTCTGGGTGGCGACGAACTCCAGGAAGTCGTCGACCTCGAAGAGCGCCTGCGCGGTGTCCTCGACCTTCCAGACGACGATCGCGGCCAGCTCGATCGGGTTGCCGTAGGCGTCGTTGACCTTGAGGACCGCGGTCTCGTGGTTGCGGACGCGGGTGGAGATCTTGCGGCTGGAGGTCAGCGGGTTGATCCAGCGCAGGCCGTCGGAGCGGATCGTGCCCACGTACCGGCCGAAGAGCTGGATGACCCGGGCCTCGCCCGGTGCGACCATCTTCACACCGCCCATGCAGAAGAACGAGGCGATGGCGAGCAGTACCCCGAAGACGCAGACCGGGATGCCGACGCCGTTGTTCCCGTTCGACCCGACGACGCCGCCGACGATGGCGAGACCGACGCCGACGATCACTCCGATCACCGTCAGCAGCAGGCCGATGCCGCCCGGGATGCTGTGCGCCGTCGTCTCCCGGACCTGCGGTTCCGGCATCTGCGGCGCGTCCGGGGTGAGGTCGGCCGACGGCGTGGCGGGCGTGGCCGGGACGTGTGGATCAGTCATGGAATCCCCCGTTTGTGTGGGCTAGCTCAGCGCTAGCAATGTGATTACACATTAACTGATGTGGCAACCCTGCGCACCTCTCATGAGTCGGTTCCCTTGTAAGCGGGTGCTGATTGTCACGTCCGGAAAAGGGTGGATCGTTGGCTTTCTGTCGTTGCCAACGGTGTTAGCTGGCTGGTCCGGGCTGATCCGGTCGAGCAGAGAAGCGGGAGCAACACAGCAATGGGTCGAGCGGATGCGCGACGAGCCCAGCGGCGCGGGTCGCGGCGGGCCGTGAAGAGCGGCGGCATACGCAGACTCTTCACCTGGCGAAAACTTCTGGGCGCGGCCTTCGGGCTCATCCTGCTGGGCATGGGCGCGTTCGCCGTGCTCTACATGGTGGTGCAGGTGCCGGAGGGCAACGCACAGGCCAAGCTCCAGTCCAACGTCTACAAGTACTCCGACGGCACACTGCTGGCCCGTACGGGACAGGTCAACCGGGAGATCGTCAGCCTCGCGGAGGTCCCCAAGGACGTCCAGCGGACCTTCGTGGCCGCGGAGAACAAGTCCTTCTACGACGATCACGGCGTCGACTTCAAGGGCACCGCCCGCGGCCTGGTCAACACCGTTTCCGGCAAGGGCAAGCAGGGTGGCTCGACCATCACCCAGCAGTACGTCAAGAACTACTACCTCGACGCCGACCAGACGGTCTCCCGGAAGCTCAAAGAGCTGGTCATCTCGCTGAAGGTCGACCAGAAGCGCAGCAAGAGCGAGATCCTCGCCGGTTACATCAACACCAGCTACTACGGCCGCGGCGCCTACGGGATCCAGGCCGCGGCACAGGCGTACTACAACAAGGACGCCAAGGACCTGGACGTCGCGGAGGGCGCCTACCTCGCCGCACTGCTCCAGGCGCCGAGCCAGTACGACTGGGCCGTCGCCAGCGACAACGGGAAGGCGCTCGTCAAGGAGCGCTGGAACTACGTCCTGGACAACATGGTCGACCAGCACTGGCTGGACTCGGGCAAGCGCCAGGGGATGAAGTTCAAGATCCCGCAGACCCCGAAGCCGCCGGAGGGGCTCACCGGCCAGAAGGGCTACATCGTCGCCGCGGCGCGTGCGGCGGTGCAGAAGCAGGAGAACATCACCGACGCGCAGTTCGACGCGGGCGGCTGGACGATCACCGTCAACATCGACAAGAAGAAGCAGGCGGAGCTGGAGAAGTCGGTCAAGGCCAAGCTGACCGACAAGCTGGACACCAAGGGGCGCAAGCTCGACCAGGACGTCCAGGCCGGTGCGGTCTCGGTCGACCCGAAGACCGGCGGCGTGCTCGCCATGTACGGCGGACGCGGGCTGACCCAGCACTACATCTCCAACGCCACCCGGCGCGACTACCAGCCCGCCTCCACCTTCAAGCCGGTCATCCTCGCGGCGGCGCTCGACCAGGAGTCGCAGACCCAGGACAACCAGCGGATCACCGCCGACACCCGCTACGACGGCACCAGCAAGCGCCCTGTCGAGGGCAGCGACATCGCGTTCTCACCGGAGAACGAGGACGACCAGGACTACGGCCAGGTCACCGTCCAGACCGCGATGAACAAGTCCATCAACTCCGTCTTCGCGCAGATGGGCGTGGACGTCGGGATGGACCGCGTGATGCAGACCGCGGGCAAGCTCGGCATGGATGTGGAGAAGCTCGACGCGGTGCCGGCCCAGACCCTCGGCTCCATGGGCGCGAGCCCGATGGAGATGGCCGGGGTCTACGCCACCCTCGACAACCACGGCAAGAAGGTCACGCCGCAGATCGTGAAGTCGGCCCAGAAGCAGGGCGAGTCACCGATCGAGCTGCCCGACGCGATCGGAGAACAGGTCATCAAGCGCCAGGCCGCGGACTCCGTGACCTCCGTGCTGACCGGTGTGGTCGACGACGGTACGGCGCGCGAGGCGGTCCGCAACGCGGAGGGACTGGCCGACCAGCAGATCGCGGGCAAGACCGGCACCTCGGACGACAACAAGTCGGCCTGGTTCACCGGCTACACTCCCCGACTGGTCACCTCGGTGGGCCTCTTCGGCGAGGCCGCCTACCCCCGCACGAGTGACGACGGCAAGAAGGTCGGCAAGGGCGCCCAGGTGCCCCTGAAGGGTGCCGGCGGCGGCGGCCGGGTCAACGGTGGCGGTTTCCCCGCCGATATCTGGGCGAGCTTCACCGCCCAGGCGATGGGCGACCCGGGCGAGTTCGACCTGGACACCGACATGGGCGCCGCGGTCACCCCGCCGAGCCCGTCCACCACCCCGAGCCCGACCACCTCGCCCTCGGACGAGGTCTCGCCCTCGGACACGCCGTCCAGCCCGTCCGAGTCGTCCCGTCCGCCGAAGGAGAGCAAGTCCCCGTCGACGCCGCCGGCCTCCCCGTCGGACGACCCGACGAGCGACCCGCCCCCGGACCCGTCGACCGATCCGGACCCCAGCGACTCGGCCGAGGTGCCGGTGGACCCCGGTGGCGACCTGCCGAACGGCGACAACAGCCTGACGCAGTGACGCGCTGATCCGGTCGCCGGAACGACGGAACGGGCGGTGTACGAGGAGGATTCCTCGTACACCGCCCGTTCCGGCGTTCGGCGTTCGGACCGATCACACCGTCCAGGAGATGGCCGGAAATGTTCGGACCGGCCGCCGCTCCTACTGTCCCCGGGTCGGCATCTCGAACCAGACGACCTTGCCCGTCGACAGGCGCGTCGCACCCCACCGCCGGGCCAGCCGGTTCACCAGGAACAGACCGCGGCCGCCCTCGTCCATATCGCGGGCGCGGCGCTGGCGGGGCAGCTGCGGGGAGTCGTCGCCGACCTCGCAGCGCAGGATGTCGGTCCGCAGCAGCCGCAGCGTCACCGGCCGCTCCGCGTACCGCACGGCATTGGTCACCACCTCGCTGACCAGCAGCTCCACCGAGTCCGAGAGATCCTCCAGACCCCAGCGGCTGAGCGCGCGGC
Organism: Streptomyces sp. NPDC057900; assembly: GCF_042887885.1. Classification (NCBI taxonomy): domain Bacteria; kingdom Bacillati; phylum Actinomycetota; class Actinomycetes; order Kitasatosporales; family Streptomycetaceae; genus Streptomyces; species Streptomyces sp. NPDC057900. The sequence goes on from NZ_JBHVOI010000002.1 coordinate 916,483, forward strand.
GGGCCAGCCTGCGGGCCCGGCCGGGAGCGGCGTCCTCCGGCTCCAGGAACCAGTACGCGACGTCGCTCGGCGCGATCCCGTCGAAGCGGGCGGCGAGCAGCGCGATGTCGTCGTCCCGGTCGCCGGGGCCGAGCATGTCCAGCACGTCGTCGCAGAGGGCCTCCAGCGGCGGCGAGTGGTCGGGCCCGGTCAGCCGGGCGGTGGTGGCCAGCCGTTCGCGCAGCTGCTCGATGCCCGTCCACACGTCCCGGAGCCGCGACTCGACCAGGCCGTCGGTGTAGAGGAGCAGGGTGGCGCCCGCGGGCGCGTCCAGCTCGACGGCCTCGAAGTCCACTCCGCCGACGCCGATCGGGGCCCCCGGCGGTACCCGCAGCACCTCGGCGCGGCCACCGAGATGGAGGAGCACGGGCGGCGGGTGGCCCGCGTTGGCGATGGTGATGCGGTGCGCGACGGGGTCGTACACCGCGTAGAGGCAGGTCGCCATGCGGTCGCTGCCGAGCCGTTGGGCCTGCTCGTCGAGGTGGTGCAGCACCTCCTGCGGCGGCAGGTCGAGCCCGGCCAGGGTCTGCGCGGTGGTGCGCAGCTGGCCCATGATCGCGGCGGAGGTCATGGAGTGGCCCATGACGTCACCGACGACCAGGGCGACCCGGCTGCCGGGCAGCGGGATCGCGTCGTACCAGTCGCCGCCGACCCGGGCCGTCTCCGCGGCAGGCAGATAGCGGGACGCGAGCCGGACCCCGGTGGGCTGCGGCAGCGAGTCGGGCAGCATGGTGCGCTGGAGCTCGTCCGCGATGTAGGCCTCGCGCCCGTAGAGCACCGCCTTGTCGATGCCGAGCGCGGTGTGCGTCGCCAGCTGGGCCGCGACCAGCAGGTCGTTGGCCTCGAACGGCGGGCGTTCGGTGCCGCGCAGGAAGACCGCCGCGCCGATCACCCGGCGCCGGCCGCGCAGCGGGGCCAGGATCGCCCGGTGGCCGGACGGCACGGTGCGCCCGGCGCCGAGCAGCTCGGGCAGGGCGGCACGGGCCGCCGCGGAGTCACCGAAGACCGGCCGCACCCCGCGCAGCACCTCGGCCAGCGCACCGCCGGGCCGGACCTCGCACAGTTCGGCGGCGGGCGTCAGATCGGTCTGCGGATCGATGACGGCCGGCCGGAGCCGCTCGCTCTCCGGCAGCCCGTCGGGGAGTTCGTCGCTCAGCCGCAGCCGGTCGGAGCGGCGCAGCCGCAGCACGAACGGGTGGACGGGGCGCTCGTCGCCGACCGGTAGCGGGTCGCGGAGGTAGACGAGTATGGCGTCGGAGAACGTCGGCACGCTGGCCCGGCACAGGCCCAGCACGATCTCGTCCAGATCTATCCCGCGGGCGATCCGGCGGGTCGCGGCACCCACGAAGCGCAGCCGGTCGCCCTCGCGGCGGGCCGCCGCCTGGGGGTCGGGGCCGGGCGCCGGGCCTGTTCCGGCAGCGGCCGGACCGGGGCCCTTGGCGGGGCCGGGGATGGCAGAGGCGGCATCCCGCTGCCGGGGCCGGGCGCGCTCCTGCGGCCGGGCGGCGAGAGGCTGCCGGCCTTCGTGGGAGGTGGGGTGCTCCGTCACGCTTGGGGTTCCGTCCGTCCGGGCCGGTTGTATGAGGCAATCACCTTGTGGGGCGCTACTGTGCCCCGGCATGAGCGGCAATAACAACGGCTGACACCGCATGCCCCGGAACGCCGGGCCGAAACCGGACGTCCGCGAACGGTGGCGGTGACAACGTTTTCGGCGGTGGAGCGGCGGACAGTGTGCACGTCTCCACCCCCTCGTAGTGGCTCATGCGATGCGGGCAACTCGTGCGACTCATACGACTGATGCGGTCATGAAACGTGCAACCAGTGCGATGACTCGATGATTTACGGTCAGCTCGTCTGCGGCGCCCGGGGGGTGGGGTGGACCGTCCGTCCTCGGGACGATCCTACGTTTGCCCCCCTGGGGTGCATCAAGGGTCTCACGACGGCATGGCGGAGGGGGTACGGTCCCAGTCATCCGGGAGCCGGTCCCAGTCGTCCGGAAGCGCGGGTACCCGCCATCGCGGATCGGGCCGCCAGTCCTCCCAGCCGTCCCGGAACGGCGCCCCCCAGTCGCGGATCACGCCGACCGCCGCGTGCCCCGCCTCCCGCACCCGCCGGGCGGTCGCGGGGGTCATCAGGCCGACCCGCTGGGCCTGCGCGAACTCGTCCTCGTCGCGCCAGAGCCAGCTGCGGTCCGGGTAGACCGAGATGTCCAGGAAGTGGTCCTCGGAGTCGATGCCGCCGGCCCAGCGGGTCCGCGGCTCCTCCAGGTTCACGTACCAGCTGCGGAACTCCCAGCCCTGATCCCAGAACAGCCAGACCGACCACGGCTCGCCGGGCCTGGCCAGCTTCAGCACCCCGTTGCCCAGCCAGGGCGTGCGGGCGGTGGTGCGCGGCGAGGTGTACCGGGTGGCGAGCGGCTCCGCGTGCACGTCGGTGCCGTCCACCAGGACCGGCTTCACGCACTCGGTGCCGGGCGCCACCCAGACGGCGAGCAGGTCCTCGGTGTCCCGCACCACGGTGACGGGCCGGCAGATGTGCACCGGGTTGGGCACCGGGCCGGGCGCGGGACCGTGCCGCAGCGGTCCGTTGCCGCGGTAGCGCCACAGGATCTGATCACCCGGCGCCCAGCGCTCGGTCTCTCCGGTACCTGTCATGGAGAGATCCTAGAGGGACCGGAGACCAGGGGCGGTGCGCGTCACGGGCGGGTCATCCGCAGTACGTCCAGCGCCTCGTCCAGCTGCTCCACGGTGAGGTCCCCGCGCTCGACGTAACCCGAGGCCAGCACCACCTCGCGGATCGTCCTGCGCTCGGCCAGGGACTTCTTGGCGACCTTGGCGGCCCCCTCGTACCCGATGTACTTGTTCAGCGGGGTGACGACGGACGGCGAGGACTCCGCGTACTCCCTGGCCCGCTCCACGTTCGCGGTGATGCCGTCGACCGTGCGGTCCGCGAGCAGCCGGGAGACGTTCGCGAGCAGCCGGACCGACTCCAGCAGGTTCTTCGCGATGACCGGGAGCATCACGTTCAGCTCGAAGTTGCCCGCGGCGCCCGCCGCTGCGACCGTCGCGTCGTTCCCCGTCACCTGGGCGGCGACCATCAGCACCGCCTCCGGAATGACCGGATTGACCTTCCCGGGCATGATCGACGAGCCCGGCTGGAGGTCGGGCAGGCTGATCTCGGCCAGTCCGGTGCGCGGCCCGGAGGCCATCCAGCGCAGGTCGTTGGAGATCTTGGTGAGCGAGACCCCGATGGTACGGAGCTGGCCGGACGTCTCCACCAGGCCGTCCCGCGCGCCCTGCGCCTCGAAGTGGTCGCGGGCCTCGGTGAGCGGCAGCCCGGTGACGCGGGCGACCTCCGCGATCACCGCGGCCGAGAAGCCGGGCGGGGTGTTGATGCCGGTGCCGACCGCCGTGCCGCCCAGCGGCAGCTCCGCGAGGCGGGGGAGCGAGGAGTGCAGCCGCTCGATGCCGTAGCGGATCTGCGCGGCGTACCCGCCGAACTCCTGGCCCAGGGTCACCGGCGTCGCGTCCATCAGGTGCGTGCGGCCCGACTTCACGACCGTCGCGAACTCGGCGGACTTGCGCTCCAGGGCGGCCGCGAGGTGGTCCAGGGCGGGGATCAGCTCGCCGGTCACCGCGCCCGTCGCGGCGATGTGGATGGAGGACGGGAAGACGTCGTTGGAGGACTGCGAGGCGTTGACGTGGTCGTTGGGATGGACGTCACGGCCCAGCCGCTCGGTGGCGAGGGTGGCCAGCACCTCGTTGGTGTTCATGTTCGACGAGGTGCCCGAGCCGGTCTGGAAGACGTCGATCGGGAAGTGCGCGTCCCAGCGGCCCTCGGCGACCTCGGCCGCCGCGTCCTGGATGGCCCGCGCGATCTCCGGGTCGACCACCTTGAGCTCGGCGTTCACCTTGGCGGCGGCGCCCTTGATGCGGGCGAGCGCCTCGATGTGGGCCCGCTCCAGGCGCTGCCCGGAGATCGGGAAGTTCTCCACGGCGCGCTGCGTCTGGGCCCGCCACTTGGCGTCCGCGGGGACCTTCACCTCGCCCATCGAATCGTGCTCGATGCGGTGCTTTCCACCTGTAGTGACGTCGTTCACTCCGGTTCAACCTCCTGAAAAAGATGAGCACTTGTCTTGTTCTATGTATTCCCAAGTCGCCTACCGACCAGTAAATACCGTGGGTAACAACAAACTCGGGAGGCGCAATGAGGCGCACAAGGTTCAGACTCCGCTGTACCGTCGCGGCCGTCGCCGCCACGGCGGCGGCCCTGGGCGGGATGGCCGCCACCGCAGGTCCGGCGGCCGCGGCGCAGTCCGCCACCACCACTACCGCATCCACCCCGCTGTCGCCCGAACTGGAGGCCATCCGCGCCGCGGAAGCCACCCGGCTGTACGGCGACCCGGCCGAGCGCCCGCTCGCGCAGCGCAAGACCGGGCTGATCTCGCTCGGCGACAGCGAGATCTCGGGCGAGGGCGTCGGCACGTACGAGGCGGGCACCAACGGCCCCGACAACTGGTGCCACCGCTCGCCCGACTCCGCCATCCACCGCACCGGCATCCCGGCCGACGTCACGTACAACGTCTCCTGCTCCGGCGCGTACACCGGCAACATCGTCATCGGCGGTTCGAAGCAGTACGCCGACGAGCTGGTGCAGAGCGACAACCTCGCCATCAAGGCGCGCAACACCCGCATCAAGATGGTCGTGCTGGTGGCCGGTGCCAATGACGACCTCCAGTTCGGTCCGGTCATGACGGACTGCGTCGAGCGCTGGGTCCTCATCCAGGGCACCTGCGAGCCCAAGTACTCCGGCGGCTGGCAGGCCCGCGTCGACGGACTCGTCCCCAAGGTCGAGAAGACCGTGGGCGACCTGCGCACCGTCATGTCGAACGCGGGATACGCCAACAGCGACTACAAGCTCGTCGTCATGGGCTACCCGAGCCCGATCGGACCCGACTTCTACGACAACCCCAACTTCCCCGGCAAGCTTCCCGGCGGCTGCGCCGGATACGACTCCGACGCCGCCTGGGGCCGTAACACCGCCGTTCCCGCCTTCGAGCGCGGCATGCGCAAGGCGGCCGCCGACACCGGAGCCGTCTACCTCGACAACTCCCGGCTCTTCCACGGCCACGAGGTGTGCAGCGAGTCGACCTGGGCCCGCGGCCTCTTCATCGACCTGTCGCACTTCCCGCCGGACTCCAACTCCCTGCGGCAGTCCTTCCACCCGAACGCGGCGGGCCACGGAGCCTTCGCCTCCTGCCTGACCCAGATCTACAACTCGGGGCTGCGCGAGGCGAGCTGCGCCGACCCGGCCAGCACCGGCACCCCCGTGCTGCAGCCCGCCGCCTGGGACGACGTCTTCAAGCCGCTGACCAACGCCTCCACCGGCGCCTGTCTGGACGTCCCCGCCTCCGTCACCCGTAACAACACCGGGGTGACCGGCTGGGACTGCCACGGCGGCCGCAACCAGGACTGGTGGTACGACTCGGGCACGCGGACCGTCCGTACGGCTCTGAGCCACGACCGCTGCCTGGACGTACCGGGCGCGAAGTACACGGCGGGCGCCGCCCTCATCCTCTACAACTGCTCGGGCGCCGCCAACCAGCGGTTCGTCCGGCAGTCGGGCACCCTGAGCCCGGCCGCCGCCACGGGGCTGTGCGCGACGCTGGCGGGCGCGCACGACCCGCTGAGGCTCCAGCCCTGCGACGGGAGCGCGAGCCAGCGCTTCGCGTAGACCGGGGTCCGCGGGCGCGGGGAGGGGCGGTACGCGGTCCCTCCCCGCGCTCCGGGTCAGCCGGCCGTCACGAACGCGCCCAGGATCGCCGCCAGGTGGCCCGGGTCCTCTGCCCCGCACAGCTCGCGCGCCGAGTGCATCGACAGCCCGGGTACCCCCACGTCCACGGTCGGGACACCCAGCCGGGCCGCGGTGAGCGGGCCGATCGACGTACCGCACGGCATCGCGTTGTTCGAGACGAACGGCTGCCACGGGGCGCCCGCCCGCTCGCAGGCCGCAGCGAACACCGCGATGCCGGTCGAGTCGGTGGCGTAGCGCTGGTTGACGTTGACCTTGACCGTGGGGCCGCTGTTGGGCAGCGGGTGGTGGTCCGGGTCGTGCCGCTCCGCGTAGTTGGGGTGCACGGCGTGCGCCATGTCCGCCGAGAGGCAGAAGGCACCGGCCAGCGCCCGCGACCAGTCCTCCGGGCTGCCGCCGCGCGCGCTGACCGAACGGCTCAGGACGCGCTCCAGCAGCGGGCTCTGGGCACCCGTGTCGGAGCCGCTGCCGACCTCCTCGTGGTCGAAGGCCGCCAGGACCGGGATGTACCCGGGCTCCCCGGCCGCCGTCGTCGCGGCCGCCAGCGCCGTGACACCGGCGTGCACCGAGATCAGGTTGTCCAGCCGGGAGGAGACCACGAACTCCCGCTCCGCGCCCAGGTATCCGGGCGGCTGGATGTCGTGGAGCATCAGGTCCCAGCCCAGCACCTCGTCCGGCTCCGCCTCCGCCGCCGCCGCGACCCGGCGCAGCAGCGCCCCCTCCTGCGCGGCGCCGAGCGACCAGACCGGGGCGATGTGGCGCTGCGGGTCCAGGGCCAGGCCCTCGTTGACGGACCGGTCCAGGTGGATGGCCAGCTGGGGCACCCGCAGGAGCGGTTCGTCGATCTGGACGAGCCGGGAGTCGGTCGTGGAGCCGGGGCCGCGCAGGGCGAGCCGTCCGGAGATGCCCAGGTCCCGGTCGAGCCAGGTGTTGAGCGGGACCCCGCCGTAGATCTCCACCGCGATCTGCCGCCAGCCGGCGGAGCCGGTGTCGGGGGTGGGCTTGATCCGCAGGTTCGGCGAGTCGGTGTGGGTGCCGATGATCCGGAACGGGGTGTGGGCGGGGGTGCCCTCGGGCGCGTACCAGGCGATCAGCGCGCCGCCCCGGAGGACGAAGCTGCCGCCCGTGGTGCCCGTCCAGTCGTCCGTGCCGCGCAGTTCACGGAAGCCGGCCTTCTCCAGCCGCTGCGCGGCGCTCGCGACGGCGTGGTACGGGGAGGGGCTCGCCCTGATGAAGGAGAGCAGATCGTCGACGTGGCTGCGGTGCTGGACCGGCGTCATGCGGTCTCCGCCTTTCCGGTGTGGGACGTGAGGGTGTTTCGGCGTAAGGGTGTTCGGGCGTGAAGGCGTTCTGCCGGGTCGCGCGGCGGCGTCCGCACCGGGCGGCAGGGCGGCACGGTCGGGCGGGACGGGTTCTCCCGCGAGGCGGACAACTCACCGCACCGGCCGGGCACCTCGCAAGCCCGGCCTGCGGCCCGCTGCGCGAATGCGGCGGTGCGGCGCGGGTGTCCGCAGCCGGTGGCCCCGACGGTGGCGCTGTACGGCCCGTCGCGGATTTGGCTGAATTCAGCCGTACGGGTCACTGGGTCGTCGGGCCGGACGAAGAGGTGCGCAGGCCCGCGACCCGGATCAGGAACACCGCGGCGAACACGATCGCGGCGCCGTGGGACCAGCCGACGACCGTCAGCGGGGTGTAGTGGTCGAGCGCCGCCGCGACCAGGATCATCCCGGCGCCGAACCCGAGGTTCTCCACCGTGGCGGAGAGCCCGAAGGCGTGCGCGCGCAGCCCGGCCGGCAGGGTCTGCAGATGCGAGGTGTACGAGACCTCCGTGAGCCCGTCGGCGGCCCCCGCCACCAGCGCGATCACGGCCGTGGCCACCATCGGGAACCCCGCGAAGGCCAGGATGAACGACGCCGACATGAGGCAGGTGCCCCAGCCGAAGCCCAGCGCCCCCACGGACCGGCCGGTGCGGCGCGCGTACCGCTGGATCAGCTGCTGCACCACGATGTTGCCGAGCGCCCACAGGCACCAGAAGGCGCTGACGAACACGGCGGGGCGCGCGTCGTCCAGCTCGCTGGAGTAGACCGGGAGCGCCGCGTTGTGCGAGGACGAGCCCAGCGCGTCCACACCCCGCAGCACCACCATCAGCGCCAGACCGGGCGCGGCGGCCAGGGCGGCGAGCGCGACGGGCCCGCGCCGACGGGCGGGCGCACCCTCCGCCCCCGGTGCGGCGGCGGACGCCGCGTCCGGCACCGGCCGTCCCCGGTTCCCGCTTCCGTCGCGCCCCTTGCCGCCACCCGGGATGGGCAGCAGGGCCACCGTCACCGCGCAGACCGCGAAGGTGGCCGTGTCCACGACGAACGCGGCGGTGTACCCGACGAGCGAGACGACGACGCCCGCAGAGGCGAAACCCGCCACCATGGCCAGTGAACGACCGGTGATCGACAGGGAGTTGGCCCATGAGCGGCGGTCCTCGCCGACCAGCTCTGGAATGGAGCTGCGCAGGGACACCATGAACAGGGTCCCGCAGGAGCCGACCACCACGGAGACCGCGATCAGTGCGGCCGTCCGCAGCCCGTCCGGCGCGAGCACCAGCAGCAGCATCACCGACGCCTGCGCGATATTCGTCCAGAGCATCACGCTCTTCGCGGTGAATCGGGCGAGCAGACCGCCTGCCGTCAGCCCGGCGGCAAATCCGGACGCCAGTCGCACGGCCATGAACAGCCCCATGGCGAGAGCCCGTCCGGTCGTCTCATAGACGAACAGATTGAGCGCCACCATATTCAGGAAGGTGCCGTACGAGGAGATGGCGTAGCCGGCCACCAGGAATCGATAACGCCGCACTCCGTACCGCGAGTCGGCCGATTCGGCGCTCGGCCGGCTGAGGGTGTTGTCGGGGCCGGGCGTCACCCGTTCATAGTCGCCGAACCGTCGAACTCCCCGCCGTCATCCCTTGTGTACAAAGGTAATCTGCATACTTGTGAAGGACGATCATTCCAGCCCACCGGCATGCGATTGCCGCGAATCGTCGGCGGCCGGCACCGCACGGGGCGGGGCCGGGACCGGGGCCGGCCCGGAACACCCCTGCGAGAGCGCGCTCGCGACGTACCGGCGCGCACTGGTGGCCGGATCTCTACCGCAGGACGAGGTGGCCGGCTGCCTGCGGGACCTGCATCTGATGGTGGCCGACCGGGGCTCACCGGGATTCATGATCCCCGTGCCACCGGAGACCGCGTCCTACACCGCGCTCGCCCCGCTCCGGGAGGAGCTCCTCGAACGCCGCCGCGCGCTGCGCGCCACCCGCGCCGCGCTCTCCGTCTTCGAGACCCTGTACGCGGACGTGCGCCGCAGCGAACAGCCCGCGCTCACCCGGCTGTCCGGGGAGGCCGTCATCAGCAGGGCGCTGGAGGCCGGGGTGGGCGGCTGCCGGGAACAGGTCCGCACCGCACAACCCGGCGGCAGCCGCCCGGCACGCGTGCTCCAGGAGGCACTGACCAGGGACCTGAGCAACCTGCGGCGGGGCATCCGGCAGCGGACGATCTACCAGCACACCGTCCGCTCGGACCGTACGACCCTCGCGTACATCGAGCAGGTGACCGCTGCGGGAGCGGAGGTCAGGACGCTCGCGGAGGTGGTCGACCGGGTGATCGTGTTCGACCGGGACCTGGCGTTCGTCCCGTTCTCCGACGAACCGCACCACGCCCTGCGCGTCCAGCACCCGTCACTGGTGCGGTTCCTGGCCCGCGCCTTCGACGAGGCCTGGGCCCGCGCGGTGCCGGTCCGCCCGGAGCGGGCGCCGCTGCGCACCCCCGTCGTCACGTCCGACCTGCAACGCGCCATCCTGCGGGCGGTGGTCAACGGCGAGACGGACGCCTCGATAGCCCGCCGGATCGGGATGAGCCGCCGCAGCGTGGCCGAGCACATGCGGAAGGTCTCCGAGCAGCTCGGCAGCACCAGCCGGGCCCAACTCGGCTACCTGGTCGCGACATCGGGGCTGCTCGACGGCTGAGGGGACCGCCCCGCCGGGCGGCCCCCCACGCTTACGTCCGTCAGGCGAGGCCGGGGCCGCGCACCGGGATGCTGGTGAACGTCGGGGCCGGGGCCGGCTCGGTGAAGAAGTCGTTGCCCTTGTCGTCCACGACGACGAACGCCGGGAAGTCCTCGACCTCGATCTTCCAGACCGCCTCCATGCCGAGCTCCTCGTACTCGACGACCTCGACCTTCTTGATGCAGTCCTGCGCGAGGCGCGCCGCGGGGCCGCCGATCGAGCCGAGGTAGAAGCCGCCGTGCGCGTCGCACGCGTCGGTGACCTGCTTGGACCGGTTGCCCTTCGCCAGCATCACCTTGGAGCCGCCCGCCGCCTGGAACTGCGCGACGTAGCTGTCCATCCGCCCGGCGGTCGTCGGACCGAACGAACCGGAGGCGTACCCCTCGGGCGTCTTCGCCGGGCCCGCGTAGTAGACCGGGTGGTCCTTCAGGTACTGCGGCATGTCCTCGCCCGCGTCGAGGCGCTCCTTGATCTTGGCGTGCGCGATGTCGCGCGCCACGACCAGCGGGCCGGTCAGCGAGAGCCGGGTCTTGACGGGGTACTTGGTCAGCTCGGCGAGGATCTCGTCCATCGGGCGGTTGAGGTCGATGCGTACGACGTCACCCGCCTCGTCCAGGTGCTCGTCGGTGGTGTCGGGGAGGAAGCGCGCCGGGTCCTTCTCCAGCTGCTCCAGGAAGACGCCCTCCGCGGTGATCTTCGCGGTGGCCTGGCGGTCGGCCGAGCAGGACACGGCGATCGCGACGGGCAGCGAGGCGCCGTGCCGGGGCAGGCGCACCACGCGCACGTCGTGGCAGAAGTACTTGCCGCCGAACTGCGCCCCGATGCCGATCTTCTGCGTCAGCTCGAAGACCTTCTCCTCCAGCTCCTTGTCCCGGAAGCCGTGACCGGTGGGGGAGCCCTCGGCAGGCAGCTCGTCCAGGTAGTGCGCGGAGGCGTACTTCGCGGTCTTCATCGCGAACTCGGCCGACGTACCGCCGACCACGATCGCCAGGTGGTACGGCGGGCAGGCCGCCGTCCCCAGGGAGCGGATCTTCTCCTCCAGGAACTTCATCATGGAGGCCTCGTTGAGGACCGCCTTGGTCTCCTGGAAGAGGAACGACTTGTTGGCCGAGCCGCCGCCCTTGGCCATGAAGAGGAACTTGTACGCGCCGCCGTCGGTCGCGTACAGCTCGATCTGGGCCGGGAGGTTGGAGCCGGTGTTCTTCTCGTCCCACATGTTCAGCGGGGCCATCTGCGAGTAGCGCAGGTTGAGCTTGGTGTACGCGTCGAAGATGCCGTGCGACAGCGCCTCCTCGTCACCGCCCTCGGTGAGCACGTTCTGCCCGCGCTTGCCCATGACGATCGCGGTGCCGGTGTCCTGGCACATCGGCAGCACGCCCGCCGCGGCGATGTTCGCGTTCTTCAGCAGGTCGAGCGCGACGAACTTGTCGTTGGACGAGGCCTCGGGGTCGTCCACGATCCGCCGCAGCTGCGCCAGGTGCGCGGGCCGCAGGTAGTGCGAGATATCGTGCATGGCCTCCGCGGCCAGGGTGCGCAGCGCCGCCGGATCGACCTTGAGGAACGTACGGCCGTCGGCCTCGAAGGTGGAGACACCCTCGGAGGTGACCAGACGATACGGCGTGGTGTCCTCTCCCAGGGGGAGCAGATCGGAGTACGCAAACTCTGGCATTACGGCCATTCCTCACTCGGTGACAGCGGCTGCCCTCCCTTGGGCAGCGCACCCACCAGGGTAGGACCCCGCAGGAGCGGTGAGCCTGTGAGGTAAGGCTCACCCAGAGGGACCCGACGCGGCGGTGCCTCACGCCCCGCCGTCACCGCCCAAGGCCTAGGGTCTGTCCGGCGGATCATGGCCGGGGTCACGGTGTCTGGCACGGCACCTCGCCGCGTTACCGAAACGCCCTAATCGCTCCGCGATGAGGACGCTCCGGCGCCTTGCGATGCACCGCACCAGACACCGCGCCCTTTCCGACCCTGATCCGCCGGACAGACCCTAGTCGCGATCTATCGCGTTTGGGTACGCTGGGCCGGTGGACCTCGAAAAGCACCCCCAGCAGCCCACCGCACCGGCGGAACCCGACGTCATCCGCGCCTCGGACGCCGACCGCGACCGGATCGCGGACATCCTGCGGGAAGCCATGGCCGAGGGCCGGCTGACCGCGGAGGAGCACGGCGAGCGGGTCGACGCGGTCTACCGCGCCAAGACCGTCGGTGAACTGGAGCCGCTGGTACGGGACCTGCCCGCGCCGGGCGGCGCGGCAGCCAGGCCCGCCGCCGCCACGTCGTACGCGCACGGCCCGGGGGAGGCGGCGGGTCCGGCCGAGAACCTGGTCGCGGTCTTCAGCAGCTCCACCCGCAGGGGGCGCTGGCGGGTCGGCGGCCGGACGAACGCGTTCTCGTTGTTCGGCAGTGTGGAGATCGATCTGACCGAGGCGCTTTTCGGACAGCGTCTGACCGTGATCAACGCGACCTCCATCTTCGGCAGTGTCGAGATCCGGGTCCCGGAGAACATCTCGCTGCGCGGCAGCGGAACGGGAATCTTCGGGAATTTCGAAGTCGTGACTCTGGAATCCGGGGATCCGGAGGCGCCCGTGGTGGTGGTCAACGGTTATTCGGTGTTCGGCAGCGTCGAGGCAAAGCCCAAGCGCGGCAAGTTCATTACGGATCTCCAGGACCGGTTGCGCAAACACCTCGGTCAGTGACGGAGAGGCGGGCGCGGGAGGAACGGATTTCAGCCGAAATCGAGATCGACCGCAATTCCGTGGACCGGACCTGAGTGCCACTCAGTGCATAGGCGCGCGCACAGCGGGTAGGGAGAGCTGCATCGTCTTCTCGCCCGCGAAGCCGTCGTCAGGAGTGGACCGTGCTGCAACTGCCGCATCAGCCCCTGCAGGTCGCCGCCGTGCCTTCCCAGCGGAATCCCGCTCGGGAGGATCAGGCAGGCCCCTGGCATTCGGAGGCGGTGTGCCGCCGGGACGAAGCCGGGCTGTTCTTCGCCCCGTCGAAGGAGCCGACCGCTGCCAGGCTCTCGCGCGAGGAGTCCGCGAAGCGGGTCTGCGCGCGCTGTCCGGTGATGGTCGAGTGCCGGGAACACGCCCTGGTGCAGCCCGAGCCGTACGGGGTGTGGGGCGGTCTCACGGCCGCCGAGCGCCGCGTGGCCCTCGCCCGCCGCCGCCGGCGGGAGGCCGAGCTCAAGGCGTCCGGCGCGGCCGGGCACATCGCCGCCGCGGGCTGAGGGCACACCGCGTCCGTACACACGCGTATCCGTACGCGCATGACGCCGTACACACGTGAAGGGGCGCCCCCACCGCACATGGGGGGCGCCCCTTCACGTGAACGGGCCGACGGGCCCCAGGTCACTTCGCCCGGTCGAAGTCGATCGCGCTGTAGGCCCGCAGCTTCGACAGCCGGTGGGTCGAGTCGATCTTCCGGATGGTGCCCGACTTGGACCGCATCACGATCGACTCGGTGGTCGCCGTCTCCGCGCGGTACCGCACGCCGCGCATGAGTTCGCCGTCCGTGATGCCGGTCGCCACGAAGAACACGTTGTCGCCGCTGACCAGGTCGTCCGTGGACAGCACCCGGTCCAGGTCGTGCCCGGCGTCCAGCGCGCGCTGGCGCTCGGCCGCGTCCTTCGGCCAGAGCTTGCCCTGGATGACACCGCCGAGGCACTTTATGGCGCAGGCCGAGATGATGCCCTCGGGCGTGCCGCCGATCCCCATCAGCAGGTCGACGCCGGTGCCGTCGCGGGCGGCCATGATGGAGCCCGCGACATCCCCGTCGGAGATGAACTTGATCCGTGCGCCGGTCTCCCGGATCTCCTTGACGATGCCCTCGTGGCGCGGGCGGTCCAGGATGACGACGGTGACGTCCTCCGGGGTGGAGTTCTTCGCCTTCGCGACCCGCCGGATGTTCACCGAGACGGGGGCGTTGATGTCGACGAAGTCGGCCGCCTCCGGCCCGGTGACCAGCTTGTCCATGTAGAAGACCGCGGACGGGTCGAACATCGCGCCCCGGTCGGCGGCGGCCAGTACGGCGATGGCGTTCGGCATGCCCTTGGCGTTCAGGGTCGTGCCGTCGATCGGGTCGACGGCGATGTCGACCTCGGCGCCGGTGCCGTCACCGACCCGTTCGCCGTTGAACAGCATGGGGGCTTCGTCCTTCTCGCCTTCACCGATGACGACGATGCCGTTCATCGACACGGTGGAGACGAGGGTCCGCATGGCCTTCACGGCGGCGCCGTCGGCGCCGATCTTGTCCCCGCGGCCGACCCAGCGCCCGGCGGCCATGGCGGCGGCCTCTGTGACCCGGACGAGCTCCAGGGCGAGGTTGCGGTCGGGGGCCTCCGGGGAGACCTCCAGCTGGGACGGCAGATGATGCTCGGACATCGGAGCGCACCTTTCTGTACGACGACGACCGGATGAGGGTGATGTGACTCTATCGTCAGGTCGATAAAATGAGCAGACCGGGTCACTTATGAGCGGGCGCCCCCGGTTCGGCCGGGCGGGGGCTGATGCGACGATGGACCCGTGGCAAGCAAGCGAGGCAAGCAGACAGTGCGGGACATGTTCCTGTCGTTGGCGGTGATCGCCGCCGTGGCGGGGGTCGTCTACATCTTCGTCCCGCACGACGAGAATGCCGATCCGGTGAAGGCGGTCGACTACCGTGTCGAGCTCCTGACCGCGCGGCGCGCGGCTCCCTACCCGGTGGCGGCCCCCAGCGGTCTGGCGCAGAAGTGGAAGCCGACCTCCGTCAGGTACGAGAGCGAGGCCGGCAACAGCTGGCACCTGGGCTTCCTCGATCCGGACGGCGGGTACGTCGCGGTGGAGCAGTCCACGTCCCCGGCGAAGAAGTACATCACCGACGTCAGCCAGAACGCGAAGAACACCGGCCGCACCCAGCAGGTCGCCGGTGAGTCCTGGCAGCACTGGGAGGGCCCGAAGTACGACGCCCTCGTGCGCGAGGACAAGGGGGCGACCACGGTCGTCACCGGCTCCGCTTCGCCGGAGCGGCTGGCGGAGATGGCTGCCGCGCTCAAGACCTCCTGACGCCTTCGGGGGCGTACGGAAACGGGAGAGTCCCCGGAGCGGTGCTCCGGGGACTCTCCCGTGTGTCCGTTTCGGCCGGAAGTGTTCGGCCGGTGCGGCTCAGACGCTCTTGATGACCTCGTCGTAGGCCAGGCGCGGCAGACGCGGGAACCAGGCGTCCTCGCCCGGCTTGCCGATGTTGACGACCATCAGCACGTTGTGGTCGCCGTCCAGGAACTCCTTCTCGATGCCCGCGGCGTCGTAGCCGGTCATCGGGCCGGCGGCCAGGCCGGCGGCGCGGACGCCGATGATGAAGTAGGCGGCCTGCAGCGCGCCGTTCAGCGCGGCGGCGGACTCGCGGACCGGGCGCTCGGAGAAGAACGCGTCCTTGGCCTGCGGGAAGTGCGGGAGCAGCGCCGGGAGCTCCTCGTGGAACTCGTTGTCGGTGGCCAGGATCGCGACCAGCGGGGCGGTCGAGGTCTTGGGCTGGTTGCCCTCGGCCATGTGCTGGACGAGGCGCGCGCGGGCGTCGTCCGAGCGGACCAGGACGACGCGCAGCGGCGACTGGTTGAACGCGGTCGGGCCGTACTTGACCAGGTCGTAGATCGCCTGGACCTGCTCCTCGGTCACCGGCTCGTCGGTGAAGGTGTTGGCGGTGCGGGCCTCGCGGAAGAGGAGGTCCTGGGCGGCGGGGTCAAGAACGAGGGACATCTTGCGTATTACCTTCCGGACGTACACGGGGATCGAACGACGTAGGTCAACGACGTAGATCACCGTACGGGAGAGGTAGGTTAACTTTCAACTAAAACGGCGGCGGAGTGATTCACTCCACAGCCAGTGCCGATTGCCCCCGCCTCGTACTCCGCGCCCCCGTACGCGGCCCCCGCGCCCTGCCGCCGGAAGGGCCGGACTCAGCCCGCGTCGGCCCCCGTGCCGTCCCCGGTGCCGCTCTCGTCGCCGGGACCGGCGGGCCCCGCCAGCGCCGCGTCCAGCCGGGCGCGCGCGCCCTCCAGCCAGTGCCGGCACACCTTCGCCAGCTCCTCGCCCCGCTCCCACAGGGCCAGGGACTCCTCCAGGCTCGTCCCGCCCGCCTCCAGCCGGCGCACCACCTCGATCAGCTCGTCGCGCGCCTGCTCGTAACCGAGCGTGCCCGTGGCCGCAGCCGTCGTCGTCCCGTCGTCCGTCATGTGATCCACCCTATGCGTCGGCATGTCCGTCCATCCCGGCCCCGGCCGGCCTCCGGGGCGCTGTCCGCCGGCCCCGGAAGGTGTCGCTCACCCGTCGACCCGCACCACGAACTCGCCCCCGGACACCCGGGCCCGCAGCGCGTCCCCGGCCGCCCCGGCGTCGGCGGGATCGCGCACCACGTGCCCGTCCGCCCGCTGGAGCACCGCGTAACCGCGCTCCAGGGTCGCCGCGGGCGACAGCGCGACCACCCGCGCCCTGGTGTGGGCGAGCTCCGAATCCGCGCGGTCCAGCAGATGCCCCAGCACCCGCCGGCCGCGCCCGATCAGCGCGTCGATCTCCGCCTCGCGCTCGTCCACCATCCGCTGCGGACGCTCCATCGAGGGCCGGCCCAGCGCGTGCGCCAGACCCCGCTCCTCCCGGTCGAGCAGCCCCCGTACCGTCCGCAGCGCCCGGTCCCGCAGCTGCTGGACCCGGTCCAGCTCCTCGCTCACGTCGGGCACGATCCGCTTCGCCGCGTCCGTCGGGGTGGAGGCCCGTACATCCGCGACCAGGTCGAGGAGGGGGGAGTCCGGCTCGTGCCCGATGGCCGAGACCACCGGGGTGCGGCACTCCGCGACCGTACGGATCAGCTGCTCGTCCGAGAACGGCAGCAGGTCCTCCACGCTGCCACCGCCGCGCGCCACGACGATCACGTCGACCTCCGGGAGCGCGTCCAGCTCCCGCACCGCCCGGACCACCTGATTCACCGCGTGCACCCCCTGAACGGCGGTGTTGCGGACCTCGAAGCGGACCGCGGGCCAGCGGCGCCGGGTGTTCTCCAGGACATCGCGCTCCGCCGCGGAGGCCCGCCCGCAGACGAGCCCGATCAGCTGCGGCAGGAAGGGCAGCGGCTTCTTGCGGTCCAGGGCGAAGAGGCCCTCCCCGGCCAGTGACTTCTTCAGCTGCTCCAGCCGGACCAGCAGCTCGCCGATGCCGACCGGCCGTATCTCCGTGGCGCGCAGCGAGAGCTGACCGCGCGGCGCGTACCACTCGGGCTTCGCGAGGACGACGACCCGCGCCCCCTCCGTGACCACGTCCGCGATCCGGTCGAAGACCTGCCGGAAGCACGTCACGCTCACCGAGATGTCGTGCGAGGGGTCGCGCAGCGTCAGGAACACCACACCGGCACCCGGACGCCGCGACAGCTGGGTGATCTGTCCCTCGACCCAGACGGCACCGAGCCGGTCGATCCAGCCGCCGATGAGCCGTGACACGTCACCGACGGGCAGCGGAGCTTCCGGTGATGTTTGGAGAGCCATGCGAGCGAGCGTATCCGGCACCACCGACAGCCGGCCGGTCCAGCGGCGACAGCTCCGACCTCATCCCGCCGCCCGGCGCCCGCGCTGCACCAGGAGCACCGCGAGCCCCACCACGAACCAGCAGGCCCCCACCACCTGCGCGCTCGACGTCGCCTCCACGATCACCGCGATCAGCACGCCCGCGCCCACCACCGGGATCAGGACGTGCCGCCACCAGCTCGGCGCACCCTCCATCCGGCGCACCACGAACCAGCCGACCACCGAGGCGTGCAGCAGCACGAACGCGGTCAGCGCGCCCACGTCCACGACCGACACCAGATGGTCGAGGCCGTCGTCGCGCCGGGCCGCCCAGACCGCCGCCACCAGCGTCACCACCGCCGCGATCAGGATCGCGATACGGGGCACCCCCGAGCGCGGATCGACCTTGGACAGCAGCGTCGGCAGCCGGCGCTCACGGGCCATCGCGAACAGCAGCCGGCCCGCGGCCGCCTGCCCGGCCAGCGCCGCGAACGCCGCCCCGATCGCCTTGCTGACCGCCACCAGATCGTGCAGCCAGGACCCGACGGCGGAGTCCACCGTGTCGTAGAAGGCCGAACCCTGGGCGGCCGGATCGGCGGCCAGCTCCGCCGACGACATCGGCTCCAGCAGCGCCGCCAGGTACGCCTGCGCCACGAACAGGAACCCCGCCAGCACCAGACAGAACAGCAGCGCCCGCGCCACCTTCGCCGAACCGCCCGTCACCTCCTCCGCGAACGTGGCGATGGCGTCGAAGCCCAGGTACGACAGCACGGCCACGGACACCGCGCCCAGCACGGCGGAGGCGGAGAACCCCGCGTCGCCGTTGAGCGGCGTCAGCCAGCCGCGGTGCGCCCCGTCCTGCACGAGCACCACCACGGCGGACACCAGGAACACCAGCAGCACCACGATCTCCATGGCGAGCACCGCGAAGCCGACCCGGGCCGCCGCCCGCACGCCCCAGAGGTTCAGCAGCGTCGTGATGACCACCGCCAGCGCGGTCCACACCCACCGCGACACCTCCGGCACCAGCGAGTTCATCGCGATCCCGGAGAAGAGATAGGCGACGGCGGGGATGAGCAGGTAGTCGAGCATCGCCATCCACCCCGCGATGAACCCCGGCCCCTCCCCGAGCCCCTTGCGCGCGTACGCGAACACCGAACCCGCCAACGGAGCGACCCGCACCATCTGGGCGTAGCTGAAGGCGGTGAACGCCATCACCACGGTCGCCGCGATGTAGACCAGCGCCACCGCGCCGTGCGATTTCGCGTCGAGCGTGCCGAAGACGCCGACCGGGGCCATCGGGGCGATGAACAGCAGCCCGTAGACCACCAGATCCCGGAACCCCAGCGTCCGCCGCAGCCCCGCCCGCTCCGCGGTGCTGCCACTGGTGGAATCCGTACCACTGCCGGAATCGCTGCCGATGCCGCTGCCGGCCATGAGTCCTCCGTTGTTCGCGTGATGATCAGTCTCCCGACCCCGTCGGCCCCGCGCCTGTTCGGTACGGCCTTACGATGGTGCCCATGACTGCTACGACACCCCGACGCGTCCTGCTCGCCGCTCCCCGTGGCTACTGCGCGGGCGTGGACCGTGCCGTGATCGCCGTGGAGAAGGCTCTGGAGCAGTACGGCTCACCGGTCTACGTGCGCCACGAGATCGTCCACAACAAATACGTCGTGCAGACCCTGGAGAAGAAGGGTGCGATCTTCGTCGAGGAGACGGCGGAGGTCCCCGAGGGCTCGATCGTGATGTTCTCCGCGCACGGCGTCGCGCCGACCGTGCACGAGGAGGCGGCCGAGCGGAAGCTCGCCACGATCGACGCGACCTGCCCCCTGGTCACCAAGGTCCACAAGGAAGCCGTCCGCTTCGCACAGGACGACTTCGACATCCTCCTCATCGGCCACGAGGGCCACGAGGAGGTCATCGGCACCTCCGGCGAGGCCCCCGAGCACATCACGCTGGTGGACGGCCCCGAGGACGTCGCGAACGTAGAGGTCCGCGACCCGTCCCGGGTCGTCTGGCTCTCCCAGACCACGCTCTCGGTCGACGAGACGATGGAGACCGTCGGCGCGCTCAAGGAGAAGTTCCCGCTCCTGATCTCGCCGCCCAGCGACGACATCTGCTACGCCACGCAGAACCGCCAGATCGCGGTGAAGCAGATGGGCGCGGACGCCGACCTGGTGATCGTCGTCGGCTCCAAGAACTCCTCCAACTCGGTCCGCCTGGTCGAGGTCGCCCTCGGCGCGGGCGCGGGCGACTCGCACCTGGTGGACTCCGCCGACGAGATCGACGAGGCCTGGCTGGACGGCGTCTCCACGGTCGGCGTCACCTCGGGCGCGTCCGTCCCTGAGGTGCTGGTCGACGGTGTGCTGGCCTGGCTGTCCGAGCGGGGCTTCGAGGACGTGGAGATCGTGAAGGCGGCCGAGGAGTCGATCATCTTCTCGCTGCCGAAGGAGCTCCGCCGGGACCTGCGCGCGGAGGCGGCGGCACTGTCGGCGGAGTAAAGGCCGCCCGCCCCGGGTTTCCGCCCCGGGTTTCCGCTCCGGGAAGTGGGCGGGGCCCGGTGCCCGTACCGTGGATCACATGGAGATCTTCGGCGTGGACATCGGCGGATCCGGGATCAAGGGTGCTCCCGTGGACCTGGACCGCGGAGACCTGGCGCGGGAGCGCCACAAAGTACTCACACCGCACCCGGCCACACCCGATGACGTTGCCGGGTGCGTGGCCGAGGTGGTCGGGCATTTCGACTGGTCGGGCCCGGTGGGCATCACATTCCCGGGCGTGGTCACCAGCGGCGTCACCCGCTCCGCGGCCAATGTCGACAAGGGCTGGATCGACCTGGACGCCCGCACGCTGCTCAGCGACAAGCTGGGCCTGCCGGTCACCGTACTGAACGACGCGGACGCGGCCGGCATCGCGGAGATGACCTTCGGCGCCGGGCGCGGCCGCAAGGGCACGGTCATCATGCTGACGCTCGGTACGGGCATCGGCAGCGCGCTCTTCATCGACGGCAGGCTCGTGCCCAACACCGAGCTGGGTCATCTGGAGCTGCACGGCCACGACGCGGAGAAGCACGCCTCGACGAAGGCCAAGGAGGACGAGGACCTCAGCTGGCACCACTGGGCGCACCGGGTGCAGAAGTACCTGGTCCACCTGGAGATGCTGTTCTCGCCCGAGCTGTTCATCATCGGCGGCGGTGTCAGCCGCAAGGCGGACAAGTTCCTGCCGCTGATCGAGCACGTACGGGCCGAGATGGTCCCGGCGGAGCTCCAGAACAACGCCGGCATCGTGGGCGCGGCCATGGCGGCGGCAGGAAGCTGAGAGCCCGTACCGAGGCGTTTCCGCCCGGCACCGGCCACATCCGGCTGCCCGCGCCTGTACGGGTCAGCGCTGGCGGCGGCGGGGGGCCTGCCCGGCGGCCCGGGGAGGCTGGGCGGCGGCGCGCGGCGTCTGCCGTGCGGACTGCTGGGCGCCTCCCGCCCGCGCGGTCTGTGCGGCCAGCAGCATCCGCCGCTGCCGGGCCCGCATCAGTCGGACCTTGCGTACGGTCGCGATGAGCCCGGCGACGAGCGTGCCGCCGTACAGCCAGCCGGCGTGGACGGCGAGCGCGGTGACGACGGCCATCATCTGCCCGCCGAAGCCGCCGGTGCCGCCCGAGATCGGGATGATCCCGACGGCGAACGCGATCGGCACGCTGATCGGCGCGGTCACCAGGTCCGCGGGGCGCACCCAGAACGCGGTGAGCGCGCTGACCGGCAGGAACAGCACACCGAACACCACGGCTGAACCGTCGAACAGCAGCCAGTCCGCACAGGCCAGCACGAACATGGTGGCGGCCGCGAAGAGCCCGGCGCCGATACCCGTGAGCCTGGGGTTCGGCAGCCGCCGCAGGGCGAGCACGGCGGGCGGCACCGGGCGCGCCCGGCCCGCGGGTGTGCTCATCACCCGATAGACGGCGGCGCTCTCGCCGACCGCTCCCTTCGCTCCGTTGCCTACGTTGGCTCCCTTGGTCCCGAGCGGGGACAGCGGGGCCTGCTGAGTCTGGCTGCGCTGCGGGGGACGTGTCCTGTGCTGCTCCACCGGGACAACGTAGGTCGCCGGGCGGCAGTAATCACGTGCGGGACACGCGCTTTGGGTGACCTTGGCGATGAGTTCGATGCCACACGGCCCAATGGGAACCGGATCGGCACCCGGCGGGACCCGTGGTTACGCGCTCGCCCCCGCCCGTAAACTGGAGAATCGGCCCACCGGGGCCGGACCTCACTGCCCAGCCCGCCCACCCCCTAGGGAAGTCGCCACCGTGTCGCTCACGATCGGAATCGTCGGCCTGCCGAATGTCGGCAAGTCGACCCTGTTCAACGCCCTGACCAAGAACGACGTGCTGGCGGCCAACTACCCGTTCGCCACGATCGAGCCGAACGTCGGCGTCGTCGGCGTGCCCGACCCCCGCCTGAACAAGCTCGCGGAGATCTTCAGCTCCCAGAAGCTGCTCCCGGCGACGGTCGACTTCGTCGACATCGCGGGCATCGTGCGCGGGGCGAGCGAGGGGGAGGGCCTGGGCAACAAGTTCCTCGCGAACATCCGCGAGTCGGACGCGATCTGCCAGGTCATCCGCGCCTTCAAGGACGAGAACGTCGTCCACGTCGACGGCAAGGTCTCGCCCAAGGACGACATCGAGACGATCAACACCGAGCTGATCCTCGCCGACCTCCAGTCCGTCGAGAAGGCCGTCCCGCGCCTCACGAAGGAGGCCCGCCTCCAGAAGGAGAAGGTCGCCGTCCTGGCCGCCGTCGAGGAGGCCCAGAAGATCCTCGAAGCGGGCGACACCCTCTTCCACGCGGGCATCACGGCCTCCACCGAGAAGGGCCGCCTCCTCCACGAGCTGCACCTGCTCACCACCAAGCCCTTCCTCTACGTCTTCAACGTCGACGAGGACGAGCTGGTCGACGAGGACTTCAAGAACGAGCAGCGCGCCCTGGTGGCCCCCGCCGAGGCGATCTTCCTCAACGCCAAGATCGAGTCCGAACTGATCGAGCTCGACGACGACGAGGCCCTGGAGCTCCTCCAGTCCATGGGCCAGGAAGAGCCCGGCCTCGCCACCCTCGGCCGCGTCGGCTTCGACACCCTGGGCCTGCAGACCTACCTCACCGCAGGCCCGAAGGAAGCCCGCGCCTGGACGATCAAGAAGGGCGCCACGGCCCCCGAGGCGGCCGGTGTGATCCACACCGACTTCCAGAAGGGCTTCATCAAGGCGGAGATCATCTCCTTCGACGACCTGGTCGAAACGGGCTCGGTCGCCGAGGCCCGCGCCAAGGGCAAGGCCCGGATGGAAGGCAAGGACTACGTCATGCAGGACGGGGACGTAGTTGAGTTCCGCTTCAATGTTTAATTGAAGCTTCAATTAAAATTCCCGCTCTGTAAAGGTGCAGGACAAGAGGGGCCCGTCAATACAGGACGGCCCCTTTTGCGGCTCGGCGAGGATCGGACGGTGGAATGGGCGCTGGACGCTGCCCCGGAGGGCCGGATTGGAGCACCTGTCGGCACTTGTGGCCACCCCCAGGATGCTGTCCCGTGCTGGACCCCGAACGCACACCAACCCTTGAGGGTGGGCGGTTGTGGGGCAGTCGATCTTGTCGTGATCGGTTCATTTGCCAGAGCGGAGCGCTTGGTTGGACATATGCTGAGAGGTCTTGTCAAAGGTGAGGGCCGGATGTGGCCTGGTCGAGGAGCGGCAGCGTATGAGCGGGCAGGCACGGCGTCGTGAGCAAGTCCCGGAGCAGCTGAAGGCAGCGGCTCGGAAGTCGCCCAACTTCGGGCGGCTTTACGCGATGCAACCCCTGTTGGCCATCTACGGCGCGCAGGCCGAGCAGTCCGTTTTCACCAACCCTAATGTCTCGTACGTCGCCTCTGGCCAGTTCGGCGAGTTGCTCGCCGCGGAGCTGGTGCAGCGGGCCGGGGTGCGCATTGAGGGAACCCGGCAGATCGACCGGCTGGCCGGACTCCAGCGCGCCGGCCTGCTCCCTGGCCGCACCAGAGATGCCTTCGACACGCTCCGCCGTGGGCGCAACGACGCCGCGCACAATCACCTCTTTGACACCAGTAAAGCGCTCAAGGCCGTCGAACTCTGCTTCCAGCTCGGCCAGTTCTTCTCCCGGGCGATCGACAACGTACGAGAGATCGCCGCGTTCGTGCCGCCCCAGCTGCCGAGCGAGGTGGCGGGCGGATCCGCCGAGCTGGCCGAGCTCCGCGAGGCGCTCGGTCACTACCAGCGCACCCTCGCCGAGTCCCGAACCCGCCTCAGCGAGGTCGGTGACCGGCTGGAGGCCGAGCGGCGTGGCCGGGAGGAGGCCGAGAGGCTGACCGAGGCGGCTGAGCGGGCCCGTGCCGAGTCCGAGGCGGAGGTGGCCCGCCACCGGGATGAGATCGAGCGGCTCCGGCGCGCCTACCAGGACCGTTATGACCAGGAGCGCCTCAAGCCCCGGTCGGTCACCGTCAATGCTCGTGAGGCGATCGTTGAGCGCGCCCAGCGGCCCGAACCGCTCAACGAAGTGCAGGCCCGCGTCCGTATCGACGAGATGCTTGCCCAGGCGGGCTGGACGGTCCAGCACTACAGCGACCTCAACCCCCTCGCCTCCCGAGGCGTCGCGGTCCGGGAGTTCAGTCTGGCCACCGGTCGCGCCGACTACGTCCTCTACGTCGACGGCATGATCGTCGGCGTCATTGAGGCCAAGCGCGAGGGCACCGCCCTGGCCGGCGCCCTCGCGCAGAACGAGCGGTATGCGGGCGGCGTTCTCAACGAACACTCCATGGCGGTCTGGCGTGAGCAGGAACCGTTCGCCTTCCGCTACGCCACCACCGGCGCCGAGACGTTCTTCCTCAACCGCCTCGACCCGCACGCCCGCTCCCGCCCGGTCTTCGCCTTCCACCGCCCGGAGTCTTTCGCGGCCTGGATGAAGCGCGCCACCGAGCACCCGGACACCCCCACCTTCCGGGCCGCCCTGCGCACCGCGCTGCCGGTCCTGGAGTCGCACGACCTGCGTACGGCCCAGGAAGAGGCGGTCGTGGGCCTGGAGGGATCACTTGCCCAGGACAAGCCACGCGCGCTGATCCAGATGGCCACCGGCGCAGGCAAGACCTACACCGCGGTCACCGAGTCGTACCGGCTGCTCAAGCATGCGCGTGCGCGCCGCATCCTCTTCCTCGTCGACCGCAACAACCTCGGCCGCCAGGCCAAGGCCGAGTTCGACCGCTACAAGACACCGGACGAGAACCGTAAGTTCACCGACCTCTACAACGTCGACTCGCTAGGCCGGTCCGGTCTCCAGGAGACGTCCTCCGTCGTCGTCTCCACCATCCAGCGCATGTACGCGCTCCTCAAGGGTGAGCCGCTGGAGGACACCACCGAGGCAGAGGACCGCGAGGACTCCTCCACCCTCGACGAGAACTACATGACCGACCGCCCGGTCACCGTCGAGTACAACCCGGCCGTCCCGATCGAGTCCTTCGACTTGATCGTCATCGACGAG
This sequence comes from Streptomyces sp. NPDC057900, assembly GCF_042887885.1. Lineage (NCBI taxonomy): Bacteria > Bacillati > Actinomycetota > Actinomycetes > Kitasatosporales > Streptomycetaceae > Streptomyces > Streptomyces sp. NPDC057900. The sequence goes on from NZ_JBHVOI010000002.1 coordinate 941,432, forward strand.
TGCCACCGCTCCATCTACGGGCTGTGGCGCGGCGTCCTGGACTACTTCGACGCCCACCTTGTCGGTCTCACCGCCACCCCGACTCGGCAGACCAAAGGCTTCTTCGATGGCAACATGGTCTCCGAGTACACCTACGAACAGGCCGTCGCCGACGGCGTCAACGTCGACTTCGACGTGGTCACCATGGACTCCTCGATACGGGAGGACGGCGGCGCGAAGATCGACAAGGGGACGACGGTCCGTATCCGCGACCGCAAAACCCGCGCCCAGCGTTACGAGGAGCTGGACGAGGACTTCACGTACACGGTCGGCCAGATCGGCCGCACAGTGATCGCCGAGGACGAGATCCGGGCCGTCCTCACCGCGTACAAGAACAACTGGCAGCGCTGGTTCCCGGATCGGACCGAACTGCCCAAGACGCTGGTCTTCGCGGCGAGCGACGACCATGCGGACGAAGTGCTCAAGCAGGTCAAGGAGGTCTTCGGGCGCGGAGACGCCTTTGCCAAGAAGATCACTTACCGCTCCCGGGACAAGGGTGACGACCCCGAGCAGCTCGTCAATGACCTGCGGAATTCGCCGATGCTGCGGGTCGCCGTCACGGTCGACATGATCGCCACGGGTACGGACGTTAAGGCCCTGGAATGCGTGATCTTCCTGCGGGCCGTTCGTAGCCCCGTCCTCTTCGAGCAGATGAAGGGACGCGGCGCCCGCACGATCGACGCCGACGACCTGAAGGCGGTCACCCCAGACCCGGCAGCCGACCTCGCCAAGGACCGTTTCGTCCTGGTCGACGCAGTGGGCGTCACCGCCTCGCCGCTGGTCGACACCCGTCCGATGCTGCCTCCGGACGGCGGCAGCCTCAGCCTGGCCAAACTGATGGACAAGGCGGGCAGCCGCTCGCTGACGGCCGAACAGGCTGAGACGCTTGGGCGTCGACTAGCCCGGCTTGACCGCAAGCTCACGAAAGAAGAGCGGGAGCGGATCGAGCAGGCGTCGGGCGGAGTGCCACTGGCGAAGATGGTCCGGAAGATCGCCAACGGGGTAGACGTTGACACCCAGGATCGGGCATACCGGGAGGGCGGCGCGGACCACGCGCGGCGACTAGTCCACGACTCGGTGGAGACCCTGACCGCCCACCCGGAACTGCGGAAGCTGATCATCGGCATCAAGCAGCAGCACGACCTCACTTACGACGCGACGACCGATGTCACGCTGAAGATGAACGAGGTCCCGAGGGAGGAGCGGGCGGCAAAGGAGCTGGCGGAATGGCGCCAGCTCCTGGACAGCCGCAAGCGCGACGAGGCGGCGGCGGAGGCGATCGCCCTCCAGGTGATCCTCGGCAGCGGATCTCGGGTCCGACCGCAAGAGGCGCGGGCCCACCTGAAGGAACTGATGGCGGCCATCAAGGCGACCAAGCGCAACTGGACTCCGAAGGTCATCTGGGACCACTACGCGCTGCTAGGCGAGGCGGCCGAATCACTGTCGAAGACGGCTGGCCTGGGGGACCTGATGAATCTCGTCCGCTACACGCTTGGCGCGGACGACGAGCTTCGCCCGTACCGTACGGTGGTCGAGGAGCGCTTCGAGGGCTGGCTGCTGCGGCAGAGTCAGGCGGGTGCGGAATTCACAGATGACCAGTTGTGGTGGCTGCGCCGAATCAAGGACGCGATCGTAGTCGACCTGGGCATGGAACGTGAGGACTTCGGCCACATGCCGTTCTCTGAGAAGGGTGGCGGCCCGGGCTTCGCGAACGCCTTCGGTGGCAGGAGCCAGGCGCTGGAACTGTTGGACGAGCTGAATCGGGAATTGGCCTAGGTGCCATTTGAGGACTGTGAGGGAACGTGGCGCTAACCGTTAGCCCCGCCGAGATTGTGCTAATGGCGGAGAAGGGGGGCAGACCGGGACAACTTGCGAAACATCCATCATGGGAGCGCGTGAAATGTGGCGATATTGTGGAGATCGTCAATGGCTTTCCGTTTCGCTCAAGCGGATTCAATGTAGACCGTCGAGGCACTCCTGTCGTTCGAATTCGAGATCTCCTTTCAGGCGCAACTAGCACGTTCTTCGATGGGGATTTCGATTCTGTCTTTATGGTCTCGCGTGGGGATCTATTGGTGGGAATGGACGGCGATTTCAGGGTGGCGCGGTGGAAAGGCGAAGAGGCCCTTCTGAATCAGCGCGTCTGCAAGCTGGTGGTTCGAGATGAGGAGCTCTTCGATGGGCGCTTCTTGATGTATGTTCTGCAGGGGTATTTGAAGGCGATTCAAGACCTCACGTCAGCCGTTACCGTCAAGCATCTTTCATCCCGCACAATTCAGGAAATTCCTCTTCCTCTCCCTCCTCTGGCTGAACAGCACCGCATCGTCGAGGCCCTCGAAGAGCAGCTCTCCCGGCTCGATGCGGCCGAGCAGGTGCTTCGGGGGGATCTGGTGCGAGTTCGTCTGCTGGCGGCGCGCGTGGCGAACTTCGCAGCATCTCGGGCTGTTCCTGCTGGCGAGGAAACCGCGCCCCCGCCGCGTCAGACAGATGCAGTCGACCGGGACCTGCCCAGAATTCCAGCTAGCTGGTCCTGGGAGCGGCTTGGTGATATCGCTGATGTTGTGGGTGGAGTCACCAAAGATAAGAAGAAGCAGGACGACCCTGATTTCACTGAAGTTCCATATCTGCGAGTCGCTAACGTGCAGCGTGGATGGCTCAACCTGGATCATGTAGCAACAATTCGAGTTCCGGACAGGAAGGCTGATGATCTGCGTCTCCAGAGCGGGGACGTACTGATGAATGAAGGCGGAGATCGCGACAAGCTTGGCCGCGGTTGGATTTGGCAAGATGAAGTCGAGGATGCTATTCATCAGAACCATGTCTTCCGTGCGAGGGTTCGCGGGGGGGGTGTCCTGCCGAAGCTCCTTGCGCACCATGCGAACAGCTCGGCGCGATGGTTTGAACTGAACGGGAAGCAGACGACCAACCTTGCTTCGATCAGCCTGAAAAAGATCAGGAACCTGCCAATCCCAGTTCCTCCTGCGGGTGAGCAGATTGAGATTCTTCAGCAAGTCACTGATCAACTCGAAGGGCTTGCGCGTGTTGGGGCTGCCCTTGAGGTGGGGATCAAGCGTGCCGCGACATTGAGGTCAGCGCTTCTCCGGAAGGCGTTCTCCGGCAAGCTGCTCCCGCAGGACCCCGCTGATGAATCCGCCGCCGTCCTCCTCGCCCGCATCGCCGCCGCGCGCGAGGCTGCCAAGCCCGCCCGTAGGGCCAAGCCCGAGGCCAGCCCGCGTAGGACGGCCGCCTCGCGTGACCGCGCCATCGCAGATGCCCCCGCGGCTCCCGCCCCAACCCCCGCCCCCTCCGCCACCGTTCAGCAGGAGCTCTTCCAGTGACCGCCCTCGTCTCCACCCCAGACGACGCAAGCATCCCCTCCTCCGAGGGCGTCCCCCTCACCGAGACGCCGAAGTCGAAGAAGGCCGCCGCGCAGACCAACACGCTGGTCGCGAAGCTCTGGAACTACTGCAACGTCCTCCGTGACAACGGCATGTCCACTATCGAGTACGTCGAGCAGCTCTCTTACCTGCTCTTCCTGAAGATGGTCGACGAGATCGAGAACGACGAGTGGGGTGGACGCGACCTCAGCGTCCTTGTGCCCGCTGACTACAACTGGAAGTCGCTGGTCAGCAAGCGCGGTCCCGAGCTCGAAGCGCACTACCGCGCCATCCTGGAGCACTTGGGCCGCAAACCCCACACCACCATCGGCACGATCTTCGCCGACGCTCAGAACCGGATCACCAAGCCCGCGCTGCTCGAAAAGCTGGTCGTCGAGCTGATCGGCCGCGAGGAGTGGACGGTCACCGGCACCGACCTCAAGGGCGATGCCTACGAGGGCCTGCTCGCCAAGGGCGCCTCGGACACCAAGACCGGCGCCGGCCAGTACTTCACCCCGCGCGCGCTCATCGATGCCATGGTGGACGTGACCCGGCCGGGCCCAGACGACACCATCACCGACCCTGCCTGCGGCACCGGCGGCTTCCTGATCGCGGCGCACGCGTACGTCACCCGGCATCACGTCCGCGACATGGATATCGATGCCCGTAAGGCGTACGACAGCGGGTCCAAGATCTGGGGCAACGAGCTGGTCACCGGCACCGCCCGCCTCGCCGCCATGAACATGCTCCTCCACGGGATCGGCAAGAGCGACGGCCCGAGCCTGATCGACGTCGGCGACGCGCTCGCTGAGAAGCCGAGCGGGAGGCACGCCTCCCTCGTCCTCGCCAACCCGCCCTTCGGGCGCAAGTCCGCGATCACCGTGATCGGCCAGGACGGCGAGGTGGAGAAGGAGGACGTCCAGTACGACCGTGACGACTTCACGGCCACCACGACCAACAAGCAGCTCAACTTCCTGCAGCACATCATGTCGTTGACGGCAGTCAATGGCCGGGCTGCCGTCGTTCTCCCGGACAACGTCCTCTTCGAGGGCGGCGCGGGTGAGAAGATTCGCCGCAAGCTCCTCGACGAGTTCGACCTGCACACGATCCTGCGCCTGCCCACCGGCATTTTCTACGCGGGCGGTGTCAAGGCCAACGTCCTGTTCTTCGACAAGAAGCCCCCGCGCGCCGACGGTAAACCGCACACCACCGTTACTTGGGTCTACGACTTCCGCACAGGCCAGCACTTCACCATGAAGCAGCGCCCGCTGACCCGTGCCCACCTGGACGACTTCGTCGCCCGGTACAAGGCAGGTGAGCCCCTGACCGCCCGCGTCGCGGACGAGGAGGAGAACGGTTGCTGGAGGCCTTACGCGTATGAGGAACTGATCGGACGCGACAAGGTCAATCTCGACATCACGTGGATGAAGGACCCGGCCTTGGAGGACGCGGACAGCGACCTGGAGCCGGAGGTCATCGCCGAGGAGATCGTGCGCGATCTCCAGTCTGCCCTCGCCGAGTTCACTGCCATCGCAAAGTCACTGGGCGCTGATGTGGACGTACCGGAGGCGGAAGAGATCTGACGGCGGTCTGAAGGTTCGTCGTCAACCAGCCGGAGAGCTGCAACGCCAAGTGCCTTGCACCTCTCCGGCGTTCCCGTGGGATTGCTGTCAGCCGAGGGGGCGATGCTGAGGGCTTCCACGATGCACCGGCCTCGATGCTGAAGTAGCCGCGACAGGTGCCAAGGCTGACACACCTCAGTTAGCGCGAAACTTGAGGTAATTCCTGTATGCGAGCTTGGGCGCCCCCGTACGTACTGCGGAGCGTTCCAGCATCCTGCCCCGTAAGGGAATGAAGGGTCGGACCTTGCAGCCGAGTCGATCAGATCAAGCCACCACCGAGCACGGTGCGCAAAGCCACTTGAGGGCCTCAGTACAGTGCAGGGAATACTAGAAGTCCATGTCCCGACGCTCCCCCCTTCCACGCGCCGCAACGAGGTATTAATGGTCATCGCACACCCTCAGACCCGCCAGTTCGAGTCGTTCGTCACGAACCTCTCGTACGCACGCCAGATGGTGCGAGCAGGACAGGCACTGGAGGTGCTCAGCCCCAAGGGCATCGACACCGACGATTTCTATCGGGCTGCCTGGGTGCAGTCCATCGCCGCCCTCGAACACTGGGTACAGGAAGAGGTGTTGCGCCGGGTCGCCGAGGAGGCCGCCAAGGGCGACCCCGACATGCCGCGGAAGCTCCGTGACTACCCGTTGCCGCTGCATTGCCTGGAGAGGGTACAGCGGGGCGAATCGACCACCTCTGAGGTGGTTGCAGAGAGGGTGCGCCAGGACATCGCCCGGCAGACTTTGCAGAACCCGGACGCCATCGCCAAGGTGATGGCGCTCGTCACTGACGCCAAGGTGTGGCGGGAGGCTGCGAAGTGGGTCAACCGGTGGAGCCAGTACCGCACTTCATACGATGAGAAGCGGCTGCGCGGTAAGTACATCCTGCTGCTTCGCCGTCGAAACCAGATTGCACACGACGCGGACCTGATCGACGGTGACCTCAAGCAGCGCCGGCCGATCAGCGAGGCTGATGTCACGGACGCTCTGAACTGGATCGAGCGGATCGCGCTCGCGCTCGCGTACGCACTGGAGGGAGAGGCTTCCAGTCCCTCTGGCCCTCCAGCTCCAGACCCGACTTCGGTGGGGGCTTCGGAAGCGGCGGGTGGAGAACAGCTGCACGAGACTGACTGATCGCTGTTGAGCCCTGCGGACTCGGGTCCTTGTCAGTCCTCTATTTTTAGCCTTCGGCCATGCGACCGCCCCTTGAGAATGTTCTGCGCAACGCGCTCGTGAGGAACCTAGAGTTGATCGAGCCGGGGCTCCGTCCGGTTCAGCTCGAGGAGTACCCGCTCCCCAATGCCCACGGCACGAGGGGCAGCATCGACATCCTGGCTCGCGATCGCCATCAGATGTGGGTGGTCACAGAACTGAAGCGGTCCCGGTCCAGCGCACGACAGGCCTTGCACGAAGTCAAAAAGTACACGGAGCTTCTCTGCCGGGAGAGGAACCTTGCGCCGGACCGAATCCGCGCCGTGATCGTGGCCATGCCAGATGACTGGAATGAGCTCCTCGTCGCTGTCAGTCACGCGGCACGTGACTGGAGCCATGATCTCCGCGGGTACCGGCTCCTCCTGGACGGTACCGGTGCCCCTGAAGGAGCCGAGCGGGTGGAGGTACTGCCTCGGGCGTTCGAGCCTCGGGTTACCCCCATCCACAACCTGTTCTTCTTCACCCCGGAGGACCAGTGCGATTTGGGCTGGAAGATCATCAGTAAGGTTGCGGACGAGCTTGGGGCGCTCGGCCTGCTAGCGGCGGATCTGGACCGGGTGGCGGAGAAGCACTACATCCCTGCGCCTTTCGGCCTGTACCTTGCGGTAGGCCGGGTGAACGAGGAAATCGCCTCGGAAGAACTCCTGGACGGTTACGGCGGGCCAGAGCCTTTTGCCGCCGAGTATCAGGCTGAGTACCTCGCCCTGTGTGCCATCTGCAATCGCCTTGCGCGCAGCGAGATGCGCGGCATGAACATGGAATCTGCTCAGCCAGGACTGCTTAAGAATCTTGCCGAAAACCCCAACTGGGCCATACGAGGCTTCTGAGGTGCTGGCGCTTACGACGATACTGCTGCCTTCGAGCAGCAAGACCTGTTCCGATTCCTCACCGGGGACGAGCGAGGAGACAGTCAGGTCCTCTATGCGGGTACCGTCAGCCCGCAAGTATCCAGCCGCTGGAAGGCCTTTCGGCAGAGCCTCGCCGGCACCCATGAGCGGGAGTCACTGGTGGAGAGCTGGCTAGACGAAGTGAGCCCAAAGGTCGGTGACGGGGATATTGGGCTGCACGTCTACAACCCGTGCAATCTCCTACAAGCAATCATCCACGGTTGGCCCGACCGGATGGAGGAGCTTCTGCCGATGGTCATGGGTGAAGCTGTATCCCGACACGGGCTGCGCAGTTCACTGCGCAGCGCCCTTTGTTGGAACGGGTGAGGCATGTCGCTCCCCGATGCAGTACAGCTCGTATGCCGAGACCCCCTGTTCCTCATGAGTAATATGAACGCGGGAACGGTGTGGGAACGCGACCGCGAGCTCCTAGATCTCCTCGGGCTGCACTACGTACTCCTGGAAAGCACCGGCCCCGCCCGGTCTGAGGCATCTGAATCCGACGAGCACCGCATCTGGGTGCAGCACGAGCAGGGTGCTCGATTCTATTCCTCGGCCTCGCATCCTCCCGAATACAGGCAAGCGTTCACCAACATCGCGGCTGATGGCGAGATCGTCTCAGTTGGGCAGTACATCGCCAGGCACTCCCGCGAGGCTGAGATCGTGGCCAGGGAGTACCACGCGGTTGGCGAGCGTCTTTCAGAGGTGCAAGAGGGATGCCCGCGACGGTAACTACCCCTGCTTGCGTCCAAGGTGCGGTCATGTATGGACCGTGCGGCATTGGGAGTTGGGCGGCAGACGGGGGCGGCAGCGGGAGAAGTCGTTTCCGCGGAGGGTCGGCTTGGACGGTGCGGACGCCTTCGCTGCTGCTGTGGAGCAGGATTAGCAGACTCGCGTGCGCGTCGATCCTGCTCGTAGCGCTGTGCCCTTGTCGGTCTGGGCCGGGGAGTGGCTTGAGCGACGCGTCATCGGTGAGGCGACCCGTTGTATAACTACGAAGGGTTCGTTCGCAATCATCTCGTGCCGAGTCTTGGTCGTAAGCCGCTGGCTGGGTTGGCGCGGCGGGACTTTGAGAGGTTCGTCAAGGACATCTACCGAGGCGGTGCAGGGCTGGCTGCATCGACAGTGAACGACCGCATGGTGATGTGGCCGCCATCATGGAAGCGGCCGTCGTCGATAAACGCATCACTGAGAATCCTGCCCGGGGCATCCGGGTATCCCGTAGGGATGCTGTGGTGGTGGACGAGGACGCAGTGCCGACGCCAGCTGAGGTTGATCTCATCGCTGCGCACATCACGCCACAGTTCCGCCTCGCCGTCTATCTTCAGTCCGGCACCGGCCAGCGACCCAGCGAGGCCCTGGCCTTCTCCACCGAGTGCAGGCGGTCTGGCTTCGTCAGGATCCGATGGCAGGTCAGTGCCAAGGCGCACCGCGAGGACTGCCAGACACCCTTCGTCCCCCTCAAGCATCGGCTGGAGAAGGAGTGCCGAGACATTCCCACCGCCCTGTTCGTCGAGCAGGAGATTGATGCTCATATCCGCAGGTGGAAGCCGGTGCCCGTGGTTTTTGCCGGGCAGAATGGTAATCGGATTCGACTTGAGAGCTTCTTCGCTCCGCGTCAGCCTGGCGCCGGGGTGATGCCGTCCATCGCGTCGTCCTACGGCTACCAGTTCAAGAAGGCATGCCTCTTGGCCGGCTTGGTCGATCTGGACGGCAAGGCCAAGTACTCGCCTCGTAGCCTGCGGCACTTCTTCGCCTCCACCGCCCTGGCCAATGGTGTGCCGATCCACGAGGTGTCACGCTGGCTGGGGCACCGTTCGGTCAAGACGACGGTCGACATCTACGGGCATCTGCTGCCCAGCGCGTGGGAGCGCTGCCGAGAAATCTTGCAGCGCTCCATGCGGCCCGTGCCCCCGGATCTGACGTCCTTACCTCAGAGGAGGCGGGCTCGAGCGCTGGCGGTCGAGCTGTGTAGGCGTACGGGGGCTGGCTGGCCTGCATGGTGCTGGGATAGAGCGCCCGTGCTGGGATGGTGCTGGGATGCCCCCTGCAAAACCCGCGTTTCCGCAGGTGGGAGCTCTGCACTACAGGTTCCGCTTCAGCGTGTGATCACGACATCACTGTGAGCTAGGGCCTGTCGGCAAGTTCGCAGGTGACAAGGGGCCGACTCCTTCGGGAGTGGGCCCCTTACCCGTTTCCTCATCGATCTCCGTGCCGGACGGGCGTGGGTCTCTGGTCGGCAAGCGGTTCGGGTACCGGGCCCGGAAGGGGTGGAGTGTCCCGCATCAGTGCGCTGTGTGCGCCCTCGTGGAAGTCGCCTGCCATCTCGGGCCAGCCGAGGCAGTAGCGGGACCGGATCTCCCGGCGCGCGAGGCGCCAGGAGCCGTCCTCCTTGACGTAGTCGTCGTAGTAGCGCACGGCGGCCAGGACGCAGGTGCCGTCGCGGCCGTGCTCCGCGTGGGCGCTGACCACGCCGGTGGCCCGTTCGTCGTCGATGAGTGTGAACACGTTGGAGTGCCGGTAGTGGAACGTGAACTCGTTCTTCGGCAGTTGGGCACGGTAGAAGGAGTCCAGCTGTTCGCGCCCGACCACCTCTCCGCCTACGAACGTCAGGCGGCCGTCCCGCGCGAAACAGGAGGTAATACCGTCCCAGTCGCGGTCGTCGAGCAGATGACCGTAGCGGCCGACCAGGTCGGCGAGTTCGGCGCGGATCTGGAGGCGGTCCACCCGCTCGATCAGTGAGCGCACAACGTCGTCGTCAGTCATGCCGCAACGCTAGGTCCGGATCGGTTAAACGCCGGTTGAAGTCTTCGTGTGCTGACACGCTCCCATCGGCGGGGCGTTCAGCCCTGGCCGCAGGCGTGCAGCTGGAAGTTCTCGACCAGGACCTCGCGGCCACGTTCGCTCACCGAGACGGCGCGGCTGGTCTCGCTCGTGTGCAACCAGCCCCGGCGGAAGAACTCCGACGCGAGGGCGGCTCCGAGACTCCCGCCGAGGTGGTGGCCCTGCTCGCTCCAGTCGAGGCAGGCGCGGGTGAGCGGGCGTCGGTGCCGGGCCAGCTCGGCGACGTCGATCTCAAGGCGGCCGAAGGCCCGCGCTCCGTGGCGTGTGAGGTGTGGGACGGTACCCCGGCATTCGAGGAAGCGGCCGTCCAGCAGTCCTCTCGTCAATGCCACGCCGGTTCTGCCGCCGATGTGGTCGTGACACATCCTTCCGCGACGCAGTGCGGCGCTCTCGGCCACATCGCGGTAGGAGCGTGCGGGGGCAGTGGGCGCCACGAGCAGCAGGGCTTCGATGGCGTCGGCGACGGCCTGACCGCTGAGTCGGTAGAAGCGCTGACGCCCGTGCGGCTGGACCGCCAACAGGCCGCCGGCCATGAGCTTGCGTAGATGCGCGCTGGCGAGCGGGGCCGAGACCTTCGCCCGGTCGGCCAGGCGCGAGGCCGCCATCGGGCCGCTGTCCAGCAGCGCCAGAAGGATCTTCGCGCGCGTGCGATCGCCGATCAGCGCGGCAACGGCGGCCAAGTCCGGTGAACCGGTCACCTCGTGAAGGTACCGACCCGGGGAGATGTCGCGGGACACGTGATGTGTTTACGTGTAAATGGGTGATTAATGGGCTATTCGTTCTCTATGAGTGATCTCGATTACGCCGACAGGTCCGACTTCGAGGACGCCGACCGGGGCTTCGTCGCAGCCCTCTCACCCGCGGTCGTCCGGACGGACGACGGCCGGGTGATCTGGGACGGGGAGGCGTACGCGTTTCTTGACGGCGACTGCCCCGCCAGTGCGCACCCGAGCCTCTGGCGGCAGAGTCAACTGTGCAACAAACAGGGACTGTTCGAGGTGGTCGAGGGGATCTACCAGGTCCGCAACCTGGACCTGTCGAACATGACGCTGGTCGAGGGCGACACCGGGGTCGTCGTCATCGACCCGCTGATCTCCGCCGAGACCGCGGCCGCCGCGCTCGCGCTGTACCGCGAGCACCGCGGTGACCGCCCGGTCACCGGGCTGATCTACACCCACTCCCACGGCGACCACTTCGGCGGCTCCCGCGGGGTGCTGCCGCACGGCCACGCTCCCGTGCCGGTGATCGCCCCGGCCGGGTTCCTGGAGCACGCGGTCGCGGAGAACGTGTACGCCGGCGGCGCGATGACCCGTCGCGCGGTCTACATGTACGGTGCCGAGCTGGCCAAGGGCCCCGCCGGTCAGATCAGTGCCGGGCTGGGCATGACGACGTCCAAGGGGACGATCACCCTCGTGCCGCCGACCGTGGACATCACCCGCACCGGTCAGGAGGAGACCGTCGACGGTGTGCGGATCGTGTTCCAGATGACGCCGGACACCGAGGCGCCCTCGGAGATGAACTTCTACTTTCCCGACCGGCGCGCCCTGTGCATGGCGGAGAACGCGACCCACAACATGCACAACATTCTGACCCTGCGCGGCGCGGTGGTCCGGGACACCCGCATCTGGGCCCACTACCTGGGCGAGACGATCACGCTGTTCGGTGACCGGGCCGAGGTCGCGTTCGCCTCCCACCACTGGCCCACCTGGGGCCGGGACCGCATCATCGAGCACCTGGCCGGCCAGCGGGACATGTGGGCGTACCTGCACGACCAGACCCTGCGCATGACCAACCAGGGGCTGACCGGCACGGAGATCGCCGAGCGGATGGAGCTTCCCCCGGTGATCGCGAAGCGGTGGGCGAACCGCGGCTACTACGGTTCGGTCAGCCACAACGTCAAGGCCATCTACCAGCGCTACATGGGCTGGTTCGACGGCAACCCCGCCCACCTGTGGGAGCACCCGCCCGTCGAGCAGGCCAAGCGGTTCGCCGCCGACTACGGCGGCGTGCCCGCGCTGATCGCCAAGGGCGAGGAGTACGCCGCCTCCGGGGACCTCCGGTTCGCCGCGACGCTGCTGGGGCACGCGGTCTTCGCGGCCCCGACGGACGCGATCGCCAAGCAGGCGCTGGCCGCGGTGTACGAGAAGCTCGGCTTCGGCGCGGAGAACGGCCCCTGGCGCAACTTCTACCTGATGGGCGCCCAGGAACTGCGCGGCGCGATCGCGCACACCGCGCTGGAGACCACCAACCCCGAGATGGCGATGGCCCTCACCGTCGACATGCTCATCGACTCCCTGGCCATCCGCGTCGACGGCCCGCGCGCGTGGGACGAACAGCTCACCATGACCTGGAACGTCACCGACGAGGGCCGCACCTGGCACCTTCTGCTCTCCAACGGAGCCCTCACCTACCGCAGCACGGAGACCGCCCCGGAGGCGGACGGGACGGGCCCGGCCGCCGACCTGGTCCTGACCCTCACCAAGCCCCGACTGCTCGCGGTCCTGGCCGGCGAGGGCCTCGACGACGTGCGCGTCCAGGGCGACCCGCGGGTGCTCGCGACCCTCGTGGGTCTGCTCGACACCCCCGACCCCGACTTCGCCATCGTCACGCCGTGACGACCGACGCCATGACCACCGAGGCCCGGCGACGGGGGGTCACGGCTCGCGGTTCATCAGGCTGAGGACGGCGCGGACGAGGGCGGTGAGGGCGCCGTCGCTGAGGGGCTTCTTCTCCAGCCGGAACTCCACCGTGTTGCGGCCGTTGTCGCGCTTGAAGCGGAAGCTGACGTGCAGGCGCAGGAACGCGATGACACCGCTGAGGACGGTCAGGTCGGCGACGATGTCCTCGCCGCCCATCTGGTCGTCCTCCGGAGGGTCGGCCAGGATCCCCTCGACCAGCGCCCGCGCCCCCTCCTCGCCCGCGAGCGCGGCCAGCACGCGGCGGGCGGCTGCCGGGGGATCGTCCGCCCCGGACGGCGGAGCCCCGGCACCGGCCTGCGCGAAGAGCTCCTGGAGGATCCGCATCGCCTCCGGCGCGCTCGTCACACCGGTCGGGAAGGTGCGGCCCAGCTCGTACGCCGCCTCCTCCAGCGCGAGCAGCGCGCTGCGGTCGGGCAGGGCGGCGGCCCTCGCGGCGTGGACGTCTACGGCCATGTCAGCTCCAGTCCCCGAGCGGGACGAACGCCGCCCAGTGGTAGGGGTGGGACAGGTAGGCGTGGTCGGCGTCCGCGAGCATGCGCCGCTGGGCGTCCCACAGGGCGCGCCACATCGGGCGGCCGCTCATCACCGCACCGGTCACCTCGTCGAGCAGGGCTGCGGAGCTGGCGCCGTCGACCTGCCAGATGGGGGCCAGGACCGTGCGGGTGCCGCCGCGCAGCAGGGCGCGGGGGAGGCCGGTGAAGTCCTCGCCCGGGTGGTCCGGCTCGTGCCAGCCGACCGAGCAGGCGCGCAGTACCACGTGGGACGGGGTACGCGAGTCGGCCAGATCGCGGGCCCGCAGGAAGGTCCGCCTGGCCCGCCGCGAGGCTGGATCGGTGTGCCGGCTGGGGCGCTCCGTGCCGTCGGAGAGCAGCAGGGCGGAGTTCTCCGGGTCGCTGTGGTCCTGGTGGCCGTGGCAGGCGATGTAGGCGAGGTCGGCCTGCTCGATGCCGGCGAGGACCTCCTGCGGGGTGGCCTCCGGTCCGGTGAGCGAGGACAGCCGCCAGCCGTGCCCGGCCGGGAGCGATTCGGCCTCGAAGTCGCTGCCGCCGCCCCGCAGGTCCTCCTCCGCCGCCACCCGCACGCACAGCGCGGTCCCCGAACCGGACCGTTGCGCGGCGCGCAGAGCGGCCAGGCCCGAGATGCTCGGGGTGTACACCAGCGCCGCCTGCTCCACGCAGTACCGCCCGTCCGGCAGCCGCAGCGCCCCGAGCGGCAGCACGGACAGCGGCCCGTGCGGCGCCACACACAGCAGCCCGCGGTCCGCCAGCAGTTCATGGAACGGCAGTAGCAGCTCCGCCAGCCCCTCCAGCGGCAGCGGTACCGGCCGCCGTGGCTTGATCGGCGGGACGGCGGGGAAGGCGGAGCGGTCGCCGTCGACCGTGAGACGGATTCTCTCGGCGGCGCTGTGCAGCTGGGCCCGCCCCGCCGGGATGCGGTGCCACCGCAGTGCGCTCTCGCCGGACGCCAGCACGAAGCAGAAGGACTCGGCCTCGCCGGTGAAGTACGAGGCCAGCACCATGCCCTCCGCCGGGGCCGCCTCGTCCAGCAGCCTCAACGCCTGCTCGAAGCCCGCCGGTTCTGCCCGGCGCAGCCGTACGTACTCCGGCGCGAACGGCTCCAGCGCGTCGTAGAGCGGCGCGAGCGCCCGCGCGCATTCGCGCCAGGTCCAGGCCCGGTCCGGGCGCTCCCCGCCCGCCAGCTGCCGTTGCGCGTGCAGCAGTCGCTCCTCCGCGTCCCACAGCCGCTGCGGTACCCGGGACGGCTTGGCCAGGGGCATCCGCACCAGGTCATCGGCCATGCCACGGGCCTTCGCCTCCTCGTGCAGTTCGAAGGCGAGGAGCGTGGGCGGCCGGCTCTCGGGCAGCGGCAGGTCGTCGCCGTACTCGAACAGCAGGGACAGCAGCGCCTCGTAGAGCGGGAGCACCAGACCGGCGGCCTGGTCCGCGTCCTGCAGCAGCGGATGCGACTCCCGCGCGCGCAGCCGCAGACCGCGGTGGTGCCACAGCACCTCGAAGGCCCGCCGGTGACCGCCCGGCACCCGCGTCAGCAGCCGGGCCAGGCCCAGCGGCAGGGCCGGGTCCGGGAGCCGGCCCTGCTCGTCGTGGAAGGCGAGGACCTCCTCCAGCAGCTCGACCGCGACCAGCGGACCGCGTACCTCCGCGACCGCCTCGCACACCGGCACCGCCAGGTTCTGCAACGTACGGGGAACGTTCCGCTCCTGCGCGCGGCGCAGCCCCGCCGCGAGCCGGTCCGCCATCCGCGCCCGTCGCGCCGGATCGCGCTCGATGCCGCACAACCGTTGCAGGGCCAGCAGGCGCGTGTCCGGCAGGTCGTGCGCCCCCTCGGGGAAGAGGCGCAGCATGCGCTCGCGCAGTTTGGACAGGGCGAAAGCGATCGGGTCGGAAGGGCCGCCCAGGGGCAGCAGCCGCGAGAACAGCATGCGTTCGCGAAGCCGCTCCGGAAGCTGCCCCGGCTGCTGGAAGTCTCTGCTGCCTCCGGTGGTTCCGCCGTCTCCGCCGTCTCCGGTGCTTCCGGTGCTTCCGGTGCCTCCTGCGTCACCTGCGGTTCCTGCGGCCCCTGCAGCCCCTGCGGCCCCTGCAGCCCCTGCGTTCCCTGCGTCTTCGGTGTCTCCTGAGACGTACAGGGCATAGCGGTAACACTCGGCAGCGCCGGCTTCGTGGCCCTCTGACAGGTCCAGGTCGCCCATGGTGACGAACAGCTCGCCGAAGCACGGGTAGGTCGAGCCGGCCGAGTCGAAGAGGCCCTGTACCAGCTGTGTCTCCAGCGACAGCAGGTCGCGGGGGAGGCGCGGATCGGTGCCGGAGAACAGCAGCCCGGCCAGGGTGCAGCGCAGCGACACCAGGTTCAGATATCCCGCGCCCTGCTGTTCGGCCCGCTCCAGCTCGTTGCTGAGGAGCTCGAACGCCTCCCACTGGCGGTGGGTGCGCCGCAGGCAGGAGACCAGGCAGTACAGCGTCGACGCGCGCGGCGCGGCCCGCGTCGACATCTCGGGCAGCTCCAGCAGGGCGCGGTAGGCATCGGCGGCCGCTCCCAGTGCGCCGAGCGCCTCCGCCACCCGGGCCCGGCAGCTGAGGAGGTCCCAGCGCGAGGGCATGAAGGACCCGTCCGAGTCGTTCTCCGGACGCGCCGCCAGCGCCTCCGCGCGCTCCAGCGGGAGCACGGCCTCCCGGTAGCGGTGCAGCGAGATGAGGGTGTCCGCGAGCTGGAAGCGCACCGCCGCCTCCTCCACGGCGGAGACCGTCGCCTCCCTGTCGACGGCCCCGGCGGCCTGCGTCAGCACCTCCGCCCGGTGCGGCAGGTCGCCCATCGTGCGGTACACAGAGGCCAATTGCAGGTAGGTGTTCACCATCGAATGCGCGTCGCCCACCGCCTGTTGCAGCGAGAGCGCGCGAGCCGCGTGGTAGAGCGCCCTGCGGTGCCGCCCCTTGTGCAGCAGGTGGTTCGCCCAGTCGGCGCGGGCCGTCACCTGGCTCGGCCCGTCCTCGGTAAGGAGTCCCAGCGCGGCGATGGCGTGGGCGTTGCGGGTCCGGTCCGAGCCCCACTCCGCCAGCAGCCGCACCGCGGCCCGCACCGGCTCGGCCGGAAACAGTGCGCTGTGCCCCGCCAGCTCCCGGTAGGCGCCCAGCACCCCCTCGGCCGCGCAGGCGCGGTACAGCAGCCGGGGGAATCCCTCGCCGCCGCCGGAGTCGGCCGGCTCCCTGGCGGCGGTGGACGTACGCGCCCCCAGGGCCTCGCACCGCTCGGCGAGGAACAGGGCCAGTTCGGCCATCGACTCGTGGCCGCCCCCGTGGCCGCCCCCGTGTTCGTGTCCGTGTTCGTGCCCGAATGAGCCGACCGTCTCCGCGTGCTGCCGCAGGAACGCCGCCGCCTCTTCGTACCCGCCGGGCGGCATCGCGGCGAACTGGTCGAGTACCTCGTCGTACGTGGGCGCCGACAGGGCCCGCAGCGCGATCTGCAGAGGCCGCGCCTCCAAGTCCTCGTCATCCGCCATGGTGCCCCCCGTTCCGTACGTGGCCGCTTCGTCCGTCGCCGCCGTGCCGGGCCAAGGCCTCCCGGTACGGTTCAGGATGCTCGGGGGCACGGGCGCGCAACCGCAGCTGCTCCAACGGCTCACGCAGGCTCTGCTGCCCGCGCTCCACCTCCGTCGCCAGCAGCAGGGCCTCGAACCGGGCCTCCTGCTCGTGCATGTCCCGTTCCAGGAGCGTCGGTTGATGCAGGCGCGCCAGCACCATCGACTGGGGCGCGGTCCGCCGCAGCCGCGCCAGCACCTCGTCCCGCTCCCGCGCCGGACCGGCCGCGATGCGGATCCGCGCCAGTTGCTCCAACGTCGTCCCGACCACCGGCAGCGCGTCCTGTTCCAGCAGCGCCGCCGCCCGGTCGAAGGGGCGGAGCGCGTCCTGCGCCTCCCCGAGGGAGATCAGCGCGGCTGTGTGCAGCAACAGCCGGTCGGTGCCCAGCGGTTCCTCGCCGAGCCGTCCGCGGATCTCCTCGTCCGCCGCCGTCCGCAGCCCGAGGAAGCGCAGCTCGTCGGTGCGTTGCCGGTGCAGGTCGCGCAACGCGACCAGCCGGTTGTTGGCTTCTGCGGAGCGCCGTGAATCCGTCGGATAAGGCGAGGCGTTGGGGCTCACCGTGCTGAACCCGGGCACCACGTGCGCCAGCAGCCACATCGCCATCTCCGGCCGCTCCACGGCCGCGTACGCGCAGGCCGCGTCCACCCATGCGCCACGCCGCCGGGGATCCGCGCCGAGCGCCGAGAGCAGCGCCCCGGTCGCCCCGAAGACCTGCCCGGCACGGAGCATCGCGATCCCCAGCAGGTGCTGGTGCACCGGACCGCGCGTCGCGGCCTTGAAGAACGGCTCCAGTGCGCGTATCCGTTCCTGCGACGACGCCTGGGGCACCGGCAGCCGCCCGACCCACTTCCGCGGCAGTTCCTCCGCGTCGAAGGGAGCTTCCCAGCCCAGCACCGTCGCCGCATCGCGCACGTCCGCCACCCCCGTCAGTACCGGCCGCTATCCTCGCGTGCCCGGTAAGGGTGAGCAAGTAGCCATAAAAGTATGGAGTGTTGACGATCACGCACTCGATCGCACAGCCGTTCACGACTCTGGCGGGTACGGGTACGGGTACGGGTACTGGCGCGGGCGCGGGTCACCGTGCGGACGGGTCGGTGTGCTCCGTGGGGAAGGACTGGGTGCCCAGCACCCGCAGCAGGTCCAGCCGCTCGCGGGTCTCGGGGTCCGCCGGGGTGAGTACCAGCAGCTGCTGGCGCTGATCGGGCGTGAGCAGGGTCTCGCAGTCCATGAGCATCGGTCCCACCAGGGGGTGCAGGAACGTCTTGCGGTCGGCGCGCCGGACCGAGACCTCGTGCTCGGCCCACAGTCGGCCGAAGTCGTCACTCGCGGCCCGCAGCCGCTCGATCAGACCGGTGACCGTCGGGTCGCCGGAACGGCGGCCGGCCACCGCGCGCAGGTCGGCCACGAGCTGGCGGCTGCGGTGCTCCCGCTCCTCTGCCGGGGCGCCGGCCCGCGCGGCCGGGTCGGTGAACCAGCGGTAGACGGCGTAGCGGCGGTCGCCGGAGAGATCGACGTGGTCGCCCGTGAGCAGGGCGGCCGTCCGGTTCTGAGCGAGGATCTCGCCCAGGTCGGACAGGACCGCGGCGGGGGTGTCGCCGAGCAGATCGATCATGCGCATCAGGCCGGCGCGGGCCAGCCGGGCGACTCCGTCGGCGGGCGGCGGCTGGTGACCGGCCAGGTGGAACAAGTGGTCACGCTCGTCCTCCGACAGCCGCAGCGCTCGGGCCAGGGCGCCCAGGAGCTGGACCGACGGCTGACTGCTGCGGCCCTGTTCCAGGCGTACGACGTAATCCGTCGACATGCCCGCGAGCATCGCCACCTCCTCGCGGCGCAGACCGCTGGTGCGGCGGCGGGGGCCGGCGGTGACGCCCGCCTCCTCCGGGCGGATCGACTCGCGGCGGCGGCGCAGGAAGTCGCCGAGCTGTTCACGTTGCATACCTCCATGGTCGCGCCCGGACGGCCGGGCATCCAGGGAGTGGCGCTCCCTGGATAAACGCTCCTCTGCCACTTCCGCCCGATCCCGCCCACAGTGGAAGGAGTACCGACGGCGAATCCGACGACGAAGGAGACTGCGATGCATACGCGAACCCTGGGCCACGACGGCCCGACCGTTTCCGCCCTCGGCCTGGGAGCCATGGGCATGTCCGGCGCGTACGGCGCCGCCGACCGCGCGGAGAGCATCGCCACGGTGCACGCCGCGCTGGACGCCGGTGTGACGCTGATCGACACGGGCGACTTCTACGGCATGGGCCACAACGAACTGCTGCTCGCCGAGGCCCTGCGCGGCCGGGACCGGGACAGCTACCGGCTGAGCGTCAAATTCGGCATGCTGCGCGGCCCCGGCCCGGCGTTCGGCGGTACGGACGGCCGCCCCGAGGCGGTCAAGAACTTCCTGGCCTACTCGCTGACCCGGCTGGGCGTCGACCACATCGACATCTACCGGCCGGCCCGGTTGGACCCGGACGTGCCGATCGAGGAGACGGTGGGCGCGATCAAGGAGATGATCGACGCCGGATACGTACGCCACCTGGGACTCTCGGAGGTCGGTGCGGAGACGATCCGCCGGGCGCACGCCGTGCAGCCGGTCGCTGACCTGCAGATCGAGTACTCGCTGATCTCCCGTGCGGTGGAGGCCGAGATCCTGCCCACGCTTCGGGAGCTGGGCATCGGAATGACCGCGTACGGCGTGCTGAGCCGGGGCCTGATCTCCGGACACTGGTCCGCCGGCCGCGCCGCCGACCCCAGTGACGGGCGCGGCCACAGTCCGCGGTTCTCCGCGGACAACGTGGAGCACAACCTCGCCCTCGTGGAGGCGCTGCGCCGGGTCGCCGGGGCGAAGGGATGCACCGTCGCCCAGCTGGCCATCGCGTGGGTGGCCGCACAGGGCGAGGACATCGTGCCCCTGGTGGGAGCGCGCACCCGTGAGCGGCTGGCCGAGGCGCTGCCCGCGCTGGAGGTGCGCCTCACCGACGACGACCTCGCGGAGATCGAGAAGGCGGTGCCGCTCGGCGCGGCACGTGGAGACCGGTATCCGTCCGCCTTCATGTCCGGCCTCGGCGCGGGCAACTGAACGCCTGGTGAACCGGCGCGCGCGAAGTGGCCGGTGGGGAGGCGGCCGCGGGGCGGCTGATGCGGCATAGGAATTCTCTATAGCGCCTGCTGCTTTTCCGTCTTTGTCCCGCATTCCATTCCGGTCGTACGGTGAACCAGCGCGACGAGGTGTAAACCCCATTTCGTTGAACTGACTCACATACGATCGAGAGGGCCGGTGGCATGACCACAGTCGAGAATGGAACCGGGAACGAATTCGAGAACGGTTCTGGGAATGTGCCGGGGAATGGTCCCGGGACCGAATCCGAATCGGGGACGCGGGAACTGGCGGGTAAGCGTGCGCTGGTCACGGGAGGTTCTCGCGGCATCGGGGCGGCCGTCGCCCGCCGGCTCCTGGACGCGGGCGCCGAGGTCCTGACGACCGCCAGGTCCGCGACGGGCACGGTGCCGGACGGGGCCGCCTTCGTGGCGGCCGATGTGCGGACCTGGGCGGGGGCGGAGGCGCTCGCCGCGGCAGCGCGGGAGATGCTCGGCGGGGTGGACATCCTGGTTCACAACGCGGGCGGGGCGCGACCCCACGAAGGGGCCCTGGCCATCCCCGACGAGGAGTGGCAGGACGCGCTGGACCTGAACTACCTGGCGTCGGTGCGGCTGGACGCGCTGCTGGTGCCGGGGATGCGGGAGCGGCGGTCGGGGAGGATCGTGCACGTCTCCTCGGCGGCGGTCCTCGCCCCGGTGGGTCCGTTCCTGCACTACACGGCGGCGAAGGCGGCGCTGGAGAACTACAGCAAGGGCCTGGCCGTGGAGCTGGCACCGTTCGGGATCCGGGTCAACGCCGTGTCTCCCGGCCGGACCACCACCCCCGGCGGCGAGGCGACCCGCGAACAGTGGGCGGAGGTGTCCGCGCGCATGGGCGGGGCACCCGGCCCGACCAACGCCGCCGACACCACACCGCTGGGGCGCGACGGGCTGCCCGAGGACATCGCGGACGCGGTGCTGTTCCTGCTGTCCGACCGGGCGAAGTGGCTGACGGCGAGCAATCTCATCGTGGACGGCGGTGAATTCCCCAGGGGCTGAGGCGGAGAAATGGCTCCGACTCCGGTTCCGTTCGATGGGGATTAAGCAGATTTGGAGAAGGAGTCGACTTTGGGATCGGAATCGACTCTGGGATCGGAATCGACTTTGGGGTCGGAATCGGAATTGGAATCGGCTTCGGGCCAGGTCTCCTGCCGCAGAAGGTCGAGCAGGGCCTTCTCGGCGGGCCCCGCGCCCTGCCTGACGACCGCGATGACGGGCTGGGACACGACCGGGAACACCGGGCGCACGAGGTGCTCGTGACCGTGGGGCACCGCGGAGGCCGGGACGAGCGTGGGGCCCAGCCCCTGCGCGGCCCAGCGCACGGCCGTCGCCGTCTGCGACACACGGGCGGCCGTGACCGGGCTCGTGCTGGTCTCCCGCAGCACGTTCTGCAGCACGGCGTCGAGCGCGCTGTCGCGGTCGAACCTCACCCACGGTTCGCCCTCCAGTTCGCGCAGGTCGACCCGGTCCGCGGCAAGCTGCGGATGCCCGGCGCCCAGCACCACGACGAACTCCTCGGCCCCGAGGCGGTGGGCGTCGGCCGGGCTCCGCTCGCACGCCGCCATCAGCGCGAGGTCCAGCACGCCCCGACGGCACAGCTGCTCCAGCTCGGCGGAGCTCGGCTCCTCGAAGACGGTGATCTCCAGCCGGGGGAAGCGGCGGCGCAGCGTGCCGAGGGCGCCGGGGAGCTGCCGGGTGCCGAAGCCCAGTTGTGCCGCGACCGTCAGCTCGCCCGCCAGGTCTTCCGCCCCGGCCCGCGCCGTCGCCCTCGCCCGACGCGACGCGCTCACGGCGACCTCGGCCTCCCGCAGGAACGCGCGGCCGACCACGGTGGGGACCAGCCCGGTCGGCGTACGGGCGAACAGCTGCACGCCGAGGTCCCGCTCCAGGCTGCGGATCTGCTGGGACATCGACGGCTGGGCGACGTGCAGCAGCTCCGCCGCCGCCGTCACCGAGCCCTCCTCCGCGACGGCCAGGGCGTACTCGAACTGGCGAAGGCTCATCGGCTGCCGTTCCTCCCCGCGGTGGGCCCGGGAGCCCGCACTGTCGTCGTCTCAACGTCTAGTCGTCTTGCCGTCCGGTCGTCGCTGCCATCGTAGGTGAGCGCCTTCCGGGTCGGGCGTGGGCCGGAGGTCCTGGCCGGACCACTTACATGCCATTGCTGGCATATAGCTGAGGTCGTATATTGGTCTGGTGAGTACCCCGGCAAGTGACGTCATCGCCGTGCTCGCCGAGCCCAACCGGCGGCGCATTCTCGACCTCCTCAAGGATGGCGAGCGGCCCGTCGGTGAGCTGGTCGACGAGCTGGGGCTGACGCAGCCGGCCGTCTCCAAGCATCTGCGCACTCTGCGCGATGCCGGACTGGTCGAGGCCAGAGTCGACGCTCAGCGGCGGCTGTACCGGATACGCCCGGAGCCGCTGGCCGAGCTCGATGCGTGGCTCGCCTCCTACCGCAGGCTGTGGAGCGTGAGTCTGGACCGGCTGGACCGGCATCTGGAGGAAGGAGCGTCATGAACAATTCCGGAGACCCCACAGGCCGGAACGATCCCACCGATACCGCCGACGCCACGCTGAGTACGGACGGCGAGCGGCCGGTCCTGCGCTTCGAACGGGTCCTGGCCAAGCCTCCCGAGGCGGTCTGGCACGCGATCACCGACCGCGAGGAGCTCGGGGCCTGGTTTCCGTGCGAGGTCATCGCCGACGCCTGGGAGCCCGGCGCCAGGATCAGCTTCCCGTTCCCCGGCACCGACATGACCCTCACCGGCGTCGTCCTGGAAGCGGAAGCGCCCCGCGTCCTCGCCTACACCTGGGGCGAGGAGACCCTCCGCTTCCACCTGACACCGGAGCCGGGCGGTCGCACCCGCCTGGTGTTCACCGATGAGACGCCCCCTGGCATCGCCGCCCGCAACGCGGCCGGCTGGCAGATCTGCCTCGGCCACCTCGCCGGCGAATCCATCGCCACCGATGCCTGGAAGGGGCACTTCGACCGCTACACCGCCGCGTTCGAACCGGCCCTCGGCCCCCAGCAGGGCCCTCCGAACGGGAGCTGAGAGCCCGGAGGTACGCGCCGCTGCCCGGCCGCACCGCCGACTACAGCTCCTCGCCGAAGGCTTCGGCCAGTTCGCGCCACTGGGCCCTCGGCAGTCCCGCGCCGCCCTCGTCCGCGGTGAGCACCTGGAGGGCGACGTGGTCGGCGCCGGCGTCGAGATACTGCTGGGCCCGCGCCTTCACCTGCTCGGCGTCCCCCAGAGCGAAGAGGGCGCCGAGCAGGCGGGCGCTGCCGCCGTCCGCGAAGTCGCTCTCCGCGAACCCCAGGCGCAGCAGGTTCTCGGTGTAGTTGGGCAGCTGGAGGTACATCCCCAGCATGTTCCGGGCGGTGGTGCGGGCCCGGTCGGCGTCGGTATCGAGCACGACGGACAGTTCCGGGGCGAGCAACGCGTCCGGGCCGAGCGCCTCGCGCGCTTCCGCCGTGTGCTCTGCGGTGACGAGGTAGGGGTGCGCGCCCAAGGCCCTGTCGGCCGCGAGCTTCAGCATCTTCGGGCCGAGCGCCGCCAGGACCCGGTGTCCGGAGTCCACGGGCGGGGCGGCGGTGTCCAGCGCGTCGAGGTAGGTGACCATCGCGCTGTACGGCTTCGCGTACTGCGGCACCATCGGGCCGTGGCTGACGCCCAGGCCGAGGACGAACCGCCCGCGCGCCTTCTCGTCGATAGCCGCGATCCGGGCCGCCACGTCCTGCGCCGCGTGGTCCCAGATGCTCAGGATGCCGGTGGCGACGGTGGCCCTGCTGGTGGCGTCGACGAGCGAGGCCGCGTCCTCCGGTGACGGACTGCCGCCGATCCAGAGCGTGCCGTACCCCAGCTCTTCGAGCTCCGCGACGGCCTCCGCGATCGCTCGCTTCCCCGCGTCGTCCACCCGCGACGCGTGCAGGGCGCCGCTCCAGATACCGATCCGTCCGAACGCCTCACGCTTCTCAGAAGTCATGCTGTGGCCAACAGGCACCAGAGCCCGCTATTCCCGGCCGGACCGGGATTCATCCATGTGCACGCGACAGCGGCCCCGCTACGGCTGGGTGACCCTCAGCTCCCGTACGCCCGTGGGCTCGTCCGCATCCGAGGAGCGGACCGTCACCCGCACCTCGCGGGCGACGGCCCCCGACCGGTACGGCTCCCAGTGCCGCCCGTCCGCCGAGGTCTCCAGCCGGTACGAGGCGGGGCGCACGTCCGTCCACTCCGGCGCGAAGGCCGTCACCGCGCCGGTCCGCTCCAGGTCCACGGTCAGCGTGCCCGTCGCTCCGTCCGGGGACCAGGCCGTGGCCGTGCTGCCGTCCACCGCCGCCTGCGCGTACAGGCCGGGGGCCTCTGAGGTGGCCGTCGCCGGGCGGCAGCGGGACGCGTCGGTGGTCGGGGCGAGATCGGGGCGGCGGGTCGGCAGGGTGAGCGCGGTGGACAGGAGGCGCGCTCCGGCGGGCGTGTGGAGCGTGAACGGGGCGCCCGAGGTCAGCCGGACCTCCGTCGTCCTGGGGCCGATCGCGATGTCGTACGTACGCCCCTGATAGCGCAGCCCCGTCAGCCTGACCCCCTCGCGCAGTTGCGGCGGCAGCATCGGGTCCAGCCGGACCCCGTCCTCGCGCAGCCGCAGCCCCGTCAGCCCGTGCGTGAACACCTGTAGGAAGCCGCCCTTGCCGGTGAGGAAGTCCTCGGCGGGAAACCCCGACAGGGGGTCCTGCGCGCCCGCTTTCGCGCCCCGCGCCTCACTGAAGAGGGCGTACGGGCCGCGCATGAACGGGCGCACAGCACGCTGAAGATAGGTGTACGTCGCACACCCCGGCTCCCCGATCGCGGCCGCGTCGATCGCATGGACCGAGTCCGTCATCGCCGGGCCGTCCGGATCGGTGCGGGCCGCGTAGTAGTCGAGCGTGGCGGCTGCCGCACCCGGCTCCATCGGCCACTCCAGCGGGTAGACGAGCAGCACGGTGTCGGCCTGCTTGATCGTCGAGCCGTCGTAGCCCGCGTACTGGAGGAAGAGCTTGCGCTCCGGGTCGTACGGAATGCGCAGACCGTCCGCGACCTTGTTCCACTCGGCCGGGGCGGGGTGGCCGAGGAGCCCGGCCGCGCGGGTGGCGTTGCGCAGGGCGGTGGCGGCGACGGCGTTGGTGAACACCCCGTCCGTGACGCCGTTGCTGTACTCGTCCGGGCCCGCCACCTCCTTCACGGAGTAACTGCCGTCGTCGTTCGCGGTGGCGCGCGAGGCCCAGAAGTCCGCGATGCCCCGCAGCAGTTGCCAGCCGTGGCCGGCCAGCCAGTCGCGGTCGCCGGTGGCCAGGTAGTACTGCCAGACGGCCAGGGAGACATCGCCCTGGAGATGGTTCTGCGTGACGCAGTGCGGCGGGTTCCAGCTCTGGCACTCGGACCAGAGGTTGCCCTTGCTCGCGCTCGTCCAGGGGTAGAACAGCCCCTTGAACCCCAGCTTCTCGGCGTTGGTACGGGCCTGGCCCCGGGTGCGGTAGCGGTACTCGACCACCGAACGGGCCAGCTCGGGACGGGTGGCGAGCAGCCCGGGGTACATCCACGTCTCGGCGTCCCAGAACACCATGCCCGCGTAGTTGTCGCTGGTCAGCCCGGCCGGGGCGATGCTGTCGCGGGAACCGGCGCGGGTGGCGGCGAGGAGACCGTACTGCGCGGAGCGGAGCCACTTCTGGAGCTCCGGGCTGCCCGGTACGGACACGTCCGCGGACCAGTCCCGGCGCCAGACGGCGGCGCTCTCCGCGAGGACCGCGGACCAGCCGAGCCGCGCCCCGCGCCGGGAGGCGTCACGGGCGGTGGTGCGCGGGGCGCGCGAGGTGAGCGCGGTGTCGATCCCCACGTACTTCTCGAATGTGTACGTGCGCCCGGCGCTCACCCGGGCCCCATCCGCATCCGGTGCACCCCGGCGCATCGTCTGCACGATCGCGCCCGCCGTTCCGGTGCCCCGAGTGCGGAACGTCCCGTCGTCATCGAGCGCGATCCGGCGTGCGCCCCGCGGGTCGAGCCGGCCGGTGACCGTCGCCGTGCCGCTCCAGTGCGGGGTCATGCGCAGTCGGACTGCACCGGTGTGTACGGAGGCGCGGTCGGCCAGCACCTCGTACGTCAGGTCGGTCGCGCGGCCGTCGGAGGTCGTCCAGCGCAGCGACGTACGCACCAGACCGCAGCGCAGGAACACCGTCTGGCGGTACCGGGAGATCCGGCCCGCCGGAGTGGCGGAGCCGTACGTCTCGTCGCCCACCCGCACATCGAGGTTGGTCCAGCTCGGCAGTGCGGCGACCACTTCGCGTCCGGCGGCCAGTTTCTCGTCCCGGCCGAAGAGCCCGGCGACGAAGGCCCCGTCGTAGCGCGGGGTGTACAGCGGCCAG
This sequence comes from Streptomyces sp. NPDC057900, assembly GCF_042887885.1. Lineage (NCBI taxonomy): Bacteria > Bacillati > Actinomycetota > Actinomycetes > Kitasatosporales > Streptomycetaceae > Streptomyces > Streptomyces sp. NPDC057900. The sequence continues at coordinate 967,714 of NZ_JBHVOI010000002.1, forward strand.
CCGGTCTTCTGGCCCGGCTCCGCGTATCCGGCGCCGGCGGCGGGCACGCGGTGGCCCAGGTATCCGTTGCCCACGTAGGGGTCGTAGCCCTTGGCCTCGCCGAACGTGGTGGACGTCGGGGCCCAGGCGGGGTCGGTGTCCCGGCCGCAGGCGGGCCGCGTACCCGGATCAGGACCGGCAGCGGGGCCGGCAGCGGGGCCGACGGCTGAGGGGTGCAGGGCCTGGTGCGAGGCGTAGACGGCGGGAGGCAGGGGCGCGATCAGGGCGCAGGCGACCAGAGACGTGACAAGGGCGATTCGCGAGGGGCGCACGGTACGAACGTAAGGAAACGGGCACATCACAGTGACGCACGGCGCGCGGGTGAAAGGCTGATATGAGTGAACGGCTGATGCGGCAGTAGCCAAGGAGGGCGCCCACGGCGGGGCCCTTCCTATGGGCAGCGGAAACCCGTTGGACACCCGGCTCCCGATGTTCCACGATCCGCACCTGTGACGACGAAACAGCTTCTGGCCCGCGCCGCTGCTCGCAACAACGCCGAATGGTGTGCGGCTATGAGCCGGTCGCACGGTTTGACGACCACGTTCGGGGCTCAGGCCTGGACGGCCCCGGCCCGTACACCGCTCTACTACCCCGACGCGGTCACGCTGGTGCCGGGCGCCGAGCCGTCAGCGGTGGCGACCGGGATCGACACCACGACGTCCGGGGCCTCGGTCAAGGACAGCTTCGCCGACCTCGACCTGGTGGAGGCGGGATTCCAGGTGCTGTTCGAGGGCCAGTGGATCCACCTTCCGGCAAGTGCTCCCGCCACCGTGCCGGACCTCGGCTGGGAGGTGGCCGACACCCGGGACAAGCTCCGCGCCTGGGCGCACGCCTGGGACGACGGGGACGGCAACGCGGATCTCTTCCGGCCCGAACTGCTCGATGACCCGGCGACGTTCGTGCTCGCCGGAAAGTCCCCCGACGGCGACGTGGTCGCCGGAGCGGTGGCGAGCCGGAGCGACCAGGTGGTCGGGGTCTCGAACGTCTTCGCGCTGAACGGCGGCCCCGACGCGGCCTGGCCGGGGATTCTGGGCGCGGTGCGCTCGCTGTTTCCGGCAGCACCTGTGGTCGGCTACGAACACGGCGAAGACCTGGAGACCGCCCTTCGGCACGGCTTCGAGCCGGTCGGTCCGCTGCGGATCTGGCTGCACGGCTAGGGTCTGCCGGCCGGGCGGCCAGGCGGCCAGGTGGTGTGTCGGGGAGCCGGACGCGGGCCCCTGGCTGGATCAGGCCGCGAGGCCCGTCTTGAGGCCCGCGCCGCACAGCGGTACGACGACGCTGCGGTCCTTCCAGCCGCCGACCGCGGCCCAGCACGCGACCCCGGTCGTCTCCACGTAGAAGCCACGGGCGGCCAGATCCAGCTGGGCGTCGCGGATCTGGTCCTCGGTCACGGTCAGGAAGGTGCCGCCCGACTCGCGCACCGCCGCCAGGATCGCGCGGGCGCGCGGCGGACGCGGGATGGCGATGCCTTCGGCGAGGGTGGGGGAGAGGGCCCCGGCCGGACTGTCGAGGAGGTCGTCCGCCCCGGCGCGGAAGGCTTCGGCCAGTGGGGAGACGGCCTCGGCCTGTACGGCGATGAGGGCCGGGCGGGTGTCGATCAGGCCCTGGTCGCGGAGCTCCGTGATGGCCAGGGCCGCGCCGAGGAGCAGGGTGCCGTTGCCGACCGGTACGGCGATCGCGTCGGGGAGCCTGCCGCCGAGGTCCTCCCACAGCTCGTACACGTAGGTCTTCGTGCCGTGCAGGAAGTACGGGTTGAACACGTGCGAGGCGTAGAAGGTGCCAGGTGCGTCGGCGGCGGCTCGGGCGGCCAGGGCGGTGGCCTCGCGGTCACCGGGGACGATTTCCAGCCGGGCTCCGTGGGCCCGGATCTGCTCGGTCTTCTTCGGGGACGTGCCCTCGGGGACGTACACCGTGCACGGCAGCCCGGCGCGGGCGCAGTAGGCCGCGACGGCGGTGCCCGCGTTGCCGCTGCTGTCCGCCACGACGCGCGCGGGGGCGAGGCTCCGGGCCAGTTCGGAGAGCATCACCGCACCGCGGTCCTTGAAGGAGAGCGTCGGCATGAGGAAGTCGAGTTTGGCCGAGACCGTACCGGTGAGCGGCACGAGCGGGGTGCGGCCCTCACCGAGAGTGGTGGTGGGCGCGGCGAGCGGCAGCACCTCCTCGTAGCGCCAGAGGGAGTTGACCCGCCCGGGCAGCGCACCGGCGTGTACGGGGCCCGCGATCCGGAAATCGAGGTCCCAGGGGCCGCGGCAGGCGGGGCAGCACCAAGTCAGCGAGGAGACGTCGGCACGGGTTCCGTCCTGCGGGCAGAGGTAAGAGGTGGCCATGGCGGTCAGCATCTCAGGAGGGCGCGCGGAGAGGTCAGCGTCCCAGGGGGGCTTGTTCGGCGCGGCGCCGGGCGGATGCCGGGGTATGCGCACAGCGATCATGAATCATCACTTCGAGTGAATCTCTGGCCTGCGCTTGCGGTGCTGAACCGGCGGTTGCGACGCTGTTGCGGTCTGTCAACCTCTTGGGGAGTGGCCTGTGACTTTCGGTGAGCAGCCCGCCTATCTGCGCGTTGCGAGCGATCTGAGAGAGAAGATCGCCAACGGTTCGCTGCCGCCGCATACGCGCCTGCCGTCCCAGGCGCGTATCCGCGAGGAGTACGGGGTCTCGGACACGGTCGCGCTGGAAGCGCGCAAAGTGCTGATGGCCGAGGGGCTGGTCGAGGGCCGCTCCGGTTCCGGTACGTATGTGCGCGAGCGCCCGGTCCCGCGGCGGATCGCCCGTTCCGGCTTCCGGTCCGAGACCGGTGCCAGCCCGTTCCGGCAGGAGCAGACGGCCGAGGGGGCGCGGGGGACCTGGGAGTCACGGAGCGAACAGGAGGGGGCGAGTCCGGAGATCGCCGAACGGCTCGGGATCGAGCCGGGCGACCGGGTGATGCGTACGCGCTACGTGTTCCGGGAGTCGGGCGAGCCGATGATGCTCTCGACCTCCTGGGAGCCCCTCGCGGTCACGGGGCGCACGCCGGTGATGCTGCCGGAGGAGGGCCCGCTGGGCGGCTGCGGGGTGGTCGAGCGGATGGCCGCGATCGATGTGGTCGTGGACAACGTGGCCGAGCAGGTCGGCGCGCGCCCGGGGCTTGCGGAGGAGCTCCTGGCGCTCGGCGGTGTGCCGGGACACGTCGTGATGGTGATCGAGCGCACGTACTACGCGTCGGGGCGGCCGGTCGAGACCGCCGATGTGGTGGTGCCGGCCGACCGCTATCGGATCGCCTACCACCTGCCCGTCCGATGACCGGTCACCGGAAGGGCCGTTCCTGCTGGATGACCGATAGCCGGTGGAACCCGTCCGGCGGCCGTGACGACGAATTAACGTCCGCGCGGGTCCCGTAACAGCCGGGCAATCGTCTCCCGTGACGGCTTGTCATGTCCTGCTCCTAACTTCCCGTTCGAACCCGCACACCGGACTGACGAACGGGAAGTCACCGATGACGGACACAGCCATACCCCAGACGACCGGGGCTCTTGAGGCGGCCGCCGCCCCAGGAGCCCCGGATGGCGCCCCGGCGGGCCCGCACGAGGTCGCTCCGGGGGCCCCGGGAGGCGGAGCCGGATCCCCGCCGCCCCGGCGCAGTTACGCCAAGCTCGCCGCCGACGAGAGCCGTGAGGACTACTCCCTCCGCTACGCACCGCATTCGTTCCGGCGCTGGTCGCCCGGCACGGTCGCGGGCACCGCACTCGGCGGTATCGCCTATCTGGCCGACTTCGCCATCGGTGCCTCGATCGTCTTCACCTACGGCTTCACCAGCGGGTTCGCCTCGATCATGGCGGCGGCGACGATCATTTTCCTCACCGGCATACCTATCGCCCGAGCCTGTGCGAAGTACGGCCTGGACATGGATCTGGTCACCCGGGGCGCCGGATTCGGCTACTTCGGTTCGACGCTGACCTCGCTGATCTACGCGTCCTTCACCTTCATCTTCTTCGCCCTCGAAGGCTCGATCATGGCGCAGGCCATGCATCAGGCCATCGGCCTGCCGGTCCAGGCGGGCTATCTGATCACCACGCTGATCGTCATCCCGATCGTCTTCCGGGGGATGGGAGCCCTCGCCAAGGTCCAGGCCTGGACCCAGCCGATCTGGATCATCGGCATGGTGCTGCCGTTCGTCGTCCTCGCCTTCGAGGCGCCGGACGCCTGGGGCGCGTTCGGCTCCTTCGGCGGGACGGAAGGCGCGGGTTCGGGATTCTCCTGGGTCGGGTTCGGGCTCGGCACGGGCGTCGCGCTCTCGCTCATCGCGCAGATCGGTGAGCAGGCCGACTACCTGCGCTTCATGCCGGCGAAGACGGAGGCCAACAAGCGCCGCTGGAACATCGCGGTCCTCGCCGCCGGTCCCGGCTGGGTGATCATCGGCGCGGCCAAGCAGCTCGGCGGTGCGCTGCTCGCCTTCGTCGCACTCGAAGCGGTCGGCAAGACGCACGCGCTGGAGCCGATCGCACCGCAGATCGAGGCGTTGAAGCCCTGGCTCGGCTCGTTCGCCCTGCCGGCCGCCGCGCTCTTCGTGATCGTGTCGCAGATCAAGATCAACGTGACCAACGCCTACAGCGGCTCGCTGTCCTGGTCGAACTTCTTCTCCCGGATCACCCACCGTCACCCCGGCCGGGTCTGGTACATCTTCCTCAATCTCGTCATCGCGCTGACGCTGATGGAGATGAACATGTTCGCCGCCCTCAACAAACTGCTGGGCTTCTACTCGAACGTCGGCATCGCATGGATCGCGGCGGTCGCCGCCGACCTGGTCATCAACAAGCGGATCGGTCTGAGCCCTCCGTACATCGAATTCAAGAGGGCCTACCTGTACGCGGTGAACCCGGCGGGATTCGGCGCGATGGTGATCGCCTCGACCGTCTCGATCCTTGCCTTCTTCGGGCTGTTCGGTACGTACGCGGAGGCCTTCTCCACCTTCATCGCGGCCGGTCTCTCGCTGACCCTCTGTCCGCTGATCGCCCGGGCGACCGGGGGCAGGTACTACCTGGCCCGGCCCAATCCGGTGAACGGTCCGGGAGTCGACGTCGCGGACATCACCGCCACCCACACCTGCTCGGTCTGCGAAACGGCCTACGAGCTCCCGGACATCGCGGACTGTCCCGTGCAGTCCGGCCCGATCTGCTCGCTGTGCTGTTCGTTGGACGCGGAATGCGGGGACGTCTGCCGCAAGGAACCGGCCAGCGGCCCGGTCCTCATGCCGATGCCCGTACTGCGCGACGGCGCGGGGGAGAGCGCGGCGGCGAACGCGAGCCGGGTGTAGGCCGCCCAGGCCGTCCTCCGGACCCGTCCGACCCGCTCCGTGCAGTTGGGAGGCGGGCCGGCGTGAACCGGTCCGAACCGGCCAGGGGGCGCAGCCAGTTGGATGCGCCCCCTGGTGCTTGGTCCACACCTGGCCGGATCGGTATCTCTTTGTGCAATTCCGTATTCGTTGTGTGAAGGTCAGGCGTACGCTCGGGCATATGCGTACTGCGGTTTCCTGGGGATCCTTAGAAACATGCACGCCGTTCAGGGGAGGGGCGCAATGCTCGGGAGGGCGACGATGAGCGACAGCGGTGCCGTGCTCCCTTGGCTGGTGATACGGCAGGACGACAACGGCAACCGCTACCGCGTGGGCAGGTACGCCACGCAGGACGAGGCCCAGCGAACCGCCGACAAGCTCGATGTCCGCGGCCACAAGCAGCTCTACTGGGTCGAGCGGGCGGGGCAGGCCGCGCGGCCGTAGCGCTCGTGCGCCGCGCCCTCCGGGGCCGGCCGGCCGGGCATTACGCTCCGGGGCATGAGTGATCGCGTGGTGGTGGCCGGAGCCGTGTTCGACCGGGGGCGGCTGCTCGCCGCGCGGCGTAGCGCCCCGCCCGAGCTGGCCGGCCGATGGGAACTGCCCGGCGGCAAGGTGGAGCCGGGGGAGAGCGGTGAGCAGGCGCTCGTGCGCGAACTCCGCGAGGAGCTCGGCATCGAGACGGAACCGCTGGAGCGCGTCCCCGGTCAGTGGCCGCTCAAGCCCGGCTACGTGCTCCGGGTGTGGACGGCCCGTCTGGTGTCCGGCGTGCCCGCGCCTCTTCAGGACCACGACGAGCTGCGCTGGCTCGGCCCCGATGAGGGCGAATCGGTCGACTGGCTGGACCAGGACCGGCCCGCAGTGGCCGAAGCCCTACGGCGACTGGCCGACGGCGCACACCACTGAGCGGGGTGTTTGCCGTGCGGCGCGCACCGCAGGGCCCGTGCGCCCTTTCTTTCCGCGTACACCCGTTCGTGCGCATGGCCTTACACCCGTACGCCCCACGTGTCGTCGCCGACCGGTATTCCGCGTTGAATATCGGGTATGTCCTGTTTAACCCCCGAAGTAGGACGTTCTCCGTTGCTGGTCTTGGGAAGTGATCGGCGTGATCGATACCAAAGGCGACTGCGCCGAGTGGAGCTTTCCGGCTGTTCCCGGCGCCGTGCGCACGGCGCGGCACGCTGTCCATGAGGCGCTGCGCGGCTGGGGGCTGGACACGGCGGTCGGGGATGTCGCTGTACTCCTGGTCAGCGAGCTGGTCACCAACTCCATGCGCTATGCGTCGGGCCCCATCGTTGTGCGAGTGGCGCGGCCTCATCTCAACGGTGACGGCCCCGCCGCCCATGCCGGTCTGTTGGTGGAAGTCTCCGATCCGCTTCCGGATCCGCCCACCGAACGTACGGCGGGGCCGGACGACGAGGGCGGCAGAGGACTGCAGCTGGTTGCCGGTTCAGCGAGGCGATGGGGAATCAGGTGCGGAAAGAGTGGCAAGACGGTGTGGTTCGAGCTGGCCCTGCCTGGTTAGGAGTGGGGTGGGACGAACAGCGATCACCAGAGGTTGTACAGAACCTGGCTGAAAGGGACTGAGACCGTGCTGTGATCGTGAACGCCGTGTCGGTGAGGGCCGTAGTGCTGAATACTGCGGGCAGGACCGGTCCGGTGTGTGAGCTGGAGGGGACGGTCGCGTGAGCGAAATACCTGTGACAGCGGGCGACGTGGTGTGGCAGAGCAGTCCGCCGGGCTCGATCTACGACTACATCAGGGTCGCCTCCTTCTCGATCGGCCCCGATGGTCTGATCGAGCAGTGGAGCCGCCGGGCCGCCGGTCTCTTCGGCGTGGCCGCGCACGAGGCGCTGGGCAAGGACCCGGTCGAGGCCTTCATGCCCGGTGAGCTGCGCCGTGAGGGCCATCGCCGGATCGGCGAAGTGCTCGACGGCAAGGAGTGGACGGGACTCGTCCCCTTCCGTATGCCCGGCGAGGGCGCACTCCACGGCCTCGCCGAGATCTATGTGATGCCGAGTGAGACGGCGACGGGTGAACGGGCCGCGGTCTGCATCGTCGTGGACGTCCGCGCGCTGCGCGGCATCGAGACCGACCTCGCGGCCTCGCAGGCGATTTTCGGCCAATCTCCTTTCGGGTTCGTACTGTTCGGTACCGACTTCACGGTGCTGCGTGCCAACCAGCGCTTCGCCACCGTCTTCGGCGGCCGGGCCGACGACCACCGCGGCCGCACCGTCCACGACTATCTCGCCGGCACGGAGGCCGACCGGCTGGCCGCCACCCTCAGCCGCGTGCTGACGACCGGCGAAGCCGTCACCGACCTCCAACTCGTCGGCACCGTCCCGGGTGAACCGGAGCGTCGGCACTGGTCGATGAACCTCTACCGGGTTCACAACGGATCGGGCCGCCCCATCGGCATCGCCGGAATCGCCACCGATGTCACCCGGCGCCATATAGCCGCCCGTGAGGCCGCCAGCGCCAGGCGCAACCTCGCACTGCTCAACGAGGCCAGCGCCCGCATCGGCAACTCCCTCGACCTGGAGACCACCGCCCGCGAACTCCTCGACGTCGCCGTACCGGGCTTCTGCGACCTGGCATCCGTCGACCTCTACCAATCACTCCTCACCGGTGAGGAGGCGCCGCCCGGCAGCTGGAGCTCGCCGCGTCAGGAATCGGTCGGCGGCTCCGCCGAACTGCGCCGCGTCGCCTTCGCCAGCGCTGTTTCGGATGCGATGCCGGACGCCATGCCTGGCGCCATGCCCGACGTGATGCCGGACGCCATGTCCGACGTGACACCCGATGCGATGCCCGGCAGCGGGTCCGGCACGGCTGTCGGCCCTGGGCCCAGTCACGGGCGGGGCGCCGGTTACGGTGATGACGCCGCGCTGAACCAACCGGTCGCGGGCAACGGTGCACCGCCCGCGCTTGGAGCGGTGCACCGTTACCCGTTCAACTCGCCGTGCGCCATAGCTCTGCGCACCGGCCACATCGAGGACGTGCCCGGCGACGACCGCGGATTCGTCCAGTCCACCTTCGCGGTGCCGATGGTCGCTCACGACACCGTGGTCGGCCTCGTGCAGTTCTCCCGTACGAAGGGCAGCGAGCCCTTCGGGGAACGGGACCGGGCGCTGGCCACCGAACTCGCCGCCCGCGCCGCCGTCTGCATGGACAACGCCCGCCTCTACCGGCGCGAGCACGAGCGCGCCCTGATACTTCAGCGCAGCCTGCTGCCCCCCGGCGACCCCGAGGCCGCCGGCCTCGACATCGCCTGCCGCTATCTGCCCGGCAACACCGCGACCGAGGTGGGCGGCGACTGGTTCGACGTGATCGAACTTCCCGGGCACCGCACCGCCCTGGTCGTCGGTGATGTGATGGGCCGCGGCCTGCGCGCCGCGGTGGCCATGGGGGAACTGCGCACCGCCGTAAGGACCCTGGCCCTCCTCGACCTGGAACCCGCAGAGGTGCTCTCCGCGCTCGATGAAGTCGCCCGAGGTCTCGGCACCCCCGGTGGCAGTACCTCCTCCGACGGGACCGGCGGCGCCCAGTGGCCCTCGCGGGCCGCGCACAAGTCCCGGGAGGCAGACCTCTCCGAGGTCTATCTGGCGACCTGTATCTACGCCGTCTACGACCCGGTCACCCGACGGTGCACGTTCGCCAATGCCGGACATCTTCCCCCTGTCGTGGTCGAGCCGGGTGAACCGGCGCTCCTGCTCGACGTCCCGCCCGGCATGCCGCTCGGTGTCGGCGGCGAGCCCTTCGAGGAAGTCGAGGTCGAACTCAAGGAGGGCGCCCTCCTCGCCCTCTACACGGATGGTCTCGTCGAGTCCCGCGACCATCCGCTGGACGAAGGACTGGAAGCGCTGCGCGGCGCCCTCGTCGAACCCGCGCCGCTCCTTGAGGACGTCTGCGACCGCGTACTGAGCACTCTCGACACCCGCCACGGCGAGGACGACATCGCCCTGCTGATGGCCCGCATCCAGGGGCTGCCCACCGAAGCCGTCGGGGACTGGCGGCTGCCCCGCGAACCCCGCTCGGTCGGCCGTGCCCGCGAGCTCGCCCGAGGCCAGCTGCTCGCCTGGGACCTCGACGACCTGGTGGACACCACCGAACTGCTCGTCAGCGAACTCGTCACCAACGCCCTGCGGTACGGCGAGGGCGAGATCAGGCTCCGGCTGCTGCGCGACCGTACCCTCGTGTGCGAGGTATGGGACGCGGGTCTCGTCCAGCCGCGGCGGAGGCGGGCACGCGATACGGATGAGGGCGGTCGTGGCCTGCAACTGGTCGGCCTGCTGAGCGCGGCCTGGGGATCACGCCGTACGCCGCGAGGCAAGACGGTCTGGTTCGAACTGCCGCTGCCCGACGGCCGGCCCGCCGCCGAGCGCACGGTCGAGGAGCTTCTGAGCATGTTCTGATCGTTCTCATCATGCTGATCACGGACCGGACCGGACTCATGAGGCCGTCTTCAGGGCCGCGAGACGCGCCTCGACCTCCGCGCTGGCCCCCAGCGTGTCCAACTGCTCGAACTGGGCGTCCAGCGACGACGCGGCAAGCTCCTGCTTGCCCACCGCCTTCGCCTCCTCGCGCCGCACCTTGTCCTCGAACCGGCTGATCTCACTGGTCGGGTCGAGGACATTGATGTTCTTGACGGAGTCCATCATCTGGTTCTGCGCCTGTGCGGACTTGGCCCGCGCGACCAGCTCGTCCCGCTTGGCCTTCAGCTCCGCCAGCTTGGCCTTCATCTGATCCAGGCCAGACTTGAGCTTGTCCACCACCTCCGTCTGCGAGGCGATGGTCGGCTCCGCCGTCTTCGCCTCCTTCTCCGACTGGAGCTGCCGGCCGAGCGCGACCTTGGCCAGGTTGTCGAACTTGTCGGCATCGGCCGCCGATCCGCCCCTACGCAGCTCATCCGCCTTGCGGCTGGCGGCGAGCGCCTTCTCGCCCCACTCCCTGGCGGTCTCGACATCCTCCCGGTGGTCCTGCTCCATCAGCCGCAGGTTGCCGATCGTGGCCGCCACGGCCTGTTCGGCCTCCGAGATATTGGACGTGTAGTCGCGGATCAGCTGGTCCAGCATCTTCTGCGGATCCTCGGCCTGGTCGAGGAGCGCGTTGATGTTTGCCTTCGCCAGCTGCGTGACGCGTCCGAGAATGGTCTGCTTGCTCATGGCACCTCTCCTGTGTGTCCAGTGCTGCATCGCCCAGTGCTGTCTTGCCCGGTGGTGCTCGCTCAGTAGTGCTTCGCCCAAGTGCCGCTCTGTTCCGGGCTGCTGTCTTCAGTGCCGCTTACATGCGGAACCTGTCAGAACCGGCCGCCCCCGCCCCGCCGCCCGCGGGTGCCCCCGCCGCCGAAACTGCCGGGCCCACCGCCCCCGCCGAACCCCCCTCCGCCCATCCCCCCTCCTCCGAATCCACCGCCCCCGAATCCGCCTCCCCGGCCGCCGCCACCCAGGAGTCCGCCGAGGATGATTCCGCCGAGGACCGCACCGCCCATGCCCCCGCCCCCACTGCCCACTCCTTGTACACCGCCCGGTCCATTGCGGTTCCCGTATGCCCGTACGTCCTGTTCCGCCATGCTCTGTGCCTGCCCGGCCAGCGAGTCCGCCTGGTGCGCCTCGGCCAGCGCCCCCTGAGCGTCGTCCGCCCCGGCCAGTTCGCCGGCCCGCTCCAGCCGCCGCTGCGCCTCCGCCAGCCGGGTCCTCGCCTGGCTGCCGACCGCGCCCCGGTGGGTGCTGATGTAGTCGGCGGCGGCACCGATCGTCGAGCGCGCGGTCAGCATCGTCTGGTCGAGGAGTGAGCGGGCCCGCCGGTTGCCCTGCTCACGCTCGCGGGCGCCGGCCAGCGCCTCGTCCAGCGCCGCGTCCGCCTCCTCCACCCGGCGCAGCGCCTCGATCGGGTCGTACGGACCGGCCCCCAGCTCTTCCCGCACGTCGCGGATCACGGCTGTGGCGCGGGCGATCCGCCCCCGGAGGTCCGCCGTGGAAACCCCCTCTGCGGTTCCTTCCAGCAGCCCGCCTGCGTCGGCCAGGTCCGTCTCCGTCTCCGTGAGCGCGGCCGACAGCTTGCCCGCAGCCTCCTCGATCTCCCCGGCGCGCCGGTCGACGGCATCGACGAGAGTGGCGGCCTGGCCGACCGCGCCCTCGGCGGCCCGTACATATACGGCGGCGGCCGCGTTGTCGCCGCCGTCCACCGCCTGCCGGGCCTGGTTGAGCGAAGACGTGGTGAAGACGAGCCGGTCCTTGGCCTGTTCGACAGCGCCCGCGACGGGGGCGGAGGCCGAATCCGCGTACCGACCACGCATGGAGACGAGGGTCGCCTCGGCCGTGGAGACCCGGCCCGCGAGTGAACGGAACGCGGTCTCGGCCGCGGCGAGGGCCTGCGGGGCGTTGCGTTCGAGCGCACGGAGCCGGTCGAAGTCCTCGGAGACCGCGTCCAGGCGGGTGTTGGCGTCCGCGCAGCGGTTGAGGATCTCGTCCAGCATGCGCCGTCGGGTGGCGTCGTCCTCCGGAATGGCGTCGTCGAGCTGCTGGCGCAAGCGGAATGCGGCCGTGAGTTCACCCCTGGCGTAGGCGACGGCCTCGGTGAAGGGGGCCGCGGCCTCTTCTCCGAACTGGGCCGTGGCGAACCCGAGCTCTTCGTCGCTGGTGCGGACCGCGTCGTCCGTGGCGACCAGCGTCTCCTTGGCCCGGGCATCGAGCTCCGGCAGCGGAGTGAGTGGTTCCGCTGATGGGCCCCGGTCGGCGTCTCCAGGCCCCCAGCCGGTCGCGCCGGGCGTCGTGCGGGTGGCCGTGCGCCGCTTCCGGCGGGTGTACGCGTAGGCGGCGGCCGCGAGGGCCGCGATCACGACGACGCCCGGGAGGATCAGGTCCCCCGCGTTCGTCCCGCCGGAGTCCCCCGTACCTGGGTCGTCGGCACCCGGGGTGATCTTCGGAGTGGGTACTGCCGCGCCGGCCAGGACGGCGGAGTAACCGTTGGCGGCACCGATCGCGGCGCCCGCCCAGTCGTTCTCCCTGAGGGCCGGCTCGATGGCGGTCGACGCCACATCCTGGAGCTGGGCGTCGGTGAAGCGGGAGTCCTGGTCGACCGAGTACGCGTACTGCCGGTCATGGGTGGCGACGGCGAGCAGGACGTCGTCGCGGCCGAGGCCGTTGCGGTCGGCCGTCTCGTCGGCCCAGCTCTGCGGGGACCGTCCGGAGAAGTCACGGACGTACACCACGAAGAGCTGGACGCGGCGCTTGTCGTAGAGCTGGTCGAGGGCCGCGACGACCTGGCCCTTCCGGTTCCCCAGTGCGCCGACCCGGTCGGTGATCTGTCCGTCCCGGGCCAGTGTGACGGGATCGTCGGCGCGCGCGGTCAGCGCGGCGGGAAGGGCCAGCCAGCACACCGTCATCAGGACGGCGAGCAGGGCCCGGCCCGGTATGAGGGTCCGGGTTCGGCTCACAGGCGGCGTCACGTTTGTGAGGCTATGTCCACCTCCGGGGGCTCGCGACCCGGCCGGTGACCTGTCCGGCCGGCCCGGGAACGGCCCCGGGGCCTGGCGCGTCCTGCTTCTCGTACGGGCGTGCCCGCCGAGCGGCACGCCCCGGTGTTCGTACAGCCGGAGTACACCGACCGGGACAACCACCGGGACACAGGGGGCGCGCGTGCGTGGACGAATGAGGCGGACGGCAGCGGCGGTAAGAAGGGGTACGGCCCGGCTCTTCGGGACGTGGCCGAGACGGATCGCGCTGGGGCTGGTCCTGGTGCTCGTGGTGCCGGTCCTCACCGCGGGCGTCGCCCTGCGGCTCAACTTCACCGGCGACCCCGGGGACGGCACCCGGACCCGGGGCCGCGACGCCATCTGGCTCGGGCACGCCTGGGTCGACGGCCGGAAGAAGGACGCCGACCTCGACGCGTTCGCCGCCCGGATCAAGGGGACGGGCATCAAGGACCTGTACGTCCACGCCGGGCCCCTGGAACACGACGGCACCCTGCCCGCCTCCCGCTACCCCCGGGCGCGCTGGCTGATCGAGGCCGTGCACCGCACCATGCCCGGCATCCGGGTCCAGGCCTGGCTCGGTGACAGGCTCGCGTCAGAGGGGGACGAGGGGCTGCATCTGGAGCGCGCCGCGTCCCGCGACGCGGTCGTCGGATCCGCGCGGCAGATCCTGGACGCCGGATTCGACGGTGTGCACTTCGACCTGGAACCACTGCACTCCGGCGACGCCCACTACCTCTCGCTCCTGGACGACCTGCGCGCCCTCACCCGGGCGCGCGCGGTGCCGCTGTCCGTGGCGGCCCACCAGATAGACCCACTGCCCGCCGCGCAGACCGTCCTCGGCGCGCTCTCCGGCCGGGGCAAGTGGTGGTCGCAGAAGTACTTCGGCCAGGTGGCCCGCAGGGTCGACCAGATCGCCGTCATGTCGTACGACACCTGGATGCCGCTGGAGGGCCTGTTCGGCGGGTACGTCGCCGAACAGACCTCTCTGGCCCTCGAAGTGACGCCGCGCGACACCGACCTGCTGATGGGGCTGCCGTTCTTCCACGAGAACGACCTGGGCCACCACGCTTCGGCGGAGACGGTCGCGGCCGCCGTCCGCGGCACCAGGCTGGGGCTGGGGCGCACGGACCGCGGCCGGGAACGGTTCGGGGTCGCGCTCTACGTCGACTTCGCGGCACGGGACGGCGACTGGGCGGCGTACCGGGAGGGCTGGCACTGACCTGCCCGTCGGTGGGCGGCCGCCGGGCTCAGATGCTGAAGCGCTCCTTGGCGAGCAGCGGCCGTACCCGGGAACGGAACCCGCCGGTCCGGAACGGCTGCTGCAGCAGTCCCGGGCGGATCGCCTGGGCCAGCGCCGCGGCGATCATGCCCTGGTCGAGGGCGAGCTGATAGTCGCTGACCCGTCCGGTGGAGACGTTGACGGAGTCCCGGAACCCGTAGCCGTCGTGATAGGCACCGAAATCGCGGTCCAGGGCCCGAAGGTTCGCCACCGCCTCCGCCGGTGCGTAGAGCAGGGCGAGGAACGAGGCGTGCGGCGTGACGACACCATTGGTGAACGCCGACGGGGGCGGCAGCGGTTCGCCGTCCGTGGTGTAGGTGCGGTCCGTGTTGGAGGCGTAGCCGTCGAGCTGCATGCCGAGGGCGTCGACCCCGTACTCCTGGTATCCGCCCTCGGGAATGTCGGCGGGGGAGAAGCCCCAGTACCCGTACTCCGCTTCTGACCTGCCGTGCTCGATCTGGCTCCGTACATACCGCTGATGGGTGCGGCCCCACGACTGCGGTGACCATTCCGGTTCCGGCACGAACAGCGGAACCATCAGCGCCTCGAACATCGACCCGCCCCAGGTGGGGACGAACTTGCGGCCGCCGTGCGTGTAGTGACCCTGCCAGACGCGGATGCCGTCCATCGCCACGTAGCTGCCCTGTGGCTGTTGCTCCTGCTCATTCCCGGGAAGCATGGTGCGCAGCAGGTGCCAGTAGTGGTCGGCGGGCAGCGTTCCGTCCGCGATGCCCAGGTAGCTGGCCATCCGGGGCTCGGTGTTGAGCGCGCCGTAGTGATGGCCCGTGGGTTCCCCGGTGTCGGTCCAGAAGCCGCCGCGCAGCTGGCCGGGTCCGGCGACCGGGTCGGCCGGATCGAAGGGCGTGTAGTAGTAGGACCAGTCGGCGTCCGCCAGGATGCGGCCGATGCGGGGCCGCAGCGCCGGCGCGGCATCCGCGGCGATGCGCAGACCGGTGATCAGCCAGGCGTTGTCGACGGAGGAGAGGAACGGACGGACGGGGTCCCCGGTACCGGGCCACTCGGTCAGTACCGAACCGTCGTGCGCGTCGTACCAGTTGAGCCAGAAGCCGTGATGACGCTCCAGCTTCTCCACGGACCGGACCGTACGCTCCAGCCTGCGCCGCATCGTGGCGTCGCTGATCACCCCGAGGCCGCCGGCGGCGACGGTCGACCACAGGCCGCAGCCGATATTGGTGGGCGAGGTCTGGCGTGACTGAACGGGACCGCCCGGACCGGTCACGTCGATCTTGTCGACGGCGAGACCCAGGTCGGTCGTCATTGCCTCGATCGAGTGATACGTATCGCGGAACCAGCGCAGCAGCAGCGGTGTATCCAAGGCATGAACAAGATGAGCGGCGTCCGCCGATGGCACGGACCGAGCGGTGGGAACGGCATGCGCCGGGGACACGGGCGCGGCCCCGAGGGACAGAGCGGCAGCCCCGGTCCCGGTGGTGGTGAGAAACGTGCGACGGTCCATGAAGGTCCAGCTCCCGTTGGCAGAAGGGGGATGGGGGATTTTCGTGGCGTGCTCGATGCGGCGGAGGAGTGCCGCCCGGGGGTGGTGCTGCGCCTGTGGCGCAGTTCGCGGGCGTGGCTTTCGGTGTGTCCCGTGCTGTGGGGCTGGGGTCACGCCCGGAATACCGGTGCGGGGCCCGGCGGCTGTCAGGTGACGCCGGACCCCGCACGGTGGGGAGCCGTCAGGGGGCTCCCGGTCGGAGGACCGACGTCAGTCGGCGATACGCGGCAGCGTGCGGGTGCGGCCCATCTCGCCCAGCCAGGCGGCGGACGGCTTCGGCAGCCGCTCGAAGGTCTCCGGGTTCCACCCGATGAGGCCGAAGGTCGGCGCGTAGGAGCCCCACTCGTAGTTGTCCAGGGCGCTCCACGCGAGGTAGCCCTCGACGCGCAGTCCGTCCTGGATGGCGGACGCGACCTCGTTCAGGGCACCGGTGTAGTAGTCGATCCGGCGGCTGTCCTTGTCGGTCGCGATGCCGTTCTCGGTGACGATCAGAGGCATGTCGTGGCCGACGACCTCGGCGGTGTGGCGCAGCGCGTGTCCCACGGCGGAGGGGTAGTACTCCCACTGCGTGAGGGTGCGCTCCACGTCGTCGGCGGTGGGGATCGGTCCGTCCGTGCCGATCCTGGTCCGGGTGTAGGACTGCACCCCGATCCAGTCGTCGCCCCGGGCGGCCTCGATGAAGATGTCCTCGCGCGGGTGGCGGTAGGCGGCGGTGATCTCCTCGGCGCCGGGCAGGGCCTGGTAGACCTGGTTGGCGATGGTCCAGCCGACCTGGATGTCGGCGTTGATCGCCTTGACCTCCTTGACGGCCGCGTGGTGGGCGGCGATGACGGCCTGAGTGGTCTCGTCGTCGGGGGTCGGCAGACCGGCGGGCGGGAAGCCGATGTCGCCGCGCTTGGCCTGGCCCGCCATTACGGCGATCATGTTCGGCTCGTTGATGGTGCAGACGTGGCTGACGCCCTCGCTGATCACGGGTGCGCAGGCGGCGACGTAGCGGGCGAACAGCTCCGTCGCGCCCTCCGCGGTGAAGCCGCCGCGGGCCTCGAACCACTGCGGCACGGTGAAGTGGTGCAGGGTGATCATGGGGCGCAGTCCGCGCTCGATGGCGCCCTCGACCATACGGCGGTAGTGGGCGATCTCGGCCCGGGAGAACTGCCCCTCGGCGGGCTCGATACGGGCCCACTCGATGGAGAACCGGTAGTCGGTGAAGCCCAGTCCGGCCAGGACGTCCATGTCCTCGTGCCAGCGGTGGTAGCTGTCGCAGGCGTCCAGGCTGGGCTCCTGGATGTGGGTGCCCGCGGTGTGCTCCTTGACCCACCAGTCGCTGTTGGTGTTGTTGCCCTCGATCTGGTGGGCGGCCGTGGAGGCGCCCCACAGGAAGCCTTCGGGGAACGGGACCTGGGTGTGAGTCATCGCAAACTGTCTTTCTGGTGCAGTGAGGGGAGCGGCCGGCGGGTGTGCGGGTGCGGGCCACTTGCGTATGGGAGGGGCGGCCGGGGGCGGGTCAGGGCCGCCCCCGGTAGCGGACTACTTCATGCCCGCGGTGGCGATGCCCTGCGTGAAGTGCCGCTGGAGCGCGATGAACACGACCAGGACCGGCAGCACGATCAGGAAGGAGCCGGCCATCAGCATGCCGTTGGAGCCACCCGCCTTGTTCGGGTCGGTGGCGAAGGTGGCCAGGGCGACCGGAAGGGTGTATTTGTCGGGGTCGTTCGTCGCGATGAGCGGCCAGACGAAGTTGTTCCAGGAACCGAGGAACGTGAAGATCGACAGCGTCGCCAGGGCGGGCTTCACCAGCGGCATCACGATGCGCCAGAAGATGTACCACTCACCGGCGCCGTCCATCCGGGCCGCTTCCAGCAGTTCGTCCGGGATCGACTGCATGAACTGCCGCATCAGGAAGACGCCGAAGGCCCCGGCTGCGAACGGCAGGACCAGCCCGGCGTAGGAGTCGATCAGTTGCAGCTTGCTCATCAGGACGAAGAGCGGCAGCAGCATCAGGTTGCCGGGCACCATGAGGGCGCCGAGAACCAGACCGAAGATCTTGTTGCGGCCGGCGAACTTCAGCTTGGCCAGGGCGTAGCCGAGCATCGAGCAGAAGACCAGGTTCGAGACGGTGACCAGCACCGCCACGATCACCGAGTTCATGAAGTACAGCGGCAGATCGAGCTTGTCGAGCAGGTCCCGGAAGTTGTCCAGGGTCCATTCGGTCGGGATCCAGACGGGCGGGCTCGCGGTCAGCTCGCTGGTCGTCTTGAACGAGGACAGAGCCATCCACAGGAACGGCGCCGACATGATCAGCAGACCGATCGACAGCAGGACGTAGACGAAGATCCGCTTCAGGGACCTGGGCTCCCGGCCGCCGGCCTTCCGCGCCGACTTCCCGGGCTCCTTCGACGGCGCCGTCGAGACGGCGCCCGGTGCATTGGTGGCGCTCATTTCGTGTTGTCCTTCAGCAGTCGGAGCTGCAGCACCGTGATGCCCATGATCACTACGAAGAGGACATACGCCATGGCGCTCGCATAGCCCATGTGGAAGAAGTTGAAGCCCTCGCGGTACATGTTCAGCGAGACGGTGAGCGTCGAGTCCGAGGGCCCGCCCTGCGTCATCACGAAGGGTTCCTCGAAGACATTGAGGTAGCCGATCGTGGTGATCACGGTGGCGTAGAGCATCGTGGGCCGCAGGAGCGGAATGGTGATGCCCCTGAACTCCTGCCAGATGCCGGCACCGTCCAGTCGCGCGGCTTCCCGTACCTCGGTGGGAATGGCCTGCAGACCCGCGATGAAGAGCACCATGACCGTGCCGACGTTGCGCCAGACCGCCATCGCGATCATCGACGGCATGGCGAGCTTCTCGGAGCCCAGGAAGTCCGGAGCGGTGAGCCCCACTTCGGAGAAGAGGCCCGCGACGAGACCGTCGCTCGGATCGAGCACGAAGCGCCAGACGACGGCGACGGCGACGATGGTGGTGACGACCGGGGCGTAGAAGCCGACGCGGAAGAAGGTCCGGGCCCGGTCGATGCCGTTGTTCAGCAGCACGGCGACGATCAGTCCGAGGAAGATCGTCAGCGGGACGCCGATGACCACGAAGTACGCCGTGTTGAACAGCGACTTGAGGAACTTCTCGTCGCTGAACAGCTTGGTGTAGTTCTCGAATCCGATGAAGTTCGCGTCCAGCGGGTGCGTCACATTGCGCAGCCCGAAGTCCGTGAAACTCATCACCAGGGTGGCGATGATCGGGACGGCCATGAAGACGAGGAAGAGAACGAGGAAGGGAGTGGAGAACAGCCAGCCGGCCATGTTCTGCATACCCAGCGAGGGCTTCCTGCGGCTTCGCGAACCCTTGGGCCCGGCGGCCGGGGACTTCGCGGTCCCCGGTCCGGCCTGCACCTTGGCCGACTCTTCGGCCTTTCCGGTCGTGGTGCTCATGGCTCCTACTTCACGAGGCCTTCGATCTGGGACTGCGCCGTCTTCAGCGCGTCCTCGGCGGACGCCTTGCCCTGGGTCACCTTCGCGATGGCCTGGTCGACCTTGTCGGTGACCTCGGTCCAGTTGGACAGCGACGGGGAGGACTTGGCGGTGTCCATCTGCTTCTTGAAGATCTGCAGATCAGCGTCGTTGGCGAGGGCACCGGAGGTCCAGGCGGCGGTGTTGGCCGGGAGGTCCTTGGTGCGCTTGTACCAGTCGGCCTGGCCCTTGGTGTCCGTCAGGTACTTGATGAACTGGGTGGCGGCGGCCTTGTGCTCGCTGTCCTTGGAGATCACCAGGGAGGAGCCACCGGCCATGGAGACGGAGGACTTGTCGGTGGGGACGTTGGCCACCGCCCACTTGCCCTTCAGCTGCGGCTGGCCCTCGTTCAGCAGGGTGACGTGCCAGGGGCCGCCGAAGAACATCGGGACACGGCCGTTGCCGAAGTCCTTCACCACGTCGTAGCCGGGCTGTACGGACTTGTTGGAGAGGCCCTTGGAGAAGTACGAGCCGTACTCCTTGAGCGCCTTGACGGCCGCGGTGCTGTCGATGACGACATCGCCCTTGTCGTTGACTATCTCGCCGCCGGCCGAGTACAGGAAGGAGTAGAAGTTCTGCACCGTGTCCAGTCCGCTGGGCTGGATGGACAGGCCCCACTTGGTGCCCGCCTTCTTCTGGTAGGCGGTGGCGAGGTCCTGCATCTCCTTCCAGTTGGTCGGAGCCTTGGTGATGCCGGCCTTCTCGGCCAGGTCGGTGCGGTAGTAGAGGACGCGGGTGTCGACGTACCACGGCACGCCGTACGCCTGGCCGTCCACCTCGCCCTGCTTCCAGCCGGCCGGGAAGAAGTCCTTCTCCTGGAAGGTCTTGGTGTCGACCGGCTCCAGGACCCCGAGCTCGGAGAACTCGCCCATGTAGCTGCCGCCCATCTGCGCCACGTCCGGCATGCTGCCGGCGGCGGCCGCGGAGACCAGCTTCTGGTGGGCGACGTCCCAGCCGACCGGGGTCACCTTCACGGTGACGTTCGGGTTGGCCTTCTCGTAGACCTTGGCCACATCCGCGAGCTTCTCGCCCTCGGCCCCCATGGCCCAGACAGTGAGCGTCTGCTTCTTGTCCGCGGCGACATCGTCGCCACCGGAGCTGCCGCACGCGGTCAGACCGAGAGCGAGCACGACGGCGATACCGATACCGGTGGAGGCGGTTCTGGCGATGCGGGGCATGGAGGGCTCCTCCTTGAGCAATCCGGATGTATGCGCTGCCTGTAAGCGCATACATCACTCTGCGGCAGAGATTCGGGAATCCGCAAGAGGGTGCTAGGTCACACTCGTGCAACGTATTGGATATCTGAATGTTCAACTTGGAACGGTAAGTGTGCTGTTTGCGAAAAAGAGAGCGATGTGACCGATTTCGCACGCTTAGGAAACATGGTCGCCTGCGGCCCGGAGCGCGCCGAGCGAGAGGCGATATTGTCGTGACCATGTCTTCATTCGTCCATGAATTCCCTTTTGACCCGTCTTACGGGCGCACGCTCGACGAACTGCTGGCCATCCCGGCGCCCTCCGCACCGGACGACTTCGCGGATTTCTGGCGATCCCGGCACGCGGCGGCCCGCGAGGTCGCCACGGCACCGGAGATCGGGCCGCTGGAGAGCGAACGCGACGGTGTCCGGATCCACGGAGTGACGTTCACCTCGGTCGGCGGGGTGCGTCTGGGGGGCTGGCTGGCGCTGCCCGCGGACGGGCCGGCGCGCCACGGGTTCGTCATCGGTCACGGATACGGCGGCCGGCAGGAGCCGGGGCCCGATGTGCCGCTGCCCCTGCCCGGCTCCGCCGCGATCCTGCCCTGTGTGCGGGGCATGGGGGCGCGCGGTCTCGTGCCGGGCGTCCCGGACGTCTCCGGAGCGCATGTGCTGCACGGCATCGAGTCACGCGAGACGTATGTGATCGGTGACTGCGTGGCGGACCTGTGGTGCGCGGCCTCCGCGCTGCGGGAGCTGGTCCCCGAGCTCGCGGGGGCGGGTCCGCTCGGCTACCTCGGGGAGAGCTTCGGCGGGGGCCTCGGCGCGCTGGCCCTGCCGTGGGACGACCGCTTCGGTGCCGCGCAGCTGACGGTCCCCACGTTCGGGAACCACCCGCTGCGGCTCACGCTGCCGTGCGCGGGGAGCGGGGAGTCGGTCCGGGGGTATCACCGGGAGCATCCCGAGGTCACCGAGGTGCTGAGCTACTTCGACGCCGCGACGGCCGCCGGGTTCCTGGAGCAGCCGACACTGGTGGCCGCGGCTCTGTTCGACCCGTCCGTGCCGCCGCCGGGGCAGTTCGCGGTGTACAACGCGCTGGCGGGGGAGCGTGAGTTGCTGGTGCTGAGCGCGGGGCACTTCGAGCATCCCGGGCTGGCCGAAGAGGCGGCCGCGCTCAGTGCCGGCCGTACGCGGTTCTTCGGGGAGCGGCTGGGGCGGTGACGGGCGTGCGCGTGAGAGGGAGGAGACCTCTGAGCCAGGGGTGACGGGTGACGTGGGACGGGGGCGTGCGCGCAGGGCACGGGGGCCGCGCGCTGCCCGGCCGGTGTCACGCGCCCCGGGCCGGTCAGCCGCAGCCGCAGCTCCTGCGGCGGATCGGGGCGACCGGGAGGGTGAGCGAGACCGGTTCGCGGCCCGCGTTGTTCAGCCGCTGCACCAGCAGTTCGACCGCCTGCTCGCCGAGTTGCCGGATCGGCTGGCGCACCGTCGTCAGCGGCGGCTGGACGATCCGGCTGAGCGGGATGCCGTCGAAGCCGGTCACCGCCATGTCCTCGGGCACCCGCACGCCGCGTCTGGCCAGTGCGCGCAGGGCGCCCACCGCCATCTGGTCGTTGGCGAAGAGCATCGCCTCCGGCCGCTCCCCGCCCGCGTCCAGCAGCTGTTCCGCGGCCCCCGCGCCCTCGGCCTGCGTCATCATCGTCGTCCGCACGCTCGGCGCGTCCGGCACCGGGATCCCGGCGTCCCGGCACGCCTCCCGGAAGCCGCGGAAGCGTGCCTCGGCGTCCGGGGAGTCGGTGTCGCCGGCGATGAAGGCGAGTCGGCGCAGCCCGTGATCCTCGATCAGGTGGCGCGTCAGTTCGCGTTCGCCGTCGGCGTTGGCGACGACGATGTGGTCGAGGTGGTCGATCTCGCGGGGGCCGGCGAGCATCACGACCGGCAGCCGGCGCGATATCACCTCAAGGTCCTCGGTCGGCACGGTCTGCGCGAGGACGGCGAAGCCGTCGACCCGTCCCGCGACCTTCGCGACCAGGCTCTCCGGTCCGCCCTCCAACGACGCCGCGATCAGCAGGGCGTACCCGTGCCGCCGCGCGGCCCGCTCCATGCCGCGGATGATCTGGTCGGAGTAGAGCATCACCGCGTCGTCGGCGTCGCTGTCCGCCTCCGCGTCGGCCTCGGCGTCCGGGTCGGCGTAGTCGGGGAAACAGAGCCCGAGCACACCGGTGGTACGGCTGGCCAGGCCCCGGGCGTTCCCGCTCGGTACGTAGCCGAGCTCGCGCGCCGCCTCCAGGACCCGCTCACGGGTCTGGGCGCGCACCGAATCGGGGGTGCGGTAGACCCGTGAAACCGTGGCAATGGAGACGCCCGACCGCTCGGCGACGTCGTACACCGTTGGGGCGCTCACTCGACCGTCCGTCCGCTTCTTCTTCCGTGCCGACACATATCGGCATACGCCTTTTGAAAGCGCATTCACCCTAGATCGCGGGGCCGGACGGGAGCAAGGCCATCCCGGAATCGACAGGCAACCTTGCAAGATGGCCTGTACATCTTTACGGTGGTCGCATGACACGACCGCCCGCTGCCACCCCCGTCGACCCCACGGCCGAGCAGGTCGCGAACGATCTCGCGGGTGTTGTCGGCAGGCTGCTGCGGCGGCTGCGTTCGTCGTCCTCGGAGAGTCTGCTCACGCCGACCCAGCGATCGGTGCTGGCCCGGCTGGAGGACGGGGGCCCGGCCACCACGGCCGCACTGGCCCGCGCGGAGTTCGTACGTCCGCAGTCCATGCGGCTCACCCTGGGCGCGCTGGAGGAGCAGGGGCTCGTCGAACGGGCGCCCGATCCGGACGACGGGCGCAAGTCGGTCATGTCGATCACCGTCGACGGACGTGCGACGCTCGCCCAGGTCCGGGCCGCGAAGCGCAACTGGCTCGCCGAGGCCATCGCCGCCGAACTCGACGGGGCCGAGCGCCGCACCGTGGCCGAGGCGACGGTCCTCCTCGACCGCCTGGTCGGTTCATGACCGGCAGCGGCCCCGTCCCCGCGATACCCCAGGCGCCGGCGGTATCCCAGGCGCCACGGACACCCGCACCGGCACCGGACCGGGGCGTCGTGCCAGGGTTCAGTGGCCGGCTCACCGCCCCGCTGCTGATCGGCTCGCTGCTCAACCCGCTCAACACCACCATGATCTCCACGGCCCTGGTGGCGATCGGGCACCACTTCGACATCGGAGCGGCCGACACCGCGTGGCTGATCTCCGTCCTGTATCTCGCGAGCGCCGTGGCCCAGCCCGTACTGGGCAGACTCGCCGACGTGCTCGGCCCCCGCCGCGTCTTCCTCGCCGGGCTGCTCGTCGTCATCGCGTCCGGACTGGTCGGGACGGTGGCGCCGGGCTTCGGCTGGCTGATCGTGTCCCGGCTGCTGCTCGGCATCGGTACGTCGGCCGCCTATCCGGCCGCGATGGCGGTGCTGCGCGACGAGTCCGCCCGGATCGGCCGGGCCACCCCGCGTTCTGTCCTGGCCCGGCTCTCCTTCGCGGCGCTCGGCAGCGCGGCCGTCGGTCCCACGCTCGGCGGGCTGCTCGTCATGGTCGTCGGCTGGCGCGGCATCTTCGCCGTCAACGTGCCCGTCGCGCTCATCGCCTTCGGTGCCGCCCTGCTCTGGATCCCGGCCGACCCGCCGCGCCGACGGGCCGCCGACGGCAGCAGGCCACGGCTCGACCTCGACCCGCTCGGCATCGGGCTCTTCACCACCGCCCTGACCGTGCTCGTCTTCTTCCTGCTCGACCTCGCCCACCCGATGTGGTGGCTCCTCGCGCCCTTCGCGGTGCTCGGCGCCGCGCTGGTGCGGTGGCAGCTGCGACGCCCGAACCCCTTCATCGACCTGCGGATGCTGGCGGGAAACGCCGCCCTGTCGCGGACGTACCTGCGGCACGGAGTCAGCTATCTGCTGATCTACTGCGTGATGTACGGATACACCCAGTGGCTGGAGGAAGCCCGTGGCTATTCGTCCGGGCACACCGGCCTGCTGATGCTGCCGATGTCCGTCGCCGCGCTCGTCTGCTCACTGCTCGGCGCCCGCACGAAGGGCATCCGTGGCCCGCTCACCCTGGCCTGCGTACTGCTCACCGCCGGCGCGGGCCTGCTGATGTTCCTCTCCGGGGACACCCCGCTCGCCGTCCTGCTGCTCGCCGGGGCCTGCTTCGGCATCCCGCAGGGGCTGATCGGTACGAGCAACCAGGCCGCCGTGCAGGCCTACGCCCCGGCCGAGTCCATCGGTTCCGCCGCGGGCCTCCAGCGCACCGCCCAGTACATCGGGGCCATCACCGCGTCCAGCCTGATCGCCCTCGCGTACGGACAGTCCACCGGCGACCGGGGCCTGCACCTGATGGCCGGCGTCGCCGCCGTGCTGGGCGTCCTCCTCATCGTTCTCACCGTCACCGACCGCGCCCTGCGCGGCCGTACCTGACAACCGTTCCGCACCACTCAGCAAGGAGCACCACCATGAGCGCCACCACTCTCGACCCGAAGACCGCGCTGGTCGTCGTCGACCTCCAGAAGGGCATCACCGGTCTGCCCACCGCCCACCCCAGCGCCGATGTCGTCGCACACGCCGCGACCCTCGCCGACGCGTTCCGGGCCAAGGGCCTCCCGGTCGTCCTGGTCCGCGTCACCGGCGGCGCCCCCGGCCGCACCGAGGGTCCCGCCCGCTCCGGTCAGCCCGCCGCCGACTGGGCCGACATCGTCCCCGAGCTCGGCCCGCAGGAGGGCGACATCGTCGTCACCAAGCTGACCTGGGGCGCCTTCTACGGCACCGACCTCGACCTTCAGCTGCGCCGGCGCGGCGTGACCCAGGTCGTGGTGGCCGGGATCGCGACGAGCATCGGCGTCGAGTCCACCGCCCGCTCGGCGTACGAGCACGGCTACCACGTCACCGTCGCGACGGACGCGGTGACCGACATGAGCGCCGAGGCCCACGACAACAGCGTCCAGCGGATCTTCCCGCGCCTCGGTGAGACCGACACCACCGACGCCATCATCAAGCTCCTGGGCTGACCGACCGCGCGGCGGGACCCCTCAGGACGACGGGTCCCGCCGCCGGATCCCGGCGGGTCGTGGCGGCACTTCCGCAGTCATTGATTGACATGGGCATGCTAGTTGCAGCTACCTGGAACGGCGGATTCCGGCCGGTGTCCGGTTCCGCCGCCCGGGTGAGCTTCGGCCCGGCTGCGCCGTGTCTGCGGCACCCCTCGCGCGTGGGCGCCTTCAGTGGATGAACGGAACCAGTGTGATCAACTGCAAATGCCACCAAACACGCATATTCCGGTCCATTCGCGTACGGGTGGTCCGGGTCGTCTCCGGAGGTATCAGCCATGTCCCACGTCGGCGTCCCGCGCGGGGCAGCCCGAAAGCGCCGCTCGCTCGCGCTCCTGACCACGGGAGTGCTCACGCTCCCCGTGCTGGCAGGCTGCAGCTCCGGCACCGAGGAAGCGCCCACCTCCGCCGTCCCGCAGGACGTCGCGCCCGCCGCCCGTACCCAGGTCGCGGACGGCGGCACGGTCAACTGGGCGATCGACGCGATGCCCGCCACCCTCAACGCCTTCCAGGCGGACGCCGACAGCGCCACCGGCCGGATCACCGGCGCCCTGCTGCCGACGCTCTTCCCACTGGACGCCAAGGGCCGTCCGCAGCTGAACCCCGACTACCTGGAATCCGCGAAGGTCGTCGAGAACGAGCCCCGGCAGGTGGTGCTCTACCGGCTCAACCAGCAGGCGGTCTGGAGCGACGGCCGGGAGATCGGGGCACCGGACTTCGTCGCGCAGTGGCGGGCGCTGAGCGGCAAGGACTCCGCGTTCTGGACGGCCCGCAACGCCGGCTACGAGCGCATCGAGAAGATCGAGCGCGGCGCCGACGACCTTGAGGTCAGGGTCACCTTCGCCAAGCCGTACGCGGACTGGCGTTCCCTCTTCTCGCCGCTGTACCCGAAGCAGGTGACGGGCTCACCGGACGCTTTCAACGAGGGGGCGCGGTCCACGATCAAGGCGACCGCAGGACCCTTCCGGCTGCGCGACGTGGACAAGGAGACGGGCTCCGTCACGCTGACCCGCAACCCGCGCTGGTGGGGCAGTCCCGCCAAGCTCGACTCGCTGGTCTTCAAGGCGGTCAAGCCGCAGGACCGCACCGAGGCGCTCACCGAGGGAAAGATCGACGTCGCGGACATCGACCCGGCGGCGGCCCACCGCATCGCCCAGGCCGCCCGGGACGCCGGCAACAGCGGACCGCCCGCCCACGGCCCCGGCTCCGGGACCACCCCGGCCGCGGCCCTGCGGTCCTGGGCACTGGCGCACGGCTCCGACGAGGAAGCGGCCACGCGGGCACAGGCGGCCAGGGACGAGCAGGCGCGGGCGGCAGAGGCGTACGCCACCGAGCAGAAGGACCTGCGCGGCTACGTGGTCCGCAAGTCCCTGGAACCCGCCTACACCCAGCTGGCCCTGAACGGCGAGACCGGCCCGCTCGCCGACGACCGGGTACGCCGCGCGGTGGCCCGCGCTCTGGACCGTCAGCAGCTCGTCGACACCGTACTCAAGCCCCTCGGCCTGCCCGCGACCCCGCTCGGCAGTCACCTGGCCCTGGCCGGACAGCCCGGCTACAAGGACAGCAGCGGCGCACTCGGCGGTCAGGACACCAAGGAGGCGCAGGCCCTGCTGGCCGACGCGGGCTGGACGCGGGAGGGCGCCCTCAGAAAGACGGAGGGCACCAAGGCCGGCAGCGAGGGCGAGAAGCAGACGGACAAGAAGACAGAGGCCGACAAGAAGGCGGCCGAGGACAAGAAGGCCGCGGACGAGAAGGCCGCCAGGGAAAAGAAGGAAGAAGAGAAGAAGGACGACGGCAAGAAGGACGACGGCAAGACCGACGACGGCAAGAAGGACGACGCCGCCGGCCGCGAGCCCGCCAAAGACGACGGCCTGTACATCGTCGGCGACGACAGCAAGCCCGGTGAGGCCGAGGGCGCCGTCACCCGCGTCATCGCCCCGGCCCCCGCCGCCGCCGTGCAGAGCGCCGCGCTGCTGCGCCAGGCCGGACGGCTGGGCGAGACGGGCACCTCCGAGGACGCCCCGGCCAGGATCGCCGCCCAGGACCGGCAGCCCGGTGGCGCCGCCGGAGCCTACGCACCGGTCGGCACCGCGGCGCCCGCCCAGGCGCCCGACGCGGCCCGCGGCCCGCTCGGCAAGAACGGCAAGCCGCTGTCCCTGAGGTTCGTCCTGCCCTCAGGGCCGGGCTCCGAGTCGCTGCGCAGCGTCGGGGAGAAGATCGCCGCGATGCTCGACACGATCGGGATCCGTACCGAGATCACCAAGGTCTCCGACGAGAGCTACTTCCGGGACCACGTCGCCTCCGGTGACTACGACATGGCGCTCTACTCCTGGCCCGCGACCGCCTATCCGGCCACCGACGACCGCCCGATCTTCGCCAAGCCGGTACCGGCCACCGACGGCTCGCTGCTCGTCGAGCAGAACTACACCCGCGTCGGCTCCGACCACATCGACCAGCTCTTCGACCAGGCGGCCGGGGAACTCGACGAGAGCGCGGCCACGAAGCTGATGAAGCAGGCCGACGCCCGGATCTGGGCCGCGGCGGGATCGATTCCGCTCTACCAGCGACCGCAGCTCGTCGCGACCGACAAGAAGCTGGCCAACGTCGGCGCCTTCGGCTTCGGAGTGCCCCACTACCAGGACATCGGCTTCAAGAAGCCGCAGGCGGCCGGCGCCCCCGCCGCTCCCAGGAAATAGCAGGTCAGCGCGGGGTTCCGAAAGCTCAGAACTGGCTCAATTCCCTTGCCCGCCGGCCTGCCGGCGGGCAAGGCTGTGTGCACCCGCTGACCCGGGTAGCCGCTCCGCCTCCCGGCCTCGGGGCCCCAACCCCGACGGCCGCGGCGCACAGGCAGCGCTCCGAGCTCCCCCTCGGAGCCGCGGCCTCGGAGCCCCACCTCCGAGGCCGCCGGGCCGCGTCCGCACCCGCCTCCGTGCTCCCGTTCGCATCCGAGTTCGCCCGGCCGGCCACGTACCCGGCCACCTGCACGGCCACCGGTGAAAACCGCCGGAACGCCTGATCACGGGGGCGCGAACACGAAGTGGACACGCGCTCTCCCGCGTGGCACAGGGCCCCCTCCATGGCCGGTATGACTTGCCCGGGAAGCCGCAGGGGCGACCGGCCCGTACCATGGGACTAGCCGTGGCGCGTCCGCCCGGCGGGCGTACGAGGACTCAAGACCGACTAAGACGCCTGAATCCCCGATCCGAGAGAAGCGCAAGCCACCCATGCCCACGCGCCACGACATCCGTAACGTAGCCATCGTCGCCCACGTCGACCACGGCAAGACCACGCTGGTCGACGCCATGCTCAGGCAGGCCGGCGCCTTCGCCGCGCACGCCGCCGAGAACCTCGACGAACGCATGATGGACTCGAACGACCTGGAGCGTGAGAAGGGCATCACGATCCTGGCCAAGAACACGGCCGTCAAGTACCACCCCAAGGATGGCGGCGACGTCATCACCATCAACATCATCGACACCCCCGGCCACGCCGACTTCGGTGGCGAGGTCGAGCGCGGCCTGTCGATGGTGGACGCGGTCGTCCTGCTGGTCGACGCGTCCGAGGGCCCGCTCCCGCAGACCCGCTTCGTGCTCCGCAAGGCCCTGACCGCCAAGCTCCCGGTCATCCTCTGCATCAACAAGACGGACCGCCCGGACTCCCGGATCGCCGAGGTCATCGACGAGACGTACGACCTCTTCCTGGACCTGGACGCCGACGAGGACCAGATCGAGTTCCCGATCGTCTACGCCTGCGCCCGTGACGGCGTCGCCTCGCTGACCAAGCCGGAGGACGGTTCCGTCCCGCCGGACAGCGACAGCCTGGAGCCGTTCTTCAGCACGATCCTCTCGGCGGTCCCGGCCCCCGAGTACGACGACGAGGCCCCCCTCCAGGCCCACGTCACCAACCTCGACGCCGACAACTTCCTCGGCCGTATCGCGCTCTGCCGTGTCGAGCAGGGCGAGCTGCGCAAGGGCCAGACGGTCGCCTGGATCAAGCGCGACGGTTCGATCTCCAACGTGCGCATCACCGAGCTGCTGATGACCGAGGCGCTCACCCGCAAGCCCGCGGAGAAGGCCGGCCCCGGCGACATCTGCGCGATCGCCGGTATCCCGGACATCATGATCGGCGAGACCCTGGCCGACCCCGAGAACCCGATCGCGCTGCCGCTGATCACGGTCGACGAGCCCGCCATCTCGATGACCATCGGTGCGAACACCTCGCCGCTGGTCGGCAAGGGCGGCAAGGGCCACAAGGTCACCGCCCGTCAGATCAAGGACCGTCTGGACCGCGAGCTGGTCGGTAACGTCTCGCTGCGCGTCCTGGACACCGAGCGCCCCGACGCCTGGGAGGTCCAGGGCCGTGGTGAGCTCGCGCTGGCGATCCTCATCGAGACCATGCGCCGCGAGGGCTTCGAGCTGACGGTCGGCAAGCCGCAGGTCGTCACCAAGCAGGTCGAGGGCAAGACGTACGAGCCCATCGAGCGCATGACCATCGACTCGCCCGAGGAGCACCTCGGCGCGATCACGCAGCTCATGGCGACCCGCAAGGGCCGCATGGAGACGATGACGAACCACGGTTCGGGCTGGGTCCGCATGGAGTGGATCGTCCCGTCCCGCGGCCTCATCGGCTTCCGTACGGAGTTCCTGACCCAGACCCGCGGCACCGGCATCGCGCACTCGCTCTTCGAGGGTCACGAGCCGTGGTTCGGTGACCTGCGTACCCGTCACAACGGCTCGCTGGTCGCGGACCGCGCGGGCGTCGTGACGCCGTTCGCGATGGTCAACCTCCAGGAGCGCGGTGTCATCTTCACGGAGGCCACCACGGAGGTCTACGAGGGCATGATCATCGGTGAGAACTCGCGCTCCGACGACATGGACGTGAACATCACCAAGGAGAAGAAGCTCACCAACATGCGTGCGGCTTCCGCGGACACCACGGAGAACGTGGTGCCGGCCCGCAAGCTGTCGCTTGAGCAGTCCCTGGAGTTCTGCCGCGACGACGAGTGCATCGAGGTGACCCCGGAGACCGTGCGTATCCGCAAGGTCGTCCTGGACCAGAAGGAGCGCGGCCGCTCCGCGTCGCGCGCCAAGCGCTGACCCCGTCGCACGGCACGCCAGAAGGGGCCCGGCACCGCTCACCACGCGGTGCCGGGCCCCTTTGCCGTGCCCGCCGCGCGGGCGGCGTGACAGACGCGTGACGGGGTGCGGGACGGACGTGAACAAGCCATGAGCGCCCGCCCATTGGCTTACCCTGGAACTATCCGTAACCGGCGGGCCTCAGTCCGCTTCAGGCCGCCGGCCGGCCGCGCCGCCCCCCGTGATTCGCCGGGTGCCGGGCAGTGCCGATGTGCTCGCGAGGTCAACCCGATTTTGTGGACCATCCGTCCGGATATCGGGCGTCGCTCTCCGGAACATGTGTTAACAGTCCGTTTCGGGTGTGTCTGTCTGGGGTCATTTTGTCCGTATTTTGATCCGCGCGCCCAGGGGATGTTGTCAAACCGAGACCCTTTAAGTGTGGTTTACAGCCCAGTCGTACTTAATAGTTGGCTCCATTGAGCTCGGGTCAATGGGTCACGCACTGTGGGGAGTGCCGACTCACGAGCACACTCAGGGCACTGAAACGATCACCGTCAGGGGTGTCGGTGTATCAATCCAGTGCCCTTCTTGTAGTCAAAAGTGGACTCATGAGGAGGAACCCATGCGTGGTGCCAAGAGCGCCAAGTGGGTCGCGGGAGCGGCCATCATCGCCCTGGCTGCGACCGCTTGCGGCGGCGGGGATGACGACGCCGACAAGGGCAAGGGCGGCTCCAAGGGAGCTGTCAACGCTGACGGCATCTTCTCCGTCGAGGTCGGTGAGCCGCAGAACCCGCTGCAGCCGGCCAACACGATGGAGTCGAACGGCAGCATCGTCACCGACTCGATCTTCTCGCAGCTGGTCGACTACGACCCGTCCGGCAAGCTTGAGATGATCAACGCCGAGTCTGTCGACACCAAGGACAGCAAGCTCTGGACGGTCAAGCTCAAGAAGGACTGGAAGTTCCACGACGGGACCCCGGTCACGGCCGAGTCGTACATCAAGGCCTGGAACTGGGCCGCGAACATCAAGAACAACCAGACCAACGCGTCCTGGTTCGGTGACATCAAGGGCTTCTCCGACGTCCACCCCGATGACGCCAAGGCCAAGCCGAAGTCGGACGCCATGTCCGGTCTGAAGAAGGTGGACGACTACACGTTCACCATCGAGCTGAACTCGCCGCTGCCGTACTTCTCGTACAAGCTCGGCTACACGGTCTTCTCCCCGCTGCCCGAGTCCTTCTACGCGGACCCGAAGGCCGCCGGCGAGAAGCCGGTCGGCAACGGCGCGTACAAGTTCGTCAGCTGGGACCACAAGAAGCAGATCAAGGTCGTCCGCAACGACGACTACAAGGGTGCCGACAAGGCGAAGAACGGTGGTGTGATCTTCAAGAACTACACCACCCTCGAAACCGCCTACGAGGACCTGAAGTCGGGCAACGTCGACGTCCTGCGTCAGATCGGCCCGAAGGACCTCCCGGTCTACCGTTCCGACCTCGGTGACCGCGCGGTGGACAAGCCGTACTCGTCCATCCAGACGATCGCCGTCGCGTTCTACACCAAGCAGTTCAAGGACATCGACCCGAAGGTCCTGCAGGGCCTGTCGATGGGTATCGACCGCGACACCATCACCAAGACGGTGCTCCAGGGCACGCGCGAGCCGGCCACCGGCTGGGTCGCCCAGGGTGTTCTCGGCTACCAGAAGGACGCCGCGGGCGACGTCACCAAGTACGACCCGGCGAAGGCCAAGGCTCTCATCAAGGAGGGTGGCGGCGTTCCGGGCAACAAGATCTCGATCCAGTTCAACGCCGACGGCGGCCACAAGGAATGGGTCGAGGCGGTCTGCAACAGCATCAAGCAGTCCACCGGAGTCGCTTGCACCACCGACTCGAAGGCCGACTTCCAGGCCGACACGAACGCGCGTGACGCCAAGGAGGTCAAGTCCCTCTACCGCTCCGGCTGGGTGCTCGACTACCCGGTGAACGCGAACTTCATCTCGGACCTGTTCCGTACCGGCGCAGCCGGTAACCAGGGTGACTTCTCGAACAAGGGCCTTGACGCGGAGATCAAGAAGGCCGACTCCGCGGCTTCCCTCGACGCGTCCGTCGCGGCCTACCAGAAGATCGAGAAGGAGCTGGTGAACTACATGCCCTCCATCCCGCTCTGGTACTACAAGGTCAACGCCGGTTACTCGGAGAAGGTCCAGAACGTCGATTACGCGCAGGACGGCGACCCGATCCTGACCAAGATCGAAGTCAAGAAGTAACCACACCGACGTAGTCCGCGCGCGGGCGCGGGGCCGCTGAAAGACGGTCCGCGCCTGTCCGCACGCCGTGGCCGGGGGGCCCTTCCACGCATCCGACGAACCCTCAGGGGGAAGTCGGGTGCGGGGGAGGGCCCGTTGGCTGCTGCTTGCCTATTACATGGAGGCATGATGGGGCGCTATGTCGCACGACGACTGCTCCAGATGATCCCGGTCTTCCTCGGGACAACGCTGCTGATCTTCCTGATGGTCTACACGCTGCCCGGCGACCCCGTGCGCGGGCTCTTCGGGGACAAGGGTGTCGATCCGGCCACACTGGCGAGACTTCGCCATGAAAAGGGCCTTGATCTGCCGATTCTGCAGCAGTACTGGAATTACATGACAGGCATCGTCCTGCATTTCGATTTCGGCGATCAGATAGCCAGCGGACGTCCCGTCACGGACGTCCTCGGCGACGCGTTCCCCGTCACCCTCCGGCTGGCCGGCATGGCGTTCGTCATCGAGATCGTCGTGGGCATCAGCCTCGGGACGATCGCCGGCCTGCGGGCCGGCCGGCTCACCGACAACGTGATCCTGGTCTTCACCCTGCTGATCATCTCGATCCCGGTGTTCGTCCTCGGCTTCATCATCAAGGCGGTGTTCGCCTTCCAGCTGGACTGGATCTCGCCGAACGTGTCCGGTGAGGCCAAATGGAGCGAACTACTGGCGCCAGCCATCGTGCTGGGATCACTCTCGCTCGCCTACGTCGCGCGGCTCACGCGTACGACGATGGCCGAGAACCTGCGCTCCGACTACATGCGCACCGCCATCGCCAAGGGTCTTCCCAAGCGGCGCATCGTCGGCGTGCACCTGATGCGCAACTCGCTGATCCCCGTGATCACCTTCCTCGGCACCGACCTCGGTGCCCTGATGGGCGGCGCGGTCGTCACCGAGGGCCTGTTCAACGTGAAGGGCATCGGCGGCACGATCTACGAGTCGATCCAGAAGCGCGAGGGCACGACGCTCGTCGGTCTCGTCACCATTCTGGTGCTCGTCTACCTCCTCATGAGCCTCATCGTCGACCTGCTGTACGCGGTCCTGGACCCGAGGATCCGTTATGCCTGACGTGACCAAGACCGCTCCCGCGCCCGAGGACGCCAAGGCGCCCCTCGCGGACCCCTCGGCGGTCGTCAAGACCGAGAAGGCCCGCAGTCTCTGGGGCGACGCCTGGCGGGACCTGCGTACCAACTGGTACTTCATCATCTCGTCGGTGCTGATCGTCATCCTGCTGGTGATCGCCGTCTTCCCCGGCCTGTTCACCAGTGCCTCGCCGACCTCCGCCGACCTGGTGCACCACTACCTGGGCAAGCCGGAGCTGGGCAAGATCGGCTCCGAGGGCTGGCTCGGTTACGACGGCCAGGGCCACAGTGTCTACGCACGTGTCATCTACGGCACCCGCGCCTCGGTGACCGTCGGTATCTGTGTGACGCTCCTGGTGACGCTGTTCGGCGGGCTGATCGGCATGCTCGCCGGCTACTTCGGCGGCTGGGTCGACGCCCTGCTCTCCGGGTTCTTCACCAACGTCTTCCTCGGCATCCCCTTCCTGCTGGGTGCCATGGTGGTGCTGCAGGCGTTCTCCGACCGGACGGTGTGGGTGGTCATCTTCGCCCTGGCGTTCCTCGGCTGGACCCAGATCGCGCGTGTCATGCGCGGTGCGGTGATCGTGATCAAACAGTCGGACTACGTGCAGGCCGCCAGAGCGCTGGGCGCGGGTACCAACCGGATCCTCTTCCGGCACATCCTGCCCAACGCCATGGCCCCGGTGATCGTGGTCGCCACCATCTCGCTCGGCGTCTACATCTCCGCCGAGGCGACCCTGTCCTACCTCGGTCTGGGTCTCGCCGACCCGACGATCTCGTGGGGCATGGACATCTCCGGTGGCGCCGCCCAGATCCGTACCGCGCAGCACATCCTGCTGTACCCGTCGATCATGCTCAGCATCACCGTTCTGGCGTTCATCATGCTCGGCGAAGCCGTCCGTAACGCCCTCGATCCCAAGTCGCGATAAGGAGGGTGAACGTGACCACCATCGACAAGACCGCCGAAGTCCCGTCCCCGCGCTCGGGTGACGGCCACGTCGGCCCGCTGCTCGACGTCCGTGATCTGCACGTGGAGTTCCACACCCGTGACGGTGTGGCCAAGGCGGTCAACGGTGTCAACTACACCGTGAACGCCGGCGAGACCCTCGCCGTGCTCGGTGAGTCGGGCTCCGGCAAGTCCGTGACGGCCCAGGCCATCATGGGCATCCTCGACATGCCGCCGGGCAGGATCCCGCAGGGCGAGATCCTCTTCCGCGGCCAGGACATGCTCAAGATGTCCTACGAGGAGCGCCGGAAGATCCGCGGCCAGAAGATCGCGATGATCTTCCAGGACGCGCTCTCCTCGCTGAACCCGGTCCTCTCCGTCGGCTACCAGCTCGGCGAGATGTTCCGGGTCCACCAGGGCCTGTCCAAGAAGGAAGCCAAGGCCAAGGCCATCGAGCTGATGGACCAGGTGAAGATCCCCGCCGCGGCGGCCCGGATCTCGGACTATCCGCACCAGTTCTCCGGCGGTATGCGCCAGCGCATCATGATCGCGATGGCGCTCGCCCTGGAACCGGACCTGATCATCGCGGACGAGCCGACCACCGCGCTCGACGTGACGGTGCAGGCCCAGGTCATGGACCTGCTCGCGGAGCTCCAGCGCGAGTACAACATGGGCCTGATCCTGATCACCCACGACCTGGGTGTCGTCGCGGACGTCGCGGACAAGATCGCCGTGATGTACGCGGGCCGGATCGTCGAGACCGCCCCGGTCCACGAGATCTACAAGCGGCCGGCGCACCCCTACACCAAGGGGCTGCTGGAATCGATCCCGCGCCTTGACCAGAAGGGCCAGGAGCTCTTCGCGATCAAGGGCCTGCCGCCCAACCTGCTCCACGTGCCGTCGGGCTGTGCCTTCAACCCGCGCTGCACCATGGCGCAGGACATCTGCCGTACGGACATCCCGGCCCTGGCCCCGGTGACCGAGCAGGACGGCGCCGAGCTGGTCGGACGCGGCAGCGCCTGCCACTTCTGGAAGGAGACGATCCATGGCTGACATGAAGAAGGAGCCCGTGGACGCCACCCCGAACGTCACCGAAGTGGAGACGGTCGACGCGGGCACAGAGGCGGAGGCCGTAGCCGCCATCGACGCCCCCGTGTCGCAGGGCGAGCCGATCCTCCAGGTCCGCAACCTGGTCAAGCACTTCCCGCTGACCCAGGGCATCCTGTTCAAGAAGCAGGTCGGGGCCGTCAAGGCCGTGGACGGGATCTCGTTCGACCTCTACGCGGGCGAGACGCTCGGCATCGTGGGCGAGTCCGGCTGTGGCAAGTCCACCGTCGCCAAGCTCCTGATGACGCTGGAACAGGCCACCGCCGGCGAGGTCTTCTTCAAGGGCCAGGACATCACCAAGCTGTCCGGCCGCGCGCTGAAGGCCGTGCGCCGCAACATCCAGATGGTGTTCCAGGATCCGTACACCTCGCTCAACCCGCGTATGACGGTGGGCGACATCATCGGGGAGCCGTACGAGATCCACCCCGAGGTGGCTCCCAAGGGCGACCGCCGGCGCAAGGTCCAGGAGCTCCTGGACGTCGTCGGTCTCAACCCGGAGTACATCAACCGCTATCCGCACCAGTTCTCGGGCGGTCAGCGCCAGCGCATCGGCATCGCCCGCGGCCTCGCGCTCAACCCCGAGATCATCATCTGCGACGAGCCGGTCTCCGCGCTCGACGTGTCGGTGCAGGCCCAGGTCATCAACCTGATGGAGAAGCTCCAGGACGAGTTCAACCTCTCCTACCTCTTCATCGCGCACGACCTGTCGATCGTCCGGCACATCTCGGACCGGGTCGGCGTCATGTACCTCGGCAAGATGGCCGAGATCGGTACGGACACGCAGATCTACGACCACCCGACGCACCCCTACACCCAGGCGCTGCTGTCGGCGGTCCCGGTCCCGGACCCGGAGGCCCGTGAGGGCCGCGAGCGGATCATCCTCTCCGGGGACGTCCCCTCGCCGGCCAACCCGCCGTCCGGCTGCCGCTTCCGCACCCGCTGCTGGAAGGCAGAGGCCAAGTGCGCCGAGGAGATGCCGCTGCTGGCCATCCCCGAGCGCTTCAAGACCTCCACGACGCCGGCCGCGCACGAGTCGGCCTGCCACTTCGCGGAGGAGAAGGACGTGGTCGGCGCGGCGGCCTCGTAACCGTCCGCCCACCGCACCCAGGGCAGCAGAAGGCGCCCGGAACCGATCGGTTCCGGGCGCCTTTCCCGTATTCCCGGAAACCGGGCGCGCAGGTGGCTCGGGTCAATGGGCCGACGTGCTCGGTTCCCTGGGCCGGGGAAGCCCCGCGGACGGACGGACCGGTCAGGTACGTCGTCCACGGGGCTTCCCCGGGGCCGCGGCGAGGGGTGTCAGCCGCGGGCCTTGGGGTCTTCTCCGGTCTTCTTGCCGAGGCTCGGCTTCTCGTCGTTGCCCGGCGCCGCGGACTCCGTACGCGCCTTCGGGACGGCGGAGACCGTACCCGACTCCTCGGGGTAGTGGCAGGCCGTCAGGTGGCCCTCCCGGCTGCCCTCGACCCGGACCAGCGGCGGCGTCTCGCTCGCGCACTTGTCCGTGGCCTTCCAGCAGCGAGTGCGGAAGCGGCAGCCCGACGGCGGGTTGACCGGGGACGGCACGTCGCCGGTCAGCCGGATGCGGTCGCGGGCCGGCACGTCGTCTGCGGTGGCCTCGGGGACGGCGGAGAGCAGCGCCCTGGTGTACGGGTGGCGCGGGTTGCCGTACAGGTCCTCGCGGTCGGCGATCTCCACGATCCGGCCCAGGTACATGACGGCGACGCGCTGCGAGAAGTGGCGCACGATCGCCAGGTCGTGGGCGATGAAGAGGAACGCGATGCCCAGTTCCTTCTGCAGCTTCTGCAGCAGGTTCACCACCTGGGCCTGGATCGACACGTCCAGCGCGGAGACCGGCTCGTCGGCCACGATCAGCTTCGGCTCCAGGGCCAGTGCGCGGGCCACCCCGATGCGCTGGCGCTGGCCGCCGGAGAACTCGTGCGGGAACCGGTTGTAGTGCTCCGGGTTGAGCCCGACGATCTCCAGGAGCTCCCGGACCCGGGCCTCGCGGCCGCCGGCCGGGTTGACGTCGTTGATCTCCATCGGCGCCGTGATGATCTTGCCGACCGTCTGGCGCGGGTTCAGCGAGGCGTAGGGGTCCTGGAAGATCATCTGGATCTCGGACCGGATCGGGGCCAGCTCCTTGCGGGAGGCGTGGCTGATGTCCTGCCCGCGGTAGGTGATCCGGCCGCCGGTCGGCTCCAGCAGCCGGGTGATCAGCCGGCCCGTCGTCGACTTGCCGCAGCCGGACTCACCGACCAGGCCCAGGCTCTCGCCCGGGGCCACCGAGAAGTCCAGTCCGTCCACGGCCTGGACCGCGCCGACCGTCCGCCGGATCGGAAAGCCGCCCTTGATCGGGAAGTACTTGGTGAGTCCGGAGACGTCAAGGAGGGGATCGGTGCTGCTCATAGGAGGGAAGTCCCGTCTCTTGTACGTCAGTTGGTCCGCGCGCCGGCGAAGTCCGCGAAGAACTCCACGCGCTGTTCGGGCGTCAGGTGGCAGGCGGCCCCGCGACCGGCGGTCAGCTCCAGCGGAGGCTGCTCGGTCGAGCAGCGGTTGCCGCCGACCCGCTCGGTGAACGCGCACCGGGGGTGGAAGCGGCAGCCGGTCGGCGGGTTGAGGAGGCTGGGCGGCGAACCGGGGATCGGCGACAGCGGTACGTCCACCGGCCCCTCCAGGCTCGGCATGGAGCCCAGCAGGCCCCAGGTGTACGGGTGCTGGGGCGCCCGCAGCACCTCCTTCTTCGTACCGCGCTCCACGCACCGGCCGCCGTACATCACCAGCACGTCGTCCGCGATGTCGGCGATGACGCCGAGGTCGTGGGTGATGAAGATGATCGAGGTGCCGGTCTCCTGCTGGAGGTCCTTGAGCAGGTCCATGATCTGGGCCTGCACGGTGACGTCCAGCGCTGTCGTCGGCTCGTCGGCCACCAGCAGCGCGGGGTTGCAGACCAGCGCCATGGCGATCATCGCGCGCTGGCGCATACCGCCGGAGAACTGGTGCGGGTAGTCGTCGACGCGCAGGTTCGGCTGCGGGATGCCGACCTTGGTGAGCATCTCCACGGCCCGTGCCCGCGCCTCGCGCTTGGACGCCCCGGTGTGCTTGCGGTACGTCTCACCGATCTGCTTGCCGATGGTGTGGTACGGCGAGAGCGAGGCCAGCGCGTCCTGGAAGATCATGGCCATCTTGTTGCCGCGCAGGCGTTCCAGCTCCCGCTCGGAGGCGGCCAGCAGGTCCTGCCCGTCGAGCAGGATCTCGCCCTCGATCTCGGTGTGCTCCGGGTGGTGCAGACCGAGGATCGAGAGGTTGGTGACGGACTTGCCGGAACCGGACTCACCGACGATGCCGAGGGTCTTGCCGTGCTCGACGTCGAAGGACAGCCCGTCGACGGCCTTGACCATGCCGTCTTCGGTGGAGAAGTGCACGCGCAGATCGCGTACGGAGAGGAAGGGGGTGCTCACTGGATCTCTCCCTAGGCGAGGCGGACGCGTGGGTCGATGAGGGCGTAGACGGCGTCCACGACGATGTTGAGGAGCACGATCGCGACCGCGGCCACCATCATCACGCCGAGGAGCGTCGGCAGGTCGTTGGTGGACACCGCCTTGACCGAGAGCGCCCCGATGCCCTGGAGGCTGAAGGTCTTCTCGGTGATGATCGCGCCGCCGAGGAGCACGCCGAGGTCGAGGCCGAAGATGGTGACGATGGGCCCCATGGCCCCGCGCCAGGCGAATCTGAAGAACACCGTCCGCCGCGAGAGGCCCTTGGCGCGAGCCGTGCGCACGTAGTCCTCGCTCATCGACTCCACCAGCTGGGAGCGGGCCATACGTGTGTAGTTGGCCGTGAAGATGACGGAGAGCACCAGCCAGGGCAGCAGGAGTCCGGAGAACCACGCGCCCGGGTTGTCGGTCAGCGGCGTGTAGCTGGGGCGGTCCAGCAGGTGCCACTGGTCGGTGAGGAAGTACATGGCGAGCACACCGACGATGTAGATCTGCATCGAGGAGGCGATCAGCGAGGCGGAGGACGCGACCTTGTCGAGCGGCTTGCCCTGCTTGACGGCCGCGAGCATGCCGGCGCCGACACCGAAGATGACGAAGACGAAGGCGCTGCCGACGGAGAGCGAGAGCGTGGTCGGGAAGCGGTCCACGATGGTGCCGAAGACGGGCTCGCGGTTGATGAAGGAGTACCCCAGGCAGGGCGCGGGGCAGTTCCCGTACGACGTGTACTCGCGTCCTACGAAGATCCCTTGCAGCCAGTGCCAGTACTGCACCGGTATCGAATCGGCGATCCCCAGGTTGTGCCGCACCAGCGCGAGCGTCTCTGGCGTGCAGACCTTGCCGCAGGCGACCCGGGCGGGGTCACGGGGGGCGGCGTAGAAGAGGACGAAGACTAGGGCGCTGATGATCAGCAGAATGACCGCGGCGCCGACGACACGGCGGAGAAGAAAGCGCAGCATGGCAGTGGGTTTTCCTGACGGATGCCGAGGGGGAGGAGGGGAGGCGGGCGGCTCCCGGACCGAGAGCCGCCCGCCCCCCGGGGGCCGTTCGTCAGGCCTTGACGTACGTCTTGTAGATGATCGTCGCGGAGAACTGCGGGTCCATCATGGCGCCGCCGACCTTGGAGCCGTACAGGTAGAAGCGGCGCTGGAAGGTCTCCGGGATGACCGGGACGACCTCGTCCATGATCCGCTTGTCCAGCGCCGTCCAGGCGGCACCGGCCGCCTTCTGGTCGGCGATGACGACGTTCTTCTTGATGGCCGCGTCGATCCAGTCGACCTTGACCTGGGAGACGTTGTTCTGGCCGTTGCCGATGTTGGCGCTGTCGAACAGCGGCTGGATCATCGTGTAGGCGGTCGGCCAGTCCGGGGACCAGCCGAACCACATGACGTCGAAGCTGTTGTCGACCTGCTGGATCTGGTCGTAGTACGAGGTCGAGTCGACGGGCTTGATGACCGGCTTGAAGCCCGCGGCCTTGAGCGCGTTCTCGACGACGACGGCCGTCTTGTCGTAGGTGGGGCTCTGCGGGTAGGTGTAGACGATCTTCTGGCCGAGCTTGCCGGCCTTCTTGAGGATCTCCTTGGCCGCCGCGGCGTCACCCTTGGGCGTCTTCAGCTTGCCGTAGAAGTCGAACTCCTTGCGGCCCAGGATGTCGGGGCTGAGGATCGTGGTCGCGTAGTCGCCCGCGGACGGTCCGCCGTAGATCTTGCGGATCTGCTCCAGCGGCCAGGCGGTGTTGAGCGCCTTGCGCACCTCGACGTCCGTGATGCGCTTGCAGTTGATCGCGTAGTAGTACGTGCCGGTGAGCAGGCCGTTGAAGGTCCGCTTCTTGAGCTCCGGGTCGGAGAGCACCTTCTGCATGCGCTCGGCCGGCACGGACTTGTAGATGGAGATCATCTGCTGGTCCTTGCCCTGGTCCGCGATGAAGCGGTCCGCGGACTCCAGCGAGGTGGGGCCGAACTCGAACTCGAAGGTGTCCGGGTAGGCGTTGCGGATCGGGTCCGTCGCCGGGTCCCAGTGCTTGTTGCGCGTCAGCGTCATCGATTTGTCGATGGTGCGGTGCTTGACGATGTACGGGCCGCAGGAAACGGGCTGCTTGTCGTACTTCTCCTTGGTGTCCAGCTTCACCGGCGTCGCCGAGTAGCAGCTCATGGCCAGGGTGAAGTTGAAGTCCGGACGGGGCTCGGCCAGCTTGAAGGTGATGGTCTTCTTGGCCTTGTCCAGGACGAGCGAGTCCAGGTGCTTGCCCTTGTACGGACCCTCGTAGCCCTTGCGCCAGTCACCCTTGCCGGTGAGCGCCTGCTGCACGTAGGCGGCGCCCTCGGTGATGAACGGCGCCCAGGCCCGCTCGATGCCGTGGCGGACGTCCTCGACGGTCAGCTCGCTGCCGTCCTGCCACTTGAGCCCGTCCTTCAGCGTGAAGGTCCAGGTCTTGTTGTCGTCGGACGCCGTGCCGACGTCGGTGGCCAGGTCACCGACGAGGGTCATCCCGCCCTTGTCGTCGACCTTGTAGCCGGTGAGAGCACGCGCGAACATCGCGGCGCCGCTGGAGTTGAACGCGAAGTAGATGCGCTGCGGGTCGAGGTGCGAGAAGTCGTCCTCGGAGATGCCGTAGATCGTCCCGCCCTTCTTGGCGCCGGCGATCTCGGCGGCGGGACCCTTCGAGTCCTCCGCGGTACCGATCTTGACGGTCGCGCCGGTGTACTCG
This sequence comes from Streptomyces sp. NPDC057900, assembly GCF_042887885.1. Lineage (NCBI taxonomy): Bacteria > Bacillati > Actinomycetota > Actinomycetes > Kitasatosporales > Streptomycetaceae > Streptomyces > Streptomyces sp. NPDC057900. Next base: position 1,009,815 of record NZ_JBHVOI010000002.1, read on the forward strand.
GTCGCGCCGGCGTCCGGCGAGCCCTTGCCACCGCCGCCGCCCGAGTCGCCACTGCTGCACGCGGAGAGGACGAGCGAGCCACCCGCCGCGACGGATGTGGCGATGACGAAGTTTCTGCGGGAGAGAGACATGGCAACCTGCCCTGGTCGGTGAAGAGGGAAGAGGGTCGAATGATCCGGCGGAGCCCCGTCGCTCCGGTCCGGGGGCGGAACTGTCAGCGCTTGGTCTTCGGGTCGAGTGCGTCCCGGACCGAGTCGCCGAGGAGGTTGAACGCGAGGACGAACACCACCATCGAGACTCCGGGGAAGAGCATGAAGGTGATGTCGTCCTGGTAGACGTCGGCGCCGCGCTGGAGCATGACGCCCCAGTCGGGTGTCTTCGCCGTCAGTCCGACCCCGAGGAACGCGAGTCCGGCCTCGGCGCTCACGAACATGGGGAGAGCGAGGGTCGCCTGGATCAGGATCGGCGTCCACAGGTTGGGCAGCAGTTCCTTGAAGATGATCCGTGCGGGTGAGGCCCCGGTCACCTTGGCGGCCTCGACGAACTCCCTTTCGCGCAGGGCGAGTACCTCGCCGCGCAGGAGCCGGGCGATGGACGCCCAGCCGAAGGCCGTCATGACCAGGATGAGGCTCGTGACGGTGAGCCAGACCGGGGTGGCGTCCTCGGGGGAGACCAGGACCGAGATGAGCACGGGCCAGAACGCGATGAAGAACAGCGTCGAGGGGAAGGCCAGCAGGATGTCGATGACCCGGCCGATGAAGTAGTCGGTCTTCCCGCCCAGGTAGCCGGCGGTCACGCCGATCACGATGCCGAGGACGGTTACCAGGAGCGTCGTCACGCCCGCGATGAACAGCGAGTTGCGGATGCCGTAGGTGAGGAAGGTGAAGAGGTCACGGCCCAGCTGCGGCTCGATGCCGAACCAGAAGTCGCCGCTGATACCGCCGTTGGGCTTGATCGGAAAGCCGAAGTCGTTGAGCAGGCCGTCCTGGTTCTGCCCGTAGGTCGTGTACGGGTCCTTGCCGTAGGCCTTGGAGATCAGCGGCGCGCAGATGGCCACCAGGAAGAAGAAGATGACCACATAGGCCGAAATGACCCCGGACCGGTCACGTTTGAAGCGCCGCCAGGCCAGCTTGCCCGGAGAACGCCCGTCACCGCCCTTCAGTGCCGAGGGCTCCGGCGTCTGGTGCGGATCCGCGTTGGCCGGCTCAAGAGAGGCTGCCGCGTTCGAGGTTGGAATCGTCATGGTGCTCCTGGCCCGGAGGGTCGAAGGACTCCGCAGGGCACACCTACGGGCTACCCGGACTTTTTCAACGCAATTCATGCAGGGTCAATGAATGTCGGACCGCCTTGAGCTGCTCTTTGGAAGCTTGACTTATACATGACCAGTCATAGGGCATGTCATTGCTTTCCCTTTACCTTTTCCAGGGGTAATTTCTGGATGAACCAGCGGGAATCCGTCAATGAGTCCGATATACGGGCGGCCGTGTCTCGGAATCCGTGCATCCGCTCCGGCGGGGCCCGGGCCGATGCGCGTTCGTTGTGTTGCCGTTACCGCTTCGCCGCTCGTCAGGCGGGTCGCGGCTCTCGTGGTGAGTGGCATGCGCGCGCCAAAAGTGTCCGCTCGGCGCGCGCTCCCGCCGTCCGGGTGACTCCTGGAGTGCCCGGATGGCGGGGGTAAATATGCGTAGGCGCCGGTATGCGGTGATATTTGACCTGACGTAAGACGAGCACTACGAGGAGGCACTCCATGCGCGGAGCCACACAGGCGAAGTGGGCAGCATGCGCGGTCGCCGTCGCCCTGGCGGCGACCGCCTGCGGCGGCGGGGGCGACAGCGGTGGCGGCGGTGGTGGTGCCAATGGGGTGGTGAGTTCCTCGTGGGGTGACCCGCAGAACCCGCTGGAGCCGGCGAACACCAACGAGGTGCAGGGCGGCAAGGTCCTCGACATGGTCTTCCGGGGCCTCAAGCGGTACAACCCCAAGACCGGCGCCGCCGAGGACATGCTGGCGGAGAAGATCGCCACGTCCGACTCGAAGACCTTCGACATCACCGTCAAGGACGGCTGGACGTTCTCCAACGGCGAGAAGGTCACCGCCAAGTCCTTCGTGGACGCGTGGAACTACGGTGCGAGCCTCAAGAACAACCAGAAGAACGCCTACTTCTTCGGTCAGATCGAGGGCTACGACAAGGTGCACCCGGATTCCGGTGCCCAGGCCGCCGGGACGATGTCCGGGCTGAAGGTCACCGGCGCCAGGACGTTCACCGTCAAGCTCAGCCAGAAGTTCTCCCTGTGGCCAGAGACGCTGGGCTACGCGGCGTTCGCCCCGCTGCCCACGGCCTTCTTCGACGACCATGCCGCCTACCTGAAGAAGCCGATCGGCAACGGGCCCTACACCATCAAGTCGTACACCAAGGGCTCGCAGATGTCCCTGCGCAAGTGGGACAAGTACCCGGGGTCGGACAAGGCGCAGAACGGCGGCATCGACCTCAAGGTCTACACCGACAACAACACCGCCTACACCGACCTGGTGGCCGGCAACCTCGACCTGGTGGACGACGTTCCCGCCGCGCAGCTCAAGAACGTCAAGGCGGACCTCGGCGACCGCTACATCAACACCCCCGCGGGCATCATCCAGACCCTGGCCTTCCCCTTCTACGACAAGGCGTGGGACAAGGCGGACAGCGACAAGGTCCGCAAGGGCCTCTCCATGGCCATCAACCGCAAGCAGATCACCGAGACGATCTTCAACAACACCCGGACGCCCGCCACCGACTGGACCTCGCCGGTGCTGGGGGACTCGGGCGGATACCAGTCCGGCTTCTGCGGCAGCCTGTGCGACTACAACCCCGCGGAGGCCAAGAAGCTCATCTCCCAGGGCGGCGGCATCCCCGGCGGCCAGGTCAAGATCGGCTACAACGCCGACACGGGCAGCCACAAGGACTGGGTGGACGCGGTCTGCAACAGCATCAACAACGCGCTCGGCAACGACAAGGCCTGCGTGGGCAGCCCGACGGGTACCTTCGCGGACTTCCGCAACAAGATCACCCAGAAGAAGATGACCGGCCCCTTCCGCGCGGGCTGGCAGATGGACTACCCGCTCATCCAGAACTTCCTGCAGCCGCTCTACTACACCAACGCCTCGTCCAACGACGGGAAGTGGTCGGACAAGAAGTTCGACGACCTGGTCAACAAGGCCAACGCCGAGTCCGACAAGGCCCAGGCGGTCAAGACCTTCAAGGACGCCGAGGCCGTGGTCCGGGACAACATGGCGGCCATTCCCCTCTGGTACCAGAACGGCAGCGCCGGCTACTCCACGAACGTCTCGAACGTCGCGCTGAACCCGTTCAGCGTGCCGGTCTACAGCGAGATCAAGGTCAAGTGACCCGTTAGTGCCCCGGCCCGGCGCCCCGCGAGGGTGTGCCGGGCCGCGGTGCGTTCCGCCGGTCCCGGCGCCCGTCACACGGTTGGCCCCTTCCGGTGCCTCCGCGCTCCCGTGAGGGTGCACAGAAGGTGCTATTTCGTGTGAAATGGGATGTTATTTGGTTCACGGCAACAGGGAGGTGACCGCGCGATGCGACCGTCCATCAGGTCCCGATCCACCGCGGAGCGAGCGCCGGCCGGAGTCCACTGCCCGATCGAAGCGCGGAGGGTGACATGGGGCGTTATGTGATCCGTCGTCTGCTCCAGATGATTCCGGTCTTCATCGGAGCGACGCTGCTGCTCTTCCTGATGGTCAACGTGATGGGCGACCCGATCGCGGGCCTCTGCGGCGACCGGCAGTGCGACCCGACGACGGCCGCCCAGCTGCAGAAGGAATTCGGGCTGGACAAGCCCGTCTGGCAGCAATACCTGACCTACATGGGCAACGTGTTCACCGGCGACTTCGGTACCGCCTTCAACGGGCAGAAGGTCACCGAGCTGATGGCGTCCGCCTATCCGGTCACCCTGCGGCTGACCATCGTCGCGATCCTCTTCGAGATCATCGTGGGCGTCACACTCGGCGTCATCAGCGGCCTGAGGCGGGGCCGCGTCGTCGACAACTCGGTCCTGGTCGCCACGCTCGTCGTGATCGCGATCCCCACCTTCGTCACCGGCTACGTACTCCAGTACCTGCTCGGGGTGAGATGGTCCGTCATCTCCCCGACGGTCTCCTCCGAAGCGCCGTTCGACGAACTCATCCTGCCCGGTCTGGTGCTCGCCTCGGTCTCCCTGGCCTACGTCACCCGCCTCACCCGGACATCGATCGCCGAGAACTCCCGCGCCGACTACCTCCGCACGGCCGTGGCGAAAGGACTGCCCAGACGCCGCGTCATCGTCCGCCACCTGCTGCGCAACTCGCTGATCCCGGTCGTCACCTTCATCGGTACGGACATCGGCGCGCTGATGGGCGGCGCGATCGTCACCGAGCGCATCTTCAACATCCATGGCGTCGGATACCAGATCTACCAGGGCATCCTGCGGCAGAACACCCAGACCGTGGTCGGCTTCGCGACCATCCTGGTGCTGGTCTTCCTCATCGCGAATCTGGTCGTCGACCTCCTGTACTCCGTACTCGACCCGAGGATCCGTTATGCCTGAACCTCAGCCCGAGCCCCAGAACGCGATCGCCGGGACCGGTGCCGGCGGAGCGGCGGACCTGGCCATGAGCGAGGGCACCACCCTGGAGGACACACCGGAGGGCCCGGAGGGCGGCGCGCCCAGGGAACGGGCCGGGAGCCTGTGGGCCGACGCCTGGCGCGACCTGCGCCGCAACCCCGTCTTCATCGCCTCGGCCCTGATCATCGTCTTCCTGGTCATCATCTCGATCTGGCCCTCGCTCATCGCGTCCGGCAACCCCCTCAAATGCGACCTCGCCAAGGCCCAGCAGGGCTCCCAGCCAGGCCACCCCATGGGGTTCAACGCGCAGGGCTGCGACGTCTACACCCGGGTCGTCTACGGGGCGCGGGCCTCCGTCACCGTCGGCGTCTGCGCCACGCTCGGGGTGGCGCTGCTCGGCGGGCTGCTCGGCGGACTCGCGGGCTTCTTCGGCGGGGCATCGGACGCCATCCTCTCGCGCGTCACCGACATCTTCTTCGCCATCCCCGTGGTGCTCGGCGGTCTGGTCCTGCTCTCCGTGGTCACCAGCAACACCGTCTGGCCGGTCATCGGCTTCATGGTCCTGCTCGGCTGGCCGCAGATCTCCAGGATCGCCCGAGGCGCGGTCATCACCGCGAAACAGCACGACTACGTGCAGGCGGCGCGCGCCCTCGGAGCGTCCAACTCCCGCATGCTGCTGCGGCACGTCGCCCCCAACGCGGTCGCGCCCGTCATCGTCGTCGCCACCATCGCGCTGGGCACGTACATCGCGCTGGAGGCGACGCTCTCCTACCTCGGCGTCGGACTGAAGCCCCCCACGGTCAGCTGGGGCATCGACATCTCGTCCGCCTCGCAGAACATCCGCAACGCCCCGCACATGCTCCTCTGGCCGGCCGGCGCGCTGGCGATCACCGTGCTCGCGTTCATCATGCTCGGCGACGCGGTGCGCGACGCCCTCGATCCCAAGCTGCGCTGAGGAGTCCGCTGCCATGTTGCTCGAAGTGCGCGATCTGCACGTGGAGTTCCACACCCGGGACGGGGTCGCCAAGGCCGTCAACGGGGTCAACTACTCGGTGTCCGAGGGTGAGACGCTCGCCGTGCTCGGGGAGTCCGGCTCCGGGAAGTCGGTCACCGCACAGGCGATCATGGGCATCCTCGACATGCCGCCGGGAAAGATCAGCGGCGGCGAGATCCTCTTCAAGGACCGTGACCTGCTCAAGCTGAAGAAGGAGGAGCGCCGGAAGATCCGCGGCCAGGAGATGGCCATGATCTTCCAGGACGCGCTCTCCTCCCTCAACCCCGTGCTGACGGTGGGGGAGCAGCTCGGCGAGATGTTCGTGGTGCACCGGGGGGCATCCCGCAAGGAGGCGAAGGCCAAGGCCGTCGAGCTGATGGACCGGGTCCGCATCCCGGCCGCCAAGGAACGCGTCGGCAACTACCCGCACCAGTTCTCCGGCGGTATGCGCCAGCGCATCATGATCGCGATGGCGCTGGCCCTGGAACCCTCGCTGATCATCGCGGACGAGCCCACCACCGCACTCGACGTCACCGTCCAGGCCCAGGTGATGGACCTGCTCGCGGAACTCCAGCGCGAACTGAACATGGGCCTGATCCTGATCACCCACGACCTCGGCGTCGTCGCGGACGTCGCGGACAAGATCGCCGTGATGTACGCGGGCCGGATCGTCGAGACCTCACCCGTCCACGACATCTACCAGGCACCCGCGCACCCCTACACCCAGGGCCTGCTCCGCTCGATCCCGCGCCTGGACCAGAAGGGCCAGGAGCTCTACGCGATCAAGGGGCTGCCACCCAACCTGCTGCACATCCCGCCCGGCTGCGCCTTCAACCCGCGCTGCCCGATGGCCCAGGACGTCTGCCGCACCGACGTACCGCCGCTGTTCGACGTGGCCGCGAACCGTCAGAGCGCCTGCTACTTCTGGAAGGAGACGCTCGATGCACGCTGATCACTCGGGGCGCAGGGAAGCGCGCCAGGAGGGCGAGGTGGCACGCGCCCTGCTGGCCAAGTCACGCGAGACGAGCGCCCAGGCGGGCAAGGAACCGATCCTGGAGGTGCGCGACCTCGTCAAGCACTACCCGCTCACCCGGGGCATCGTGATCAAGAAGCAGATCGGGGCCGTCAAGGCGGTCGACGGGGTCTCCTTCGACCTGGCGGCCGGCGAGACGCTCGGCATCGTGGGCGAGTCCGGCTGCGGGAAGTCGACCGTCGCCCGGCTGCTCGTGCACCTGGAGGACCCGACGGCCGGAATGATCCGGTACAAGGGCGAGGACATCACCAAGCTGTCCGGCCGTGCGCTGAAGGCCGTGCGCCGCAACATCCAGATGGTGTTCCAGGACCCGTACACCTCGCTCAACCCGCGTATGACGGTGGGCGACATCATCGGGGAGCCGTACGAGATCCACCCCGAGGTGGCTCCCAAGGGCGACCGCCGGCGCAAGGTCCAGGACCTGCTCGACGTCGTCGGTCTCAACCCGGAGTACATCAACCGCTATCCGCACCAGTTCTCCGGCGGCCAGCGCCAGCGCATCGGCATCGCCCGCGGCCTCGCGCTCAACCCCGAGATCATCGTCGCGGACGAACCGGTCTCGGCCCTCGACGTCTCCGTCCAGGCGCAGGTCGTCAACCTGCTGGACCGGCTCCAGTCGGAGTTCGACCTGAGCTACGTGTTCATCGCGCACGACCTGTCGATCGTGCGGCACATCTCCGACCGGGTCGGGGTGATGTACCTGGGCCGGTTCGCGGAGATCGGCACCGACGAGGAGATCTACGAGCACCCCACGCACCCGTACACCCAGGCGCTGCTCTCCGCCGTGCCGGTGCCGGACCCGATGGCGCGGGAGTACCGCGAGCGGATCATCCTGCACGGAGACGTGCCCTCGCCCGCCAACCCGCCGTCCGGCTGCCGCTTCCGCACCCGCTGCTGGAAGGCGCAGGAGCGGTGCGAGCTGGAGGTACCGCTGCTGGCCGTCCCGGCGGTCTTCCGGCTGACGGACACCCCGGCCCGGCACGATTCGGCCTGTCACTTCGCGGAGGAGAAGCGCGTGGTGCCGCCGGAGGGCACGCTGGAGGCGGCACCGGGGGAGGGCGGCCCCGGTCCGGACGTCGAACAGGTGGACAAGGAGGCCCGCAGACCGCCGGCCTCGCCCCCGGCGCCGCAGGACCAGCCCGGCGCGGACAGTGGCGACGGCGGGGACGGTGGCTCCGGTGGGGGCGACGCGGATGCCGGGCCCCCGGAGCCCGGTGAGGAGCCGCCGCCGGCCGGCAGCACCCGGGCCGGCTGACCCCCGCACGCGTTAACGCACGGGCAACTCGCCTGTCGCACGTCCGATATACGGACCCGTCACCATGGACGACGTACGGCCGTGCGGGTGCCGTGGGCCGGCCGGGGAACGTCAAGTCCCCCGGCCGGCCGCCCGACAGGACCGCGCCATCACGGCCCTCTTGTCGGAAGGCCGGGGCGCGGTGGAGTATCGCCGGTGTGATACTCACGCGGGGAGCAAGAGCCACGGGTTCCGTCCTCTGCGGCGTGCTGGCGGTGATCGTCGCGAGCTGGCTCGTACGGGACATCAGGGCAGTGGAGTTCGGCGAACTGCTGCGTTACTGGGCCGGTTTCCCCGATGCCCACCCCCGCGCGCTGGCCGCGACCACGGCCACGGACGCCGTGCTGCTCGTGGTCTACGTGGTCGCCGCCGTCGCCGCGCTCCGCTCCGCCGTCGCCGCCACGGTGCTCGTCGCCACCGGAGTGGTCACGGTGGCCGTACGGCTGCCCGGCCTCTGGAGCATCGGCAGCCGCGCGATGGAGTCGTCGTACTCGGACGACCTGCGCGGCCGGGCGCTGATCAGCGCCTTCGCCGCCCTCGCGGCGGGCATCGCGCTCCTCATCACGGCGGGGGCCGGGCGGCGTCCGCCGGACGGCTCCTACGAGCGACTGCCCACCCGGCCGGGACCGGGCGCCTCGGTCACGGCGTTCCTGCTGCTGTGCGCGGCCGGGGCGGTGCTGGTCGCCTGGCAGATCCGCCAGGTCGTGAAGTACCCGGAGATCTTCCCCGACTGGTACCTGGGCGGCGACCGGCTCACGCACGCGCTGGTCGACCCGCCCCTGGGCTGGGCGAGCGTGCTGACGGCCCTGTTCTGCCTGTTCGCGGGGGTGAGCGCGCTCTCCCACGCCGTGCACTCAAGACCGTTCGGCCTGGTGGCGGCCGCGCTGCTGCTGCCCGGCGGGGTGTCGGGCGTGGCCATGACCGTGCACTACGAACTGTTCGACCACTTCGGTTCGCTGTCGACCGAGACCCAGCTCACGCTGGCCAGCTGGTTCTTCGAGGCGTTCGTCGCCGTCCTGGTGCTCATCGCGCTGGCCCCCAGGGGCTTCGCGGACGTCCCCGGCCCGCTGAAACCGGGGTACGGCTCCGGATACGGGCAGCCGGGGTACGGCACCCCCGGATACGGCGGATACGGAACACCTGGGTACGGCTCCGAGGCGCACTCCGGACCGGACGACGACGGCCCGAACCCGGGGCAGCGGCCGCCCGCCCCGGGACCGGGATACGGCTACCCGCAGGGCGGCGGCTTCGGACCGCCCCCGCCGCCCTCCCAGCCGCCGCCGGGCTGGTAGCGGGGAGGCCCTAGGCCGGGCCCGGCAGGGACCGCTTCAGGAAGTCCACCTGGAGCAGCAGTAGGTTTTCGGCCACCTTCTCCTGCCGGGGCAGATGGGTCACCCCGCTCAGCGGCAGCACCTCGTGCGGCCGCCCCGCGGCCAGCAGCGCGGAGGACAGCCGCAGCGTGTGCGCGACCACCACGTTGTCGTCCACCAGCCCGTGGATGATCATCATCGGCCGTGCCTGCTCGGCGGCGTGCGACAGCCCCTCGTCGGTGACCAGCGAGTTGTCCGCGTACACCTGCGGCTGCTTCGCCGGGTCCCCGAGATAGCGCTCGGTGTAGTGGGTGTCGTAGAGCCGCTGGTCGGTCACCGGGGCGCCGACGATCGCGGCGTGGAAGACGTCCGGCCGCCGCAGCGCCGCCATGCCGGCCAGGAACCCGCCGAACGACCAGCCCCGGATGGCCACCCGGTTCAGATCCAGCGGGAACCGCTCCGCGAGGGCGTGCACCGCCTCCACCTGGTCGTCGACGGTGAGGGCGATGTTGTTCTTGACCGCCTTCTCCCAGCCGGGGGAGCGGCCCGGGGTGCCGCGGCCGTCCGCGACGACCACGGCGAAACCCTGGTCCGCGAACCACTGTGAGGTGAGATGCGTGTTGTGGGTGGCGACCACCCGGCGGCCGTGCGGCCCGCCGTACGGATCCATCAGAACCGGAAGCGGACCGTCCGATTCCTTGTACCCGGTGGGGAGCAGCACGGCGCACGGAATCCGCCGTGCGCCCCCTTCGGTGAACCGCGCCCGGACGGACAGCACCGGCTGCTCCGCGTGGTTCGCCACGGTGGTGATCGGCTTGCCGTCCCGGAGCACCCGGGCGGTCGCTCCCGGCCGGTCCGGGGAGGTGGACACCAGCACCGTCACCCCGCCGGACCGGACCGCGGTATGCACGCCCACCCCCTCGGATACCCGCTCCACGCCCAGTTCGTTGACCCGGTAGACATGGGTCTCGCCGATCTCCGGAGCGGCCGCCGTCTCCCCTGCGGAGGCCGCCACCAGGATGTCCGAGCCGCCGATGTCCAGCACCGACTGGATCTGCAACTGCGCCCCGGTCAGCAGCCGGTCGCCGACCGCGAGAACCCGCGCCCCGCCCTCGTCCGCGATCCGCACCAGCCGTCCGTCCGGCGCCCACGCGGGCACTCCCGGGAACAGGTCCAGCCAGACCGGGTCCTCGTCGACGTGCACGGTCCGGGTCGTGCCGGTCTCCGGGTCCACCGCGAGATGCAGCTGGCTCTGCTGGTCACGGGCCTGCACCAGCAGCAGCGGCGCCCCCGCCGACGACCAGTGCACCTGGGCCAGATAGGGGAACCGGGCCCGGTCCCAGACGACTTCGGTGCGTTCGCCCGCCAGGTCCACGACGAAGAGCCGTACGTCCGCGTTGGGCGTACCGGCCGCCGGATACGCGACCTCGGAGGGCTTGCGCTCCGGATGCGCCGGGTCGGAGATCCACCACCGCCGCACCGGGCTGTCGTCGACCCGGGCGACCAGCAGCCGGTCCGATTCGGGCGACCACCAGAAGCCCCGCGAGCGCTGCATCTCCTCGGCCGCGATGAACTCCGCGAGGCCGTAGGAGACCTGCGCGTCCTCCGGCTCCGCGAGCGCCCTGTCCTCCTCGCCCCCGGACCCCACGACGCGCAGCGCGCCCTTGGACACGTATGCGATGTGTCGTCCGTCCGGGGAGGGGCGCGGGTCGATCACCGGACCGGGCACCGGCAGCGCACGCGCCGTGCCCGCCCGCAGCTGGGCGACGTACACCTTCCCGGAGAGCGCGAACGCCGCCAACTCGGCTGCCGCGTCCAGCGCGTAGCCCACGATCCCCGACGACCCCTCGCGGCTCCGCTCGCGCCGGGCCCGCTCCTGCACCGAGAGCCGCTCCGCCGAACCGCCCAGCAGCACCGCGGGATCGGCCACCACGCGCTCCCTCGGTGCGCCGTCGCCGGTCAGGTCCAGGGTCCAGAGCCGGCTCGCGCCGTCGGTTCCGGAGCCGGAGCGCAGGAAGATCACCCGCTCACCATCGGGTGACACCGTGAAGGCGCGGGGTGCGCCGAGGGTGAATCGCATCGTCCGGGCCTGCTGGAGCGGAAAGGTGATCTCTGACGAAGTCATGAGCCGAACCTATCGGCCGGGCTCGGGCCGTGCGCCCCTCGTGCTGCTGTGCCCCGATCAATGCCTTGCCACGGATAGTTATGATCCGTAGCGCTCGGTGGGTATGAACCTGCTGGCTCCATGCGTGCTGCCCGTCCCGACCGTACTGATGGAGGTGAACCGCCGTGGCACTCTCGATTTCGGCGGTGGTGCTGCTGGCGATCGTCGTCTTCCTGCTGGTCCGGAAATCCGGACTGAAGGGCGGACATGCGGTGGTCTGCATGCTCCTCGGTTTCTATCTCGCCAGCTCGTCCATCGCGCCCACGATCTCCGAGGTGACGACGAACGTGGCGGGCATGATCGGAGGGCTGAAGTTCTGACAGCGGCAGCCGTCCGTCTGAGAAGGTGCCGAGCTGTGGCGGCGCCGAGCGTTCGTGGTTCGTCGGCGCCCGGAGCGTGGGCGCCGTCGGTCATCGGGGCCGTCGGCTCGTAGGGTGGTCCCCATGACGGACCTTCCCGCCCGGCGTCTGCTCCTGGTGCACGCGCACCCCGACGACGAGTCGATCAACAACGGCGCGACCATGGCCAGGTACGCCGCCGACGGCGCCCTGGTCACGCTGGTGACCTGCACGCTCGGCGAGGAGGGCGAGGTCATCCCGCCCGCGCTCGCGCACCTGGCGGCCGACCGGGACGACGCCCTGGGCCCCTGGCGACAGCGCGAACTCGCGGCGGCGATGAAGGAGCTGGGCGTCACCGACCACCGCTTCCTCGGCGGCCCCGGCCGGTTCCGTGACTCCGGGATGATGGGCGCGGAGCAGAACGAACGTCCGGGCGCCTTCTGGTCCGCCGACGTGGACGAGGCCGCGGGGTACCTCGTGGAGGTGATCCGCTCGGTCCGCCCCCAGGTCCTGGTCACCTACGACCCCGACGGGGGCTACGGGCACCCCGACCACATCCAGGCGCACCGGGTCGCGACCCGCGCCGCCGAACTGGCCGCGGACCCCGGCTACCGCGCGGACTCCGGCGCCCCGCACACCATCGCCAAGATCTACTGGAACCGGGTGCCGCGCACCACCGCGGAGGACGCCTTCGCCAACCTCCGGGCCACCGCCCCCGACACCTTCCCCGGCATCGCCGCGATCGACGACGTGCCGGGTGTGGTGAACGACACCCTGATCACCACCGAGATCGACGGCAGCGCCCACGCGGCCGCCAAGGCCGCGGCGATGCGGGCGCACGCCACCCAGATCGCGCTGAGCGGCTCCTTCTTCGCCCTTTCGAACGACCTTGGCCAGCCTGTTCTCACCACCGAGTACTACGAGTTGGTGAGCGGCACCCCCGGCGCCGCTCCGGGGACGCGGGAACGCGATCTCTTCGCCGGCGTGACGGGAGCGGACCAGTGAGCAGCAGCAGGTCGCGGGCCGCGCGGACCAACGCGCCTCCGAGGGACATTCAGGCCACTGGCCTGGCCGCTCCTCCCAACCCGCGCCGGATCGCCGCCCTGCTGGGCCTCGCGGTCCTCGGCGCGTTCGTGGGCATCGCCGGGGCCCTGGTCCAACCCGCCTGGTTCCCGGGCGGATTGCTGCTGGCGCTGCTGGCGACCGGCGGACTCTTCTACGGTGGCCGGTGTCTCATGGGTACGCAGCCGGGCGCTCTGGCACCCGCCGCGGGGTGGCTGATTTCGGTCGTCGTTCTGCTGGGTGGCCGCCCGGAGGGCGACTACGTATTCGGTGACGAACTGGGCCTCGCGCTCTTCATGCTGGGCGGAATGGCCGTCGCTGTGATCTGTGCCACCATGTCGCGGTCACCCCAACCGGGTGCCGACAGCGGTCGACCTGGCAAGTAATGTGCCACGTCCGATCCCGTAATGCCCCCTGTCCGTCCGGGGGGTACGCAGTCGTTTCCCCCGGTGGCGGGATGTCTGTCGGCCGTGGCCAGTAAGGTGGTTCGCGCGCCCAGCACCTCGTAGGGCCTGCCCGGCCATGATCCGCCGGACAGGCCCTGGCCCGTCCCCCGGCCTGCGGCACGGGGAAGTACGGGCGGCGGAGCCAATCGGGAGAACCTGCTTTGAGTCGTGAAACTGACAGTTCGTCCTCCGGGCCCCAGGGCCGCGGGGGAGCCGCGTACCCCTCGGGTACGCCGCCGTACGGATCCCGCCAGTATCCGTCGCTGCACCCTTCTCAGGATGCCCCGGAGGAGACCCCGGAGCCTGCGGACCCGTCCCAGCCGGAAGAGCCGAGGACGGAGACGACGCTGACGACGCGTATCCGGATCAACATCCCCGGCTCGCGTCCGATCCCGCCGGTTGTCATGCGTACGCCGATGAGCGACGCGGACGGCGGCCCCGGCAACGAGCGCACCGGCAGCATCCCGCGCCCGGCCCAGGCCGCGTCCAACGGCGCGCAGGGCACCCCCGCGGCAGCCGGGTCCGAGCCCGGTGACGGATCCGCCCCGGCGGAGCCCGCCGCGGAGAAGCCGGCCCGGGAGAAGAGCGGCAGCGACTGGTTCGCACCGCGCAAGCCCCCGACGGCCGCCCCGGCGGACACGTCCGCGAACGGCTCGCCGGGCAAGCCGTCCCCCGGCAGCGGCACGAACGGCGCGGGTTTCTCCGCGTCGGGTTCCGGTGGCGGCACGAACGGCGCGGGTTTCTCCGCGAACGGTTCCGGTGGCGGTACGAATGGCGCGGGCTTCTCCGCGAACGGTTCCGGGGACCGGGCGGACGGTCCGGGCGGCGACCGGGGCACCCCGCCCGCCGGTACCCCGCGCGCCGATCTGCCGTACTTCTCGGACGGCCCGCAGCGCGCGGGCGAGCCGGGCGCACCCGGTTCCGGCGAGTTCGGGGCGGACGGCCCCGGCGGGCCGCGCTCCACGCCGAACCTCGGGATCCGTACGCCGGGCCCGTCCGGGCCCACCACGGGACCGGCCGGCGGCACCTCCCCGCTCACCCCGAACCTCGACGGACCCGGCCCCTTCGCCGGGGCCTTCGCGCCGCCGGCCTCCGGACCGACCGGACCTGCTGGATCTGCCGGACCTGCCGGACCTGCCGGACCTGCCGGACCGCAGGCACCCGGTGGTGCGGGTGGTCCCGGTGGTGCCGGTGGTGTTCCGCCGCGGATGTCCGACGACACCGCGGTGCTCACCCCGCAGTTCCCGGCCGCCGGTCCCGGTGCCGGTTCGGGTGACAACGTCTCGGGTGACACGCTGACCAGCGGCATCCCCGTCGTCCCGGCGGAGCGCCGTACGGCGGGGCCGCAGTCGCCGTTCCAGGGCCCCGATCTCACCCCGCGGATCCCGGACAACCCGATGGGCACCGGACCGGCCGGGCCGGGAGGGTTCGCCGCGCAGGCGCCCGAGCCCGCCGCCCGTACCGCTCCGGAGCCCGCCGCGGCGAAGGCCCGGGCGAAGAAGGGCCGTTCGAAGCTGGTCCTGCTCTGCGTGGCCGCCGTCTGCCTGCTCGGTGTCGCGTACGGCGCCGGGCTGCTGATGAACCACTCCGACGTCCCCAAGGGCACCACCGTCCTCGGCGTCGACATCGGCGGCGGCACCAAGGAGGACGGTGTCGAGAAGCTGGACGCCGCCCTCGGCGAACGGGCCAAGGCCCCGCTCCAGCTGAGCGTGGACGGCAAGAAGGCGCAGCTCGCACCGGACAAGGCCGGGCTCTCCCTGGACAGCCAGGCGACCGTGCGCGCCGCGGCGGGCAGCGACTACAACCCGGTCTCGGTCATCGGCTCGCTCTTCGGCGGCAAGCGTGACATCGACCCGGTGATCCCGGTCGACCAGGAGAAGCTGGGCGTCGCGCTGACCGACCTGGCCGGTGCCTCCGGTTCGGCCAGCAACGGCACGATCAAGTTCGTTCCGGGCAAGGCCGTCCCCGTACCCGGCAAGGCGGGCAAGGCGCTCGACGCCAACCAGTCGATGGGCTCGGTCCGCGACGCCTACCGCGCCCAGGTCGAGACGGGCCGCTCCGCCACCGTCGAGCTGCCCGTCACCACCCGCCAGCCCACCATCAGCCAGGCCGAGCTGGACCGGGCCATGAAGGAGTTCGCGGAGCCCGCGATGTCCGGCCTGATCACCATCAAGGCCGGTCCCAAGGTGATCCAGTTCGGCCCGGACAGGTCGCTGCCGAAGATCCTTTCGATGGTTCCGGTCGACGGCAAGCTCGTCGACCACTACGACAAGAAGGCCATCGACACCCTCTGTGAAGGCGTCTTCGACGGCATCATGATCACCAAGAGCGACGGTTCGAAGCATCAGCTCAGCGCGGACGACGTGGCCCTCGCCATGAAGGGCGCGCTGGTCGGCAAGACCCTCGCCGAGCGCACCGTCACGATCGACCTGAACGGCAACGGCTGACCCGGGCCCGCACCACATCACAGGCGCCGCCCCCGACCGGACCCCGGCCGGGGGCGGCGCCGTCTGCCCGCACGGCGCCCGGCACCGCGCGGGCCCCGTCACACGGACGGCATGACATCTGTCATCCCGGATTCACGACCCGTGACCCTGCCGCGCGCGTACCCCGCTCGGCCAGGCTGGACCCATGACAACGAAAGCTCCCGAAGCCACCGAGGCGAAGACCGCCGTGGTCAGCTTCGACCAGGTCAGCAAGGCGTACGGCGACGTACGTGCCGTGGACGGGCTCACGCTCGACCTGCACCCCGGCGAGACGGTGGCGCTCCTCGGGCCGAACGGCGCGGGCAAGTCCTCCGCGCTCGACCTCCTCCTCGGCCTGCGCACCGCCGACTCCGGTACGGTCCGGCTCTTCGGCACGACCCCGCAGGCGGCCATCGCGGCCGGCCGGGTCGGCGCGATGCTCCAGTCCGGCGGCCTGATGGAGGAGGTCACGGTCGGGGAGCTGGTCGGACTCGTCTGCGATCTGCACCCCAGGCCCTACCCGGTGGCAGAGGTGCTGGCGCGGGCCGGTATCGCCTCGATCGCCGGCCGCATGGTCAACAAGCTCTCCGGCGGCCAGGAGCAGCGCGTACGGTTCGCGCTCGCCACCGCCGGGGCCAACGACCTGATCGTGCTCGACGAGCCGACCACCGGGATGGATGTCACCTCCCGGGGCGCCTTCTGGGCCACCATGCGCGAGCAGGCCGACCAGGGCCGGACCGTCCTGTTCGCCACCCACTACCTCGAAGAGGCCGACGCCATCGCGGACCGCGTGCTGGTCCTGCACAAGGGCCGGATCCTCGCCGACGGCACCGCCGCCGAGATCAAGGCCAGGGCCGGTGCCCGCCGGATCTCCTTCGAGCTGGAGGGCCCGGTCGACGAAGAGGCCCTGCGCGCCCTGCCGTTCCTCTCCGCACTCGACGTCACCGGCCGCCGGGTCCGTATCCAGTCGCACAACGCCGACGCGACCGTGCATGCCGTCTACGGCCTCGGCCTCTACCCGCGCGAGCTCGAAGTCGCGGGTCTCGGACTGGAGCAGGCCTTCGTCGCCATCACAGAGGCCGAGGAGGCCAGGACCCGATGAACACGCTGATCAAGCTCGAAGTGACCCGCACCCTGCGGAACAAGAAGTTCATGTTCTTCTCGATCATCTACCCGTCGGTGCTCTACGTGCTGATCTCCAGCACCCAGAACACCACCGACAAGGTGCCGCACACCGATCTGACCCTGCAGTCCTTCTTCATGGTCTCGATGGCCTCCTTCGGCGCGCTGACCGCCGTGCTGATGGGCAACAGCGAGCGCATCGCCAAGGAGCGCGAGAAGGGCTGGGTCCGTCAGCTCCGACTGACCGCGCTGCCCAGCCGGGGGTACGTCCTGGCCAAGATCGCCAGCGCCGCGATGGTCACCCTGCCCTGCATCGTGGTCGTCTTCCTGGTCGCCGCCTCCGCCAAGCACGTACGGTTCGACCTCTGGCAGTGGCTGGCCCTGACCGGGCTCATCTGGGCCGGTTCGCTCGTCTTCGCCGCTCTCGGAGTGGCCATCGGCTACATCGCCAGCGGTGACGCGGTCCGCCCGATCACCATGATCATCTACTTTGTGCTGTCGATCCTCGGCGGCCTGTGGATGCCTTCCTCGACCTTCCCGCACTGGGTCCAGAACATCTCCGAGTGGCTGCCCACGCACGCGTACGCTGCACTCGGCCAGTCCGTCGAGATGGGCGGCGCGCCGCATGCCAAGGACATCGCCATCCTCTGCGTCTACTTCCTGCTCTTCGCGGGCGGAGCGGCCTGGCTCTACCGGAAGGACACCCTGAAGGCGTGAACGAGGACGACGAGATGTCCGTGGGCATGGGGCGCCCGCCCACGAACGCGAGGCAGGCCGGGACCAAGTTCCTCTGGATCGGGATCTGGCTCGCGTTCATGAGCGCTCCGGTCAAGGACCTGGTGGACGGCGAGCACACCTCGTGGGCGACCGGGCTCGGTGCCCTCGGGCTGGTGGTCTTCGTCGGCGCCTATCTGGTCCTCGTCTTCCGCCACACCTCGAAGGCGCTCGACCCGTTCCGGGTCCGTGCGGCTCTCGCCTTCCTCTGGGCCCTCGCGGTCCTGCTGTCCCTGACGCTCGGGGTGCCCTGGCTGGTCCTGTTCGTGTACGTCTCCGTCTCCGTCGGCGCCACCCTGCCGCTGCGGGCGGCGCGTTGGCTGATCCCCGCCGTCACCGCCGTGCTGGTGGCCATCGGCGCCACCCAGGAGAACTCCCGCGAGATCGTCACGGCCCTGGCCTTCCCCGCCCTTCTCGGCGGCTTCGCGATGTCGGGCGTCCGGCAGATGATCCGCACCACGATCCAGCTGCGCGAGGCCCGCGCCACCGTCGCCCAGCTCGCCGCGAACGAGGAACGGCTGCGGCTCGCCAGGGATCTGCACGACCTGCTCGGCCACTCCCTCTCGCTGATCACCCTCAAGAGCGAGCTGGCCGGGCGGATGCTCCCCGGCCACCCGGAACAGGCGGCCGCTCAGGTCGCGGACATCGAACAGGTCAGCCGGCAGGCCCTGGTGGACGTGCGCAGCGCGGTCACCGGCTACCGCCGCCCGACCCTCCCCGGAGAACTGGCCGGTGCCCGGACCGCGCTCGCCGCCGCCGGGATCACCGCCGCCATTCCGGCCGAGCCACCCGAGGACCTCCCCGAGAAATCGGAGGAGGTGCTTGCCTGGGCCCTGCGGGAGGCCGTCACCAACGTGGTACGCCACAGCGGTGCCCACAGCTGTGAGGTGACCCTCGCTCCACGCCAGACCCTGGACGGGCGGGTTCTCGAACTCACCGTCTCCGACGACGGTCGCGGTGCCTCCGGTACGGCACCCGGCAACGGCCTCACCGGCATAGCGGAGCGCCTCGCCACCGTCGACGGAACGCTGGCCACCCGGGTCACCAACCCCCGTTCGGGGAAGGGCTTCACCATCACCCTCAGCGTGCCGGTCGAATCCCACCTAGGATTCCCGGAATGAGCATGATCAGACTCCTCCTCGCCGAGGACCAGTCAATGGTGCGCGAAGCCTTGGCCGCGCTCCTCGGCCTGGAACCCGACATCGAGGTCGTCGCGCAGGTCGCCCGCGGTGACGAGGTACTGGCCGCGGCCCGCGAACACCGGGTCGAAGTGGCCCTCCTGGACATCGAGATGCCCGGAATGACGGGCATCGAGGCGGCGGCCCAGCTGCACCGCGAACTCCCCGGTGTGAAGGTCGTCGTCGTCACCACCTTCGGCCGCCCCGGCTACCTCCGCCGCGCGATGGAGTCGGGCGCCGACGCGTTCCTGGTGAAGGACGCCCCGGCGTCCCAGCTCGCGGAAGCGGTACGCAAGGTGCTCGCCGGCGAGCGCGTCATCGACCCGACCCTCGCGGCCGCCGCCCTCGCGGACGGGGCCAGCCCGCTGACCGAGCGGGAGCGCGAGGTGCTGCGCACGGCGGCGGACGGCTCCACCAACGGGGAGATCGCCGCGGTGCTGCACCTGTCCCAGGGCACGGTCCGCAACTACCTCTCGACAGCGATCCAGAAGCTGGCGGCGCGCAACCGTGCGGAGGCGGTCCGGCTGGCACAGGAGAAGGGCTGGCTCTGACCGGGAGACTGGTGTCAGAAGCAGAAGCAGAAGCAGAAGCAGTCGCAGCCTCGGTCGCAGGCGCAGGCGCAGGCGCAGGCGCAGGCGCAGTCGCGGTCACAGCCTCGGCCCGCGACCTCACCGGCCCGGTGACACCAGCCCCGCCTCGTACGCGATGATGACCAACTGCACCCGGTCCCGCGCGTCGAGCTTGGCGAGCAGCCGGGTCAGATAGGTCTTGGCGGTGGCGACACTGATGAACAGCCGCTCCGCGATCTCCGCGTTCGACAGCCCGCTGCCGACCAGCACCAGCACCTCGCGCTCCCGGTCGGTGATCGCGGTGAGCGGCCGCGGCGGCGACGCGGAGGCGGGACGGCCCACGAACTCCTTGATCAGCCGCCGGGTCACGCTCGGCGCGATCAGGGCATCGCCGGCCGCCACCACCCGGACCGCCGCCAGGATGTCGTCCAGCGCCATGTCCTTGACCAGGAACCCCGCCGCCCCGGCGCGCAGCGCCCCATAGACGTAGTCGTCGTCGTCGAACGTCGTCAGGACCAGCACATGCGTGCCGCCGGATCCCGCCGTGATCCGCTCCGTGGCCTCAATGCCGTTGAGCCCCGGCATGCGGATGTCCATCACGACGACGTCCGGGGCCAGCTGTTCGGTCAGCAGCACCGCCTCGTCGCCGGTGCCCGCCTCGCCCGCCACCTCGATGTCCGGGAGGTCGGCGATCACCATGCGCAGGGCGGCCCGGACCAGTGGCTGATCGTCGGCGAGCAGCACCCGGACCGGAGCCGGGGTCGGAGCCGGGACAAGGACCGGGGCCGGGGCCGGGACCGGAGCCGGGGCCGGGGCCGGGGTGGGTGTCGGGGCCGGGGTCATCGCGTCCTGGTCGTTCACGCCGCGTACTCCTCGGGCACCGGCAGCCGGGCCGTCACCCGGAAGCCGCCCTCCGGACGCGGGGCGGCGGTGAACTCCCCCTGCAGCAGGGCGACCCGCTCCCGCATGCCGATCAGCCCGAACCCGCCGTCCGTCACCTTGCCGGGGCCCCGGCCGCCGTCCGCGACCTCGATGGCGAGCTCCTCGCGGCCGTACTCGACGGACACCCGGCAGGAGCCGGTGGCCGCGTGCCGGACGACGTTGGTCACCGATTCCTGGATGATGCGGAACGCCGACAGGTCGATGTCCGGGGGCAACGGCCGCCGCGCGCCCTGCCACCGGACATCGACCCGGACCCCGGCCGCGGTGGTGGCCCTCGCCAGCCGGTCGACGTCCGCGAGCCCCTCCGTGGGGTGCAGCGGCGCCGCCTCACGCCCCGGCTCCTCGGGCGCCGACACGTCCTGCCGCAGCGCACCGAGCATCCGGCGCAGCCCCGACAGCGTCTCCCGGCCGGCTGTCTCCACCGCGTGCATCGCCTCGCGGGCGGCGTCCGGCTGGGTGTGCACGACCCGGGCCGCCGCTCCCGCCTGGAGGGCGATGATGCCGACGCTGTGCGCGACCATGTCGTGCATCTCGCGGGCGATGCGCAGCCGTTCCGCTATGACCGCCTGGTCGGCGGCCCGCGCGGCCAGCTTCTCGCCGTGCCGCCGGGTCTCGTACGCCGAGCCGCCCACCAGCCAGGCGACGACTGTGGTGAGCGCGACGACCAGCTCCGCCGACGTACCGACGTGCCACCCGGCGAGCAGCCGGAAGGCCAGGAACCCGACGAGGACGCCGAGCGCCATCAGCAGGGCGACGAGCCCGGTCCGGCGCGACCGGGAAGCGGTGATGAAGTACAGCGCCACATCGGCGGCGAGGAACTGGGCGAGCGGTATCTCTCCCACGCTCAGCGAGAACGTGGCGGTCGTGGCGCCACCCAGCACCAGCGCCAGGCCCGTCAGCGGGCGCCGCTCCATCACCAGGCAGCCGGCCGCGGCCAGGGCCGTGGCGAGCAGCTGGGTCAGCAGCCCGTCCCACCGGTAGAGCAGCATCCCGGGCCGGACCGAAGGTTCTAGCTCCCCGGGCAGTTGCACCCGCACGAGGAACGTGAGCAGCACACCCGCGTACCAGGCCATGCCCACCCACCAGCCCGGCGGTACGCGCTTGAGGATGGGAACGGAGAGTGAGGGCGACATGCGCCGATCGTAACCAGCGTCGTCCCGGCCCGGCATCGGACCACGGTTGTACACCCCTGGCTGACACCCCGCCCCGGCAGGTGTCACCGGCGGTCCGATGACGAACGTGGGTGGCGGGCGGCACCGTTGGGACCGTGATCGAAGTCAACGGACTGACCAAGCGATACGGCAAGGCAACCGCCGTCAAGGACCTCACCTTCACCGTACGGCCGGGCGAGGTCACCGGCTTCCTCGGACCGAACGGGGCCGGCAAGACCACCACCCTGCGCATGCTCCTGGGCCTCGTCGAGCCCACCGCCGGAACGGCCACCCTCCGGGGCCGGCCGTTCCGCGACCACTTACGCGGCCTGCGCCACGTCGGCGCCCTGCTCGACGCGGGCGACGTCCACGGCGGCCGTACCGCCCACGCCCATCTCGCCATGCTGGCCCGGAGCAACGCCATCCCGCGAGCCCGGGTGGACGGGCTGCTCCAGGAAGTGGGCCTCGCCGGGGCCGCCCGCCGACGCATAAGCGGCTTCTCGCTCGGGATGCGCCAGCGGCTCGGCATCGCCACCGCGCTGCTCGGCGACCCGCCGGTGCTGCTCTTCGACGAACCGCTCAACGGCCTCGACCCGGAAGGTGTTCTCTGGGTGCGCGGGCTCTTCCGGCGGCTGGCCGCAGAGGGCCGTACGGTGTTCGTCTCCAGCCACCTGATGACCGAGATGGAGCACACCGCCGACCGGCTCGTCGTCATCGGACGCGGCGAACTCATCGCTGCCGAGAGTCTCTCCGCGTTCGCCGCCCGGGGCACCCGGCTGAGCGTGACCGTGGGCACGCCCGACATAGCCGCCCTCACCCCGCTGCTCACCGCCGAGGGCGCCTCGGTGGAACGGGACGGCGACCGGCTCACGGTGACCGGCCTGACCGCTGCCCGGATAGGTGAGCTGGCCTTCCGGCACCGCGTGATGCTGCACGAACTCACCACGTCCGGAGCTTCGTTGGAGGAGGCATTCATGGAGCTCACCGCCCACCGCGTCGACTACCTCGCAGGAGCCCCCCGATGACCACGGTGACGACCGCACCCGCCGGCTGCCTGGCACGCGACGAGCCCCGTGCCCGCTTCACCGATCTGCTGGCCGCCGAGTGGCTCAAGATGTGGTCGCTGCGCTCGACCCCCTGGCTGTACGTGGTCACCGCACTGGCCGTCATCGCGTTCAACGCCGGTACGGCGTACGACCACTACAAGTACTGGTACCAGTACGACGGACAGAGCCGTACCTCGTTCGTCGCCAACGGCATACCGCTCGTCGACGCCTTCACCGCTAACTCCGCCATGGTGCTGGTCCTGGCCCTGACCGCGATCGGTGCCGTGTCGGTCACCGGCGAGTACGGCACCGGACTGATCCGCACCACGTTCACCGCCGTCCCCGCCCGGCGTTCGGTGATGGCCGCCAAGGTGCTCGTCCTCGCCGCGGTCACCACTGTCTTCGGCGCGCTCGTCGCCGCCGCCTCGTTCGCCTCGACCCAGGCGATCCTCTCCGGCCGCGACGCCTCGGTGTCCCTCGGTCATCCTGACGCGCTGCGCGTCATCGTGGCCTCCGCGTTGCTCGCGCCGGTGGCCGCGCTCACCGGACTGGCGATCGGCTCGCTGATCCGGCACACCGGGGGCGCCGTCGTCGGCGGTGTGGTGGTGCTGCTCCTCCTGCCGATGGTCCTGAGTTCCCGCCGCCACCTGACAGCGGTGCTCCAGCACACCCTGCCCTTCAGCGCGTGGGAGCGTTTGACGAGCACGCGGATGCAGCGCTCCAACGAACTCTTCCCGTGGGGGACCGGCGGAGCCTGGACCGTCTACGCTCTCTGGGCACTGGAGGCAGGCGTGCTGACGGTGGTCGCGGTAAACCGCCGGGACCAGTGATGCCGAGTGATGACCAAAGATGCGGAGACCGCCGGGGAGGCCCACCCCCACTCCCTCCGGCTGCCTCAATCCACCGTCCCTGCAAGCTATTTCAGAAACATGCTGGAAACTCTTGCGTCACCTCTTGACGTGTCCATCACTGGAACGGCAGGCTCCGAACTCCCCCCACGGTGGCCAGGCGCGTGGCTGCCCACGCCGGGTGCGGGCTCTGCCCGTACCCGTGACCGAAGGAGCCGCAGATGAGTTCCCGCGCCGCTCGCGCGACACTGGCCGGACTGCTCGCAGCCGCCGGTATCACCGCCCTCGCCCCCTGGACCTCCCAGGCGACCCCACCGGGCGAAAAGACCGTCACCGCCACCCTGTTCGAGTGGAAGTACGACGCGGTGGCCCGTGCCTGTACCGACTCGCTCGGTCCGGCCGGTTACGGCTACGTCGAGGTCTCGCCCGCTTCCGAGCACATCCAGGGTGACCAGTGGTGGACCTCGTACCAGCCGGTCAGTTACCGGATCGCCGGTCGCCTCGGTGATCGCGACGCCTTCGCGTCGATGGTGGAGAGCTGCCATTCGGCCGGGGTGAAGGTCGTCGCGGACGCCGTCATCAACCACATGTCGTCCGGCTCCGGTACCGGGACCGGCGGGACGGCGTACACGAAGTACGAATACCCCGGGTACTTCCAGGACCAGGATTTCCACGCCTGCCGCAAGGACATCAGCAACTACGGAGACCGCGACGACGTCCAGAACTGCGAACTGGTCGGTCTGGCCGACCTCGACACCGGCAGCGACGCCGTCCGTACGACGATCGCCGGCTACCTCTCCGACCTGCGCGGCATGGGCGTCGACGGCTTCCGTATCGACGCCGCCAAGCACATGGCGGCCGATGACATCGACGCCATCAAGGGCAAGATGGCCGACCCCGGCTTCTGGGTCACCGAGGTCATCTACGGCGGCGGCGAGGCCGTGCAGC
This sequence comes from Streptomyces sp. NPDC057900, assembly GCF_042887885.1. Lineage (NCBI taxonomy): Bacteria > Bacillati > Actinomycetota > Actinomycetes > Kitasatosporales > Streptomycetaceae > Streptomyces > Streptomyces sp. NPDC057900. The sequence goes on from NZ_JBHVOI010000002.1 coordinate 1,034,095, forward strand.
CCGACGAGTACACGGGCGTGGGCGACGTCGACGAGTTCCGCTACGGCGGGCACCTCAAGAGCGCCTTCCAGGGCGGTGGCATCACCGGCCTGAAGGACATAGCCGACGGCAAGCTGCCGAGCGCGAACGCCCGTACGTTCGTCGACAACTGGGACACCGAGCGCAACGGCTCCACGCTGACGTACAAGGACGGCGCGGCCTACACCCTGGCCAACGTCTTCATGCTCGCCTCGCCCTACGGTTCCCCGAACGTCTTCTCCGGCTACGAGTGGTCGGACAAGGACGCCGGCCCGCCCAACGGTGGCGCGGCGGCCTGCGGTGGCGACGGCTGGACCTGTACGCACGCCCGGACCGCCATCACCGGAATGGTCGGCTTCCACAACGCCACCGAGGGCGCCCAGCTGACCGACTGGTGGGACAACGGCTCGTCGGCCATCGCCTTCGGCCGCGGCGACAAGGGCTTCGTGGCCATCAACAACGGTGACGACGCCCTTGAGCAGTCGTTCAGCACGTCGCTTCCGGCCGGCACCTACTGCGACGTGGCGCAGGCCTCCCCGGACGCCTGCGACGGCAACACCGTGGAGGTCGGTGACGACGGCACCGTGACCGCGTCCGTCCCGGCGAAGGGCGCGCTGGCTCTGCACGCCTGAGACGCTCCCGCGGCACACATGCGGCCGCCCGGCGGGTGGGGTCCAGGAACCCCAGCCACCGGGCGGGTCGTTCAGCCGGACAGACCGGGTCTCGCTACAGCGCGGCCGTGGTCTTCGCGCCGCTCGCGCTTCCGTCCAGCCACTGCGGCCACGAGAGGTTGAAGGAGGCGTAGCCGTTGTCGGCGGACGCCTTGGCGCGCGGGGAGCCGGTGACCGTGACGGGGTCGCCCTGCTTCACCTGGCCGTAGAACCACTTCGCATCGGCCAGCGAGAGGTGCACGCAGCCGTGCGAGCCGAGGGCGCTGCCGCTGCCCGGGTTGGTGTCACCGGTGGAGAAGTGGACGTAGGTGCCCGACTGGGTGAGGTGGATGTCCCAGGGGAGGGTCAGGTCGTAGTAGTTCGCGTCGCCCTTGTTGCAGCTGATGCCGACGCTGCAGGACGTCATGTGGACCTTCTCCTGCTTGTCGATCACCGCCATCGTGCCGTTCCAGGTGGGGTACTGGGCGCTGCCCGCGTTGATGGAGAGCGTGCGCACCGTGGCGCCGTTGCGGGTGACCTTCATGGTGTGACCGGTGACGGAGGCGTCGGCCCGGACGTCGTCGCCGATGGTGAAGGAGTGGGTGTAGCCGTGCGTGCCGTAGCGGCCGCTGCCGTTGGAGACGTCCTTCAGGTCGGCGTCGATGCGCACCTTGGTGCCGGACTTCCAGTAGTCCTTCGGACGCCAGTCGACCCGCTTGTCGCCCATCCAGTGCCAGGCACCGGTCGTGGGGACGGACGCGGAGATCTTGAGGTGCTTCTCGATGTTCGAACGGGCCGATTTCACCACCGGGTTGGTGAAGACCACCGAGACCGGCATAGCGACACCGACCGTCGCCTTGTCCAGCGGTGCGATCGTCTCCAGGAGCATCGGCGGACCCGAGGGATGCGTGTGCGACGGCGACGGGTGCGCGCTCGCGGACGCCCCGCCGGAGGAGCCGCCCTTCCCGTTCTGGGAGTCGGCCGAGGCCGATCCCTTGCCACCGCAAGCGCTCGTCCCCGCCAGTACCGCGCTCACCAGCAACGCGATCCCTATAACGCCCTTGCCCCGCCGCATGTCCTGCTCCGCTCGCGTCACTACTTCAAGGATTCAACATTTATAGAGACATGGAAGTGGACCGGCGCGGTTGCGGGTGGTGTGTAAAGCGCGTACCAAGTCCGCCACCGGGCGGACGTACCGAGTCCGCCACCGGGCGGCGGCGCGAAACGACAAAGGCAAGGAGAAGAGACTCTCCTTGCCACTCTCAACTTATAGCGCACAGGGGGGCTTGCGGCAAGGCCCGGTCCAGGGCGCAGAATCGTCCCTCGTTGCCGCAACCTGCGGAAATCGGCGGGCGTGCGTGTGTTGCTGCCGACGTGGGCGGGACACGGTGACGTCGAATCATGGGTGGGACCGGCAGCGCGGTCGCAGGAGTGCGCGGCGCCCGGCTCGTCGGAGGGAAATACAGGCAGGAATGGTGGCGATGACCGATAGTTGTGTGCTGGATCTTCAAGACGTCGATGAGACGCGGGCCGAGGCCGTCGGCGGCAAGGGCGCCCATCTGGGCGCGCTGTCGCGGATCGAGGGCATCCGGGTGCCGGACGGTTTCTGCGTGACGACGGACGCCTTCCGGCGCATCATCACGGCGGCACCGTCGGTCGACGCCCGGCTCGACCAGCTGTCGCGGCTGGACCCGGACGACCGGGAGGCGGTCCGCACCCTCAGCGCGGAGATCCGCCGCACCATCGAGGAGACCCCCGTCCCGGACGCTCTCGCCGCGGAGATCACCCGCGCGCTCGGCAGGCTCGGCGCGGGGGCCGCCTGTGCCGTCCGGTCCAGCGCCACGGCGGAGGACCTCCCGACGGCCTCGTTCGCCGGCCAGCAGGACACGTATCTGAACGTCGTGGGCGCGGCGGAGGTCATCCGGCACGTCAGCCGGTGCTGGGCCTCGCTGTTCACCGAGCGGGCCGTCATCTACCGCCGGCGCAACGGCATCGACCACCGCACGGTCCAGATGGCCGTGGTCGTGCAGCGGATGGTCCTCCCGGAGGCGTCCGGCATCCTGTTCACGGCCGACCCGGTCACCGGCAACCGGAAGACGGCCACCGTGGACGCCGGCTTCGGCCTCGGTGAGGCCCTGGTCTCCGGCCTGGTGAACCCGGACGTCTTCACGGTCCGGCACGGCGAGGTCGTCGCCAGGACGATCGCCGCCAAACACCGCGCCGTCCACGCCCTGCCCGGTGGCGGTACGCGAGAAGTGGAGATCGACCCCCGGCAGCAGGAGCGGCCCGCGCTGACGGACGAGCAGGCCGTGCGGCTCGTGGACCTCGGACGCCGGATCGAAGCGCACTTCGGCCGCCCGCAGGACATCGAATGGTGCCTGGCCGACGACGGCTTCCAGATCGTCCAGAGCCGGCCGATCACGACGCTGTTCCCCATCCCCGAGGCCGGTGACCAGGAGGACCACGTCTACGTCTCCGTCGGCCATCAGCAGATGATGACCGACCCGATGAAGCCCCTCGGGTACTCCATGTGGCAGCTGACGGCCATGGTGGCGATGTACGAGGCGGGCGGGAGGCTGTTCGTCGACGTCACCCAGCGCCTCGCCGCACCCGCGAGCCGCGCCGCCCTGCTGGACGTCATGGGAAAGGGCGACCCGCTGGTCAGGGACGCGCTGGAGACCCTCCTCGCCCGCGACGGCCTGCTCCCGCCGACCCCGGACGCCGGCCCCGCCGCCCCCGCCGGCCCGTCGGCGCGCGGGGACGCCGTCCCGGACGGCCCGGAGCCGGACATCGTTCCCGAGCTGATCGAGCGCAGCCGGGAATCCATCGCCGCCCTGGAGCGCGACATCCGGACGAAGAGCGGACCGGCTCTGTTCGACTTCCTGCTGGAGGCCTTCGAGGAGCACCGACGAGTCCTTGGGGACCGGTTGAACTTCCGGGCGATCATGGCGGGGATGGAGGCCACCTGGTGGCTCAACGACCAGCTGCTGGAGTGGCTGGGCGAGAAGAACGCGGCGGACACCCTGACCCTGTCCGCTCCCGGCAACATCACCTCGGAGATGGGTCTGGCGCTGCTCGACGTCGCGGACGTGGTCCGCCCCCGGCCGGAGGTCGTGGCGTTCCTGCGGGACGCGGAGTCCGTCGACGACGCGGTCTTCCTGGACGAGCTCGCGAAGGTCCCCGGTGGCCCCGAGGCGCGCGAGGCCATCGAGGGTTACCTCGGCCGGTACGGGATGCGCTGCGCCGGCGAGATCGACATCACGCGGCCGAGGTGGAGCGAGTGCCCCACCACCCTCGCACCGGCGATCCTCGACAACGTCCGGAACTTCGCGCCGGGCGCCGCCGAACAGCGCTTCGAGCAGGGGCGGCAGAAGGCGCTGCACAAGGAGCGGGACGTGCTGACCCGGCTGCGGGCCCTGCCCGACGGGGACCGGAAGGCCGACGAGACCAAGCGGATGATCGACCGGGTCAGGGCCTTCATCGGGTACCGGGAGTACCCGAAGTACGACATCGTCAGCCGCTATTTCGTCTACAAGCAGGCCCTGATGGCGGAGGCCGAGCGCCTCGTGCGGGCCGGTGTGCTCGCCGAGAGGGAGGACGTCTTCTACCTCACGTTCCAGGAACTCCGCGACGTCGTGCGCTCCGACGAGGCCGATCACCGGCTCATCGGGGAGCGCGAGGACGCGTACCGCTCGTATCTGGCGCTCACCCCGCCCCGGGTGCTCACGTCGGACGGCGAGGCGGTCAGCGGGGCGTACCGGCGCGACGACGTGCCGGACGGTGCCCTGGCGGGTCTGCCGGTGTCCGCCGGGACCGTCGAGGGCCGGGCCCGCGTCGTCCTCGACATGGCGCGGGCCGATCTCGAAGCGGGCGACATCCTGGTCACGGCCTTCACGGACCCCAGCTGGTCGACGCTGTTCGTCGGCATCGCGGGCCTGGTGACGGAGGTCGGCGGACTGATGACGCACGGCGCGGTGATCGCCCGGGAGTACGGTCTGCCCGCCGTCGTAGGCGTGTCGGGGGCCACCCGGCTGATCAGGGACGGCCAGCGGATCCGTGTGCACGGAGCCGACGGATACGTCGAACTCCTGCCCTGACCGCCCGACAGCCCCGCCCGCCCCGACAGCCCCGCCCGCCCCGGCACCCCCAGCAGCCCGGACGCCCGACAGCGGTGTGCCCCGCCGATACACACGACGGGGCACACCGCTGTCAGGGCTGTGTCGGGTGCCTTCCTACGGGAAGGACACCACCTGCGACGGGACGGTGTCCGTGCCCGACGTGGGCGAACCCGTGTCGTTGATGACGTGGTCGTACTGGCCCTGGCCGCCGAGCGAGACGACGAGCAGGTCGTGGAACTTGACCCCGGGCTTCACCGGGGCCTCGAAGCCGTGGCCCTGGATGATCGTCGGGTCCACGTTGTAGTAGCAGTAGCTGCCCAGGCCCCACCCTTCGTGGGTGGTGACGGAGTCGTCGACCTTGTAGGCCGCGAATCCCTTGGTGTCACCGTTCTGGACGGCCGCCTGGTTGGGGGCGTCGTACGACTTCTCGTTCTGGAAGAAGATCGTCTTGCCGTTCTCACCGGACCAGCGCACGTCGTACTTGTTGAAGTGCTCGACGAACAGTCCGGTGGCCAGCACGTTGTCACCGTTGACCTGGAGGCCGTAGTCGGAGCGGTTGGTCTCCCAGCCGACGCCCTCGCCGTGGTCGGCGCGCCACAGCCAGGTGTGGTCGATGATCGTGTCGTTGCTGTTGATCACCATGGCGGTGGTGGCCTTGCCCGCCCCCGCGCCGCCGACCCGGGCGAACACGTCCTGGAGGGACGTCGGGTTGTCCGCGTGGCTCGTGGTCGAACCCTCGGTACCGACCTCGATCAGCGACTTCGAGTTGGTGGTACCGGCGTCGATGAGCAGACCGGCGAGCTTCACCCCGTCCACGTCACCGACCTTGATGGCGGTGACCCCGTTGTCCGGGACGATCGTGGCCATACCCAGACCGAGCGCCACGGTGTTGGCGCGGTCGATGTTGATGGTCTGGTCGACGTGGTAGACACCGGGCGTGAACAGCAGGTGCAGACCCTGCTCGACGGCCGCGTTGATCGTCTCGGCGGTCGCGCCGGGCTTCACCACGTAGAACTGGTCCAGCGGTATCGACTCGCCCTTGGGCGCGCCGTTCGCCCACGAGACACCGCGCGCGTTGGTGCGCTTCTCGGGGACGAACACCTTGTAGTCGTCGCCGTCCAGGTACAGGAACGGCTTCTCGCGGGAGACCGGGGTGTTCTCCAGCGTGGTGTACGGCGGCTCCGGGAAGCTCTGGGCGGGGGCGCCCTCGACACCGGAGAACGTCATGTTCCAGACGCCGTTGCCCCAGCCGCCGATCGAGCTGTCGCGGGTGTACCACTGCTGCTGCGAGTACGGGCCGACCTGGCCGTCGATCTTGCTGTCGGCGATGTACCCGCCACTGGCCCAGCCGTAGCCGTCGGGTGCCAGGTTCAGCCCGCCCTTGACGTGCATCCGGCGGAACGGGGCGGCCTGCGAGACGGCCCAGCGGTCGGTGCCGCTGACCGGGTTGAGCGCCAGGTTCTCCGCCGAACGCCAGAAGTTCTGGGTGGCGTTGCCGTTGAACCAGCCCGCGTCCACGGTCACGTCACCGTTGAAGGTGGTGTCGTCGGGGTTCAGCCCGAGACCCGCGATCGAGGTGTAGAAACCGATCTGCGCGTTGAGGTTGTTGTACGTGCCCGGCTTGAACATCAGCGCGTAGCGGCCGTCACCGAACTGCGCCGACTCCTGCTTCTTGAACACCTCGTCGACCTTGGCCTGGATGTCAGGCGTCGACGGGTCGAACACCATCACGTTGGGACCGAGGTCGCCGCCGCCCTCGATGGCCTTCGCGTCCGCCCCGAAGGCGTTCTGCGCGGTGGGGACGGCCATGAGGAGCGAGACGGCGAACGCGGCGAACCCGAACGTGCGGGTACGTCGCCTGCGGCGGGGTGCGGTGGGGGGAGCGATGGGCGTCTCCGTGGGGGGAGCATGCATAGACGTACGTCTCCTGAGTCGTGGTACGGGTGACACGACGAGCTTCCCGGAGAGCCCGTGAGAGCGCTCTCCGACGGGAGTTGATGCTTCCGCTGTCACCTGGGAAACGTCAAGAGGTGTGCATCAAGAGCCTCAGCCGAACCGCCTGTGCGCAACAATTAACGGCGGCAGAAAGGCAATTGACCCGTTCTGGGATCAGTTCCGGGTGCGGTTGACTTTAGGAGTTGATGTTGGTCGGCGTGGATCGGGGCGGCCGTGATCCGGGTTCCGGACGCGGACCTGGCCGGCACCTTGGTCAGGTGGGGTGCCGGCCAGGGGATCTGGGGGTGCGGGGTCAGGAACTCCCGCCCGTGCCCCGCGTGATGCGGGCGATGGCCTCGACGGTCAGGGCGCGGTCGTGCGGTTCGGTCTCCAGGGCGCGGTGGATGGACAGGCCCTCGATCAGCGCGTCCAGCTGCCGGGCCGTCGCCGGATCGAAGTGCCACTCCAGCGCGCGCCGGCTCCTGCGCATCCACTCCCTGGTCAGTTCGCGGTAGGCGGGTTTCCGGGCCGCGAGCGTGTAGAGCTCGTGGGTGAGGACCAGTTCGCGCTGATTCCCGCTCGACAAGTGGTGAACGAGACCGGCCACCGCCTCCCGGGCCTCGTCGGGCGTCTCCGCGGCGCCGAGCCGCTCCTCGAACACGGCGATGATGCTGCTGGAGAAGCGGATGAACGCCTCCCGCAGCAGCTCGTCCATGCCGCCGAAGTGGTACGTCATCGACCCGAGCGGCACCCCGGCACGGGCGGCGACCTTGCGGTGCGACGTCCCGGCGACCCCCTCTTCCGCGATCAGGTCGAGCGCGGCGGTGATGATGCGCTCCCGCCGCTCGGGGTCGTTCCTGCCGGTCGCCACGGTGCTTCCTCTGCTGGGCTGGATTTCTGGGCTAGATCGAACGGATCACCCGGGCCGGGTTGCCCACGGCGACCACGTTGGCCGGGACGTCCTTCGTCACGACGGCTCCGGCGCCGATGACGCTGTTGTCCCCGATGGTCACCCCGGCGAGCACGATCGCTCCGCCGCCGAGCCAGACATTGTCCCCGATCGTGATCGGCTTGGCCGCTTCCAGCTTGTCGCGGCGCGGCTCGGGCTCCACCGGGTGGGTCGGGGTGAGCAACTGTACGTTCGGCCCGATCTGGCAGTCCCGGCCGATGGTGATCGGGGCCACGTCCAGGGCGGTGAGGTTGTAGTTGATGAACGTGTCCTCGCCGACCGTGATGTACGTGCCGTAGTCGACGTACAGCGGCGGCCGGATGTGCGCACCCGCGCCGACACCGCCGAGGAGTTCGGCGAGGACGGGCTGCGCGGCGTCGGCGTCCTCCGTGTACGCCGCGAGGTACCGGGCGGCGAGGCGCACGGCTCGCTGCTGGGCCTTCGCGATGTCCGGATCATCGGAGATGTAGAGGTCTCCGGCCAGCATCCGCTCATGGTTGGTACGGGGGTCTCCCGCGAAGTGATCCTTCATGCGTACGATCGTACACTCAAGGCGTACGATCGTACGCTCCTGCTGTCGCCCTTTTCTGCTTCCTCGATCCGTCTGCTGAGGCCCCACTGCCATGGATGCCGCTACGCGCCGCTGGCGTACCGCCCTGTTCCTCTTCATGCTCGCCGCGGGTGTCGGAATGGCGTCCTGGGTGGCCCGCACCCCGGCCGTCCGGGACGGGCTCGATGTCTCCACCGGCTCGATGGGCCTGGTGCTGTTCGGGCTGTCCGTCGGCTCGATGGCCGGTGTCACCTCCTCCGGCCCGCTGGTACGCCGGTACGGCGGCCGGGCGGCGATCAGTGTCGGGGCGTCGCTGATCGTCACCGGGCTCCTGGTCGTCGCGGCGGGCACGGGTCTGTCGCTGGCGGCCGGGGTCTTCGGCGGGCTCGCCCTGTTCGGCGGCGGGATGGGGCTGGCCGAGGTCGCGTTCAACATCGAGGGCGCGGCCGTCGAGGGCGTCATCGGCCGGGCCGTACTGCCCGTGCTGCACGGCTGCTTCAGCCTCGGCACCGTGGTCGGGGCGCTGCTCGGCATGGGGCTGACCGCGGCCGCGTTCCCCGTCGGCTGGCACCTCACCGTCGTCGCGGTGCTGATAGCGGCCGCCGCGGTCCGGGCCGTCCTCGCGATCCCGCCCGGCACGGGCAAGGAGGAGGCGGCCGAGACCGCGGGACCGGGCGGGCTGCGCGGCCAGCTGGCGGTGTGGCGGGACCGGCGCCTCGTCCTGATCGGGGTGATCGTGCTGGCCATGGCCTTCGCGGAGGGCGCCGCGAACGACTGGCTGCCGCTGCTGATGGTGGACGGCTACGAGGTGAGCGCCACCGCCGGCTCCCTGACCTTCCTGGTCTTCGCCTCCTCGATGACCCTCGGCCGCTTCGCGGGCGGCCCCCTCCTGGAGCGCTTCGGCCGGGCACAGACCGTCCGGATCAGCGCGGTCGTCGCCGCGCTGGGCCTGGCGGTGGTGATCGTCTCGCCGAGCCCGGCGATGGCGGGCGCCGCCACGGTGCTGTGGGGGCTGGGCGCCTCGCTCGGGTTTCCGGTCACCGTGTCCGTGGCGGGCGACCACCCGCACGACGCGGCGGCACGGGTCGGCGCCGTGTCCACCGCGGGCTATCTCGCCTTCCTCGTCGGCCCGCCCGGACTCGGTTTCCTCGCCGATCACATCGGACTCCGGCTCGCCATGACCGTCGTCCTCGCCTTCCTGATCGTCGCCGCTACGCTGGCCGGTGCGCTCGGCTCCGACCGGCGCGCCGCCGGGGAACCGGCCCCGGTCACCCCATAGGGCCCGGCTCCTCGTCCCACAGCGCGGTGCTGTGCGCCGCGACCAGCGCGCCGATCCGGGCGAGCGCCTCCCCGGCCGGCCCGGGGCCGAGCCGCCGCCCGTCGCGCAGGCGCAGCGCGACGCGGTCGTCCGCGGCCTCCGCCGCGCCGATGACCGCCTGGTACGGGACGAGGCGGGCCTCCCGGACGCGGGCGCCCAGGCTGCCGCGCTCCCGGCCGCTGACCTCGGCGCGCAGCCCGAGCGCGGTGCAACGGGCGGCGAGCGCCTCGGCGTTCGGGAGCTCGGCGTCGGAGACCGGCAGGATCACGATCTGGGTGGGGGAGAGCCAGCCGGGGAACGCGCCGCCGTGCTGCTCGATGAGGTGGGCGACGGCCCGTTCGACACTGCCGATGATGCTGCGGTGCACCATGACCGGCCGGTGTTTCGCCCCGTCGGCCCCGATGTAGTGCAGATCGAACCGCTCCGGCTGGTGGAAGTCGATCTGGACGGTGGACAGGGTCGACTCGCGGCCCGCCGGATCGGCGACCTGGACGTCGATCTTGGGCCCGTAGAACGCGGCCTCGCCCTCGGCCGACTCGTAGGGCAGTCCGGACGAGTCGAGGACCTCGGTCAGCAGGGCGGTGGAGCGCCGCCACATCTCGGGCGCGGCGACGTACTTCCCGCCCGGCCCCGGCAGCGAGAGCCGGAAGCGGGCCGGCCGGATGGAGAGCGCCTCGTACGCCCGGCGGATCATGCCGAGCGCGGACCGTGCCTCCTCCGCGACCTGGTCCAGGGTGCAGAAGATGTGCGCGTCGTTCAGCTGGATGGACCGCACCCGGGTCAGCCCGCCCAGCACTCCGGAGAGCTCGGAACGGTACATGCCGCCCAGCTCGGCCATCCGCAGCGGAAGTTCCCGGTAACTGTGCGAGCGGGAGCGGTAGATCACCGCGTGGTGCGGGCACAGGCTCGGCCGCAGCACCACCTGCTCGCCGCCCAGGTCCATCGGCGGGAACATGTCGTCGCTGTAGTGCGACCAGTGCCCCGAGATCTCGTACAGCTCCCGCTTGCCGAGCACCGGCGAGTACACGTGCCGGTAGCCCGCCAGCCGTTCCTCGGCGCGGATGTACTCCTCCAGGGTGTGCCGCAGCGCCGCGCCGTCGGGCAGCCAGTACGGGAGTCCCGCGCCGATCAGCGGGTCGGTGTCGAACAGCTCCAGCTCGCGGCCGAGCCTGCGGTGGTCGTGCATGGCGGTCTCCTCGCGTACGGAGGGGCGAGTCACCGCAAGCAGAAGCCCCGGGGCACTCGCCCCGGGGCTTCGGACTGGTCAGCAGTCAGCGCGCCGGGACACTCTCCGGCGTCGTCGTCACAGCGGCACGCTTCATGCGGGGGACGCTAGCAGGGACCCCGGGCGCCCCGCGCGGGGTTTTCCGCGCGGGGCGCGCGAGCACGGCGGTCAGCCCTTCTTGGACGAGTCGAGGTGGGCGAACACGACCACGTTGTCCTCGTAGTCCTTGACGGTCCTGTTGTAGTTGCCGCCGCAGGTGATCAGGCGCAGCTGGGCGTCCGGGGTGTCGGCGTACACCCGCTTGTCGGGGAACTTCGCCTTGCTGAACGTCTCGACGGTGTCGACCTTGAACGTGGCCACCGTGCCGTCCGCGCGCGTGATGTCGACCGTGGAGCCGGCCTGCAGGAACCGCAGCTGCAGGAAGATCGCGGGCCCGGTCGTCGTGTCCACGTGACCCGCCACGATCGCGGCCCCGCGCTCGCCCGGCGTCACGCCGTCCTTGAACCAGCCGGCCAGGTTCTTGTCGTTCGGGGGAGGCGCGTCGAGCCGGCCGGAGGAGCCGATCGACAGGGGGGTGAACGGGGCGTCCACCGCGATGGCCGGGATCCGCAGCCGCGTCGGTACTGAGCGGGGCAGGGACGGTCCTGGGGCGGCCGTCTTCGGGGCGGCGGAGGCCGACGCGGGCGCGGGGGCGGCGGGCGCGGCGGCCGCGGGTGGGGCGGGCGGTTTGTCGTCGGCCGCGGAGCCGACCGAGTTGTAGATGAGCAGCATGCCGAGACCGGCCGCCGCGGCGGGCCAGAGCAGGGCGCGGCCGAGGGTGGTGGTGTCGGAGGCAGTCCGGGAGGAGGGTGAACCGGGCGACTGCGGGGCGGCCATGGAACGAGCCTTTCGTCTGCGCGGGACAAGGGTGATGGGGGAGGAGGCGAGGCGCGGGGGGAGCGGGAAACGAAGGCGCCGCGGCCGCCGCCCTGAGGGACGACGGCCGCGACAGTGGAGCTACCGGCCGGCAGTGCGGTCGGGTCAGGCCATCGCACCGCCCGTCGCCTGGCGGCGACGCAGCTTGTAGGCGCCGACGCCGACGCCACCGAGCAGCAGCAGCGAACCGGCCGCGAGACCACTGCCGGTCATCGCCATCGCGCCACCACCGGTGTGCATGCCGCCGCTGGGCTTGTCCTTCTTCCAGCCCTCGTCGTCCGACTTGCCGCGCTCGTCGGACTTGCCGCCCTCGTCGTTGCCCGGCTGCCACTCCTTGGCGACCGTCATCGACAGGGCGC